>NZ_JARBAX010000001.1:4429525-5151550 GCF_028807635.1 Streptomyces spiramyceticus
CCTCGCCGACGCCTGCCTGTCGCTGCTGCGGGATCCGCAGCGGCGCGAGCGGCTGGGTGCGGCGGCGCGCGCGCGGGCGCTCGAACTGTTCACCGTCGAGCAGAATCTCGCGGCATTTCGCGGCATTTACCTGGAACTGATCTCCCGCTGTCCGGTACGCCGCGAAGCCCTCGACGAGGCCGGCGACCCGCTGCTTTTCGCCCACCCGGCGGAGGCGCATGTGCCGGGGCGCTGGGCGGGCGGCGGGAACAGCTGGAGCGGCTTGGGCGGCGGGAGCGGCGGCGGATCCGGGCCGCCGAGCTGGGCTGCGGCTGCTGCCGGGGTCCAGCCGGTGGGCGCAGGGTCGGTGTCAGGGGCGGGGTCAGGGTCGGGATCACGGTCGGGGGAACGCGATGCCTGAATCCGGAACGGCCGCCGACGGCCGCAAGGCAGGCCTGACGTCGGTGCGGCGCGGGCCGGCCGACCCTGTGCGGGCCCTGATGCACCGGCACCGCGCACTCTGCGAGCGGGCCGTCGATCCGCTGGAGATCGCCGCCGGGCTCGAAGCGCACGGGGTGACCGACAGGACCGCGGCCCGTTTCCGGCACCGGGACGTCTTCAGCCTCGCCGAGGAGCTCTACGCACGGGTTCCGCGCACGGGGGACGACGGTCAGGCCGCGGGGGCCGCCGAGCCCCCGGCGCGCGAGGAGCTGCCGCGCGCGGGCTGGATCGCGTACGCGCTGCTTCCGGGCGTCGTCTGCGCCCTCACCGTCGCGGGGCTGAACATGTCGACGGGGCAGGCGCGGCTCGCCGTGGGGGTGCTGGGGGCGCTCACCGTCGCCGGTGCGCTCGCGCTCTGCCTGCGCAACGGGCCCCTGCGCGCCCCGGGGCGTACGGCGCCGGCCGCGCGCCTGTGGGCGCTCTGGCTCATCGGGTACGCCGTCTTCGGCGACGGGCTGCTCGGCGAGGTCCTCGACGGTGGCCCCGGCGGTGCGCACGACGGTGGCCTCGGCGCGGCCTACGACGGCGGCCCGGGCGCTGCGCACGACGGCGGCCTGGGCGCGGCGCACGACGGCGGCCCCAGCGCGGCCCACGACGGTGGACCTGGCGGTGCGCACGACGGAGGCCCTGGCGCGGCCCACGGCGGCGGCCCCGGTCCCAGCCCCGGCGTCGCCCACGGCGGCGGCCCCAGCGCGGCCTACGACGGCGGCCCGGGCGGTGCGCACGACGGAGGCCCTGGCGCGGCCCACGACGGCGGCCCCGGTCCTGGCCCCGGCGTCGCTCACGACGGCGGCCCCGGTCCCAGCCCCGGCGTCGCTCACGGCGGCGGCCCCGGCGTCGGCGACCGGGTCGGCTCCGACGGCTCCTGGCCCATGGCTACGGTGCCGTTCCTGGGGCTCACCGCTGCCCTGGCCCCCGCCGCCTGGTGCGCGCACCTCCTGTCCGTACAGGCGCGTCGCAAACTCGCCGCGAGCCGCGGCACCGAGGAGTTCGCCGAAGCGGCCAGGCCCCTCCTGCTCGGTGTCACCGCACTCTTCGTGTGCGCGCTCCTGGCCCTCCAGGCGGCTGTCGGAATCGCGGCGGGCGGCAACGGACGAGTGGCGGCCTCCGCCGTCGCCCTCGGCGCGCTCCTCTTCCTCGCCCGGCTGCTCACCGTCCACGGCTTCCCCGAGTCCGCCTCGGCCGGGCTCGCGGCGGCAACTGCCGTACAGATCACCGCACTTGCGGCCGTACTCGCTGCTCGCCTGCCCGGCTGCGGCTTACTCGCCAGGCCCGTCGAGGCCGTTGTCCAGGCGGGAGGCGCGGGAGCCGTACCCGCTGTCGCCTGCGCCGCGGCGGCGCTCGGCCTGCTCGTCCACGCCACCGTGGCCCTCTCCCGTGCCTCCGCCCACGCGGCCCGGCACGACTGAGCCGCCACCTCCGATCCCGCGGAGCCGACGCCGCGGGCGCACACCGAAGCGCTCACCGCAGCACTCACCGCAACATCCCCGAAGGAGAACGTGACATGACCCCCCAACCCCCAGCCCCAGCCGGTCGGCACCGAGGGGACGCGCGATGAGGGTGCTGCTGCTCGGTGCCAATGGATACCTCGGCCGGTTCGTCGCCGACCGGCTGCTCGCCGACCCGGCCGTGCAGCTCACCGCTCTCGGACGGGGCGACGACGCCGACGTACGGTTCGACCTCGCCACCGGGAGCCCCGGTGCGCTGACCCGCTTCCTGGACGCGGTCCACCCCGGCGTCGTCGTCAACTGCGCCGGCGCCACCCGCGGCGGCGCCCGTGACCTGACCCGCCACAACACCGTCGCCGTCGCGACCGTCTGCGAGGCCCTGCGCCGCAGTGGCTGCGGGGCGCGGCTCGTACAGCTCGGGTGTGCCGCCGAGTACGGGCCCTCGCAGCCCGGATCGTCCACCGCCGAGGACGCCGTGCCGCGCCCCGGCGGCCCGTACGGCGTCAGCAAGCTCGCGGCCACCGAGCTGGTGCTCGGCTCCGGCCTCGACGCCGTCGTCCTGCGCGTCTTCTCACCGGTCGGCCCCGGCACCCCGGCGGGCTCGCCGCTCGGCCGGCTCGCCGAGGCGATGCGGCGCGCGATGCAGTCGGGGGACGGCGAGCTCAAGCTCAGCGGCCTCGGAGTGCAGCGCGACTTCGTCGACGTGAGGGACGTGGCGCGCGCCGTGCACGCCGCCTCCCTCTCCGCCGCCCAGGGTGTCGTCAACATCGGCACCGGCCGCGCGGTGCGGCTGCGCGACGCCGCCGCCGTCCTGGCCAGGGTCGCGGGCTACGGAGGCGCCCTCCACGAGCTCGACGCCCCCTCCGGATACGGCGCGGGGAGCGCGGCAGCGGCGGCGCGCAACGGAGGAGTGGGCGGCGTACTCGCTTCGGTGGGCGCCCCCAGGGGCGAGATGCCGGCGGAGCACCTGGGCGGCCCGCCGTTCCCGTACCCGGACGGCTGCGGCAGCTGGCAGCAGGCCGATGTGCGCACCGCGCGCGACCGGCTCGGCTGGCGCCCCAGGATCAACCTGGAGGAGTCGCTCGCCGACATCTGGATGGAGGCGGCATGCCGCATCTGACCAGGAGGGGCACCCTGCAGGCCGTGACCGCGGCGGACCGGATGGGCGTCGGCATCCCGGGGTACGCCCATCCGCTCGTCGCCCCCGTCGAGTGGGCCGAACTCACCCGGCCCGGAGCGCCCCTGCACTGGACGGTGCTCAACGTCGCGAACGGCCCCGGCGCCCGGCCCGACCCGCACTGCCTGGAGGCGGCCGGCCGCCTGCGCAACACGGGTGTGAGGGTTCTGGGGCGGCTCGACGTGGCGTACGGCGCGCGGACCTTCGCCGAGCTCATCTCCGAGGGGCACCGCTTCCGTGACTGGTACCGGGTCGACGGTTTCTATCTCGACCGGTGTCCGGCGGAGGGGGCGGACCTCCCCGGCGTCCGGCGTCTCGCCTCCACGCTGTCCGGGCTGACGGACGACGGCGCTCACCTGGTCCTGGGCCAGGGCACCCACCCGCATCCCGGGTACGCGGAAATCGCCCACCAGCTGGTGACCTTCTCGGGGCCCTGGACCGACTACCGCTGGTCGCAGGTGGCCGAGTGGACCGCGGACCATCCGCCGGAGCGTTTCTGCCATCTGGTGCACGGCCTCCCGCGTACACACCTGGACGAGGCCGTACGTATCGCCCGCTGGCAGGGCGCCGGGACGGTCTTCCTGACCGACCGAAGCGACCGGGACGGACAAAACGACCCATTTGAGGCACTGCCCGGGTACTGGGACGAAATCGTCTCGCGGATCGGACCAGGTGTCTCGGAATGAGAAGGGGCGTGGCAGTGTTACGCGGAGAACAACCGTACTGACTTACCGACCTACGGAGTCCCCGTGTCGCTGCCACCCCTGGTCGAGCCCGCTGCCGAGCTCACTGTCGACGAGGTTCGCAGGTACTCCCGCCACCTGATCATCCCCGATGTCGGGATGGACGGGCAGAAGCGGCTGAAGAACGCCAAGGTGCTCGCCGTGGGCGCCGGCGGCCTGGGTTCGCCCGCGCTGATGTACCTCGCGGCGGCCGGCGTCGGCACCCTCGGCATTGTGGAGTTCGACGAGGTCGACGAGTCGAACCTGCAGCGCCAGATTATTCACAGCCAGGCCGACATCGGCCGCTCGAAGGCCGAGTCCGCCCGCGACTCCGTCCTCGGCATCAACCCCTACGTGAATGTGGTCCTTCACGAAGAGCGGCTCGAAGCCGAGAACGTGATGGAGATCTTCTCCCAGTACGACCTGATCGTCGACGGCACGGACAACTTCGCGACCCGCTACCTGGTCAACGACGCGTGTGTGCTGCTCAACAAGCCGTACGTCTGGGGCTCGATCTACCGCTTCGACGGCCAGGCGTCCGTCTTCTGGTCCGAGCACGGCCCCTGCTACCGCTGCCTCTACCCGGAGCCCCCGCCGCCGGGCATGGTCCCGTCGTGCGCCGAGGGCGGCGTGCTGGGTGTGCTCTGCGCGTCCATCGGCTCGATCCAGGTCAACGAGGCGATCAAGCTCCTCGCAGGCATCGGTGAGCCGCTGGTCGGCCGACTGATGATCTACGACGCCCTGGAGATGCAGTACCGCCAGGTCAAGGTCCGCAAGGACCCCGACTGCGCGGTCTGCGGCGAGAACCCGACCGTCACCGAGCTCATCGACTACGAGGCCTTCTGCGGCGTCGTGTCCGAGGAGGCCCAGGAGGCGGCGCTCGGCTCGACCATCACTCCCAAGCAGCTCAAGGAGTGGATCGACGCCGACGAGAAGATCGAGATCATCGACGTCCGGGAGCAGAACGAGTACGAGATCGTCTCGATCCCCGGCGCCCGGCTGATCCCGAAGAACGAATTCCTGATGGGCAAGGCCCTCGAAGATATGCCCCAGGACAAGCGCATCGTCCTGCACTGCAAGACGGGTGTCCGCAGTGCGGAGGTCCTCGCGGTGCTCAAGTCGGCGGGCTTCGCGGACGCGGTGCACGTCGGCGGCGGCGTGATCGGGTGGGTCAACCAGATCGAGCCCGAGAAGCCGGTCTACTAAGGCTCGTCGGTACGTGACGTACGAAGGGGCCGCCCCGCACAACATGTGCGGGGCGGCCCCTTCGGCTTGCGTCAGCGTCCCCGTGACAAGCGCCCCTGTGCCAGCAGTTCCGCCACCCGTTCGAGAGCGGCGGGCGCCAGGTTGCGGCGCAGCGCTTCGACGAGCTCCTCGGGCGTGCCCCGGCTGTCCAGGGTGATTACGCCGTAATCGCGCCGCCGTGCCTGCTGCCGTGCCTTGGGCACGGGTGCGGCCGGCACGGCTCCCGGGAGCTGCTGTTCGTCGCGGGGCTGCCGCGCGATCCGGCGCGCGTCCTCGACCGACACGCGTCCGTCGGCCAGCGCTTCCTGGAGGTCCTCGCGGAGCCTCATCAGCGACAGCCGCTGCGAGACGAACCCCTGGGTCTTGCCGATCCGGGCGGCCACCTGCCGCTGCGAGTAGCCGTACGAGGTGATCAGGCCCTGGATGGCCCGGGCCTGTTCGAGCTCGGTGAGATCGTCGCGCTGGACGTTCTCGATGAGCGCGTCCTCGTCGGTGCGGGTCGCGTCCTCCCGTACCAGCACCGGCACTTCACGCAGCCCGGCCAGCTTCGCCGCCGCCAGCCGACGGTGGCCGTGCAGTACGACGTACGGGGCGTTGCCCACCGCGGCCTCGTGTTGCGGATGCGCGCCGAGGAACGCGGCGCGCGAGACGACGCCGAGGGCCTGGAGCACGCCGCGCTCGCGCAGCGTCTCGGCCAGGCCGTCGAGGTCACGCAGCTCGTGGCGCGGGTTGTCGGGGTTCTCGGCCAGGTCCGCGAGCGGGAGGGTCAGCTGGTACGTGTCCCGCTCGGCGCGCGACGCGGGCGCTCCCGGAGTGAGCAGCGTGGCGAGGTCGGTGCGGCGGCCCATCAGCGAGCCCCCGCCTTCTTGGGCGTACGCGGCTTCGTATGCGGCTTCGTGCGGGGCGCCCGCCTGGGCTTGGCCGGGGCCGGGATGACGGCGAGTCCGACCTCCAGTGCCAGGCGGAAGAAGTCCTCGCGGGCCTGGAGTGCGACGCGGTTCGCGCCGTACTGCGTGACGACGAGGCCGTCGGCCGATGCGCGGGTGTGCAGCTTGTAATGGCGTACGACGGTGCGCGCGAGGGGCCAGCCCTGCGCCTCGACGAACGCCCGGGTCTGGTCCAGATCCGCCTTGCCGTCGCGCGGGTCCCAGTTGTTGATGACCACCCGGAACGGCAGCCCGCGCGGCTTCACGACCCGCTCGATGGTGCGCTGGGTGGGCTGGAAGCCGAGCGGCTCGGGCTCGATCGGCACGATCACGTCGTGCGCGCTGTCGAGGACGGCGCGCAGCGCGTCCGCCGCCGACCCCTTCCCCAGGGGGTCCTCGCCGTCCGATTCCGCGAGGTCGAGCCAGCCGGGCGTATCGACGAAGACGTGTTGGGCGGAGGGGATGCGGGGGAGGGCGGCGAGCCCGGCGAGGTCGTCATGGGCCTGCACGAAGTCGAACGGCAGGCCGTCGCCGACCCGTTCCGACCACCACACGGCGGAGCCCTGCGGGTCGATCGAGACGGCGACGACGGGCGGCCGCTCGCCTTCGGGCCCGGCGCCGAGCACGTCGGCGGTGACGGCGGCGAGGTTGACGGCGAGCGTGGATTTACCCACGCCGCCCTTCTGATTGAGGATCACATGTACGTGGGCCACGACCACTCTCCCTGATTCGCGCAAATCCGACATTCGGGATTTGTGGTCACTGTGACAGTGGAGCGCGGGCGCGCGTCGTACACACGCCGGTGGGGCTGCAGAGTGATGAGCGGATGGGGTTACGAGCAGGTGGTCCCGTCCGCCGGAACCTTGCCGTCCAGGAAGTACGGATTGACCGCTCGGGCTATGCAGGAGTTGCCCGTCAGGTACGCGCCGTGACCCTCGCCCTCGTAGGTGATCTGTACGCCGACGCCCTTGCCCAGCTCGTCGACCATCCGCAGCGATCCTTCGTACGGCGTGGCCGGGTCGCCCTTGCCGCCGACGACCAGGACCGGGTCGGCGCCCCGGGCACCGACCTCGGGCGTCTCGTGCTCGCCGTCGACCGGCCAGGACGCGCACCAGCCGGCCAGGTCCCAGGCCAGGTACGGGCCGAACACGGGCGAGACCTTCTTGAAGTCGGCCAGGTGTTTCTTCCTGACCTCGGCGCCGCTCACGCGCCCCTTGGCGTCGGCGCAGGAGATGGCGCGCTGGGCGTGGTGATCGGTGCTGTAATGCCCTTCCTGGTCACGGTTGTTGTACGTCTCGGCGAGGGCCAGCAGCGTCGTGCCGTCGCCGTTCTCGGCCTCCCGCAGGCCCCTGGTCAGCATGGGCCAGCTGTCCTCGCCGTAGAGCGTTTGGAGGATGCCGGTGACCGCCAGGCTCTGGGTGAGCGGGCGGCCGCTGCGGGCGGTCAGCCGCTTCTTGTCCAGCCGGTCGAGCAGCCGCGCGACGCGCGCGGTGCCCGCCGCGGGGGTGGTGCCGGTGCTCTTGAAATAGTTGTCGAGGGCGCGCTGGAAGCCCAGGGTCTGATTCCGCGAGTGGTGGACGAAGTCCGCCGACGGGTCGACGACCGCGTCCAGCGCCATGCGCCCGACGTTCTTGGGGAACAGGTGGGCGTACGTCCCGCCGAGCTCCGTTCCGTAGGAGAAGCCGAAGTAGTTCAGCTTCTTGTCGCCGAGGACCTGGCGGATCAGGTCCATGTCGCGGGCGGCGCTGCTCGTGCCGACGTACGGCAGGACCTTGCCGGAGCGCTTGAGGCAGCCCGCGCCGAAGGCGGCGGAGTCGTCGAGGTAGGCCTTTTCCTCGGCGGGTGTGTCGGGGGTGGAGTCCAGCAGGAACGAAGCGTCGGCCTGCCGGTCGTCCTGGCAGACGACGGCGGAGCTCTCGGCGACGCCGCGCGGGTCGAAGCTGACCAGGTCGTACCGCTCGTGCAGGGCAGTGAAGGCGGTGCCGAAGCCGGGCAGTCCGGCCACGCCCGAGCCGCCGGGCCCGCCGAAGTTGAACAGGAGCGAGCCGAGGCGCCGGTCGCTGTCGGTGGCCTTCGAGCGGATCAGGGCGATGCCCATCGTCTCGCCGTCCGGCTTGCTGTAATCCAGCGGCGCGGTGAGCGTGGCGCACTGCCACTGGCTGCCGGGGGCCTGGGCGCCGCTGCCCCTCGCCCTGCGGGGCGCGGCGCACCGCTTCCAGTCGAGCTGCTGGCCGGTCAGCGCTGCCGGGAGGGCGGGCTGTGCGCCGCCTTCACCGCTCCCGCCCATGTCCTTGGAGGGAGAGGTCTTGGAGGGAGAGGTCTTGGAGGGGGAGGCCTTGGAGGGCGAGGCCGGGGTGGAGGAGGCAGACGGGGGCGATCCGGCGTCCGGGGAACCGCTGCCGCAGCCGGCGGCTGCTCCCGCCGACAGGAGCGCAGCCGCCGCCAGGGCACCTGCTCGTACAAAACTCGCCATCGTGGCCCCCCGCAAGTGCCCAGTGTGCGAACGATTCGAATAAGTCGAAAACAGATTCGCCATCCTAGGCGGCCCTACTGACACACGGTCCCGGCGGCCGGGACCTTGCCCTCCAGCAGGTACGCGTTCACAGCGCCCTGTACGCACGGGTCGTCGCTGTTGTACGCCCCGTGCCCCTCGCCCCTGTACGTCAGTTC
The DNA here is from genome assembly GCF_028807635.1 of Streptomyces spiramyceticus. Classification (NCBI taxonomy): domain Bacteria; kingdom Bacillati; phylum Actinomycetota; class Actinomycetes; order Kitasatosporales; family Streptomycetaceae; genus Streptomyces; species Streptomyces spiramyceticus. Next base: position 4,438,194 of record NZ_JARBAX010000001.1, read on the forward strand.
GATGCCGACGCCCTTGCCCAGCTCTTCGGCCATCTTCCGGGCGCCCGCGTAGGGCGTCGCCGGGTCGCCGGTGTTGCCGATCACGAGGATGGGGGCCGAGCCGGGCGCGCGTACGTCGGGGGTGTCCCACTCCCCGTCCACCGGCCACTGCGAGCAGCCCGACAGGCCCCAGCCGAGGAAGTCGCCGAAGACGGGGGAGACCTTGCGGAACTCGGGGAGCTTCGCCTTGGTCTGCTCAAGGTCGTGACGCGCCTTGTAGTCCACGCAGTTGATGGAGGCGTTCGCCGCACCGATGTTGCTGTACGAGCCGTCGGGGCTGCGGCCGTTCAGGGAGTCGGAGAGGGTGAGGAGCAGCTCGCCGTTGCCGCCGTCCGCCTCGTCGAGGCCCTGTTCCAGGTACTGCCAGTAGTCCTGGGAGTACAGAGTCTGGATGATTCCGTTGGCGGCGTGGGACTGCGTCAGCCGGCGTTCACCGATGCCCTTGACGGGCTTCTGGTCGAGCCGCTTGATGAGGTCGGCGATGAACTCCTCGATCTCCTTCACGGTGCGGCCGGGCAGCGCGCATTCCTCGCCCCTGTCGACACAGTCCTGGGCGAAGTTGTCGAGGGCGAGCTGGAAGCCCCTGGTCTGGCCTAGTGAACCCTGTTCGGAGGACTTGGTGGGGTCGACGACGGCGTCGAAGACCGCCCTGCCGACTCTCCTGGGGAACAAGTGGGCGTAGACGCCGCCCAGTTCGGTGCCGTACGAGATGCCGAAGTAGTACAGCTTGTTGTCGCCGAGGACCTGGCGCATGAGGTCCAGGTCGCGCGCGGCATTGGTGGTCCCGACGTACGGGAGCTCGTCGCCCGAGTTCTCCTCGCAGGCGGAGGCGTACTCCGCGAGGCTCTCGGTGAAGGCCTTCTCCTCGGTGGCATCGTCCGGGGTGCTGTCCTGGGCGTAGTACTCGTCGAGCTGCTCGTCGTCGTAGCACTCGATACCGACGCTGCGGCCGACTCCGCGCGGGTCGAAACCGACCAGGTCGTAGCGGGAGCGCAGCTTCTCGTAGTTGGCGGCCAGGGAGGGCAGGCCGGTCACTCCGGAGACGCCGGGGCCTCCGAAGTTGAAGATGAGGGAGCCGATGCGGTTCTTGGTGTCGCGGGCCTTGACACGGATGAGTGCCAGCTCGATCGTTTCGCCGTCCGGCTTCGCGTAGTCGCGCGGGACGTTCATGAAGGAGCACTGCCACTTGCTGCCGCCGGGGAGGGGCGAGGGCGCGTCGCCGCCGCCCTCCGCGGCGGACGGGGCGGGGCAGTCTTTCCAGTCCAGCTTCTGGCCGGCGAGGTCCTGCTCCGCTCCGTCCCCGTTCCCGTCCTTGTCGCCGTTGTCGGAGCATCCGGCGACGGACAGGAGCACGGCGGCGGTGAAGACGGCCGTGGCGCGCAGGACGGGGGAGGTGGCCATGGATCCATCGTGCGACGGGGCGCGGGAGCGTGCCGCTCCGGGAGCGCCATTCGGGACGCGCCCGGTTTGTACGAAGTGACGATGCGAAGTGACGCGACGCGAAGTGACGCGACGCGAGGTGACTGGATACGCAGTGACTAGAGGTAGCCCTTGCGCGTCAGGTGGTTGAAGAACAGCCAGCCAGGCAGCACCGGCAGCCAGAACGTCAGCAGCCGGTACAGCAGTACGGAAGGGGACGCGATCTCGAAAGGCAGCCCCGCGAAGGTCAGAGCCGCGATGAGCGCGCCCTCGACCGCGCCGATACCGCCGGGCGTCGGAACGGCGGACCCCAGCGCATTGGCGGTCAGGAAGACCACCGCGATGGTCGCGTAGCTCAGCCGGGCGTCGCTGTCGAAGGCGCGGATCGACGCGTCCAGGCACATCACGAAGGCCGCGGTGAGCAGCACCATCCCGCCGATACCGGTGATCAGCTTCTGCGGCCGCTGGAGTACGTCGAGCATGCGCGGCACCACACCCGCGAACAACGACCGCACCCGCGTCGCCACGAACTTGCGCAGGAACGGCACGGCCGTCACCACCAGCGCCAGCACGGCCGCCGTCAGCAGTCCGGCGATCACCGTCCGGGACGGGGACAGCGTGGGTGTCCGTTCGGTGCCTGTCACATAGCCGAAGATCATCAGCAGCGAGATGTGGCTGGCCAGACCGAAGAGCTGGGCCGCGCCGACACTCGCCACGGCGAGCCCGGGGCGTACACCGGCGCGCTGGAGAAAGCGGGTGTTGAGCGCCACTCCACCGACCGCCGCCGGGGCGACCAGCTTCACGAAGGACCCGGCAACCTGCGCGTTGACAGTGCGCCAGAAAGGCACCTTCTCGGGGACAAAGCCCAGCAGGCTCATCGCGGCGGCCGGATAGCTCAGCACGGAGAACAGCACGGCCACGGCGGCCCAGCCCCACTGTGCCTGTGTGATGGCCTCGTTGATGCCCTCGGCCATCAGCGCCGAGATCAGGAAGTACGCGGCGAACGCACCGGCGATGACGCTGACGAGCGTGCGCGGCCTGATGCGTTCGAGGCGGGCCGGCTCGACGGGCGCCTGCGGACGGATGAGCAGCACCTGCTGACGGATCTGCGTCAGCAGGTCGTCCTCCCGGGCCTCCTCCAGTGCCTCTTCGATGGCCCCCTTCTCGGCCTTCTTCTCCGCCCGTACGGCCTTCCGGCCATCGGCGGCGGCCGTGGCCTCGTCGCCCGCCGTCTCGCCCGTCCTGGACGCCTTGGCGGCGTGCGACGCGTCGAGCACCGCCTCGCGCTCGCGCTGCGACCGCTCGCGCGCCAGCTTGCGCAGCGTCGCGCGCGTGGAGCGGCTGAGCGCGATCGGCTGGAGCAGCGGCAGGCTGTCGGCGACCGCGTCGGGCCCGAGCACGTCGACGGCGGCGGCCACCGCGCGCTCGGCCCCCACACGGAGCCCGAGCGTGGTGAGCAGCTGGGCGATGTCCATGCGCAGGACGACGTCGCCCGCGGCGATCTCGCCGCCGCGCAGATCGGTCAGGATCACCCTGCCGGAACGATCCACCAGGATTGCGTCGCCGACCAGCCTGCGGTGCGCGATACGCCGCGACTGGAGCGCCTTCACCTGGCGCCAGGAGCCACGCAGCAGCTCGTCGGTGATCTCTTCGTCGGGGAGCGAGTCCAGCGAGCGCCCGCCCAGGTGCTCGTACACGAGCATCACGGCGTCGGGTCCGAGTTCGGAGGTCGCGATCAGCTTCGGGGCATTGGCCCCGGCGGCGATCGCGGCGTACGCCAGCAGCGCCTCCTGTTCGAGGGCCTGGCGCAGGGACTGGATCGAGCGGCGCTGGGTGATGCCGCGCAGCGTCACCTGGCGCCATACGCGGTAGAAGAAGCCCTGCGCCTGCTGCTCGCGGTCCACGACGGTGACGTCGAGGGGCGGGCCGTCCTCCAGGGTGACGAGATAGCGGCGTCCGCGGTCGCCCTGCTCGGCCGAGTCGGGGACGTCCTCGGCGCGCATCGCGGTGACGGGGTGGAACCCGACGTGCCGCAGGCCCGCGAGGAGGGTCTGTCCGGTGGGCCGTACGTTCGGGGAGCCGACGGCGTAGAGCGTGCCGTACGCGACGGTCCAGCCGATCAGCACCGTGACGATGATCGAGAACGGCGTGGTCTGGCCGCCGACGAGCACGGCGAAGGAGTTGAGCAGCAGGACCGCCCACAGCGCCACCCGCCAGCGCGGCCTGCGGGCCATGCCGACCGCCGTCATGTAGGCGATGACGGGCGCGAGATAGCCGTGCACAGGGTCGGTCAGGTCGCCGCTCGTCGTGGTCCGGGTGAGGGCGTCCGTGATCGTGTCGGGGGCGGCCTCGGAGACCCACAGGTCGGTGGCGAGGGCCACCCCATGGGCGAGTACGGCGGCCAGTACGCCGTCCGCGATCCGCAGTCCGTCGCGCTTGATCAGCCGCTCGATCGCGAAGGCGACCGGCAGGATCAGTATGGCGATGCTGGAGATGAGCCCTGCGAGCTTCGTGAAGACGTCGGGGGTCTGTCCCGTGCCCTTGCTGATGTCCTCTTCGAGGCCGGACGTGGTGCCGTGCGCGAAGGCTGCGATGGCGAGTACGCAGACGATTCCGAGGATGCCGACGAGGAGACGTACCAGGTCGGAGGGCCGGTGCACGCGCGCGGCGAGCAGCGGCTCGTCACCGGAGACCCGGTCGATGTGGCTCGCGCCCGGACCGCAGTGAGGGTCCGGAGCGGGCGCATCGGAGCGCGACTCGGCGCCAGGGGTGCCCGCCGGGGAAGGCTGCACGCCCTGCTCCTTCGTCGTTTCTTCTTGATCTCGTATCACCTGTCACCGCCCGGATGATGGTGGCATGACCAGATGACGGAGGGGGGCATCAGGGTGCATTGCGGGGGCGTGCGGTGTTTTGGATGCGCCTCTCGGGGCCGTGCGGATTGTCGGTGGCGTGGGGCAGGATTGGCCGGATGAGCGATGAACGGGAGCTGCCGGAATCCTCCGAATCCCCATCGGATTCCACCCGATACCCCGAGTATGCCGAGCGTGTGCTGGAAGTGGCAGACCTGATTCCGCCGGGCCGGGTGATGACGTACGGGGACGTCGCCGAGTGGCTGGAAGAGGGCGGGCCCCGCCAGGTGGGCCGGGTCATGGCCCTGTACGGCGGCGGCGCTCCCTGGTGGCGCGTGGTGCGGGCGGACGGCGTGCTGCTGCCGGGCCACGAGCTGCGGGCGCTGGATCACTACCGGGCAGAGGGCACCCCACTGCGCACGGCGTCCGCCAGGGCGGAGAGCCACGTGCCGCGCCTGGACCTGAAGCGGGCGCGGTGGGACGGCGGGAGGGGCCAGGAGGACGCGGGGGCGGGGGACGAGGACGGCACGGGCGGCGATCAGGGCACCGGCGCCGATTGCGGCACGGGCCGGGGCCGCGACAGCGGCCGGGACGGCGGCGCGGGGGACGCCGGCGTCGGCGGGGGTGCGGAAGCTCACACGGCTCACACCTGACAGCTTCCGGCATGCGGCCCCGCAGTGGGCGGCGCCAGGACCGTACGGGGTACGGTCCTGACTCGCTGCGCCCCCGCCGCCCACTGGCGTAGCGTCGTCAGCGCGCCGCACGCCCGGACCACTCGTCCCAGCCATCCCCGTCATCCTTGCTGTCCCCGTCATCCCGCTCGTACCACCACTCGTCCCGCACCCGCCGCGCCCCGCGCACCGCGGCAAGTCAACCCGCACACCCACCAGGACCGGCGATCCACGTGAGCTCCTCCACTTCCACAGGTTCCGCCCGGAATCCGCCACACCGTCAAGCACGGCCGGAGGTCCCCCCGAGCCGGCAAGGGCGCAGGGGGAGGACCCCGGGCGCGTACCGACTGGTACGTACCCCGCCTGCGCCTGTGGATCCTCCTCTTCTGGACGCACGACAGCGTGCGGTGGTTGACCATGCGGGCGGACCGCTGCTCGTTCTCGCGGGACCCGGCACCGGCAAGACGACGACCCTGGTGGAGGCCGTCGCCGCGCGCGTCGCCAAAGGGGCGTCCCCCGAGCGGATCCTGGTACTCACTTTCAGCCGCAAGGCGGCGGTGGAACTGCGCGACAGGATGGCCCTCCGTCTCGGCGGCGCGTACGGGCCGCAGGCGACCACCTTCCACTCCTTCTGCTACGCCCTGGTCCGCGCCCACCAGGACAGCGATCTCTTCAGCGAACCGCTGCGGCTGCTGTCCGGCCCCGAACAGGACGTGGCGGTACGGGAGCTGCTGGCGGGCCACGTGGACCTGGAGCGCACCGGCCTGGCCTCCGACGTCCACTGGCCGGACGAACTGCGCGCCTGCCTCACCACCCGTGGCTTCGCCGACGAGGTACGCGCGGTGCTGGCGCGCAGCCGGGAACTGGGCCTGGGGCCGGACGCGCTGGGCGCCTTCGCCGCCCGTACAGGACGGCCCGACTGGAAGGCGGCAGCCGCCTTCCTGGCCGAATATCTCGACGTACTCGACATGCAGGGAGTCCTCGACTACGCCGAGCTGGTGCACCGCGCAGTACTGCTCGCCGAAGAGGCGGAGCTCACAGGCCGGCTCAGCGCGCAGTACGACGCGGTCTTCGTGGACGAATACCAGGACACCGACCCGGCGCAGGTCCGCCTCCTGCACGCACTGGCCGGATCGGGCCGCACACTGGTCGCTTTCGGCGACCCCGACCAGTCGATCTACGCCTTCCGGGGCGCGGACGTCGGCGGCATCCTTCAGTTCCCCGACTACTTCCCCCGTACGGACGGCAGGCCGGCCCCGGTAGAGGTGCTGACCACATCACGCCGCTCGGGCGCCGAACTTCTGACGGCCACGCGCCTGCTCACCCGCCGTATGCCGTTGACCCGCCTTCCGGCCGAAAAGGTACGGGCGCACAGGGACCTGTCCCCGGTACGGGAGGGAGGCCGTACGGACGTCTTCACGTACCCGACGGCGGGCACGGAACTCGACAACATCGCCGACATCCTGCGCCGCGCCCACTTGGAGGAGGGCGTGCCGTGGAACGAGATGGCGGTACTGGTCCGGGCCGGCGGCCGCACGATCCCGGCCGTACGCCGGGCCCTCACCTCTGCGGGAGTCCCCCTGGAGATAGACGGCGACGACCTCCCGCTGCGCCACGAGCCTGCGGTGACCCCCCTGCTGACGGCCCTGAGAGCGGTGGCAGAGGCAGCACTGCACCCTCGTGAAGGGGCCGACCAGGGGAACGACCCCGCGCCCACCACCACGTGGCTCCGCACCGAAACCGCCACCGAGCTGCTCACCTCACCCCTCGCCGGCATGGACACCGCCGACCTCCGCCGCCTCGGCCGCGCCCTCCGCGACGAGGAGCGTGCCGCGGGCAACCGCCTGCCCCCGCCCTCCGACGAGCTCCTCGCCCGCGCCCTCGCGGAGCCCGAGCGGCTGGCCGCGCACGACCCGGCTTACGCCCGCGGCGCCCAGCGCCTCGGCGCGCTCCTGCGCAAGGCGCGCGAACTCCTCGAAGCCGGCGGCACCGCCGAAGAGGCCCTCTGGGAGCTGTGGGACGGCACCCCCTGGCCGGGGCGCCTCGAACGTGCAGCCCTGCGCGGCGGCGCCGCAGGCCGCAACGCCGACCGCGACCTCGACGCGGTGTGCGCACTCTTCGACACCGCGGCCCGTGCCGAAGAGCGCTCCGGCGGCCGGGGCGCGCTGAACTTCCTGGAGGAGCTCGACGCCCAGGACATCGCCGCCGACACCCTCAGCAAGCGCGCCGTACGCCCGGACGCCGTACGCCTGATGACGGCCCACCGTTCCAAGGGCCTTGAATGGCGCCTGGTCGTCGTAGCGGGCGTCCAGGAGGGCCTCTGGCCGGACCTGCGCCGCCGGGGCTCCCTCCTCGAAGCCGACCGCATCGGCCGCGACGGCCTGGCCGAACCCCTCACCCCGGGCGCACTCCTCGCCGAAGAGCGCCGCCTTTTCTACGTCGCAGCGACCCGCGCCCGCGACCGCCTGGTCGTCACCGCCGTCAAGGCCCCTGCCGACGACGGCGACCAGCCCTCCCGCTTCCTCACCGAGCTCGGCGTAGAACCGCGCGACGTCACAGGCCGCCCCCGCCGCCCCCTCGCGGTCGCCCCGCTCGTCGCCGAACTGCGCGCCACCACCGTCGACCCGGCCGCGGCCCCCGCCCTGCGGGACGCCGCCGCCCGCCGCCTGGCCCGGCTGGCCGCGCTCGCGGACGAGGACGGCCAGCCGCTGGTCCCTTCCGCGCACCCGTACCGCTGGTGGGGCCTGTACGAGCCGACGCAGAGCAGCATCCCGCTGCGGGACCGCAACCAGCCCGTCGCCCTCTCCGGCAGCGCCCTGGACCAGCTCGCCAACACCTGCTCCCTCCAGTGGTTCCTGGGGCGCGAGGTCAAGGCGGACGCCCCCGCCACAGCGGCCCAGGGCTTCGGCAACGTCGTCCACGTCCTCGCCGACGAGGTTGCGTCCGGCCGTACGCCCGCGGATCTCGCCGTACTGATGGAGCGCCTCGACTCCGTCTGGGACGCCCTCGCTTTCGACGCCCCCTGGAAGTCCCAGCAGGAGAAGGAGCACGCGCGCGTCGCGCTGGAACGCTTCCTCCAGTGGCACGTCATGGACCGCGGCGGCCGCACCACTGTCGCCACCGAGCACGACTTCGACGTGACGCTGGAGGCGGGCGGATCGTACGAGGTGCGGATCCGCGGCTCCATGGACCGCGTCGAGGAGGACGCGGAGGGACGGGCTTACGTCGTCGACTTCAAGACGGGGAAATCGACCCCCACACGGAACGAGGTCGCCCACCACCCCCAGCTGGCCGTGTACCAGCTTGCGGTACGGGAGGGTGCGGTGGACGACGCCTTCGCCGGCACGCGCCCCCAGCCCGGCGGCGCGGAACTCGTACAACTGCGGCAGGCGGCGGCGAAGAAGGACGGCGGGGAAGCCCTTCCCAAAATCCAGGCACAGGAGCCGCTCACAGGGGAGTGGGTCGGCGACCTGCTCGCCACGGCCGCGGGCCGCGTACTCGACGAGCGCTTCGCCCCCGCCACCGGCCAGCACTGCACGCACTGCGCCTTCCGCGCGTCGTGCAGCGCACAGCCGGAGGGCCGCCACGTAATCGAATAGTTGAAAACCGGACGGGCCGGGGCTGTCGGCGGGGGCGGATAGCCTCTCTGGGGTGTCCGACCGAATCACCGACCCCGAGCAGCTCAAAGAGCTCCTCGGCATCCCGTTCACCCCGGAGCAGATGGCGTGCATCACCGCACCGCCTGCCCCGCAGGTCATCGTGGCCGGAGCCGGTTCGGGCAAGACGACGGTCATGGCAGCGCGCGTGGTGTGGCTGGTCGGGACGGGACAGGTCGCCCCGGAGCAGGTTCTGGGCCTGACTTTCACGAACAAGGCCGCAGGCGAGCTCGCCGAGCGCGTCCGCAAGGCCCTGGTCCGCGCCGGAGTGACCGACCCGGACGTGATCGACCCCGACAATCCTCCCGGCGAGCCCCGGATCTCGACGTACCACGCCTTCGCCGCCCAGCTCCTCACCGAACACGGCCTGCGCATCGGCCTGGAACCGACCGCCCGCCTCCTCGCCGACGCGACCCGCTACCAGCTCGCCGCCCGCGTACTGCGCGAGGCGCCCGGCCCGTACCCCGAGCTGACCAAGTCCTTCCCGGCGCTGGTCAGCGACCTCCTGGCGCTGGACGGTGAGCTGGCCGAGCATCTCGTACGCCCCGAGGGCCTCGCGGCGTACGACACGGAACTCCTGCGCACCCTCGAATCCGTCAAGCTCACCAACCCCGACCTGCGCAAGGTCCCCGAGGCCGCCGCCGCCCGCCTCGAACTGCTGGAGCTGACCACCCGCTACCGCGAGGCCAAACGCAGCCGCGACCTTCTCGACTTCGGCGACCAGATCGCGCTCTCCGCCGAACTCGCGCTGACCAGCCAGGAGACCGGCCGGATCCTGCGCGACGAATTCCGAGTCGTCCTCCTCGACGAGTACCAGGACACTTCGGTCGCGCAGCGCCTCCTGCTCTCCGGGCTGTTCGGCGGCGGCACAGGGCACGCGGTGACGGCTGTCGGCGACCCCTGCCAGGCGATCTACGGCTGGCGCGGCGCCTCCGTCGCCAACCTCGACGACTTCCCCGCCCACTTCCCGTACGCGGACGGCCGCCCCGCCACCCGCCACTCCCTCAGCGAGAACCGCCGCAGCGGCGGCCGCCTCCTGGACCTCGCCAACGGCCTGGCCGTCCCGCTCCGCGCCATGCACGAGGGCGTGGAGGCCCTGCGCCCCGCGCCCGGCGCCGAGCGCGACGGCACGGTCCGCTGCGCCCTTCTCCGTACGCATGCGGAGGAGATCGATTGGCTGGCCGACTCGATCGCCCACCTTGTCCGTACGGGCAAGGAGCCCGGCGAAATCGCGGTTCTGTGCCGTACAGCGGGCGATTTCGCCGAGATCCAGGGCGCACTGGTCGCCCGGGACGTACCGGTCGAGGTGGTCGGCCTGTCCGGGCTCCTCCATCTCCCGGAGGTCGCGGACCTGGTCGCGGTCTGCGAAGTCCTCCAGGACCCGGGTGCCAATGCGTCGCTCGTACGCCTCCTCACTGGCCCCCGCTGGCGCATCGGCCCGCGCGATCTGGCGCTGCTCGGGCGCAGGGCACGGCTGCTGGTCCACCGCGCACAGGGCGACGACGCGGACCCCGACAGCAGACTGGCCGAGGCAGTGGAGGGCGTGGACCCGTCCGAGGTGATCTCTCTCGCCGACGCGCTCGACACCTTCCTGGACTCCGGCGGCGGTACGGACGACGGCCTGCCCTTCTCCGCCGACGCCAGGGTCCGCTTCGCCCGCCTCGCCGCCGAACTGCGCGACCTGCGCCGCTCGCTGGCCGACCCGCTCATGGACGTACTGCACCGGGTCCTCGCCACCACGGGCCTCGAAGTGGAACTCTCCGCCTCACCGCACGCCCTGGCCGCCCGCCGCCGCGAGACGCTGAGCAACTTCCTGGACATAGCGGCGGGCTTCGCGGCGCTGGACGGCGAAGCGACGCTCCTGGCTTTCCTGGGCTTCCTGCGTACGGCAGCCCAGTACGAAAAGGGCCTGGACAACGCCCTGCCCGGCGGCGAGAACACGGTCAAGGTCCTCACCGCCCACAAGTCCAAGGGCCTGGAATGGGACGTCGTGGCCGCCCCGGGCCTGGTCTCGGGCCACTTCCCGAGCGAACAGTCCCGCGACTCCTGGGCCTCCCAGGCCAAGGTGCTGCCGCACGCACTGCGCGGGGACGCGAAGACGCTCCCGGACGTCCGGGACTGGGACGCGAAGGGCATCAAGGCCTTCAAGGACGACATGAAGGCCCACCAGCACACCGAGGAACTCCGCCTCGGCTACGTCACGTTCACGCGCCCGCGGTCCCTGCTCCTCGGCTCGGGCCACTGGTGGGGCCCGACCCAGAAGAAACCGCGCGGCCCTTCCGCGTTCCTCCAGGCCCTGTACGACCACTGCGCGACCGGCTTCGGCGAGATCGAGGTCTGGGCGGACGCGCCGACGAAGGACGAGGAAAACCCGTCCCTGCAGGACGCGACAGCGGACCAGGCCTGGCCCCTCCCGCTGGACGCGACGTCGATGTCCCGCCGCCGCCGGGCGGCGGACATGGTGCTGGCCCACTTGAACGCCCTGACGACGCCTTCCGCCGACGACCCGTACGAGGAAGAACCCCCACAGGAGTGGTACGAGGCGGATGCTGCGCAGGCCAACCCGTTCGCCGACTCGGCGTCCTGGGAGGGCCTCCTTACCGAGCGCCCTGCGGCGGAGCCCGACCAGCGGGCGACGGACGACGCAGGCGAGGGACAGTGGGCCGGGTTCCCGTCCGGTACGGACGACGCCGAAGCCGTGGCCTGGGAGGGCCTCTTCACGGAGCGCCCAGCAGCGGAGCCCGACGAGCAGGCGACGGACGACGCACGCGAGGGACAGTGGGCCGGGTTCCCGTCCGGTACGGATGACGACGAGGCTGTGTCCTGGGAGGGCCTTCTTGCGGAGCGCCCTGCGGGGGAGCCTGACCGGGGGCCGACAGATGACGCCCATGAGGGACAGTGGGCCGGGTTCCCGTCCGACACGGACGATGCGGGCGCTGTGTCGTCCTGGGACGGCCTCCTTACCGAGCGCCCTGCGACCGCACCCGACCACGGCGCTGACGCCGTCCACGCATCCGCCGGGGCCGGTACCGGCCCCTACCCCGTCGGCTCCGAAAACCCGTCGGGCGCACTCCGCGCCGAGCGTCCGACGCCGCCCGGGGACGGCGACAGCGACCCGTCCCACTCGCACCCGCACTCCCACCACGACCCGCACTCGGGCCCGGCCCCGGGCAGCCGCCCCACCCCGCATCCCGGCCCGCGGCCGTCCGCTGCCGCCGTACCCCACCCGCGCACAGCGGAGCGCCCCGGCCCCGCATCGCAGCACGGTGCCTCCAGCCACGACACCATGCCCGCACGCCCCCACCCCGCCGACCCCGCGTCGGCCGGGGAGCCCGGGTCGGGCCAGGCGCGCAGCCGCCTCACCCCCGAGGAAGCCCGCGCCGTCGCCTCATGGGACCGCGACCTCGACGCACTCGCCGGCGAGCTCCGCCGCGCCCGCGCCACCACCCGCGACGTCCAGCTGCCGCCCTCCCTCACCGCCTCCCAGCTGCTGCGCCTCGCCGCCGACCCCGACGGCTTCGCCCAGGAGCTGGCCCGCCCCATGCCGCGCCCGCCGCAGCCCGCAGCCCGCCGAGGCACCCGCTTTCATGCCTGGGTGGAGTCCCGCTTCGAGGAACTGCCCCTCCCTATGCTCGGCCCGGACGAGCTGCCCGGAGGCGACGACAGCGAGGCCGACATCGCGGACGAGCGCGACCTGGCCGAGCTCAAGGAGGCGTTCGAACGCACGCCGTACGCCCGCCGCACCCCGCACCGCATCGAGGCGCCCTTCCACCTCACCCTCGCGGGCCGCGTGATCAGGGGCCGTATAGACGCCGTGTACCGGGACGAGGACACCGGCGCGTACGAGATCGTCGACTGGAAGACGAGCCGCACACACGCGGCAGACCCCCTCCAACTGGCGGTCTACCGCCTCGCGTGGGCCGAGCAGCACGACCTCCCCGTCGACGCCGTGGGCGCCGCCTTCCTCTACGTACGGAGCGGTGAAATCGCCCGCCCCGCCCGCCTCCCGGGCCGTGCCGAGCTCGAACGGATCCTGCTGGACGAGCCGGGTCCGACGGCCGGATAGGCTCGGGAGCATGAGCGACGCCCCGGACAGCGCAGTCCGCACGTACATCGAGGAGCACCGCGAAGCCTTCCTCGGCGACCTCGCCGACTGGCTGCGCATCCCTTCCGTGTCGGCTCATCCGGTCCACGCCGAGGACGTGTGGCGCAGTGCCGACTGGCTGTGCGTGAAGCTCAAGGAGACCGGCTTCCCGGTCACCGAAATCTGGCCCACGGACGGCGCCCCCGCGGTCTTCGCCGAGTGGCCGAGCGGCGACCCTGCCGCCCCCACGGTCCTCGTCTACGGGCACCACGACGTGCAGCCCGCAGCCCGCCAGGACGGCTGGCACACCGACCCCTTCGAGCCCGAGATCGTCGAGGGGCGCCTGTACGCACGCGGCGCGGCCGACGACAAGGGCCAGGTCTTCTTCCACACGCTCGGGGTACGGGCCCACCTCGCCTCCACCGGCCGCACCGCCCCCGCCGTGAACCTCAAGCTCCTCATCGAGGGCGAGGAAGAGTCCGGCTCCCCGCACTTCCGCGCCCTGGTCGAACAGCACGCCGCACGCCTGACCACCGACGCGGTGATCGTCTCGGACACCGGCATGTGGTCCGAGGACACCCCCACCGTCTGCACCGGCATGCGCGGCGTCGCGGACTGCGAAATCGACCTGTACGGGCCGGACCAGGACATCCACTCCGGCTCCTTCGGCGGCGCCGTACCGAACCCGGCCACCGTCGCCGCCCGTCTCGTAGCTGCCCTGCACGACGCGGACGAGCACGTCACAGTCCCCGGTTTCTACGACGGCATCACGCCTCTCACCGACCGTGAGCGCGAGCTGTTCGCCGCCCTGCCCTTCGACGAGGCGCAATGGCTCCGTACGGCCAAGTCCCGCGCCACTCTCGGCGAGGCGGGCCACACCACCCTGGAGCGCGTCTGGGCCCGCCCGACCGCCGAGGTCAACGGCATCGGCGGCGGCTACCAGGGCCCCGGCGGCAAGACGATCATCCCGTCGTCCGCCCACCTGAAACTGTCGTTCCGCCTGGTCGCGGGCCAGGATCCGGCCCGTATCGAGCAGTCCGTACGAGACTGGGTCGCGGCCCGGGTGCCGACCGGAATCAGCCACGAGATCAGCTTCGGCGCCGCCACCCGCCCGTGCCTGACGCCGCTGGACCACCCCGCCCTGCAGTCCGTCGTAAGGGCGATGGGCCGTGCTTTCGGACAGGAGATCCTGTTCACACGAGAGGGCGGCTCGGGACCCGCCGCCGATCTTCAGGACGTACTCGGTGCACCCGTTCTTTTCCTGGGTATCTCCGTACCGTCCGACGGCTGGCACGCGCCCAACGAGAAGGTCGAGCTCGACCTGCTCATGAAGGGCGTGGAAACGGCCGCGTACCTGTGGGGCGACCTCGCGGCGAACTGGCAGCCCTCCCGAACCGCCTGAGCGTCCTGAACGACCCGAACCAATCCAGTCCATCCGGGGGAGTTGGAAGCACCTGTGAGTACCTCGACCGACCACACGGGCCTGACAGCGGAGAGCCCGATCGGTCTCACCGCTCCGAGCGGCATCGACCGCGCAGCCCACCACCGCCTCGACGAGGCATGGCTGGCTGCGGCGTGGAGCCACCCGACGACCCGGGTCTTCGTGGTCTCCGGCGGGCAGGCCCTGGTCGACGACACCCCGGACGGCCGCACCGAACTCGTCATGACCCAGGCCTTCGAGGCGCCGGTCACCGAGACGCACCGCTACTTCCTCGGTACGGACGAGGAAGGCGTCAGCTACTTCGCACTCCAGAAGGACGCCCTGCCCGGCCGCATGGACCAGTCCGCGCGCGCTGCGGGCCTGCGCGAAGCCGGACTGCTGCTCTCACCCCGCGACGCGAGCCTGATGCTCCATGCAGTGGCCCTGGAGAACTGGCAGCGGCTGCACCGCTTCTGCTCGCGCTGCGGCGAGCGCACCGTCATCGCGGCGGCGGGTCACATCCGCCGCTGCCAGGCGTGCGGCGCCGAGCACTACCCGCGCACCGACCCCGCTGTGATCATGCTCGTCACGGACGAGGACGACCGCGCGCTCCTCGGCCGCCAGGTGCACTGGCCGGAAGGCCGGTTCTCGACGCTCGCGGGCTTCGTCGAGCCCGGCGAGTCGATCGAGCAGTCGGTGGCGCGCGAGGTCTTCGAAGAGGCGGGCGTCACCGTCGGTCATGTCGAGTACGTCGCCAGCCAGCCGTGGCCGTTCCCGTCCAGCCTGATGCTGGGCTTCATGGCCCGCGCCACGTCCTCGGAGATCAACGTGGACGGCGAGGAGATCGAAGAGGCGCGCTGGTTCTCCAGGGACGACCTGCGGAACGCGATCGAGACCGGCGAGATCCTGCCCCCGTCAGGTATCTCGATCGCGGCCCGCCTGGTGGAGCTCTGGTACGGCAAGCCCCTGCCGAAGCCGCTGAACCCGTAGGCAGACCGCGTACCGGTACATGCGGCCGTACATGTGGAAGGCCCCCGAGCCGAGCTCGGGGGCCTTCCACATGTACGGGGGTGGTCTCAGGCGCCCAGCGCCTGCTTGACCTGGGCCAGGCTCGGGTTGGTCATGACCGACTCCGGGCCGCCCTGGTGCGGGATCACGAGGACGGTCGGAACTGTCTGGTTTCCGCCGTTCGCCTTCTCGACGAAGGCCGCCGACTCCGGGTCCTGCTCGATGTTGATCTCGTTGTACGTGATGCCCTCGCGGTCCATCTGGCTCTTGAGCCGACGGCAGTAGCCGCACCACGTGGTGCTGTACATCGTCACAGTGCCCGGCATGTCGTTGGCGCTCCTTTGATTCGCTGGGGGATTCGTATATTTCCCAGGGACTCGAACGTACGTGACGCGCTCACCATTCCCGCATTAGTACGATCGGCGCCCGCTCCCTGTGGACAACCGACCCAGCCACCTCGGGCGACCTGGCAGCATGGCTGTGTGACAGCAGCAACGCACTCCTCTCTTTTCCCGCAGGTCCCCGACTCGGCGGACGCGGTGCTCGAAGGGCTCGACCCCGAGCAGCGCGCGGTCGCGACGGCCCTGCATGGTCCGGTGTGTGTGCTCGCAGGAGCCGGCACCGGCAAGACGCGCGCGATCACGCATCGCATCGCGTACGGCGTGCGTGCCGGGATACTGCAGCCCGCCAGTGTGCTGGCTGTCACCTTCACGAACCGCGCCGCGGGGGAGATGCGCGGCCGGCTCCGTCAGCTCGGCGCGGGCGGCGTCCAGGCGCGGACCTTCCACTCCGCCGCGCTACGCCAGCTCCAGTACTTCTGGCCGAAAGCAGTCGGTGGCGAGCTGCCGCGGCTCGTCGAGCGCAAGATCCAGCTCGTCGCCGAGGCCGCCGCACGCTGCCGCGTCCGGCTCGACCGCAATGAGCTGCGTGACGTGACGGGCGAGATCGAGTGGGCGAAGGTCACGCAGACGGTCCCCGGCGACTACCCGGCCGAGGTCGCCAAGTCGAGCCGAGAAGCTCCCAGGGACGCGGCGGAGATCTCTCAGATCTACGCCATGTACGAGCAGCTCAAGCGCGATCGAGCCATGATCGACTTCGAGGACGTGCTGCTGCTCACCGTTGGCATCCTCCAGGACCGCCACGACATCGCCGACCACGTGCGCAGCCAGTACCAGCACTTCGTGGTCGACGAGTACCAGGACGTCAGCCCGCTCCAGCAGCGGCTGCTCAAACTGTGGCTCGGCGACCGGCAGAGCCTGTGCGTCGTCGGCGACGCCAGCCAGACGATCTACTCCTTCACCGGCGCCACCCCCGACCACCTGCTGAACTTCCGCACCGAGCACCCCAACGCAACCGTGGTGAAGCTGGTCCGCGACTACCGCTCGACCCCGCAGGTCGTCCACCTCGCCAACGGCCTGCTGAACCAGGCGCGCGGCCGCGCCGCCGAGCACCGGCTCGAACTGATCTCCCAGCGCGAGGCGGGCCCCGAGCCCGTCTACACGGAGTACGCCGACGAGCCCGCCGAGGCCGAGGGCACGGCCCGCCGCATCCGCGACCTGATCGCGGCGGGCGTCCCGGCAAGCGAGATCGCCGTGCTGTACCGCATCAACGCCCAGTCTGAGGTCTACGAGCAGGCCCTGGCCGACGCGGGAGTGCCCTACCAGCTGCGCGGCGCCGAGCGGTTCTTCGAGCGCCAGGAGGTGCGCAAGGCGATCGCAGGCCTGCGCAGCGCCGCCCGCTTCGGGGACAACGACCCGCTGCTCGACGACGTCGTGGACCTGCCCTCCCAGACCCGCGCCGTCCTCAGCGGCAACGGCTGGACCACGCAGCCCCCAGCGGGCTCCGGCGCCGTCCGTGACCAGTGGGAGTCGCTCGCGGCACTGGTCCGCCTCGCGGAGGACTTCGCGAAGGCCAGGTCGGCAGCGACGCTCTCCGACCTTGTCGCGGAGCTCGACGAGCGCATGGCCGCCCAGCACGCGCCCGCCGTCCAGGGCGTAACGCTCGCCTCGCTGCACTCGGCCAAGGGCCTGGAGTGGGATGCCGTGTTCCTGGTCGGCCTCACCGAGGGGATGATGCCGATCACCTACGCCAAGACCGACGAGCAGGTCGAGGAGGAGCGGCGCCTGTTGTACGTCGGCGTGACACGGGCCCGGCTCCACCTGGGCCTCTCCTGGGCACTGTCCCGTTCACCCGGCGGCCGCGCATCCCGCCGTCCGAGCCGCTTCCTGAACGGGCTGCGCCCCGGCTCCTCAATCCCCGGCAGCCGGTCCGCCGGCGGCGGCGGTGGAGGCATCGAGCGCGGCAGCGCCACCGGCGCCACCAAGCGGGGGCGTCGGCGCTCGGCCCTGTGCCGGGTGTGCGGCAAGACCCTCACCGAGGCCGGCGAGGTGAAGCTGATGCGCTGCGAGGACTGCCCGTCCGACATGGACGAGGCGCTGTATGAGCGGCTGCGCGACTGGCGCGCTGTCCAGGCGAAGGACCTGGGCCAGCCCGCGTACTGCGTCTTCACCGACAAGACGCTGATGGCGATCGCCGAGGCGGCACCGGGCGAGGCGGGAGAACTGGCCGTCATCTCAGGTGTCGGCGCCCGGAAGCTGGAGCGTTTTGGAGCCGATGTGCTGGCTCTCTGCACAGGTCAGGAGCCTGGAGGAGCCGACGAGGAGGACTGATTCAAACTCGTCGAAAAAATAGTTTGCGCATGCCCCAGGAATCCCCATAGGTTCTTAACCACGGCAACAGCGACTTCTCTGAAGCGCTGTTTCCGTGCTGTACTCATCCGAATACGTAGGGACCGGCCCCGGCCATCAGGTCCCCGAGACGCCGAGAGGAGGCGAGCCCAGTGACCAGCTTCATGAACTTCACCAAAATGACCGATCGCTCGGTCGTCGCCACCTGCCCGCTCGGCTCCTCTCTCCGTGGCACCGGTCTGTCCGGCATTTCCGCCGTCAGCCTGGCGTCTCTCGCGAGCCTCCCCGTGTCGCCGCGCAATGAGCGACCGACTGAGGCACCGGAAGCAGCAGTAGCAGCGGCACAGGCAAGGGCCTATGCCTTTGCGGCAGCCGGTGCCGGATCCATGAAGCAGACGACGCAGCACCACACGATGTGGGCCTTCCGTGGGCCTGAACCCTGGAGTGATCCAGCCTGATTCGCTCAGGCAGGCGCCTTCAGGGCCGCGGAACCCCACCAGGGATCCGCGGCCCTTCTGTTTGTCCCGAACGGGAGAGACAGAGCGAAGGGCCTCGGGACAGCAACCGCCAACCGGCCAACCGGCCGGAACGATCAGACGAGGAAACAGCCACCGTGCAACTCGAAACGCACGCCCCGTCCGTACCGCCTTCCCAAACGATCACCCCGCCCGGTCTCACGGAGGACCCCGCCTTGACCCCCCTCACTGCGCTCACCGCGCTCGACGACGCCATCGAGAACCTCGGCGTGCCCGTCCCCTGCCGTTCCTATGACCCGGAGGTCTTCTTCGCCGAGTCGCCGGCCGATGTCGAGTACGCCAAGTCGCTCTGCCGCACCTGCCCGCTGGTCGAGGCCTGCCTCGCCGGTGCGAAGGAGCGCCGCGAGCCCTGGGGTGTCTGGGGTGGCGAGCTCTTCGTCCAGGGTGTCGTCGTCGCCCGCAAGCGTCCGCGTGGCCGCCCGCGCAAGAACCCGGTCGCGGCATGAACGCCATCGGAACCATCGATCGACCCCATACGCACGATCCCAAGAAGCAGGACCCGATGAACCCTTCCGCCCGTGAGCCCATCGGCTCCGCTACCCCCGACGTCACCACCACCGGCGCGAATGACTCGCGTCAGAACAGGACCCGCGAGATGCAACTCATTCCAGAAGCCCTGGCTCGTGCCCATATGCAAGAACGCAGGCGTGAAGCCGAGGCGGAACACCAGGCCGTGCGCCTGATCGCCGCCCGGCGGATGCAGCGCCGTGCCGAGCGTGTGTCGCTGCGTGCCCGTCGCGCTCTGGCCATGGCGGTCATGCAGTAGCCAGGCACTGGCTGCTTGGCAGACAGAAGCCCTTCGCGGGGGCCGGTCCGAAGGGACCGGCCCCCGCGGTGCGTTGTACGCTGCAACGCGCCCCGTCGGGGGATATCGTCATAGATGTGCCGAGTCCTCCCGGGGGAGACCCCCGGCCTCCTGAGCAGACTCCTCACCCTGCGCAGCAGGGTGCCGACGTCGTCGTGTGCTCCCGCTGCGGCAAGGTCTCCGAGGGCACACCGCTGACCTGGACCTGCTCGGTGGAGAACGGCCGCCGCCAGTATTTCTGCGACGACTGCGCGCGCGCCAACCTCAGAGCGATCGAGGGCCGCCTCGATTCGCCCTGGTGGTGAGCGCCCGCCCTAGGCCCCGGCCACCGCGCCGCCCACGGCATCGTCGACTGCGTCCACGTCTTCGGCAGGCACGTCAGCGAGGAAGCCGGGAAGCCACTCCTCCAGTTCGTCTCGCAGCCGCACAGTCGCGCCGAGCTGGCAGAGGACCCCGATAGTGCTCAACGTCACGCGGTGTATCAGCAGGTAGGAGGGCGGCAGGTTGAGCTGCTTGCCCAACTGATGGGCGGGCGAACGCATATCGGCGATCCGCGCCGCCTGCTGTCGTATCCAGCCCCGGGTGAACGTGAACTCGTCCGCCTGCGCCGGCTCGATGATGGGCAGCAGATAGTCCAGCACCGCATCCGGGTCCAGTTCGATGGACTCCTTGACGAATCCCTCCTCGCGGAGCAGCTCGTACACCGCCTCCGCCTCGCCGTCGAGCGTCATCCGCAGCGACTCGCCGATCGTGCCGGGCAGACCGCCGGGCAGCCGGTCCACGGTGCCGAAGTCCAGCACCCCGAGCCGCCATCCCGCGACCGCGCCTTCCTCAGGCTCCTCGTCGCCCATGGGCAGCAGCCGGAAGTTGCCCGGGTGCGGATCCGCGTGCAGCAGACCTGTGCGGGCCGGGCCGGAGAAGAGGAATCTGGCCAGCAACTGTCCGGCCCGGTCCCGCTGCTCCGGCGTGCCGTCCGAGATCACCTCGGCCAGCGGAATCCCGTCGATCCACTCTGTCACCAGCACCTGATCGCTCTGGTGCACCACATCGGGCACCACCACGTCAGGATCGTCGGCGAACTCCGCCGCGTGCTCCCGCTGCGCCTGCGCCTCCAGCTCGTAGTCCAGCTCCTCGGACACCCGGTCCCGCAACTCCGAAATGAGCGGCTTGATGTCCATCCCCGGGATCAGTGGGCCCAGCAACCATGCGAAACGGCTCAGTTGGGTCAAATCCGAGAGCAGCGCTTCCCCGGCCCCCGGGTACTGCACCTTGACGGCCACCTCGCGCCCGTCGTGCCACACCGCCCGGTGCACCTGGCCGATCGAGGCGGCGGCCGACGGCTTGTCCTCGAACTCCAGGAACAAATCCCGCCAATCCTCCCCGAGCCGCTCTTCAAGGACCGTGTGCACCGTGCGTGTCGGCATCGGCGGCGCCGCTTCCTGGAGCTTGGTCAGCGCCGCCCGGTACGGGCCCGCGACCTCCTCGGGCAGCGCGGACTCGAAGACGGACAGGGCCTGCCCGAACTTCATGGCACCGCCCTTGAGCTCGCCGAGCACCTTGAAGAGCTGCTCCGCTGTGCGCTGTTGAAGCTCGCGCCCCACTATCTCGGCCGACTTGCCGCCGATCCGCTTGCCCAGGCCCCAGGTGGCTCGGCCGGCGAAGCCCAGTGGCAGTGCTGCCAGCTTGGCGGTACGGGTGACCGCCTTCCGGGGAAGATCAGACATGCGCCCCTCCAAATCCCAGACACCCATGGCCGCGTGAGGCGGTCACCCGGCCATTGTGTCCTGTGGCTCGCCGGCGCCCGAGGCGCACTCCCCCGAAGTGTGCCCGCCGGCGCCGCAGGAGCATTCACGGTGGGGTGACATCGACGACTGGCGCCAGTCCAGCAGGGGCAGCGCCGCCTCCCATCTCACCCCTGTTGTCGCAGGCAGCTCGCCGTCCAGAAACGACAGCGCGTGCGCCGCGGCCAGACCGGCGACCGCCGTCGCCAGACCGATGTCGCAAGCCGGTACGGGCCCGCGCCGCCCCGAGCGCCACTGCGCCAGCATCCGCGGCCACCCCGGGTCGCGCTCGGCACGCTCCAGCGCCATGCAGCCGGCGCACGCAGTCCCGCCCGGCAGCACCAGCGGCCCCACCACCCCTGTTGCTTCGGCGACCCCCGCATACAAATGAGGTGTCCCAGAGCTGAGCCAGGGCTCGGCTTCGACAGGATCGGGAGCGTACGCCGCGGCCCCGTCCCGAGGGGCCACGATCACGAGCGACAGCCCCGGCTCACCCCCGCCGGACGCCCTTGCCGCCTCCGCCGCACGCGGAGGCCGACCGGGCGCGGCCCGCCGCACCAGCTGCCGCGCCGCCGTGTCCCGACGGTCGCCGACGGACGCCGCCGGCAGTCCGCCGGGCGCGACGTCCCAGAGCTCCGCGGACCCGCTGTCCAGCACCTCGACCCGACCCACGCCCCCGGCGGCCAGCACGGAAGCGATGGTCGCGCCGACCCGCCCCGCGCCACGCACCTGCACCCGCATCGCGCGCCTGGCCGCCAATCGCCGTGTCCCACCGGCCGGTTCGGGATGGGCCACGGAGAGCGAGGCCAGATCGGGCCGGAGCCGGTCGAACATGTCGGCGCGCATGCGCAGAGCATCCACCCCGGCGCCGCCCGCCGTAGCGTCGTCGATCAACCCTGCCGCCGTCAGCCGCGACACCAGCTCGTCCACGAGCCCGTCGGGCAGGCCCATCGCCCGCGCCTCCTCGCGCAGCAGCGGAAGGCCTCGCGTCCCGTCGAGCAGCCCGAGGAAACTCCCCGTCGCCGTGTCTACGGGCCCCACCGTCACCGCGTGCGCCGACGTCATGCCGAACTGCACGGTCTGCCGGTCCCGCCATGCGCGCTTCAGTGCAGGCTTCACCATCGGATGCATCTCGCCGTCCCCCGTCGCCTCGTGCAAGATCCGTTGTCGGTTCTCAGAATGCACGGCGTGGCCGAAGTCGGCGGAAAGTTGTCCACAGGTTGTGCACATTAGTCATTCAAATGGTGCACACAAGGGATCGGATCGCGTTCGAACCACCAGGAGGCGGGACTTCCGCCACTGACAGCGGGTAACGTCGTGGCCGTGCCCGTCGACCCTCTGCACAGCGCGACAAACCCGCCGCCCCGCGGCTCACGGTCGAGCGCGGTCGAGGTCCGCAGGAGCGCCCGCCGCAGCAGGACGGTCTCCGCGTACCGTGAGGGCGATCGCACCATCGTGCTCATCCCCGACCGTATGTCGGAAGCGGAAGAGCAACGCTGGGTGAGCGTGATGCTCGACAAGCTCGCCGCCCAGGAGAACAAGCGCATCTTCGGGGATTCCGAACTCGCCGAGCGGGCTCGGCAATTGTCCGTCCAGTACTTCGACGGCAGGGCGTGCCCCGCCACCGTGCGCTGGGTGACGAACCAGAACACCCGCTGGGGCTCGTGCACTCCGGCGGAAGGCAGCATCCGCCTGTCGCACCGCCTGCAGGGCATGCCGGAGTACGTCGTCGACTACGTGCTCCTTCACGAGCTCGCCCACTTGCTCGTACCGGGCCACGGTCCGCGCTTCTGGCAGCTCCTGGAGGCGTACCCTCGCACCGAGCGGGCTCGCGGCTACCTCGAAGGAGTCGTCGCCGCCGACCGGTTGCCGCACTTGCCGGCCGCACGCACCGAGTGACCTTCGGCGATTCTGTACCGAGTCTGTACCGGCTTGGCCGGAAGTAGCTGTTTGCGGCTAGCCTGACGCGACGCATTCACCTCGGGATGGGGGACGGTCGTTACGCATGGCCAGGGAATTTCAACGCGGCCACAAGGCCAAGATCAGTGACCTCACAGCGGGGACGGACCTGTACGTAGGCGTGCAGATCGCGGGGCCCGGGCTGACCTTCGACATCAGTTGCTTCGGACTCGACGTCAATGAGCAGCTCTCGGACGATCGTTATTTCGTCTTCTTCAATCAGCCGAAGTCGCCCGAGGAGTCGATCCAGCAACTAGGCCCGCAGGCCGGTGACACGGAGTCGTTCCGCGTGACGCTGGACCGCGTTCCGGCGAGCATCCACAAGCTCTCGTTCACCGCGACCATCGACGGTGCGGGCCAGATGTCGCAGGTGGGCCCCGGTTACATCCGTATCGTCGCGGGCGGCGAAGAGGTCGTCAGGTACGCCTTCACCGGCTCGGAGTTCACCACCGAGCGCGCCGTGATGCTGGGCGACTTCTACCTCAAGGACGTGTGGCGGTTCGCCGCCGTGGGCCAGGGGTTCGACGGCGGGCTCGACGCCCTCCTGAAGAACTTCGGTGGTGAGGTCGCGGAGGAAGAGCCCGCCCCGCAGCCGCAGGCCGCGGCCCCCGCCTTCGCCCCGCCGCCCCAGGCAGCGCAGCCCGCGCCGTCCTTCGGCGCCCCCGCAGCACCGGCCCCGGCTCCTGCCCCGGCCCCCGCCCCGGCTCCCGCTCCGGCACAGGGCTTCGCCCCGCCGCCGCAAGCCCCGGCCCCCGCACCGACCCCTGCGCAGGGCTTCGCCCCGCCGCAGCAGGCCGCGCCGCCACAGGCGCCCGCCCCCGCTGCCCCGCCGCAGCAGATGCACGCGGCCCCCACCATCGCCGCACCGATGCCCACACAAGGCGACGGGATGCCGCCGGCCCCTCCTGCGCCGTACGGACAGCCGCCCCAGCAGCCGCAGTTCGGCCAGGTCCCGGGCCAGCCCGCCCCCTACGGTCAGCCTGCCCCGTACGGACAGCCACAGGGCGCACCGCACGGCGGCGCCCCCCAGGGCGTGCCTCAAGGTGCCCCCCAGGGAGGCGCCGGTCTGCTGGCCGCCCTCCAGCCGTACCGCGAGGCGGCCACCGGGCAGCGCTGGACCCCGCAGAACCAGCAGCTCATGCGGGTCGACCTGGGCATGGGCGGTACGCCTGTCCTCGCCCGCCAGGGCAGCATGGTGATGTACCAGGGCAAGGTCGACTTCGGCTACAAGGGCGCCGGCTTCGCGGGCCGCTTCGTCGGCAACGCGACCGGCCAGGAAATGCAGTTGATGCGCTGCTCAGGACGCGGCCAGGTCTTCCTCGCCGAGAACGGCGCCCATCTGCACCCCATCGAGCTCCAGGGCGACGGCATCTGCGTCTCCGCGGAGAACGTCCTCGCCTTCGACGAGTCGCTGCAGTACGAGGTCCGCAGGATCGAAGGTCACGGCATCCCCGGCGGCGCCCTGTTCACCATGCAGTTCCAGGGCAGCGGCACGGTCGTCGTGAAGACCAACGGCATCCCCGTGGTCCTGCCCGTCACGCCGACCACCTTCGCCGACGCCAACGCCGTCATCGCGTGGTCCTCCGCGTCCCAGGTGATCCTTTCCAGTCAGGTCCGGCTCCGCCGCAACGCCTACCCGGGCCACAGCGGAGAGACCGTCAATCTCCAGTTCCGGGGCGCCCCCGGAAACTTCATCGTCGTCCAGCCCTACGAGGTCTGAGGGAGCCCGTCATGAATCAGCAACTCGCGGGCTTCGCCCCGACCCCGATCGCGGCCCGCATGGAGAACCACGGCCGCGCGATGCTCAAGGTCGCCATGGCCGGCGGCCAGGACCTCTACGCACGCACCGGCTCGATGGTGGCGTACGAGGGATTCATCCAGTACGAGCCGAACCCGCCCGCCGTACGCCAGATCGCCTCCCAGTGGATCAGCGGCGAGGGAACGCCGGTCATGAGGTGCTCCGGTGACGGCCTGCTCTACCTCGCCGACTACGGCGCGGACGTCGTCGTCATCAACCTCAACAACGAGGCCCTCTCGGTCAACGGCACCAACCTGCTCGCCTTCGACGCCCACCTCCAGTGGGGTGTGGAGCGGGTCAAGGGCATGGCCAAGTTCGCCGGACAGGGCCTGTGGAACATCCAGATCTCGGGCACAGGATGGGTCGCGGTGACCTCGCGCGGCACCCCGATCGTCGTCGACTGCGGACGCGGCGAAGACGAGACGTACGTCGATCCGGACGCCCTCGTCGCCTGGTCCCCGAACCTCAAGGTCAAGGGCAAGCGCAGCTTCAAGGCGTCCTCCCTGATCGGGCGGGGCAGCGGAGAGGCGTACCAGATGGGCTTCTCCGGCGAGGGCATCGTCGTCGTACAGCCGAGCGAGGACAGCACCGACCGCCTGCGGGTCCGGGGCTGAGGGGGAGCGAGAACACACCATGCAGAGCCCACTTTTCAGTTACACGGAACAGCAGTCCCAGGACCGGTACACCGTGCAGAACCCGCAGCTCCTGCGGGTCTCGCTGACCGGCCACGACGACGTCCTCGCCCGCAAGGGCGCCATGGTCGCCTACCAGGGGCTGATGGAATTCGACGGTGAGTACGGTACGAACGGCCAGCGCCGCGCCCGGGCCAACACCGGTGAGGGACTGGACCTGATGCGCTGCTCGGGGCAGGGCACCGTCTACTTCGCCAACCTCGCGCAGTACGTCCATGTGGTCGACGTCGACCACGACGGCCTGACCGTGGACAGCGCCTACGTCCTCGCGCTCGACTCCACGCTGAACACCGAAGTCATCGCTGTCGACAGCCAGTACGGCATCTCCGGCACCGGCAAGTACCAGCTCAACATCTCCGGGCGGGGCAAGGTCGCGCTGATGACCTCGGGCCAGCCGCTGATGATCCAGGTCACGCCCGAGAAGTACGTCAACGCCGACGCCGATGCCATCGTCGCCTGGTCCAGCTCCCTGCGCGTACAGATGCAGGCCCAGACGCACTCGTCGAACGTGCGGCGGCGGCGCGGCAACACCGGCGAGGGCTGGGAACTCAGCTTCCTCGGGCAGGGCTTCGCGCTGGTGCAGCCCAGCGAGGTGATGCCGCCGCAGCACGCCGAGATCGGACAGGGCGCCGCCGCCCAGTTCGGTGTGGGCCAGCATGGCGCCCACGGCCAGAACCAGAACAACGCCTGGAACTGACGGCTCTTAAAACACAGGTCCCCAAAACATGCGTAAGGGGCGGGCTCCCAGGAGCCCGCCCCTTACCCATGCCCTGTCGGGCCCGTCTACAGCGCCGCGCGCGTACGTTCCATCAGGCGTACGACCGACTCGTCGGCCACGCCCGCCACTTCGTCGTACGCGAACCAGCGCAGGTCCAGCGACTCCTCGCTGATCTCCGCCACCGCACCCTCCGGCGCCAGCGCCGCGTACTGCACATCCAGATGCCAGTGGCAGGGCGCGGGAATCGCATGCCGGTCAAGCCGCACCGGTCCCACAGGCAACAGCGTCAGCCCGGGGATCCCGGACTCCTCGGTCGCCTCGCGCAGCGCCGCCGCCGCGAGCGTCGCGTCGCCCGGCTCGCAGTGACCGCCCATCTGCAGCCACAGGTTCAGCTTCTTGTGCAGCGTCAGCAGCACCCGTCCGCGCTCCGGATCGACGACCAGCGCACTCGCCGTGACGTGCCCGGCCTCACAGGCCTTCCACATCCCGTCCGCGTGCACCGACAGGTGATCCAGATACGTCTGGCGCAGCTCTTCCTGGTCCTCGTAGTCCTTCAGGACGAGGACGGCGTTGTCATGCAGGCTCACTTGTCGGTGTCGCCCTCTTCGTCGCCCTTGTCCTTGGTCAGGTCCGGCTTGGTGGTGCCAGAACCGGTGCCGCCTCCCGCCGCCTCGCCGAGCATCTTGTCGATCTCGGAGAAGTCCAGCTGCTCGCGGTGCACGAACCCGTCCGGGTCGTCCAGGTCCTCCGCCGTCGGCAGCATGTCCGGGTGCTCCCACAGAGCGTCGCGGCCCTCCAGGCCCCGCGCGTCCGTGAGCGAGGCCCACAGCCGCGAGGCGTCCCGCAGCCGACGCGGGCGCAGCTGGAGACCGATGAGCGTCGCGAACGTCTGCTCGGCGGGACCACCGGACGCCCGGCGCCTGCGCAGCGTCTCGCGCAGCGCGTCCGCCGACGTGAGGCGGGGCTTGGCGGCCTCGTGCACCACCGCGTCCACCCAGCCCTCGACCAGCGCGAGCGCCGTCTCCAGGCGGGCCAGCGCCACCTTCTGCTCAGCGGTGTCCTCCGGCTGGAACATGCCCTGCTGGAGCGCTTCCTGAAGCTGCTCCGGGTGCGAGGGGTCGAGCTGGCCTACGACGTCCTCAAGCTTCGACGTGTCGACCTTGATCCCACGCGCGTATCCCTCGACCGCGCCGAACAGGTGCGAGCGCAGCCACGGCACATGTGCGAAGAGCCGCTGGTGGGCGGCCTCGCGCAGCGCCAGATACAGCCGCACCTCGTCCTTCTCGACGCCCAGGTCCTTGCCGAACGCCTCGATGTTCAGCGGCAGCAGCGCTGCCTTGCCCGCCGGGCCGAGCGGCAGACCGATGTCGGTCGAGCCGACCACCTCGCCCGCCAGGACGCCCACGGCCTGCCCGATCTGCTGACCGAACATCGCACCGCCCATGGACCGCATCATCCCGAGCAGCGGGCCGGCCATGGCCTGCATCTCCTCGGGCAGTACGTCGCCCATGGCGGCCCCGACACGCTCGGCGACGGGGTCCACCAGCTGCTTCCAGGCAGGCAGGGTCGCCTCGACCCACTCGGCGCGGCTCCACGCCACCGATGTGCCCGCGCCGGAGGGCATCGAGGTCACGCCGTCCAGCCACAGGTCGGCAAGACGCACGGCCTCCTCGACCGCCGACCGCTCGCCGGGGCTGATGCTGGCGTCCTTGGTGCCGTCGGCCGTGCCCTGTGCGACGGTCTGGCGCGCGATGTCCTTGGCCATGTCCCAGTTCACGGGACCGCCCTCGTAGCTGAGCATCTGGCCCAGCTGCTGGAAGGCCGCGCCCAGGTCGTTCGGGTTCAGCGAACCGAACATCGCGGCGAACGGATTGTCTCCGCCCGCGCCGCCCGGCAGACCGCCGAACCCGAGCGGGTTCGCCGGACCCTGGCCACCCTGGCCACCGCCCTCGCTGCCCTTCTTCTTGCCATCGTCGCCGTCCTCCGGCTCCTCCGGCGGAAGGCCGAATCCGAATGGGGTGTCACTCACGGGTTTCCTCGGCTCGTAAGGCCGCCGGCTCCGGCCGGCGGCAGCTGCCCGACATCACCACCCAGCGTAGACACCAGAGCCTGTAATGGGCTCGGTGCTCCGCCGACCCTTGGCCTGCGGCAGGATGGACGCCACCTGGTACGTACCCGCCAAGGCGTATACGTACTGAAGACAACCGCTGGAGACGCCCGGTGAGTTCCCCAGATCCGCAGGTTCGCGCAGCGCGAAACCACACAACCGCAGGCCGCGGTCCCGTCGTAGCGGTCACGGGTGCCGCTTCCGGTATCGGTGCGCTGCTCACCCGGCGCCTTGCCGCGTCGGAAGAAATCAAACAGGTCGTCGCGATCGACGAGCGCCGTGGCGAGGTGGCCGAGGCGCAGTGGCACATCCTGGACGTACGCGACCCGGCCATCGCGGAGAAGCTGCGCGGCGCCGACGTCGTCGTGCACCTGGCCCTCGACCTCGACCTTGAGACGGACCCGGCCGCCCGTACGGCCTACAACGTGCGCGGCACCCAGACCGTGCTCACGGCGGCTGCCGCCGCAGGCGTCCACCGCGTCGTGCTGTGCACTTCGGCGATGGTCTACGGCGCCCTGCCGGACAACGACATCCCACTCTCCGAGGACGCGGAACTGCGCGCCACAGCGGAGGCGACGGGCGTGGGTGACCTCTTGGAGATCGAGCGCCTGAGCCGCCGCGCGCCCCGTGCGCACCCCGGCCTGAACGTCACGGTGGTAAGGCCCGCCGTCCTGGTGGGTGGTACTGACACCGCACTCACCCGCTACTTCGAGTCGCCCCGCCTCCTCGTCGTCACCGGCTCCCGCCCCACCTGGCAGTTCTGCCATGTGGAGGACCTGGTCAGCGCACTGGAGTACGCCGCGCTGGAGAAGGTCGACGGTGAGCTTGCGGTCGGCTGCGACGGCTGGCTGGAGCAGGAGGAGGTCGAGGAGCTCAGCGGTATCCGCCGCATGGAGCTGCCGTCGGCGGTCGCCCTGGGGGCCGCCGCCCGTCTGCACCGGATCGGCCTGACGCCCTCTCCCGCCGGGGACCTCGCGTACACGATGTATCCCTGGGTGGTGAGTGTCAGCCGGCTCCACGACGCGGGCTGGCGGCCCCGGTGGACCAACGAGGAGGTCCTCTCGGAGCTCCTGGAAGAGGTCGCGGGACGGCACACCGTCGCCGGCCGCCGCCTCGGCCGCAAGGACGCCACCGCAGCGGGCGCAGCGGGCGCGACGGTCGCTCTGCTGGGCGCCGCCGCTGTGGTCCGCCGTGCCCGCAAGGCACGGCGGCGCATGTAGAACCCTCCATACAGGGGGTCTGTACAGCCGGTCGAAAGCGCTATTCCGCAATGTCAGTGCGGTACGGCACGATGGGGACCATGGCAGGTACGTACTCCCACCCGGGCGAGCAGGCGGCACAGGACCCCATCCGGCTGCTGGCGATCCGCGACACCCCCCTCTCCGTCGACGAGGTCTTCAGAGCGGTGGGCGACGCCGCCGCGGGCGGAACGGCGCTGTTCGTCGGCACCGTGCGTAACCATGACGGGGGCGCCGACGTCGACAGACTCGGCTACTCCTGCCACCCCTCGGCCGAGGACGAACTACGCCGTGTGGCCGAAAAGGTCGCCGCGGATTTCCCGGTACGGGCACTGGCGGCCATCCACCGTGTGGGTGACCTGGAAATCGGCGACCTCGCGGTCGTCGTCGCGGTCTCCTGTCCGCACCGCGGCGAGGCCTTCGAGGCATGCCGCAAGCTGATCGACGACCTCAAGCACGAGGTCCCGATCTGGAAGCACCAGAAGTTCTCCGACGGCACGGAAGAGTGGGTCGGCGCCTGCTGAAACCGGCGTCGGGAATCGGCGCTGGGCCGGGGCCGCGGTGTCGCCGGGCTGCTGATCGGCCTACTGGTCGTCACCCACCCGATTTGCGTAACCGCACCCCTGCCGTGAGCGTTAGACCGACCGGTGGTTAATCTGCTGATCGGCCGGTCCCGGTCGATCTTGGAGTCCGGAGGTCGGAATGGCAGCACTTGCCTGGTTGCTGATTCCGTTTTTCGCTGCGCTCGGCGCCGCGATATGGGGAACCTGGGCAGCACGCAATCGCACGGTCGGCGATGTTTCCGAACTCGCCGGGTACACCCGGTTCCGCGAGGCGATGGAAAAGTCCGGCCCCGGTTCCGACGCCGCCTGAAGCCGACTGGCGCGGCCCCGCACCGTACGCCCGAGACGCCCGAGTCCCCGATTCCTCGGACTACCCGCGGTACTCCTCGTACGGACGGCCCCAGCGGTGCTCCGGCCGACCCGTCCCGTACTGTCGTTCCATGCCACGCCGCACTGCGACGATGCTCGCCTCCACCCTCATCCTGATCACGCTGCTGTGCGCGGGCGTATTCATCACGGTCCCCTACTCGGAAATGTCTCCGGGCCCGACCGTGAACACTCTGGGCAAGGCGGCCGGCGAGCCGGTGCTGCAGATCTCCGGTCGCAAGACCTACCCGACCACCGGCAATCTCAACATGACCACGGTCAGGGTCACCGGCGCGGACTACAAAATGAACCTGGTCGAGGCGGTATACGGCTGGCTGGCCCATGACAGCGTGGTGGTACCGCACGACACGCTCTACCCGGACGGCAAGACGGAAGAAGAGTCCACCCAGGAGAACGCCGAGGAGTTCAGCCAGTCCCAGGAGAGCGCCAAGACGGCGGCCCTGAGGAAACTCGGCATCCCGGTGAAGACCCGCGTGGTCGTCTCCACCGTCCTCAAGGACAGCCCCGCCGAGGGCAGGCTCCACGCGGGCGACGTCGTCAAGGCCGTCGACGGCACGGCCGTCAAGGACCCCAAGGACGTCGCCAAGCTCGTCACCAGGCACGAGCCGGGGGAGAAGGTCGTCTTCACGGTTGTCCCGGCCAAGGACGCGGCCGCCGCGGAGAAGGCGGGCAAGGAGCCGGTGGGCAGCGAAGACATCACCATCACCACCAAGAAGGCCGGCGACGACGACCGCGCGATAGTCGGCATCCACGCCGGGCCCGACAACACGTTCCCGTTCAGCATCGACATCAAGCTGGCGGACGTGGGCGGCCCGAGCGCGGGCCTGATGTTCTCGCTCGGCATCGTCGACAAGCTCACGCCCGGGAACCTGACCGGCGGAACGTTCGTGGCGGGCACCGGAACCATCGACGAAGCGGGCAAGGTCGGCCCGATCGGCGGCATCCAGATGAAGACCGTCGGCGCGCGCGACGCGGGCGCCGAGTACTTCCTGACTCCCAGCGACAACTGCGCGTCCGCCGCATCGGACGTTCCCGAAGGCCTCACCCTGGTGAAGGTCAAGACGATCGACGACGCCACGAAGTCGCTGGAGAAGATCCGCAAGGGGGACACGGCCGGCCTGCCGCAGTGCACGACGGGCTGATGACCGTGCCCCCAGGGGTTACGCCTCGAACGTGGCGGCCAGGGCCTCGGCGAGGCCCGGAACGAGCGCCGAACCGGTGAGGACCTCGGTCGCCGAGTCCTTCTCCCGCAGCCGCAGCGCCGACTCGCGTACGCCGTTGCGCAGTACAGCCACCGTCATACGGACCTCCTGACGGTCCGGGTGCTTTGCCACCCACTTCGCCAGCTGGGCGTCGCTCAGGCCCTCAGGTACGGACGTCTCGGCGGACGGCGGCAGCATCAGCCGCTCCACCGTCAGCGCGCAGCCCGCCACGGCGTCGGGCCAGGCGATGGTGGCCAGGAACTCGTCGAGTGCGGCGTCCTCAGGGATCTCGTCCTGCTCGACGGGGGTGAGGGTGGCCGTCGAATCGGTGTCGTCGAGACCGAGCTGGGCCGCGAGGCCCGGCTCCTGGGCACGGAGTTTGGCGGTGTCGACGAGGGCGAACAGCCTGGCCGGCTGATCCCAGCCGAGCCCGGAGGTGTATTCGTCGATTTCGAGCACGGCGCGGGTGAGCGGGCTCGTGGCCATGGGAGGCCCGGAGGGGGAAACGTTGGACATGTTCAACATCCTGCCTCCTTGGGACCCCAAAGCGGGAACTGAGTAAAGCTTCAGTAAGTTGCATGAGTGGGCTCTACGATCGCGGAGCCTGCTTCTACGACAGCGAACTTTCGAGGTGCGCACCTTGGCTTTCCAGATGCCGGACCGCGGCGGAGGCCCGACCGGGCCACGGATCAGAGTCGGCCGGCCGTCCAGGCGTGTCCGGACCCTGCTCATGACATTGGGTGTCCTGGCCGTCCTGGCCATGGCGTTCGTCATGTTCGCCGGGTTCTGGACAGACTGGCTCTGGTACCGGTCGGTCAATTACTCGTCGGTCTTCACTACCACCCTGTGGACCAAGATCGGCCTGTTCGCCGTCTTCGGACTGCTGATGGCAGGGGCCGTCGGTGTGAACATCTGGCTCGCGCACCGGCTCCGGCCGCCGCTGAGCGCGATGTCGCTGGAGCAGCAGAACCTGGACCGCTACCGGATGGGCATCGCCCCGTACAAGAAGTGGGTGCTCCTCGGGGTCACCGCTCTGGTCGGGCTGATCGCCGGAGCCTCCGCGTCCGGCCAGTGGCGGACCTGGCTCATGTGGGTCAACGGGGTGTCCTTCGGCCAGAAGGACCCGCAGTTCGACATGGACGTGTCGTTCTACGCCTTCGACCTGCCCTGGTACCGCTTCCTGCTCGGCTTCGGCTTCGCGGCCGCCGTGCTGTCCCTGATCGCCGCCGCCCTCGTGCACTACCTGTACGGCGGCCTGCGCATCACCAGCCCCGGAGCGCGGGCGACCGCCGCGGCCACCGGCCATCTGTCGGTGCTGCTCGGCCTCTTCGTGGCGCTCAAGGCCGTCGCGTACTGGCTCGACCGGTACGGGCTGGCAGTGAAGTCCAGTGACTTCAAGGCGACCGGCAACTGGGCGGGCCTGCGGTACGTCGACGCCAACGCCTACCTCCCCGCGAAGACGATCCTCTTCTGCATCGCCGTCATCTGCGCCCTGCTGTTCTTCGCGACGCTGTGGCGCCGCACCTGGCAGCTGCCGGTCATCGGCTTCGGCCTGATGGTGCTCTCGGCGATCCTCATCGGCGGGCTCTACCCGGCGATCGTGCAGAAGTTCCAGGTCCAGCCGAACGAGCAGGCCAAGGAAGCGCCGTACATCAAGAAGAACATCGACGCGACGCGCGAGGCGTACGGCATCGATGACGCGAAGGTGGACGACTACCGGGGCGTCGGCGACAGCAGGGACAACACCAAGCTGCGCAAGGACGCCGACTCGGCGGCCAGTTACCGGCTGATCGACCCGAACGTCGTCCCGCCGACCTTCCAGCAGCTCCAGCAGGAGCGTAAGTACTACCAGTTCCCCGCGACGCTGGACGTGGACCGTTACAAGGGCCAGGACACGGTCGTCGGTCTGCGCGAGCTCGACCTCAAGGGCATCCCCAAGCGCAACTGGATCAACGACCACTTCACGTACACGCACGGCTATGGCGTGGTCGCCGCCAAGGGCACGGCCGTCAAGCCGGACACCGAGGGCGCCCCGGACTTCACCGAGTCCGGCCTGCCGTCCGAGGGCACGATCGGCACGTACGAGCAGCGGATCTACTACGGCGAGAAGACCCAGCAGTACTCGATCGTGGGCGGGCCGCAGAAGGAGCTCGACTACGAGAAGAACGGCGAGCCCACCACGACCACCAGCTACAAGGGCAAGAGCGGAGTCAACCTGTCGAACCCGCTGAACCGGGCCGCGTACGCGGTGACCTTCAGCGAGCCGCAGATCCTCTACTCGGGAGCCATCGGCGAGGGCTCGCGGATTCTCTACAACCGCACGCCCAAGGAGCGCGTCGAGGCGGTCGCACCCTGGCTGTCCCTCGACGGCGACGCCTACCCGGCAGTGGTCGGCGGCCGTGTCCAGTGGATAGTGGACGCGTACACCACCACCAACGGCTACCCGTACGCCTCGCGCACGACGCTGGGGGAGACCACGGCCGATGCGCTGTCGCAGACCGACAACCAGCGTGCGGTGATCGCCCAGCAGAACCAGGTCAACTACATCCGCAACTCGGTGAAGGCCACCGTCGACGCGTACGACGGCACGGTCAAGCTGTACCAGTGGGACACCGAGGACCCGGTCCTCAAGACCTGGATGAAGGCGTTCCCCGACACGGTGAAGCCGAGGGGCGACATCGCCCCGGACCTGATGGCGCACCTGCGCTACCCGCAGGACCTCTTCAAGGTGCAGCGCGAGCTGCTCACCCGCTACCACGTCGAGAGCCCGTCGCAGTTCTACAGCGGCAGTGACGCGTGGCAGGTGCCGGACGACCCGACGACGGGCGAGAAGAGCTCCGTCCCGCCGTACTACCTGAGCCTGAAGATGCCGCAGGAGACGGACCGGAAGTTCTCGCTGACGACGACGTTCACCCCCAACGGACGCCCCAACCTCGGTGCGTTCATGGCGGTCGATGCGGATGCGTCGAGCAAGGACTACGGAACGATAAGGCTCCTGCGTGTCACGGGCGACGTACCGGGCCCGCAGCAGGTGCAGAACCGGCTGAACAGTAATAGCGAGGTCGCCGAGTTCGTCAGGAACATGAAGGGCGCCAACTCGGACATCGAGTACGGCAACCTGCTGACGATCCCGCTGAACGACGGCTTCCTCTACGTCGAGCCGGTGTACGCCCAGGGCAACAACGCCTACCCACTCCTGAAGAAGGTCGCCGTCTCGTACGGCAGGGAGACCGTCTTCAAGGACTCGCTCGGAGAGGCGCTCAACGCGGTCTTCGGCGACGAGGGCGCGCAGCCGCCACCGGGTGACGGGGACGGCGACGTCACGAAGCCGCCGGCCGACGGCGACGGTTCGCTCCAGAAGGCCATCGAGGACGCCCAGAAGGCGTACGACGAGGGCGAGGAGGCCCTGAAGAAGCAGGACTGGACCGCTTACGGCGAAGCGCAGGAGAGGCTCCAGGACGCGCTCCAGCGGGCCGCCGACGCCGAGGCCAAGAGTGAGGCCAAGCCGGACGGGAAGGGCGACCAGAAGGGCGACTGAGCTGGGACTGTCCCGCGTCGTGGTACTGTTTGAACACAACGACGCGGGGTGGAGCAGCTCGGTAGCTCGCTGGGCTCATAACCCAGAGGTCGCAGGTTCAAATCCTGTCCCCGCTACTGAAGAAGACGAGGGCCCGGATCTCGAAAGAGATCCGGGCCCTCGTCGTGTGCCTGAGTGCCTATGCGTATGCGTATGCCTGTGCGTATGCCTGCGGGTTCGTGCGCCCGTACGAAGTGTGGTTCCGACGGGCGGAGTTGGTGTTGAGGCGTTTGGAGTGTCTCTCTGTGGGCATGTCGACAAAACGCTGAAGTGACCTCACTGGCTGCGGTATACCAGGTGTACGCGGGTTGCGGGTGGTGCGACGATGGGTTTTATGGGGGACAGGACAACTCTGTTGGAGACAGGGCGGTTTGTGCAGCGACATCAAGAGCACGCTGTGGACACCGTGGACACCGCCGAGGCCGAGTCGGAGGCGCGGCACCGGCGCGCTGCCGAGAGCGGCGACACCGAGTCCATGAGCGTGCTCGGCTCGCTGCTGCTGCGCCGCGGTGACCTCGACGGTGCCGAACCGCATCTGCGCGCCGCGACCGCCGACGGCGACCGCGCCGCGGCCAACAACCTCGGCGTCCTCCTCCACCAGCGCGGATATGCCGACGAGGCGGCCGGCTGGTGGCGCATCGCCGCTGTGGCCGGGTCCGCCGCCGCCGCGCACGCCCTCGGCAGGCACTACCGCGAGCGCGGCGACGAGCCCGCCGCCGAGTACTGGCTGCGCCAGTCCGCCGAGCAGGGCCATGCGCTGGGGGCGTACGCCCTCGCCGACCTGCTGGAACACCGCAGCGACGTGGGCGCCGAGCGCTGGCTGCGCGCCGCCGCCGAGCAGGGCCACCGCGAAGCGGCGTACCGCCTTGCCCGCACGCTGGACCGCCGCGCGGCCGCGGAGGCGCACGCGGGAGGGGGCGCGGCTGACTCCGGCGGGGATGCGGGCGGTGGCTCCGGCCGTACGGGCGCCCGCAGGGCCGGTACGGACACCGGTGTGGGACGGGGCAGGCTGGGCCCCGGCTACCTCGACTTCGGCACGGGCACCCGTCACGCAGCCGTCGGCTCGGGTACTGGTACCGGAACCGGCCCAGGCAGCAGCACCGGAACCCGGCATGCCGTCGCCGCCGAGCCGGATGCCGCCGTCGAGGCCGAGCAGTGGTACCGGCAGGCCGCAGCGCGCGGGCACCGGCGTGCCGCCCTGCACCTCGGCGCGATCCTCGAAGGGCGGGGCGAGCTCAAGGAGGCCGGGCGCTGGTACCTGACCTCCGCCAAGGACGGCGAGGCCCGGGCCGCGTGCGCGCTGGGCTTCCTGCTGCGTGACGCGGGCGACGAGGAGAGCGCCGCCGTCTGGTGGCTGCGTGCCGCCCAGGACGGCGACGGCAACGCGGCCAACGCGCTGGGCGCCCTGCATGCCGCCCGTGGCGAGCAGCAGACCGCCGAGCGCTGGTACCGGGCTGCCCTGGACGCCGGTGACGTGAACGGGGCGTACAACCTCGGGCTGCTCTGCGCGGCCCAGGGGCGTACCGCCCAGGCCGACCAGTGGTACCGTCGAGCCGCCTACGCGGGCCACCGTGAGGCCGCCAACGCGCTCGCCATTCTGTTGCTGCAGGGCGGCGATGCGGCCGGCGCCGAGCCCTGGTTCTCCAAGGCCGCCGAGGCCGGCAGCGTCGACGCCGCCTTCAACCTCGGCATCCTCCACGCTGGGCGCGACGACGACCGTACGGCCTTCGTCTGGTACGAGCGCGCGGCGGCCGCCGGGCACACGGAGGCCGCGCTCCAGGTCGGCATCGCCCTGCTCAGGGACGGTGAGGAGCAGGACGCCGAGCGCCATCTGCGCTGCGCCGCGGGGAGCGGCAACGCCGAGGCCGCCTTCCGCCTCGCCACGCTGCTCGACAGCAGGCAGCCGCCCGCGGGTCCGCCCGCGCTCGGTGAGGCGCTGACCGAGAAGAGCGAGTGCGAGGAGTGGTACGAGCGCGCTGCCGAGCAGGGCCACCGGCGCGCGCAGGTGCGGGTGGGCATGCTCGCTGCGGGCCGCGGTGACCTTGAGGGCGCCGCGCGCTGGTACCGCGAGGCCGCGGAGGCCGGCAGCCGTAACGGTGCGTTCAACCTCGGGCTGCTGCTGGCCCGTGAGGGCAGCGAGCCCGAGGCGGCTCTGTGGTGGTCCCGCGCGGCGCAGGCCGGCCACGGTCGGGCCGCGCTGCGTCTGGCGCTGCTTGCCGCGCGGCACGGTGAGCTGGACGAGGGGGAGCGGTGGTGTGCGCGGGCGGTGCAGCTGGGTCCGCCGGAGGTCGCGGAGCGGGCGGCGCGGTTGCGGGAGGCGCTGCATCAGGAGCTCACCGCGTAGTGCGGGGTGCCGGTGCCGGTGCCGGTGCCGGTGCGGATGTGGGCGCGGGCGCGGTGCGAGAAGGGATTTGCGCTGGTCGGGCGTGACAACGTACAGTCGGGTTTACCGACGCGGGGTGGAGCAGCTCGGTAGCTCGCTGGGCTCATAACCCAGAGGTCGCAGGTTCAAATCCTGTCCCCGCTACTGAAGAAGTAGACACTGAAGGCCCGGATCTCGATTGAGATCCGGGCCTTCAGTGTTTGCAGGGGTGGGGCCGGCCGTGCGGGCCGGTGGGCACACGCCTCTCAGGCGGAAGCGCAGTTTGGGCAGAGGCCTCGGTAGGTGACTTCTACGTCCGAGATCGTGAAGCCGAAGCGTTCCGTATCCGGGAGGTCCGCCAGCGGGTTGCCCGCCGGGTGTACGTCGCGGATGGCGCCGCACTGTGCGCACACCAGGTGCTGGTGCGGCTGGTGTGCGTTCGGGTCGTACCGCTTGGCGCGGCGGTCCGTGGACACTTCCAGCACCTCGCCGAGGGAAACCATCTCGCCCAGCGTGTTGTAGACCGTCGCGCGCGAGATCTCGGGCAGCTTGGCCACCGCCCGCGCATGCACCTCGTCGGCGGTCAGGTGGATGTGCTCCCCGTCGAGGACTTCAGCCACGACGCGCCGCTGAGCGGTCATACGCCAGCCGCGTCCGCGCAGTCGTTCCAACAGGTCACTCATGCCGCCCAGCCTAACAGTGGTGGGACCCAGGTCCCGAACAGGTGTGACTTTGGATGCTTGCTTGACTTAGACAAAGTCCATTGTAGGATCGACACCGGCATACGCCAAGGGACAGGACTTGTCAGGAATGACGCAGGAGGCGCACGTGACGCAGGGACCGCTCACCACGGAGGCCGGCGCGCCGGTCGCCGACAACCAGAACAGCGAGACCGCTGGCGTCGGCGGTCCCGTTCTGGTCCAGGACCAGGCACTGCTGGAGAAGCTCGCGCACTTCAACCGGGAGCGCATACCGGAGCGCATCGTGCACGCCCGCGGCGCCGGTGCGTACGGCACCTTCACGCTGACCCGTGACGTCTCGCAGTGGACGCGCGCCAAGTTCCTCTCCGAGGTCGGCAAGCAGACCGAGACCTTCCTCCGGTTCTCGACCGTCGCCGGCAACCTCGGTTCCGCCGACGCCGTCCGTGACCCGCGTGGCTTCGCGCTGAAGTTCTACACGGAAGAGGGGAACTACGACCTCGTAGGGAACAACACGCCCGTCTTCTTCATCAAGGACGCCATCAAGTTCCCCGACTTCATTCACACGCAGAAGCGCGACCCGTACACGGGCTCGCAGGAAGCCGACAACGTGTGGGACTTCTGGGGTCTGAGCCCCGAGTCGACCCACCAGGTCACCTGGCTCTTCGGTGACCGCGGTATCCCCGCCACGCTGCGCCACATGAACGGGTACGGCTCGCACACGTACCAGTGGAACAACGAGGCCGGCGAGGTCTTCTGGGTCAAGTACCACTTCAAGACCGACCAGGGCATCAAGAACCTCACCCAGGACGAGGCCAACAAGCTCGCCGGTGAGGACCCGGATTCGCACCAGCGCGACCTGCGCGAGGCCATCGAGCGCGGCGACTTCCCGTCCTGGACCGTGCAGGTGCAGATCATGCCGGCGGCCGAGGCGGCGGCGTACCGCTTCAACCCGTTCGACCTGACCAAGGTCTGGCCGCACGCGGACTACCCGCCGATCGAGATCGGCAAGCTGGAGCTCAACCGCAACCCGGAGAACATCTTCGCCGAGGTAGAGCAGTCGATCTTCAGCCCCGCGCACTTCGTGCCGGGCATCGGCCCGTCCCCGGACAAGATGCTTCAGGGTCGTCTCTTCGCGTACGGCGACGCCCACCGCTACCGCGTCGGCATCAATGCCGACCACCTGCCGGTGAACCGCCCGCACGCCACCGAGGCGCGCACCAACTCTCGTGACGGGTACCTGTACGACGGCCGCCACAAGGGCGCCAAGAACTACGAGCCCAACAGCTTCGGCGGTCCCTTCCAGACGGACAAGCCGCTGTGGCAGCCCATCCCGGTCACGGGCGGCACGGGCAACCACGAGGCCCCGAGCCACGCCGAGGACAACGACTTCGTCCAGGCGGGCAACCTGTACCGGATGATGTCCGAGGACGAGAAGGGCCGTCTGATCGAGAACCTCGCCGGGTTCATCTCCAAGGTGTCGCGCGACGACATCGCGGAGCGTGCGGTCAACAACTTCCGTCAGGCCGACGGTGACTTCGGCAAGCGGCTGGAAGCCGCGGTCCAGGCCCTGCGCGGCTAGTACGGACCGCTTGTCGTAGACAGAGGGCCGGATTCCCCCGGGGGAGTCCGGCCCTCTGTGTGCGTACGCGCCGGACTTGTGTACGCCGGACTGTGCGCGGGGCTCAGCCGGCCAGGGCGGTCGGGTGCCTGCGGGCCGGGGCCCAGCAGCGGATGATGTCCCGTACGGAGACGACGCCGACCGGGCCGTTTCCGTCCAGGACGACGAGATGGCGGAAGCCGCCGTGCGTCATGGCCTCCGCGGCCTCCTCCAGGGTCCAGGAGGGTGCGGCGAAGACGACGTCGGTGGTGGTGTGCATGCCTGCGGTCTCGTGGTCGGGATCCTGGCCCGTACCGACCGAGATGAGGATGTCGCGTTCGGTCAGGATGCCGAGCCCGCCGGCGTCGTGGTCGAGGACGACGGCGGCGCCGACGCGGCGCTCCGCCATCAGTCGGGCTGCCTGGCGGAGTGTGTGGGCGGGGCCGATGGTGAGGACCACCGTGCTCATGGCGTCACGGACGAGCATGGACAGAGCCACCTCCTTGGTGAACCGGCCCTGTGAGAACCAATTCACAAATTCACAAGTGGGGTCGCTCTCAGAGTGGCAGCCGCCAGGGACGCCATCAAGGGGGCGCGTGAGGCGTATTGCCGTGCGCGCCCCCACCGTCACGCGTCGATGTACGCCCCGCCTCACCCGCCGATGTAGCTCAGCAACTCCTCGTGGAGCAGGCCGTTGGAGGCCGCCGCGTTGCCGCCGTGCGGGCCTGTCACACCGTCGAGGCTGGTGAACACGCCGCCCGCCTCCTGGACGATGATCACGTTCGCGGCCATGTCCCACAGCGAGAGCTCCGGCTCCGCGCACATGTCCACCGACCCCTCGGCGACCATCATGTACGGCCAGAAATCGCCGTATCCGCGCGTCCGCCAGCAGTCGCGGGACAGGTCGAGGAAGCCGTCGAGGCGGCCTCGCTCCTCCCAGCCGGTGAGTGACGAGTACGCGAAGGACGCGTTCTCGATCTTGTCGACCTTGGAAACATGCAGTCGCGTCGCGGACGTGAGGCTGCGGCCGGTGTACGCGCCGCCGCCCTTCGCCGCCCACCAGCGGCGGCCCAGCGCGGGCGCGGACACGACGCCCATCACGGGCTGGAAGCCGTTCTCGCCCGCCTCCATGAGCGAGATCAGCGTCGCCCAGACCGGCACGCCGCGTACGTAATTCTTGGTGCCGTCGATCGGGTCGATCACCCAGCGCCGCGGGCCCGTGCCCTGAAGTCCGTATTCCTCGCCCAGTACGGCGTCGCGCGGCCTGCCGCGGTGCAGGTGGCTGCGGATCAGCTCTTCGGCGGCCTTGTCGGCCTCGGTCACCGGCGTCATGTCCGGTTTGGTCTCGACCTTCAGATCCAGAGCCTTGAAGCGCTCCATCGTCGTGGCGTCCGCGGCGTCCGCGAGGACATGGGCAAAGCGCAGATCATCGTGATAGTCGGGCATGACCGAACAGTATCGACCGGCTTCTGCGCAAACCACATGGTCTCGCCGTGCGGGCACTGCCCCCGACCCGCGGGCTCTTGACAGTGCCGGACCGCGAGTCAACTCTGACAGGCGGGGAGGCAACGCCATGCCCACAGCGCGAGAAGCCCTACTGGACGCCGCCTTCACCGCAGTCGCGGGCCGGCCGTGGTCCCGGGTGCGGATGGTCGACGTTGCCGCGGCAGCCCGGGTCTCCCGGCAGACCCTCTACAACGAATTCGGCAGCAAGGACGGCCTCGCCCGCGCCCTCGTGCGCCGCGAGGCCGACACGTATCTGGCGGGTGTCGAGCGGGCGCTGGTCGAGCGGGTGCCGGTGGACCGGATGCCGGCCGACCGCGCCGAAATGGTCCAGGACCGGCTCCTGGCCGTCGCGGAGTGGACCGTCGCCGCCGCCCGCGCCAATCCGCTCGTACGGGCCCTGCTCACCGGCTGCTGGAGCGAGCGGCTCCCCGCGCCCAGCCCGGCCAGGACCCACCTCGGCGGTGTCTCGATGTCCCCGGTCCCGGCTCAGCGCCGCGCCGACGCGGGGCATCCCGGGCCCGCCGAACTGGCCGCCGCGGTGCGGGACCGGGCGGTGGCCGTGCTGGAGCGGGGGTACGCCAAGGAAGAGGCCGGGGCGGTCGCGAACCGCTGCGAGCTGGCGGTGCGGCTCGCGCTCTCGTACGTCGTCGCGCCCGGTGGGTCTGCGGGAAACGGCGAATCCGGCGAGGACTTCAGGAGGCTGCTGCGGGCCGTGCTCGGCAACGGCCTCACTGGGACGAGCCGGAGAGCTGGAGACCGATGACGCCGACGATCACCAGCGAAATCGAGATGATCTTGAGCGTCGACACCACGTCACCGAGAAAGATCATTCCGTAGATCGCGGTGCCGGCCGCACCGATGCCCGTCCACACCGCGTACGCCGGCCCGACGTCGAGCTTCTTCAGCGAGAGGGTCAGTAGGCCGAAGCTGGCCAGGGCGAACGCGCAGAAGGCGACCGTGGGCCAGAGTCTGGTGAAACCGTGGGAGAGCTTGAGGCACACCGCGAAGCCGGTCTCGAACAGACCGGCCACCACCACGAGCAGCCACGGCATGGTCTTTCCTCCCGGGTCGGTGACTGCTTCGTCTCACTAAGTGCGATTATGCACTTACCAAGAGCGGGGAAGGGGTAAACGCGGCGCTCTCAGTCGCCTTCCCGCCGCTCCCTCGTGGCCAGCAGCCGCCGCAGTGAGTCGAGCCTGGCCGGATCGGCGTGACCGTCGGCCACCCACTGGTCCAGCGCGCACTCCGCCTCGTCGTGGCTGCAGCCGCGCGGACACTCCTCCGTCCCCGGCTCCAGGTCCGGGAAGGCATGGATGACGCGCGACGGGTCGATGTGGTTCAGGCCGAAGGACCGCACGCCAGGCGTGTCGATCACCCAGCCCTTGCCGCCCGAGAGCGGCAGCGCGAGCGCCGATGTGGTGGTGTGCCTGCCTCGGCCCGTGACCGCGTTGACCAGGCCGGTCGTACGCCGCCGCTCCTCCGGTACGAGCGTATTGACGAGGGTCGTCTTGCCGACGCCGGAGTGGCCGACGAAGGCCGTGACCCGGTCGTCGAGGTGCTCGCGCACCATGGCCGTCGCCGCCCCGCTCTCCAGCTCCTCGCGGCTGGTCACGAGGTACGGGACACCGAGCGGGCGGTACGCCTGGAGCAGCGGCTCCGGCGACGCCAGGTCCGACTTGGTCAGTACGAGGAGCGGTTCGAGCCCGGCGTCGTACGCCGCCACCAGACAGCGGTCGATCATGCGCGGGCGCGGCTCGGGATCGGCCAGCGCCGTGACGATGGCCAGCTGGTCGGCGTTGGCGACGACCACGCGCTCGAACGGGTCGTCGTCGTCGGCCGTGCGCCGCAGGACCGACTTGCGCTCCTCGATCCGGACGATGCGGGCGAGGGTGTCCTTGTCGCCGGAGAGATCGCCGACGATGCTGACGCGGTCGCCGACAACCGCGGCCTTGCGGCCCAGCTCGCGGGCCTTCATCGCCATGACCGTACGGCCGTCGACGAGGCAGGTGAGACGGCCCCGGTCGACGGTCAGGACGAAGCCTTCGACGGCGTCCTCGTGCTTGGGGCGGGTGTGGGTGCGAGGCCGGTTGCCCTTGCGGTTCGGGCGGACCCGGATGTCGTCCTCGTCGGGGTTCTTGCCGTATCGGCGCATCTCGTCAGCCCGTCAGTTTTCCGCGAGCCCGAGCAT
Source organism: Streptomyces spiramyceticus (assembly GCF_028807635.1). NCBI lineage: Bacteria > Bacillati > Actinomycetota > Actinomycetes > Kitasatosporales > Streptomycetaceae > Streptomyces > Streptomyces spiramyceticus. The sequence goes on from NZ_JARBAX010000001.1 coordinate 4,481,744, forward strand.
GCCGGTCCACATGCGTGGGAAGTCCGGGAGCGTCTTGGCGGTGGTCGCGACATTCTCGATCTGTACGCCCTTGACGGCGAGGCCGATGATCGCGCCTGCGGTCGCCATGCGGTGGTCGTGGTACGTGTGGAACACCCCGCCGTGCAGGGGGCGCGGCCTGATGCGCAGGCCGTCCTCGGTCTCGGTGACGTTGCCGCCGAGCTCGTTGATCTCCTTGGTGAGGGCGGCCAGCCGGTCGGTCTCGTGCAGCCGCAGGTGCGCGACGCCGCGCAGGACGGACTCGGAGTCGGCCAGCGCCGCGACGGCCGCGATGCCGGGGGTCAGCTCGCCGACGTCGCCGAGATCCACGTCGATGCCCCGGACACGTCCCATGCCGGTGAAGGTCAGGCCCTGCTCGGTCAGCTCGTACGAGCCACCCATCTCGGTGAAGATCTCGCGCAGCGCGTCGCCGGGCTGGGTGGTGTGCTCCGGCCAGTCCGGGATGGTGACGCGGCCGCCGGTGATCAGGGCGGCGGCGAGGAACGGCTGGGCGTTGGAGAGGTCGGGCTCGACGGTCAGGTCGCGGCCCAGTACGGCGCCGGGGGAGACCCGCCAGACGTTCGGCTCGCCGCCGGATTCCGGGGTGTCCACCTGTGCGCCGACGCTGCGCAGCATGTCGACGGTCATCCGGATGTGCGGGAGAGAGGGGAGGACGGCGCCGGTGTGGCGCACCTCCACGCCCTGGTTGAAGCGCGGGGCGGACAGCAGGAGCGCGCTCACGAATTGCGAGGACGAGGACGCGTCGATCTCCACAGGGCCGCCGTCCAGTGCGCCGCCGCCGTGCACGGTCAGAGGCAGCGAGCCGCGGCCGTCGTCGTCGATACGGGCGCCGAGCGTGCGCAGCGCCTCGATGACGGCACCCAGCGGGCGTTCGTACGAACGGGGGTCGCCGTCGAAGCGGACCGGACCGTCGGCGAGCGCCGCGACGGGGGGCAGGAAGCGCATCACCGTGCCGGCGTTGCCGACGTCGACCGTGGCGGGGCCGTGCAGCCCGGCCGGGATCACGCGCCAGGCCTCGCCTGAGCCGTCGGGGCTTCCCGTGACGGAAGAGCTGGACGACACCGTCTCCTCGATGCCGACGCCCAGCGCGCGCAGGGCCTCGGCCATCAGCAGGGTGTCGCGGGAGCGCAGGGGGTGGCGCAGCCAGCCGGGTTCGGCGGCGAGGGAGGCCAGGACGAGACCACGATTGGTGACCGATTTCGAGCCGGGCACGGTGACGGTCGCGTCGACGGCTGTGCTCGTGTGAGGGGCGGGCCAGAGGTCGGGGTGCACGGGGCTTTCGGTCATGGCTTTCACTTTAGTGGCATGTGGCGGACACAGATCTTGATCAAATGCGCCGAAACCGGGGCGTAACTCAAGGGTGCTAGATGTCCAGCAGCCAGCGGCCGCCGCCCAGCAGCGCACACACCGACACCGTATGGAAGAGGAACAGCCACATCGCGGCAGGCACGTGCGTGAGGCGTGACAGCTGGTCGGCGTCGGAATCGGGGGCTCCGCCGTGGCGGCGCTTGGACTGGAGCTCGAAGGCGGGTCGTACGCCGCCGATGAGCATGAACCAGACAGCGGCGTACGCGAAAGCGGCCTGGACCTCCGGTGAGGTCAGCCAGGAGATCAGCAGGAAGGCCGCACCCGTGAGGATCACGGTGAGCGCCCCGTACGCGTTGCGGATCATCACCAGCATGGCGATGAGCAGGGCGGTGGCGATCCAGAGGAAGAGCGTGATGTGGTTCGCGGCGAGCAGCCAGGCGCCGCCGAGGCCGAGGAGCGGCGGGGCGGTGTAACCGGCGGCGGCCGTGAGGATCATGCCGATGCCGGTCGGCTTGCCGCGGCTGACGGTGAGGCCGCTCGTGTCGGAGTGGAGGCGGATGCCGTCCAGGCTGCGGCCGGTGAGGAGAGCGATCAGGCCGTGGCCGCCCTCGTGGGCGATGGTGATGGCGTTGCGCGACAGGCGCCAGACGACGCGCGGGACGACGACGGCGAGGGCGACGGCGGCCGTGGCTATCACGAGCCATTGATCGGGGTCGGGCTGCGCGCCGAAGACGCGGTCCCACAGGGCGCCGAGATGGGTGCTGTCCATTGTTCGGGCGGCTCCTTGAGGTCTGGGCAGTCGTGGCAGTGTGGCACTTATGTGCGGACGGTATTCAGCGAGCCGGAGGCCCGAGGACCTCGTCGGGCTCTTCGATGTGCAGAAGTGGGAGCCGAAGGAGGCGCTCGCGCCGGACTGGAATGTGGCTCCCACCAAGGAAGTCCACGTGGTCCTGGAGCGTCCTCTCAAAGACGCAGCCGATCGGCGTCCGGTTCGGCAGCTGAGGAAGATGAAGTGGGGGCTCGTGCCGTCGTGGGCGAAGTCACCCGAGGGCGCGGCTCGGATGATCAACGCGAGGGCCGAGTCGGTGCACGAGAAGCCGTCGTTCAAGCAGCCGTTCGTTTCGCGGCGCTGTCTCGTCCCGGCCGACGGCTACTACGAGTGGGTCACCGGCGCGGACGAGCGTCAGCTGGAGGTGGAGGGGAAGAAGAAGCGGGCCCGGAAGCAGCCGTACTTCGTGACCCCGGCGGACGGGTCGGTCATGGCGATGGCCGGTCTCTACGACTTCTGGCGCGATCCGACCCTGCCGGGTGACCATCCGCAGGCGTGGTGGGTGACGTGCTCGGTGATCACCACCGAGGCGGAGAAGTCACCGCTGGCGGTGGCACCGGCCGAGGGCCCCGGGTCGCTGGCCGACATCCACCCCCGGATGCCGCTGATGGTGACGCCGGACCGGTGGGATGCGTGGCTGAATCCGGCCCGTACGGACATCGAGGACGTACGGACACTGCTGGCGCCGCCGCCTGGCGGGCTGATGCGGGCCTATCCCGTGAGCACGGCGGTGAGCAACGTCAAGAACAACGGCCCGGAGCTGCTGGAGGAGCTGGCGGCGCCGGAGGTGGGGACGCTGTTCTGAGGCGGGGCGCGCGGTGCGTGTGCGCTGACGCGGGGTGCGGTGCCTGTCGCGGGCGCGTGGGTGGGTCGACCCCGCGCCGTACGCGCGGAAAGGCAGGATGGGGGCGTGACGCAGAGCGAGATCGTTGAGACGGGTGTCGGTGAGGCGCGGATCACCTGGGCCGAGGCCAGGAAGCCGCGCATAGTGCTGGCCGTGAGTCATGGCGCCGCGGGCGGCATCGGGGCCCGGGACCTGCAGGGGCTCGCTGCCGCCCTGCCGCCGCGCGGGGTCACCGTCGCTCTGGTGGAGCAGCCCTGGCGCGTGGCCGGGAAGAAGCTCGCGCCCGCCCCCAAGACCCTGGACGCCGGGTGGCGCGACCTGTGGCCCGCGCTGGCCAAGGCCGGGCTGCCGGTGGTGGCCGGCGGGCGCAGTGCGGGGGCGCGGGTGGCGTGCCGTACGGCGGTCGAACTGGGGGCCTGTGCCGTGCTGGCGCTGAGCTTTCCGCTGCACCCTCCCGGCAGGCCCGAGAAGTCCCGGGCGGACGAGCTGCTCGGGGCGGGCGTACCCACCCTGGTCGTACAGGGCGGAAACGATCCGTTCGGGAAGCCCGCCGAGTTCCCCGAGGGCGATTACGAGCTCCTGGAGGTGCCGTACGCCGATCATGGTTTCGCCGTGCCGAAGAAGGCCGGGTCGACGGAGGAACAGGTCCTCGAAGTGATCACGAGCGGCGTCGCGACCTGGATCGACGGCCTGCGGGAATGCTGAGCACGACACCTCTGTTGTTCGGTGCGACGACATACGCAGCACGTACGTGGAGAGGGAGTCCGTCGCATGGGTTCGACCATCTGCCCGAGCCGCTCGAACACCGCTGACCTGGAGTGGACGGTGCTCAGTGCGGCCAAAACCGCCCCTCGTCGGGCGGCGGCCGGGTCGGATCGTCGTCTATCCTCCGATTCGAGCGGGTCCGCATTCGGTCCTGCCAAGGCGTTGGAGGAGGTGGGTCCGGTCACTGGGACCGACAGGGGGACCGACGACGGCCAGGCGGAGGAGAACACGCCGGAGACCACCGCCGAGCGCAACGCGCGCTTCGAGCGTGACGCTCTTGGTTTCCTCGACCAGATGTACTCCGCCGCATTGCGTATGACACGTAATCCGGCCGACGCGGAGGACCTGGTGCAGGAGACGTATGCCAAGGCGTACGGGTCCTTCCACCAGTTCCGCGAGGGTACGAATCTGAAGGCATGGCTTTACCGCATTCTGACGAACACCTTTATCAACACGTACCGGAAGAAGCAGCGCGAACCTCAGCGCAGCGCCGCCGAGGAGATCGAGGACTGGCAGCTCGCACGCGCCGAGTCGCACATGTCGACGGGCCTGCGCTCCGCCGAGACGCAGGCGCTCGACCACCTGCCCGACTCGGACGTAAAGTCCGCGCTGCAGGCGATCCCCGAGGAGTTCCGCATAGCGGTCTATCTCGCGGATGTGGAGGGCTTTGCGTACAAGGAGATCGCGGACATCATGGGTACACCCATCGGCACGGTGATGTCCCGGCTGCACCGGGGCCGTCGTCAACTGCGCGGCATGCTTGAGGACTACGCGCGTGACCGCGGGCTGGTACCGGCGGGAGCCGGGGAGTCGAACGACGGGAAAGGTTCGGACTCATGAGCTGCGGAGAGCCGCACGAGACTGACTGCTCAGAGGTCCTGGATCATCTCTACGAGTTCCTCGACCACGAGATGCCCGACAGCGACTGCAACAAGTTCGAGGTGCACTTCGAGGAGTGCTCCCCCTGCTTGGAGAAGTACGGCCTCGAACAGGCCGTGAAGAAGCTGGTGAAGCGCTGTTGCGGCAGTGACGACGTACCGGCGGACCTGCGGGCCAAGGTCATGGGGCGCATCGACCTGATCCGCTCCGGTCAGGCCGTGCCCGACCAGGATGTGACGGCTGTGACAGAGGAGGCCTAGGGCTTGTCCTAGCCTCCGCGCGCAGCGCGTCTGTGCAGTGCGTCTGCGTACGCCGGGACGAAAGCGGCCGATTATCACTCGAACGTGCTAATCGGCCCCTTCGTTCTGTTCCCACCCGTTCAACTCGCTAGCGTGGCGCACGAATTGGCGCGGGCGAACGGTAACGGACGCGGGAGCGAACCTGGTGAGAGCTCTGACGGGTGCGGCGCGGGCGTACATCCTCTGTGCGCTGCTCGCGGCCGCCTGCTGTGTCCTCCCCGCCTTCCACCCCGCCGCCCGCACCCCGTGGGGCCCCGTCACGCTGCTCGCCGTGGTGTACGCCGCCTGCGAGCTGCTCGGCCGTCGGCCCTTCCTCGTCAGCGCCGTACGGGTCGGGGCGGGGTCCTTCTTCCCGGTGCTGCTCGCCGCCGCGCTGCTCCTGCCGCCGTCGGCCGCCGCGCTCGTCGCCGTACCGGGGGCGCTCGTCGGCCATGTCGAGCGGCGCCCTCGCGCGGTACGGCGGGCCTGGCGCGCGGCGCAGCTCGCGCTCGCCGCCTGGGCCGCGGCGCACGTCTGCACGGCCCTCGACGGCCGGGCCCCGCTCGGCGGCGGGGGAGCGGGTGCAGGGGCGGGCGCAGGGACCTCGGCGGCGCACGCGGCGGTGCCCGACTTTCCGTACGTCATGGTGCCCGCCGGCGCCGCCGTACTCGCCTTCTGCCTGGTCCTGTGCGCCCTCGACGGCGGCATTCTCGCCACCGCCGAACGGCTGCCCGTCCGCAGCGCCTGGCGAGGGCTGCTGCTGCGGTCCCTCGCTCCGCACTGCGTGCAGGGTCTGGCCGGGCTGATGATGGCCGTCCTGTGGCGGAGTCCGTACGGCCCCCTCGCCGCGCTCTTCGTCCTCCTCCCGATGTACATCTCCTGCTGGATCTTCGCGCAGTACCACCGCGAGCGCGCCGCCCATCAGGCCACCATCCGCGCCCTCGTACAGGCCGTCGACATCAAGGACCGGTACACCCGCGGGCACAGCGAACGCGTCGGCCGGGCCTCCGTGATGATCGCGCGAGAGCTGGGCATGGACGAGGACCGCATCGAGGTCCTGCGCTTCGCCGGAATCCTGCACGACGTCGGCAAACTCGGCGTCCCCACACGGCTGTTGCGCAAGGACGGCCCGCTGACACCAGAGGAGCGCCGCGTCATCGAGCTGCATCCCGAGTACGGGCACGAAATGGTCCGCGGCATCGGCTTCCTCGGCGAGGCGCGGTCCGCGATCCTGCACCACCACGAGCGGCTCGACGGCAGTGGGTATCCGTACGGTCTGGCGGGCACCCAGATCCCGGAGTTCGCGCGGGTCGTCGCCGTCGCCGACGCGTTCGACGCGATGACGTCGAACCGCTCGTACCAGCGGGCCAGGCCGGTCGGTACGGCGGTGGAGGAGCTGGACCGGTGCGCGGGGACGCAGTTCGACCCGGTCATGGTGGCGGCACTGATCCGGGCCCTGGACCGGCACGGCTGGCACCAGCCGGTGACCGCGGACGAACAGACCCCGCCGCCCGCACGAGTCGCCGCAGATACCCAAAGCGCGTCCAGAGGAAACGTCCCGCCCGGTCACGCCCCCCATGCGCCCCCCGCGCGCACCCCCCATGCGCCCCCCGCCCCGGGTCCTGGCCCCGCCGCCGGTCCCGGCCCCGCCGGTCCCGGCCCCGCCGGTCCCGGCCCCGCCGGTCCTGGCCCCGATCCCGGTCCTGGCCCCGCTCCCGACTCCGCCCTTGCTCCCGACTCCGCTCTCGCTCCTGACTCCGGACGGTCCGCATGAGTGCCGTCCCGTGGGGCCTCAGCGGGCATGTACCGAGGCGCAGGAGGGCGCAGCCGCCGTCGGCTCTTGCGCTCGTGTACTGCGCCGCCGCAGCGCTCACCGCCTACGCCCTCGGCAGCACCCTCTGGTACGGGCTGGCCGAGCCCGGTGTCGCCCTCGCTTTCGGGGTTCTCATCACCGTCGGCGAGCTCGCCCGCTGGGGCGCCCGGGGACCCGAGCGGGAGCCCACGCCGCTCGGCTCCGCCGGCGCCCTCGCCTACGCCCTGCTCGGGCAGAACGCCGCGCAGCCCACCACCCACGGCGTGCTCCAGGTCGTCGCCGTGGTCGTGACCGCCGCCCTCGTCGGGGCGGTGCCGCACATCGCGCGCGGGCACGGGCCCGACGTCGGCCAGGTCGCCCGCCGCGTCCTCACCGTCGCCTTCGCGGCCGTCTGTTTCCAGCCGCTGTACAACTCCGGGATGTTGCGGGAGTGGCTCGGTCACGGCCCGTACTACGCGATCTGCCTGCTCTTCCTCCTCGCCCTCACCGCCCTGTGCGACGCCGTGATCGCCGCCGCCATGGCACGTGCCCGCACCCGCTATCCGTACGGCCCGCTGCTCAGGGACGAGCTGCGGGCCCTGCTCGGGATCGGCTCCGCCGTCTGCGCCACGGGGGCCGTCATGGCGCTCGGCGTCGCCGTCGCCGGACTGTGGGCGCTGCCAGTCTTCTGCGTGCCGCTGCTGCTCACCCAGATGGCGTTCCGGCGGTTCGCGGCCGTCCGTACGACGTACCGCCAGACCATCACCTCCCTGGCCCGCGCCACCGAGATCGCCGGTTACACCCCGCCGGGCCACGCACGCCGCGTCGCCCTCCTCAGCGGCGCCGTCGGCCGCGAGCTCGGCCTCTCGGAGCCCGACCTCACGGTCCTGGAGTACGCCGCCCTGATGCACGACATCGGACAGCTCTCCCTCCTCGACCCTGTCCCCGCAGGGGCCACCGCCTCCCTGCCGCCCGCGGAACAGCGCCGCATCGCCCTGCTCGGCGGAGCCGTCGTACGTCAGACCGGGGTGCCCGCCGAGGTCGCCGTGGTCGTGGAGCGGCAGGCCGACCCGTACCGGGAGCAGCCGCTGCCCGCCCGAATCGTCCGCGCCGTCAACGCATACGACGATCTCTCGGGGGAAAGCGGCGGGGGACTGGGCGGACCGCTCAGCGCCCTGGAACAGCTCCGCCTGGGCACGGGAAACGACTATCAGCCCGAGGTCGTGGAATCCCTGGCGCGCGTCCTGTCGCGAGGCGGTCTGACCCCGTCCCCACCTGGGTAACCCATGGGTAATGAGCGCCCCTGTGACCGGGCATGGTTGGATGCAAAGAAGAGGAGAAAGTCGAAGTAGAAGGTGCCCGGGGGTACTGGCCCTTCAGCGACCGGCAGGCGGGAATCGTGAGGATCTTCGGGAAGGTACGGCATCGGCCCTCCGCCTCGTGGCGGCAGGCCACCGACCGCGCGTTCACGCTGATCGGTGACGGTCGGTACGAGGACGCGGGGGCGCTGCTGACGCGCGCGGCGGATCTCGAACCCTGGTTGTCCGAGTCCTGGTTCAACCTCGCGCTGCTGCACAAGTTCCGGCACGACTGGGAACAGGCACGGTCGGCGGGACTGCGAGCCGTCGCGCTCCTGGACCGGGAGACCGGCGCTCCGGACTGGTGGAACGTCGGCATCGCGGCCACCGCCCTCCAGGACTGGCCGCTCGCGCGCCGCGCCTGGCAGGCGTACGGCCTCAAGGTGCCCGGTGAGCCCACCGAGAGCGGCGAGCCCGTCGGCATGGAGCTCGGCAGCGCCGCCGTCCGCCTGTCGCCCGAGGGCGAGGCCGAAGTGGTGTGGGGCCGCAGACTCGACCCGGCCCGTATCGAGGTGCTGTCGATTCCGCTGCCCTCGTCTGGGCGGCGCTGGGGCGAGGTCGTCCTGCACGACGGCGTACCGCACGGCGAGCGCGTCACGGCCGCGGGGCCCTCGTTCCCCGTCTTCGACGAGATCGAGCTCTGGGCTCCCTCGCCCGTGCCCACCTGGGTGGTGCTCCTGGAGGCGGCGACCGAGGCCGACAGGGACGCCCTGGAGCGGCTGGCCGCCGACGCGGGATTCGCCGCCGAGGACTGGTCGTCGTCCGTACGGCTGCTCTGCCGCGCCTGCTCCGAGTCGCAGATGCCCAGCGACGAGGGCGACGGCGAGCACCTGGACCCGCACGACCACAGTGAACCGGGACACCCGGGGCCGCTCGGCCACCGCACGGCCGGCGAGCTGTGGGTGCCGGAGCGCGAGTGCGGCATAGCGGCACCGGCCGGTCTCGTCCGGGGTCTGCTGGACGGCTGGGTCGCCGACAGTCCGGACAGCCGCGAGTGGCGGGACCTCGAAGAAGTCTGCTGAGGCCACGTGCCCCGGGCGGTGCCCTTAGGCTGTATGGGCACATCATTCGGTGTTCCGGGGTTTTGAGGAAGGCGTACGGCGGACATGTCGCAGCAGGAGACGGACCAGCAGGTCATCAACGACGGGTTCGTCGTGGACACGGAGGACACCGAGGAGCGCGAGCAGGCGTACCGCGCGCGCGGCACCGCCCGCCCCATCACCGTCGTCGGCAACCCGGTCCTCCACAAGGAGTGCAAGGACGTCACCGAGTTCGACGACAAGCTGGCCGCGCTGATCGACGACATGTTCGCCAGCCAGCGGGCGGCCGAGGGCGTCGGCCTCGCCGCCAACCAGATCGGTGTCGACCTCAAGGTCTTCGTCTACGACTGCATGGACGACGACGGTGTGCGCCACGTCGGTGTCGTCTGCAACCCGGTCCTCGAAGACCTCCCGCAGGACCAGCGCAATCTGGACGAGGCGAACGAGGGCTGCCTGTCCGTCCCCACGGCGTACGCCGAACTGGCCCGCCCCGACTACGCGGTCGTGCACGGCCAGGACGCCCGGGGCAACGCCATCAAGGTGCGCGGCAGCGGTTACTTCGCGCGCTGCCTCCAGCACGAGACGGACCACCTGTACGGCTACCTGTACATCGACCGTCTGTCGAAGCGCGACCGCAAGGACGCGCTGAAGCAGATGGCAGAGGGCACGCCGCGCTACGAGGTCGTCCCGAACGACTGATCTCGCGTACGTACGACGCCAAGAGGGCCCCGTGCCGCCGGTTCGCCGGTGCGGGGCCCTCTTCGCTGCCGTCACCGTCGCCATTGGTCGGACAAATGACCCTGGCCGACGCCCTGTTGACGCGCGTCCAGGGGGGCGTCAGTCTCGGGCGTGCCCCGCTCCTGTGCTCCCCGTTTCCCGGCATGGAGGTCCAATGCTCCGACGTACCGCGAGATGTGCGCTCAGTATTGTCATGCTCATGATTGACGCGCTGGCCGCTACGGCCCCCTCCTGACGGCCGCACCGGAAGGCCGGCACGGACCCTACGCGGCCTGTGCCGGCCCCCGGAATGTGCGGCGGTAGGCGTTCGGGGTCGTGCCCAGTGACCGTACGAATTGATGACGCAGCGCCGCCGCGTTCCCGAACCCCGCGCGGCCCGCGATCGCGTCCACCGTGTGGTCCGTCGCCTCCAGCAACTCCTGGGCGAGGAGGACCCGCTGGCGCAGCAGCCAGCGGTACGGCGTCGTGCCCGTCTCCTGGAGGAAGCGGCGCGCGAACGTCCGGGGCGACATGTGCGCCCGTTCGGCCAGTTGCTCCACGGTCATCTCCTGGTCCAGATGCCGCTCCATCCAGGCCAGCACCCCGCCCACCGTGTCGCAGCGCGCGTACGTCAGCGGACGCTCGATGTACTGCGCCTGTCCGCCGTCGCGGTGCGGCGGGACGACCATGCGGCGGGCGATGGTGTTGGCGACCTCGGAACCGTGTTCCTGGCGTACGACATGCAAGCAGGCGTCGATCCCGGCGGCCGTGCCGGCCGACGTGATGACCGGGCCCTCGTCGACGTACAGTACATCCGGCTCGACCCGTGCCCGCGGATGGCGGCGGGCCAGCTCTGCGGAGTGCCGCCAGTGGGTCGTGCACCGGCGCCCGTCCAGCAGCCCCGCCGCGCCCAGTACGAACGCGCCCGAGCAGACGCTGAGCACCCGGGCCCCGCGGTCGACGGCCCGGCGCAGGGCGTCGAGCAGCGGCTCGGGGTAGGTGCGGGCCTCGCAGTGCTGGTCGGCGGGGATGGCGATGAGGTCGGCGCTGTCCAGCCGGTCGAGTCCGTGCGGTACGGAGATGGAGAAGGCGCCGGAACGGGCGCTCAGCGGGCCCGGTTCGGCGGCGCAGACCGCGAAGTCGTAGACCGGCAGCCCCTGATCGCTGCGGTCGATACCGAACACCTCACAGATGACGCCGAGTTCGAAGGGATTGACTCCGTCGACCAGCGCCACGGCCACGTTTTTCAGCATGCTCGCAGTGTGGCAGCAATTCGACGTTCCATGACAGTCCTGCCACTCACTTTTCTGGGCGGGAAAGACCACAGTGGAGCCATGACAACCTTCCTGAACTACCTCGCAGTCCTGACCGTCTTCCTGCTCCTCACCCTCCCTTCCTTCATCGGACACGCCAGAGAACGCCGGATCGACCGGCAGCTCCGGGAGGCCGGGAACCCCCGCCCGCGTCAGCCTGAAACAGCACGCAGGGCGCCCGGCCGGCGGCCGGTCAGGCGGTCCATCGCGACGGACGTGCTGTCGTCGGCCGGCAGGTGAACGATGAGGCGCTGGTCGTCGTCGGCGGGCAGTTCGAGCGTCTCGTACGCCAGCCTCAGCTCGCCCGCCTCCGGGTGCACGAGGCGGGTGACGCCGCTGGACCTCGGAAGCCCCGGCAGCGTGTCCACGCGCCCGCTGAAGTCCGCCCCGGCGGTGACGGTCAACTCGTCGGCGAGCACCGCGACATGCGCGTCCGCCCGGAAAGGGCCCTGCTTGAGCGCCGCCACCTGCTCGTCGGCGACGAGGCCCCAGTCGGGGTACGCGGTACGCGCCCGGGGGTCGGTGAACACGAAGCGGGCGAGGTTCGGCGGCGTGCCGTCCAGCAGGCCGATCGGGCCCGCCAGCCGCTCGTAGCCCTCCGTGCGGGCGAGGATCTCGCTCAGCCGGTTGACCAGCACGGCGGGTGTGGGCTCCAGCCGGTCGAGGAGTGCCCGCACGGTGGGCCGTACCGTACGGACGGGTGACGCGCCGCCCATGCAGTTGAATCCCGCGTCGGCCGCCTTGGTGAGGCGGTGCAGGTGGATGCGCTCGCTCGCGGTCAGCCGCAGCGCGTCGGCCAGCGCGGACAGCACCTGGGCGGAGGGCCGGCGGTCGCGCCCCTGCTCCAGACGTGTCACGTACTCGACGCTGACGCCCGCAAGCGTGGCCAGCTCGGAGCGGCGCAGGCCCGGTGTGCGGCGGCGGGCGCCGGTGGGCAGCCCCACCTCGGCGGGTGTGACGGCTTCACGGCGGATGCGCAGGAAGAGGCCCAGCTCGTTGTCGCTCACCTTCCGAACGTAACACCGGCTGCCGGACCGGATCGTGGCCCTGCCACTACCAGTCTCGGCCCGGCCTTCCTGGTCCCGGCTGCGCCCGGCAGATTGAGGGACGTGACCCCGACGGGTCACTCCCACACCTCGTATGCCGGACAACCGGACAAGGAGCACAGCCATGCACAGTGAGACGCCCCTCAATCTCGCGGTCGTCATCGGAAGCGTCAGGGAGGGCCGGTTCGGACCGGTCGTCGCCAACTGGTTCGTCGAACAGGCCGAGCAGCACGGCCGGTTCACCGTAGACCTCATCGACCTGGCGGATACGCCGATCCCGCTGGAGCTGCCGGCCGTGCCGCCGGCGATGCAGCCCGACCTGGCCCGCCCCGCGAGCATGGAGCCCCTCACCCGCCGGCTCGCCGCCGCCGACGCGGTCGTCGTACTGACGCCGGACTACAACCGCAGCTTCCCGGCCTCGCTCAAGGCCGCCGTCGACTGGCACTACACCGAATGGCAGGCCAAGCCGATCGGCTTCGTCGGTTACAGCGGAGGCAGCGGCGGCCTCCTGGCCATCGAACAGCTCCGCCAGGTCTTCAACGAGCTGCACGCCCACACGGTCCGCGACTACGTCTCGTTCCCCCGGTATTACGAGCTCTTCAGCCCCGACGGGAGCCTCAAGAACCCCGAAGAGCCCAACGGCGCCGCGAAGGTCCTGCTCGACCAGCTTCACTGGTGGGGCTCGGTCCTCCACGACGCCAGGCGCGACCGCCCGCTCGCGGTCTGAGGCTTCCTAGAAGTCGTCGTCGAAGGCGACCGAGCCCTCGACCGCGACCTGGTACGCCGACGGGCGGCGCTCGAAGAAGTTCGTCAGCTCCTGCACGCCCTGGAGCTCCATGAAGGAGAACGGGTTCTCCGAGCCGTACACCGGGGCGAAGCCGAGGCGCTCCAGGCGCTGGTCGGCGACGCACTGGAGGTACTCGCGCATCGACTCGGTGTTCATGCCGGGCAGGCCGTCACCGCACAGGTCGCGACCGAACTGGAGCTCCGCCTCGACGGCCTCCTTCAGCATGTCGGTGACCTGCTGCTGGAGGGCGTCGTCGAAGAGCTCCGGCTCCTCCTTGCGGACGGTGTCCACGACCTCGAACGCGAAGTTCATGTGCATCGTCTCGTCGCGGAACACCCAGTTGGTGCCGGTCGCCAGGCCGTGCAGCAGGCCGCGCGAGCGGAACCAGTAGACGTAGGCGAAGGCGCCGTAGAAGAACAGGCCCTCGATGCACGCCGCGAAGCAGATCAGGTTCAGCAGGAAGCGGCGGCGGTCGGCCTTCGTCTCCAGGCGGTCGATCTTCTCGACCGAGTCCATCCACTTGAAGCAGAACTGCGCCTTCTCGCGGATGGAGGGGATCTCCTCGACCGCGTCGAACGCCGCCGCGCGGTCGTCCGGGTCGGGCAGATAGGTGTCGAGCAGCGTCAAGTAGAACTGGACGTGCACGGCCTCCTCGAAGAGCTGGCGGGAGAGATACAGCCGCGCCTCGGGGGAGTTGATGTGCTTGTAGAGGGTCAGCACCAGGTTGTTGGAGACGATCGAGTCGCCCGTCGCGAAGAACGCGACCAGCCGGCCGATCATGTGCTGCTCACCGGGGGTGAGCTTGGCGAGGTCGGCGACGTCCGAGTGGAGGTCGACCTCCTCCACCGTCCAGGTGTTCTTGATCGCGTCCCGGTAGCGCTCGTAGAAGTCCGGGTAGCGCATGGGGCGCAGGGTCAGCTCGAAGCCCGGGTCGAGAAGGTTTTTGGATGTAGCAGCCTTGTCACTCATGATTACTGGCACGCCTCGCAGGACTCGGGGTTCTCAAGGGAGCAGGCGATCGCGTCCGCGTCGGGAGCCGGAGCCTGCTGTACGGGGATGGGGGCCGCGGCCGAGGCCGCGCGCGCGATGCGGGTCGCGGGGCGCGAGCGCAGGTAGTACGTCGTCTTCAGCCCCTTCTTCCAGGCGTACGCGTACATCGAGCTGAGCTTCCCGATGGTCGGCGTCTCCAGGAAGAGGTTGAGGGACTGCGACTGGTCGAGGTACGGCGTACGGGCCGCCGCCATGTCGATCAGTCCGCGCTGCGGGATCTCCCACGCGGTGCGGTACAGCGCTCGTACCTCGTCCGGGATCCAGCTGAAGCCCTGGACCGAGCCGCTGGCCTCGCGCAGCGCCTCGCGGGACTGGGCGTCCCAGACGCCGAGCTTCTTCAGGTCCTCCACCAAGTAGGCGTTGACCTGGAGGAATTCACCGCTGAGCGTCTCGCGCTTGAAGAGGTTGGAGACCTGCGGCTCGATGCACTCGTACACGCCCGCGATCGATGCGATGGTCGCGGTCGGCGCGATCGCGAGGAGCAGGGAGTTGCGCATTCCGGTCTTGGCGATACGGGCGCGCAGCGCGTCCCACCGCTCCGGCCAGGTCGTCTCGACGCCGTAGTGGTCGGGGTGCAGCACGCCGCGCGCGGCGCGGGTCTGGGACCAGGCGGGCAACGGTCCGTTGCGTTCGGCGAGGTCGCAGGAGGCCTCGTACGCGGCGAGCATGATCCGCTCGGCGATCTTCGTGGAGAGCGTCTTCGCTTCGGCGGAGTCGAAGGGCAGCCGCAGCTTGAAGAGGACATCCTGGAGGCCCATCGCACCCAGGCCCACCGGGCGCCAGCGGGAGTTGGAGCGGCCCGCCTGCTCGGTCGGGTAGAAGTTGATGTCGACGACGCGGTCGAGGAAGGTGACGGCGGTACGGACCGTCTCGTCCAGGCGCTCCCAGTCGATGTCGCCGGCCTCGGTGACGAACGAACCGAGGTTGACCGAACCGAGGTTGCAGACGGCCGTCTCGCCGTCGTCCGTGACCTCCAGGATCTCGGTGCAGAGGTTGGAGGAGTGGACGACGGAGCCGGGCTCGGCCGTCTGGTTGGCCGTACGGTTCGACGCGTCCTTGAAGGTCATCCAGCCGTTGCCGGTCTGGGCGAGGGTACGCATCATGCGGCCGTACAGGTCACGGGCCGGGATCGTCTTGCGGGCCAGACCCGCCGCCTCGGCCTTGCGGTACGCGGCGTCGAACTCGTCGCCCCACAGGTCGACCAGCTCGGGCGCGTCCGACGGCGAGAACAGCGACCAGTCGGCGTCGGCGTCGACGCGGCGCATGAACTCGTCGGGGATCCAGTGCGCGAGGTTCAGGTTGTGCGTACGCCGGGCGTCCTCACCGGTGTTGTCGCGGAGCTCCAGGAACTCCTCGATGTCCGCGTGCCAGGTCTCCAGGTACACGGCGGCGGCGCCCTTGCGCCTGCCGCCCTGGTTGACCGCCGCGACCGAGGCGTCGAGCGTCTTCAGGAACGGCACGATGCCGTTGGAGTGCCCGTTCGTGCCGCGGATCAGCGAACCGCGGGCGCGGATGCGGGAGTACGCGAGGCCGATGCCGCCCGCGTGCTTCGACAGGCGCGCGACCTGGTGGTAGCGGTCGTAGATCGAGTCGAGCTCGTCCTGCGGCGAGTCCAGCAGGTAGCAGGAGGACATCTGCGGGTGCCGGGTGCCGGAGTTGAAGAGCGTCGGGGAGGACGGGAGGTAGTCGAGGCGGCTCATCAGCCGGTAGAGGGAGGCGACTTCGTCGACGGCCGGGGCGGAGTCGTTCTCGGCGAGGCCGGACGCGACGCGCAGCATGAAGTGCTGCGGAGTCTCGATGACCTGGCGCGTGATCGGGTGGCGCAGCAGGTAACGGCTGTAGACCGTGCGCAGGCCGAAGTAGCCGAAGCGGTCGTCGGCAGTGGGGTCGATCAGCGCGTCGAGGCGAGCGGCGTGGGTGGCGACGAAGGCGGCCGTACGGTCCGCGATGAGGCCCTCGCGGTGGCCCACGGAGACCGACTCCGAGAAGGTACGGACGCCCTGCGTCGCCGCCTCGTCGCGGATCGTGCGGGTGAGCAGCCGGGCCGCGAGCCGCGAGTACGCCGGGTCCTCGGAGATGAGACCGGCGGCGGCGTCGGTGGCGAGCCCCCGCAACTCGGCCGCGTCGGAACCGGCGTTCCGGCCGCGCAGGGCCGCGGCGGCGACCTTGCCCGGGTCGGTGTCGGGAAGGTCGGCGGTGAGGTCGGTCAGGGTCCGCAGAAGTACGGTCCCGGGTCCGTCGGACGACTCCGTGGCGGTAGCCGTGGCAGTTGCTGTGGCAGATGCCGGATCGGCTGGCGCGATGGTCACGGGGTGCTCTCCCTCGCTCGGCTCGGGGCCGACGGGGGAGGGGGTGGGGGCGTACGGGCGCACGACACCCTTGAAGGGCGGTACATCACGTAGCGTCCACCGGCCCAACCGCGAGGCCCGGCGTGTCGGCATCCGGTTCGGTCGAGCCGGATGCGCCGTCGGCAGGTGGTCGGACTCCTGGGTGCGCGAAAGCACACCGATCACACCGTTGCGGGACAGTTCCGGATTCGCACCGGATTCCCCTGCGGCGACAGCGAGGTTGAGCATACATGTGGGGGCGGTTGGATGAGGCACCCCCCAGATGTTGTGTCGGTGCGGGTGGTGGGCCCTGCGGGAACCGGTCCCCTGCTGGCCCTTGCGGCAGTTGGGAGGAGCCCCCGCAGGACCCGTACGCCCCTCGGGCGTGTTGTGTCTCAGTCGACGGACGGGCGCGATCTCATATCTGGCTCTCCATCCGCTCGACCGCGTTCTTGGCCTCCACGAGGTCGGCGCCCGTGATCTCGCGGTAGAGCTTGATCGCCGGAATCTTCTTCCCGTCCCGCAGGAGCGTGTTGACCCGGTCCAGTTCGGGATCGGCCTCCTGGATGCCCAACTGGCCGAGGATGAGATCGATCTTGCGCTCAAGGCGGGCGACGTTGCGGGTGGTTCGTTTGATCCGGCCATCGGTGATCGAGCCCACCAGCACGATGACGATGAGGAGGGCGAGGAACAACATCTCCGTATTCATGATCCGCGATCCTAGTGAGCGCGGGTACAGCGACGGGCCGCCGCATCCCCGGGGGATGCGGCGGCCCGTACAACTGCCGGTCGTGCCACTGGCTCAGCAGCAGCGGAAGCCCTCGCGGGGGTCTGCCTCGCGGGCGTCCGTGCGGCTGCGCTCGAAGTCCCGGCGGGTCATGACCGGGGCCCCGGGGTCGTGGGAACGGGCGTGCGCGACATAGCGGTCGTACGCCGACTCGCCCGTCAGCTCGCGGACGTACCAGCGGATCCGGCCCGCCGCCCGGCGCACGTCCGTGAGGGTCATTCCGGCGTTCCTGTTCCGACTGTCTCCGTCCCGACTGTCCCCGTACCGACGGGCTCGGCTTCCTTGCGGATGCCGCCCTCCGGGCCGAGGCCTGCCGCCACGAGCTCCGCCTTCTCTTCCTTGGTCGCGATGATCGACGCGGGCGCGACGAGCCGCGACTCGACGAACGGAGCCTCGCTGAGCGTGGCGCTCGCGGGGTTGCGGACCGCCTTGACGCACACCCTGGCCGCGTCGACGAGCACCACCACGATGAGGATCGCGAAGAGCGCGCACAGCACGCCGTCGACCGTGGAGTTGGTGACGACGGTGTGCATGTCGTCGAGGCTCTTGGCGGGCGGCAGCACCTGGCCGGCGTCGATGCCCGCCTGGTACTTGTCGCGCTGGGCGAAGAAGCCGACCTTCACGTCGTCCGAGAAGATCTTCTGCCAGCTCGCGGTGAGCGTGACCGCGGCGTCCCAGGCGAGCGGGACGGCGGTGACCCATGCCCACTTCAGCCGCCCGGACTTGACGAGCAGTGTGGTGCAGACGGCGAGCGCGACGGCGGCGAGGAGCTGGTTGGCGATGCCGAACAGCGGGAAGAGCTGGTTGATGCCGCCCAGTGGGTCGTGCACGCCGACCCACAGGAAGTAGCCCCAGCCGCCGACGACGACAGCGCTGGCGAACCAGACACCCGGCTTCCAGCTGACCTGGCGGAACGGCTTGTAGACGTTGCCGAGCATGTCCTGGAGCATGAAGCGGCCGACGCGGGTGCCTGCGTCCACCGTGGTGAGGATGAACAGCGCCTCGAACATGATCGCGAAGTGGTACCAGAACGCCTTCATCCCGGCGCCGCCGATGACCGCCGAGAAGATCTCCGACATGCCGAGCGCAAAGGTCGGCGCACCACCGGTGCGCGACAGGAGGCTCTGCTCCTCGACATCCGCCGCCGCCTTGGCCAGCGCGTCGGGGGAGATGGAGAACCCGAGGTTGGTCACCGCTTCGGACGCGGCCTGGACGTTGTCGCCGATCACACCGGCGGGCGAGTTGATCGCGAAGTACAGGCCCGGGTCGATGATGCAGGCGGTGATCATCGCCATGACCGCGACGAACGACTCGGTCAGCATGGCGCCGTAACCGATCATCCGGATCTGCGTCTCCTTCTGGACCATCTTCGGGGTGGTGCCCGAAGAGACCAGGGAGTGGAAGCCGGAGAGGGCGCCGCAGGCGATGGTGATGAAGACGAACGGGAACATCGAGCCGGCGAAGACCGGGCCGGTGCCGCTGGTCGCGAAGTCGGTGACGGCGTCCATCTTCAGCGTCGGCAGGGCGATGAAGACGCCGAGAGCCAGCAGCCCGATCGTGCCGATCTTCATGAACGTCGAGAGGTAGTCGCGCGGGGCCAGGAGCAGCCACACCGGCAGCACCGAGGCGAGGAAGCCGTACACGATCATCCAGATGACGAGCGTGCCCGGCTCCAGCGTGAAGGTGTCCGCCCACGACGACTCCGCGACCCAGCCGCCCGCGACGATCGCGAGCAGCAGCAGCGATACGCCGATGAGCGACACCTCGCTGACCCGGCCGGGACGCAGAATGCGCAGATATACGCCCATGAAGAGCGCGATCGGGATCGTCATGCCGATGGAGAAGACGCCCCACGGCGAGTGCGCGAGGGCGTTCACGATGACCAGCGCGAGCACCGCGAGCAGGATGATCATGATGGCGAAGACGGCGATCAGCGCGGCCGCGCCGCCGAAGGGCCCGATCTCGTCACGTGCCATCTGGCCGAGCGAACGGCCGTTGCGGCGCGTGGAGAAGAACAGCGTCACCATGTCCTGGACGGCGCCGGCGAAGATGACGCCGACGATGATCCAGATCGTGCCGGGCAGGTAGCCCATCTGCGCGGCGAGCACGGGCCCGACCAGCGGCCCGGCGCCCGCGATCGCGGCGAAGTGGTGCCCGAACAGCACGCGCCGGTCGGTGGGGTGGAAGTCGACGCCGTTGTCGAGCCGCTCGGCGGGAGTGGCCCGGTTCTTGTCGACCTTCAGGACGCGGTTGGCGATGAAGCGCGAGTAGAAGCGGTACGCGATGGCGTACGAGCCGAGGGCCGCCGCCAGCATCCAGGCTGCGGAGACCTCTTCGCCCCTGGAGAGCGCGAGGACGGACCAGCCGATCGCTCCGACGAGGGCCACCGTGGCCCATATGGCTATGGACTTCGGGGACAGTGCCCGTTGCCTCTCGGGTGGAGGTGTCGATTCCGGCATGACGATCCGTCCCCTCGCGCGATCTTCCTCGTAATGTGCGCGAAATCTAGGCGCTGTGACCGCCGTCCGTAACCCCCCGTCCGCATATCGGTACGGACACAGTGGCGTCGCCGCAGGTCACGGGAGGTTCGGCGTCAGTCCGTCAGTCCGTCTCCGGCCGCTTCAGGTTGGCCACGCTGTGCTGTCCCGGGGGCAACCCCCGGACCCCCGGCCGCTCCTAGGGCGTGTCCGGCGGATCATGCCTGGGCCGCGGGGCCTGGCACGCACATCTGCGGCGTTGTCGTCAGTCGCTGACTCCCCCAAGTTCTCGACTGCGCTCGAACAGGGGGGACCCCCATCGCGTCGACTCCCTCCTCCGCCTTGCAGCTGCACGCACCAGGCCCCGCTCACCAGCACTGAGAACGCGCCGCACCCTGAAGTCGTCCTGATCCGCCGGACACGCCCTAGGCCGGCGCCGTCAGTCCGTCTCCGGCCGCTTCAGGTTGGCCACGAACTTGTAGCGGTCGCCCCGGTAGACAGAGCGCACCCACTCCACCGGATCGCCGTTCCCGTCGATCGAGTGCCGGGAGAGCATCAGCATCGGCAGGCCCACGTCCGTACCGAGCAGCCCGGCCTCGCGCGGCGTGGCGAGCGAGGTCTCGATGGTCTCCTCGGCCTCGGCGAGCCGTACGTCGTACACCTCGGCCAAGGCGGTGTAGAGCGAGGTGTACTTGACGAGCGAGCGGCGCAGCGCGGGGAAGCGCTTCGCCGACAGATGCGTCGTCTCGATGGCCATCGGCTCGCCGCTCGCCAGCCGCAGGCGCTCGATGCGCAGGACGCGGCCGCCCGGGCTGATGTCGAGCAGCCCGGCGAGCGTGTCGTCGGCTGTCACGTACCCGATGTCGAGGAGCTGGGACGTGGGCTCCAGGCCCTGTGCCCGCATGTCCTCGGTGTACGAGGTGAGTTGGAGGGCCTGCGAGACCTTGGGCTTGGCCACGAAGGTGCCCTTGCCCTGGATCCGTTCGAGACGGCCCTCGACGACCAGTTCCTGCAGCGCCTGGCGCACGGTCGTGCGTGACGTGTCGAACTCGGCTGCCAGGGTCCGCTCCGGCGGCACCGGCGTACCCGGCGGCAGCGTTTCCGTCATATCCAGCAAATGCCGCTTTAGCCGGTAGTACTTGGGTACGCGCGCCGTGCGAGTCGCCGGCCCGCCCTCGGCTTCTGTGCCGCCCCCGTCCGTGGCCATGACCCGCCTTCCCGACTTCTGTGCTGCTGCCGTCACCGGCTCCTCCGACTGTCGCGGCTCACATGGTGGCACGGCCTCGTCACGGGACGTCGCCCTTACTCAGGTGTCGGTCCGATAACGGACGCGAGTGCCCTTCTTATACACCCTTGACACCCCTAAAGGTCTAGGCCAAGCTCCCGGTACTGGTCTAAACCATTAAAGACCAGGTCCCAGCCCCACGGGCAGGCCCCTGTGCAGCGACTCCAGTTTCAGGAGTGATGCGACAGGAGCGATACGACGCAACTCCCGGGCGGTGTGGGGATTCTCTTGCATCCCTGAGGAGGGTGGCGTGAAGCGCAAGCTCATCGCGGCAATTGGTGCGACGGCCATGATGGCTTCGGTCGCGGCGTGTGGTTCCGGAGACTCCAACGCTTCCAAGGACCCCAAGGAGCGCAACGAGACGCTCACCGTCTGGCTGATGGTCGACGCTCAGAGCACGTGGCCCGAGCTGGTCAAGGACGTCAACGCCCAGTTCAAGGCGAAGTACCCCAAGACCAAGGTGAACGTCCAGTACCAGCAGTGGGGCGACAAGGCCAAGAAGCTGGACGCCGCGCTCGCCGGTGACAAGTACCCGGACGTCGTGGAGCTCGGCAACACCGAGACGATGACGTACATCCTCAACGGTGCTCTCGGCGAGATCGACCCGAAGAAGTACGAGAATTCCGACACCTGGATCAAGGGCCTCAAGGACACCTGTTCCTTCGAGGGCAAGCAGTACTGCGTGCCCTACTACGCGGGCGCCCGCGTCGCGCTCTACAACAAGGACATGTTCAAGGCGGGCACCGGCTCCGACAAGCTGCCCCAGACCGAGGCCGACCTGACCAAGGCCCTCGACAAGGTCGGCAAGAAGTACGACAAGGACAAGGCGTTCTCGCCGCTCTACCTGCCGGGCCGCTACTGGTACGCCGCCATGTCGTACGTCGCCGCGTACGGCGGCCAGATAGCCAAGTACGACGAGGGCACGAAGGAGTGGAAGTCCTCCCTCTCCACGCCCGAGGCGCAGAAGGGCATCAAGCACTTCACCGACCTGGTCGACACGTACAACAACGGCGACAAGACCAAGGACGAGCAGGACCACGCCAACGTCATGGCCAATGAGAAGACCGCTCTTCTATACGGCAACGGCTGGGAAGCCGGCAGCGTCATCGACCCCAAGGGCAACGGCAACGCCAAGCTGAAGGACAAGATCGGCGTCGCCGGTATGCCCGGCCCCGATGGCAAGGCCCTGCCGTCCTTCATCGGCGGCTCCGACCTCGCCACCATCTCCAAGTCCAAGGTCCAGGACCTCGGCGAGGAGTGGATCTCGATGTTCACGAGCGCGAAGTCGCAGGAGGTCCTCGCCTCCAAGAACATCCTGCCGAACAACACCAAGCAGCTCGCACCGCTGAAGGCCAAGCCGGAGACCGCTCCGATCGCCAACGCCGTGCCCGACGCCTGGTTCACGCCGATCGCCCCGGGCTGGACGGCCATCGAGAAGAAGGAAATTCTCGAAGTCATGCTGCTCGACATCATCAAGGGCAAGTCGGTCGAGGACGCCACCAAGGCGGCCGACGCGGAGATCGACAAGCTGATCAACGCAGAGTCCTGAACCAGAGCCTCTTGATCGCTCGCGGGGGTGGCGGTTCCTTCGGGAACCGCTGCCCCCGCCCTCCGGTATCCGGCCCGAACGGAAGGCAGCCAGCACAATGAGTGCCGCCGACATTCAAGCAGCAGACCCCCCGGCAACCATGGATCAGGCCCCCGAGGTCATCGGCCCCGAGCCGTCCGAGGGCGCGTCGCGCAGGCCGCGGAAGGCCGGCGCCCTGCTGCCGTACCTCCTGATAGCCCCCGCGTTCGTCGCGATCGCTGCCGTGTTCGTCTGGCCGCTGGTCAAGACGGTGATCATGTCCTTCCAGGACGTCGGCCGCCGCGAACTGTGGACCGGGGAAGCCGCCCCCTGGGTGGGATTCGACCAGTTCACCGAGATCCTCGGCGACGGCGAGTTCTGGGACGTCGTCGTACGCACGATCGTCTTCATGGCCGCCTGCGTGGTGTCCACGATGGTGATCGGGCTCGGCCTCGCCATGGTGATGCAGCGCATGTCCACCTGGGCCCGGCTGCTGCTCACGGCCGCGCTCATCGCGGCCTGGTCGATGCCGCTGCTCGTGGCGACCTCGATCTTCCGCTGGTTCGCCGACTCCGACTACGGCGTACTGAACATGGTGCTGACGGAGTATCTGGGCCTGGACTTCCAGGGCCACAACTGGTTCCTCGACTCCACGCAGGGCTTCACCATCATCGGCGGGGTCGTCGTCTGGGGCGCTGTCCCCTTCGTCACCATCACGCTCTACGCCGCCCTGACCCAGGTCCCCAAGGAGCTGGAGGAGGCCGCGTCGCTCGACGGCGCCGGCACCGGCGGCGTATTCCGTTATGTCACCTGGCCGGTCATCAAGCCGGTCTTCCAGATGGTCGCCACCCTGTCGGTGATCTGGGACTTCAATGTCTTCGGCCAGGTCTTCCTGATCCGCGGCAACAAGCCGGAACCGGAGTACGCGCTGCTCGGCCTCTACTCCTTCGAGAAGGCATTCGAGTCCAACTCCTTCAGCCAGGGCGCGGCGATCTCCCTCATCACGGTCCTGCTGCTGTCCGGCGTCGCCGTGTACTACCTGCGCCAGCTGCTCAAGATCGGAGAGGTCGAGTGAGCGTCTCCACTCCCCAGGTCCTGCGACCCGACCGCAAGAAGAACCGGCTGCTCTTCAATGTCGTAGGGCTGCTGGCCTTCGTCGTCATGGCCTTCCCGGTCTACTGGCTGGTCATCAGCGCACTGCGGCCGAACAGTGAAATCCGCAGCTACGACCAGACGTTGTGGCCCTCGTCGATCACCTTCGACAACTTCCAGCGGGCCATCAACATGCCGAACTTCGGCACGGCGATCCAGTCCAGCCTGATCATCTGTGTCACCGCGGTCGTCGGCGCCATGGTGCTCTCCACCATCGCCGCCTTCGCGATCGGCCGCTTCCGGTTCTTCGGCCGCAAGGCCTTCATGATGGTGCTGCTCGTCGTGCAGCTGCTGCCGCCGACCGCGATGCTCATCCCCATCTACATCCAGCTCAACGACCTGGGCGGGCTCAACGAGTACTGGGGCGTGACGACCATCTATCTCGTCTCCACGCTGCCCTTCGCGACCTGGATGATCCGCGGCTTCGTGATCAACATTCCGAAGGAGCTGGAGGAGTCCGCGATGGTGGACGGCTGCAGCCGGATGGGCGCCTTCTGGCGCGTCATCTTCCCGCTGCTCGCCCCCGGCCTCGCCGCCGCCTCGATCTTCTCGCTGATCAACGCGTGGAACGAGTACCTCCTCGCGTACGTCGTGCTCCAGGACAACGACAAATACACGCTCAATGTGTGGCTCATGAACTTCACCACCTCCCGCGGTGTGGACTACGGCGCGCTGATGGCCGCCTCGACGCTCATCGCCATCCCGGTCGTTGTCTTCTTCATGATCGTCCAGAAGAAGATGGCATCGGGTCTCACCTCCGGCGCAGTGAAGGGGTAACGCTCCCATGACGACCTTCGCACGTGGCACTGACACTCTGACGCGCGACGCCCTCGCCGTCCTCCAGCCGGGCTTCCTCGGCACCGCCGCCCCCGACTGGCTGCTGCGCCGTGTCGGTGAAGGGCTCACGTCCGTCGGCCTGTTCGGCCGCAACATCGCCTCTCCCGGGCAACTGGCGGCGCTCACCGCGCAGTTGCGCGCCGAACGCGACGACGTGCTCGTCGCGATCGACGAGGAGGGTGGTGACGTCACCCGCCTCGAAGTCCGGA
Source organism: Streptomyces spiramyceticus (assembly GCF_028807635.1). Lineage (NCBI taxonomy): Bacteria > Bacillati > Actinomycetota > Actinomycetes > Kitasatosporales > Streptomycetaceae > Streptomyces > Streptomyces spiramyceticus. The sequence continues at coordinate 4,506,430 of NZ_JARBAX010000001.1, forward strand.
ACGGCTCGTCCTTCCCCGGCAATCTCGCGCTCGGCGCCGTCGACGACACCGAACTGACCAGGGCCGTCGCCCGCGAACTCGGCCGTCGGCTGGCAGAGTGCGGCGTCAACCTCAACTGGGCGCCGTCCGCCGACGTCAACTCGAATCCGGGCAATCCGGTCATCGGTGTACGTTCCTTCGGCGCCGACCCGCAGCTCGTGGCCCGGCACACGGCGGCGTACATCGAGGGTCTGCAGTCCTCCGGTGTCGCCGCGTGCACCAAGCACTTCCCCGGCCACGGCGACACCGCCGTCGATTCGCACCACGCGCTGCCCCGCATTGATGTGGATCTCGCCACGTTGCACGCCCGTGAGCTGGTGCCTTTCCGTGCCGCGATCGACGCGGGCTCCAAATCTGTGATGAGCGCGCATATCCTTCTTCCTGCGCTCGACCCGGCCCGCCCGGCGACTCTGAGCCCGCGGATCCTGACCGGTCTGCTGCGCGAGGAGCTGGGCTACGAAGGGCTTGTCATCACCGACGGCATGGAGATGCAGGCCATCTCCGCGACGTACGGCATCGAGCGTGGCAGCGTCCTGGCGATCGCCGCCGGCGCCGACGCGATCTGTGTCGGCGGCGGACTGGCGGACGACGAGACCGTGCTGCGGCTGCGCGATGCGCTGGTCGCAGCCGTACGGGACGGCGAACTGCCCGAGGAACGGCTGGCCGACGCGGCCGCCCGCGTGCGCGCGCTCGCGGGCTGGACGCGGCAGACCAGGGGGGCCCGGGGGGCTTCGGGGCCGGGCGTGGCTTCACAGGAGGGGACCGCGCCCGGCTCCGAAACCAGCATCGGCCTGGTGGCGGCCCGCCGCGCGCTGCGCATCACCCGGGGCGCGGACGCCACTCCAGCCATGGCAGCCGCTCCCGTCACCTCCGCGCCGTACGTCGCCGCCTTCACCCCCGTCGCGAACATCGCCGTCGGGGACGAAACGCCGTGGGGCGTGGCGGCCGAGCTCGCGCGACTGCTTCCGGGCACCGAGACGGACACGTACAGCAGCGAGGACTCCATGGCCGCGACGCAGGTTCTCGCAGCCGCCGGGGACCGCCGGATCGTCGCCGTTGTACGGGACATCCACCGCCACCCGTGGATGGGCGCGGCACTCGACGTCCTGCTCGCGGCACGCCCCGACACGGTCGTCGTCGAGATGGGAGTGCCCCAGGCGCCGCCGAGGGGCGCCCTGCACATCGCGACGCACGGCGCCGCGCGAGTGTGCGGGCTGGCGGCGGCGGAGGTCGTCGCGGGCGTCTGACCACACGAGCGTCTGACCACACGAGCGTCTGACGACACGAGCGTCTGACGACACGACGGTGCCGGGGTCCCACAGAGGGGCCCCGGCACCGTCATGTCATGCGTCTCAGTGCCTTACAGCCCCTGCCAGGCCGGCTTCGCCGCGTACGTCGCCCGGAAGTAGTCGGCGAGCTTCAGCTTGGACGCCGCCGCCTCGTCTACGACGACCGTCGCGTGCGGGTGCAGCTGGAGCGCGGAGGCCGGCACCAGCGCGGCGACCGGCCCCTCGACGGTCTGCGCCACCGCCTCGGCCTTGCCCTCACCGGTGGCGAGCAGCACCAGGTGGCGGGCCTCCAGGATGGTGCCTATGCCCTGGGTGATGACGTGGTGGGGCACCTGGTCGATGTCGCCGTCGAAGAACCGCGCGTTGTCGACGCGGGTCTGCTCGGTCAGCGTCTTGATCCGGGTGCGGGAGGCGAGCGAGGAGCAGGGCTCGTTGAAGCCGATGTGCCCGTCGGTGCCTATGCCGAGCAGCTGGAGGTCGACGCCGCCCGCCTCGGCGAGCGCACGGTCGTATGCCTCGCACGCGGCCTGGATGTCGTCGGCGGAGCCGTCGGGTCCCATGAAGGACGCCTCGGACAGGCCGAGCGGCTCGACGACCTCGCGCAGCACGACCGAGCGGTACGACTCGGGATGCCCGGCGGGCAGGCCGACGTACTCGTCCAGCTGGCAGATCCGGGCACGCGACGCGTCGACGGCGCCGGAGCGGACCTTGGCGGTCAGCGCTTCGTAGATGGGCAGCGGGGACGAACCGGTGGCCACGCCGAGCAGCGCGCCGGGCTTGCGGCCCAGCAGGTCGACGATCCCTGCCGCGATGAGCTCGCCGCCCGCTCCGGCGTCCGGAACGATGACAACTTCCACGCTGATCCTGCCGATCTGAAGAGGGAGCCAGTATGGTGGTATAGACCAATCTAGCAGAGCTCCGGTGTACGTCAGGGGGCTTTCGCCAGGCGGACAACAGGCGGACGAACGGACTCTCGTGGTCGACTGGGACCGTGGCGGCGTTCGTCACTCTGGAGGCACTGAGCATGGTCGAGCAGCCCGGCAGGATCATGTCCGGCGAGATGGCGGAGCAGCCCGCGGTGCTGCGCCGGATCCTCGAAACCGGCGCCCCGAGAATCCGTGAGACCGCACAGGCGATCGCCGCGAGGAAACCGCGCTTCGTGCTCCTCACCGCCCGCGGTACGTCGGACAACGCGGCGCTCTACGCGAAGTACCTGCTGGAGATCCGGCTCGGTCTGCCGTGCGGGCTGACCTCCATGTCCACGACGACGGCGTACGGCGCCAGGCCCGACCTCAGTGACGTGCTGGTCATCACGGTCAGCCAGTCCGGCGGCTCGCCCGACCTGGTGGCCTCCACCAGGGCGGCGCGCGCGGCGGGCGCGGTCACCCTCGCCGTGACCAACAATCCGGACTCGGCGCTGGCCGCGGTCAGTGAGTACCACATCGACATCCAGGCGGGCCCGGAGAAGGCCCTGCCCGCCACGAAGACGTACACCGCCTCGCTCCTCGCCCTCTACCTCTTCGTCGAGGGCCTGCGGGGCGGCGACGGCACGGCCGCACAGGTCCTGCCCGAACTCGCGGAGCAGATCCTGGCCCGCAAGGCGGAGATCAAGCAGCTCGCCGCCCGCTACCGTTTCGCCGAGCGCATGGTCATCACATCGCGCGGCTACGGCTATCCGACGGCCAAGGAGGCGGCGCTCAAGCTGATGGAGACGAGCTACATCCCCGCCCTCTCCTACTCCGGAGCCGACCTGCTGCACGGCCCGCTCGCCATGGTCGACAACATCTCGCCGGTCATCGCGGTCGTCACGGCCGGCAAGGGCGGCGAGGCGCTCCAGCCCGTACTGGACCGCCTGCGGGGCCGGGGCGCGGACCTGTTCGTGATCGGCCCGAAGGCACAGGTCGATGCCGCGTCGGCGGGCTTCGTCCTCTCCATGGAGGGCGTCGCGGAGGAACTCCAGCCGATTCTGGAGATCCTCCCGCTTCAGCTCCTGGCGTACGAGGTGACGATCGCCCGAGGTCAGGACCCGGACGCCCCCCGAGCCCTGGCCAAAGTCACCGAAACCCACTGACCCTGCGGGCCCGGCCATGATTTGATCCAGCAGGGCCATAGACACAAGTTAATGGTCTAGTCCACAATGTGCAGGTAAAAAGCTTCCTCCCTCCCCGCACAGGAGGGCGGAACGAGGCACCGGTCGCTCTCTGCCCTGACTGCGTACCGGTACCTCTGTCGGCCGCGCGGGACCGCACATCCGCCGGCCTGAGTAGCTCCGGGCTGCGGTGCCGGCAGGGCTGAGGGTCCCTGCCAGGCGCCGCGGCCATGGGGTCGCCCGAGCGGCGGTACGCTCGCACACGTGCCCTCCATGAACGACCTCGTCCGCCAGCACACCGCTCTGAGTGAAACCGACCTCGAGTGGCTCCACCTGCTGGTCTCGGAGTGGCAGCTGCTCTCCGACCTCTCCTTCGCCGACCTCGTCCTGTGGGTCCCCACGCTGGACGGCACCCGCTATGTGTCCGTCGCCCAGATGCGGCCCAACACCGGGCCGACCTCCTACCAGGACGACATGGTCGGCCACCTCGTCCCGCGCGGCCGCCGCCCCCTCCTCGACGCCGCCCTCGACGAAGGCCGGATAGTGCGCGAGGGCGACCCCGAGTGGCGGGAGGAGGTCCCGGTCCGGGTCGAGTCGATTCCCGTACGCCGCGAGGGCCGCGTACTCGGAGTGATCGCACGCAATACGAACCTGCTGACCGTACGCACGCCCAGCCGCCTCGAACTGACCTACCTCCAGAGCGCCTCCGACCTGGCCCAGATGATCGCCGCGGGGTCCTTCCCGTTCCCCGGCCAGCAGGTCGACATGGACGCGTCACCGCGCGCCGGAGACGGCCTGATCAGGCTCGACGCGGACGGCATCGTCCAGTACGCGTCGCCGAACGCCCTCTCCGCGTACCACCGCCTCGGCCTCGCCTCCGACCTCGTCGGCCACCACCTGGGCCAGGCCACCGCCGAACTCGCCCCCTCCCGCGGCCCGGTGGACGAAGCGCTGGTCAAGCTGGCCAGCGGCTGGGCGCCGCGCGAGACCGAAGTCGAGGGCAACGGCGGGGTGATCCAGCTGCGCGCGATCCCGCTCAAGCCCAAGGGCACCCGCATCGGATCGCTCGTACTGTGCCGGGACGTCACGGAACTGCGCCGCCGCGAGCGGGAGTTGATCACCAAGGACGCCACCATCCGGGAGATCCACCACAGGGTGAAGAACAACCTCCAGACGGTGGCGGCGCTGCTGCGCCTCCAGGCCCGCAGGATGGATTCGGAGCAGGGGCGCGAGGCGCTCAACGAGGCGGTACGCCGCGTCGGCTCGATCGCGATCGTCCACGAGACGCTCTCGCAGAACCTCGACGAGCGCGTGGAGTTCGACGACATCGCCGACCGGGTGATCGCGATGGTCGCCGAAATCTCGCCCGGCAAGGTCAAGTGCCGCCGTACGGGCCGTTTCGGCATCCTCGACGCCGAGGTCGCGACCCCGCTGGCGATGGTCCTCACCGAGATCATGCAGAACGCCCTGGAGCACGCTTTCGCACCTGCGGAGCAGGGATCGGTCGAGGTCGCGGCGGTGCGCGGCGGCGACCGCAAGGACGCGCGGCTGCTGATCACGGTGCAGGACGACGGGCGCGGACTGCCCGAGGGGTTCGACCCGAAGCGGACCGGCAATCTGGGGCTGCAGATCGTACGGACCCTGGTGGAGGGCGAGTTGGGCGGGACGTTCGACATGGTCCCCGGCCCGGAGGGCGGTACGCAGGTCCTGCTCGACATCCCCGTCAGGGCCGACAAGTAGAAAGCAGCGAGCCCCGGACCGAGAACGGTCCGGGGCTCACTGTGCGCATCGGGGGGTACTGCGCGCTGCGGCTCGGGGCGGGTGGTGCGTACGCGCTCTCAACGGTTTATGCCGTCAAGGCACACGCGCCGCCAAGCTCAGGCTCGAAGCAGGGGGAATCAGGCGGTCGCGTTACGCGCCCGGTTGCGGGCGGCGCGGCGCTTCATTGCGCGTCGCTCGTCCTCGCTGAGTCCACCCCAGACGCCGGAGTCCTGACCGGACTCGAGCGCCCACTGCAGGCACTGCTCCATGACGGGGCAGCGGCGGCAGACGGCCTTGGCTTCCTCGATCTGCAGCAGCGCAGGACCGGTGTTGCCGATGGGGAAGAACAGCTCCGGGTCTTCCTCACGACAAACGGCGTTGTGACGCCAGTCCATGGCTGCTACCTCTCCTTGGTATTACAAGCACGTTGCTTGTGAATGTGAACGCTTTCACGAATCCCCCCGCAAGTGAAGGGCCGACTGCCAGTTGCCTGGTGTGGTCCTTGTGAAGGAGGGGTTCTTGCTCTCAGTGGAGGCCGGTGTTGCGGGCCGTCCCGATCGCCATGTAGAGATTCGCAAACCTCGGCAGCGGATACAACCCCTTCCGGAAAGTTTTTTTTGATTCCTCGGTGTCGGCTAGGTCACAGCCGTACTTCCATGGGGTGGACCCCAGTAGATACGTTCGAGTTAAAGGACTTTTGCGCGTTCCGCTCACACAATCACACGCAGTGCACGGCGTACGCCTGTGAACGTCACGCTAGTACGCAGTCCTAGGTGGTCGCCGTCCATCTGGAAGGGCAGCGGAGCCTTTGAATGCAAGGTGAAGTCCGTCAAGTCATGCAGCGTTACCGCGTGCTTACCGTGCGGACCGCGATCAGGACTTGAAGTGAGCAGCTGGGTCGCATAACGGGCCACCGTGGGGGTGGACATCCGGCTGAGGGCGAGTACGTCCAGGGCCTTGTCGAAGGAGGCCTCGGGGGACGCGTACATCGGGCGATTCCCCAGGTAGGTCCATGGTGCGGTGTTGCAGACTATGGAAAGCACAAGATCTTTTACGGGGTCGTGGCCCGGCCGCTCCAGGGTGATCAGCCCGTGCAGGCGGTGCGGTTCCTCCAGGAATTGGCGTACCACCTGGCGCACGTAGAGGGCGTGGGTCGAGCGCTTTCCGCGCTCCCGCTGCTGCTCGACCCTGCCGATCACTCCCGCGTCGAAACCGAGCCCCGCCGTGAACGTGAACCAGCGGCCCGGGACGGATTCGTCCTCGGTGCCCGGCGTGCCGCCCGCGTGCCCGAGGCCGACCGTGCGCTCGCTGCGCGTGCTCAGGGCGTCCAGAATGGCGCCGGTCGCCTCGACGGCGTCGTTGGGCAGCCCCAGCGCTCGGGCGAATACGTTCGTGGAGCCACCGGGGACGACCGCGAGGCGCGGCAGCCGGTCGGGGTCGGGCCCGGCGTGCAGGAGCCCGTTGACGACCTCGTTGACGGTGCCGTCGCCACCGAGCGCGACGACCAGGTCGATCTCCTTGCTCTGCGCGGCCTGCCGGGCCAGGTCGCGGGCGTGTCCGCGGTACTCGGTGGTCACCGCTTCCAGCTTCATCTCGCTGGCGAGGGCATGAATCAGGACATCGCGGGTGCGTGCGCTGGTGGTGGTTGCTGCCGGGTTGACCACGAGGAGTGAGCGCATGCGCAGCAGCCTACCTACTTGGGGGTACCCGGCCCAGACCTGGCCCGCTGGGGCGGCCGCTACGCTGCAGGGGTGAGTACTGAGCAGCCCGAGCAAGAGCAGGCACCCGCCGCCGAACCCCGACCCTCCAGGCTGACGGCCGCCGCGGCGCTCGCCGCGCTTGAGGGCCTGGCCCTGATCGCCGGTGGCGCGTACATGCTCGTAATGGGACTGATCGGCAGCCCCGACAAGCCGGAGCAGGCGGAGATGGGCGGCCTGACCCTGCTCGTCCTCGCGGTGCTGCCGCTGGTGGCCGCGCGCGGACTGCTCAAGTGCCGGGCGTGGAGCCGGGGGCCGGCCATCATCACGCAGCTCATGGCGCTGCCGGTGGCCTGGACTCTGCTGCGCTCGGAGGGCTCACTGCTGATCCCGGCCGGAATCGTGCTCGCCGCGGTGGCCGTGACGTCACTGGTGCTGCTGGTCAACCCGCAGACCACGCAGGCGCTGGGAATCCGCAGCGCCCGCGACGCATAGCGTCACGGGCGCAGCGACAGCGTCAAGGATCACTCCTCGACGAGGAGCCTTTCGCGGAGCTGGGCCAGCGTGCGGGCCAGCAGGCGCGAGACATGCATCTGGGAGATGCCGACCTCCTGCGCGATCTGCGACTGCGTCATGTTCCCGAAGAAGCGAAGCAGCAGAATCCGCTTCTCCCGGGGCGGAAGATCCTCCAGCAGCGGCTTGAGTGACTCCCGGTACTCGACACCCTCCAGCGCCTCGTCCTCCGCGCCCAGCGTGTCAGCGACGGCCGGGGAATCGTCGTCCGTGTCCGGGACGTCCAGCGACAGCGTGCTGTACGCGTTGGCCGACTCCAGGCCCTCCAGGACCTCTTCCTCCGAGATCCCGAGGCGCTCGGCCAGCTCGTGCACCGTCGGGGAACGACCGTGCTGCTGGGAGAGCTCCGCCGTGGCCGTCGTCAGCGACAGGCGCAGTTCCTGAAGCCGGCGCGGCACCCGGACCGCCCAGCCCTTGTCGCGGAAGTGCCGCTTGATCTCACCGACGACGGTCGGTGTCGCGTACGTCGAGAACTCGACGCCGCGCTCCGGATCGAACCGGTCCACCGACTTGATCAGCCCGATCGTGGCGACCTGGGTCAGGTCGTCGAGAGGCTCGCCGCGGTTGCGGAACCGCCGCGCGAGGTGCTCGACCAGCGGAAGGTGCATCCGCACAAGACGGTTGCGCAGCTCCGCCTTCTCCATCGATCCGTCCGGCAGTTTGCGCAGCTCGATGAACATCGAGCGCGCACCACTGCGATCGTGCGGATCATGGCGTCCGTGATCCTTGGAGTGCTCTTCGTGCTCGCTCATCTGGCCCGCCCGCTCTGCCTGCTCCGCCGCCGCCGTGCCCACCAAGCCCTCCACCAGGCCGTCCACCGGGTGGGGGCGGGCCTGCTGCTCAGGGAGACCCGTCGGCTGGAGCGCGGACTCGACCGGAGTCGCGCGCCCTCCCGCGGGCGTCTTTGGGCTGAGCTCCTCGTTGCGCACCGGCCCGTCCCCGTTCCTCACGCCGGCCCGGGTCCCGCGCCGCGCTGTTTGTACAGGCTGATGGTGACCGTACGGTCCTCCGCGACCGTGGAGTCGACCTTGCCCGCGAGTGCGGAGAGCACCGTCCAGGCGAACGTGTCGCGCTCGGGCGCGCGCCCGTCGGTGGTCGGGGCCGACACCGTCACGTCGAGGGAGTCGTCGACGAGCCGGAAGACGCAGCTGAGGACGGAGCCCGGCACGGCCTGCTGAAGCAGGATCGCGCAGGCCTCGTCGACCGCGATGCGCAGGTCCTCGATCTCGTCGAGGGTGAAGTCCAAGCGCGCCGCAAGGCCGGCAGTGGCCGTACGCAGCACGGACAGATAGGCACCTGCAGCGGGCAGCCGGACTTCCACGAAGTCCTGGGTCCCGGGCTCGCCTGCGATCTGGGACACCCTCACCTCCAAGGTGGCACAAGCTCTTTCGGGGGTCCGAGAGGGGGCACCCCCCGGAGCCACGCGGTACGTCGTTCGCCGGTGACGCTATCGCGATCCACTCTTCCGTGTCGCCAGGGCCCCTGCCCGGCGACATGTCACTCATGGTAAGCACATGGGTACGGACAGTGGCTAGGGGTCTGCGGTGCCCAATTGCAGAGAACCAGCGCCGGGTTGACGTACCCACACGTCAGACGATCGAACCGTCCACCGTGCACCAACGCCAGTCTGCCCCCGGTTCCAAGCTGCGCAGTACCGGATGACGGGCCTCCTTGGAGTGCGCGGAAGCATGCCGGTACGGCGACGAGTCGCAGCACCCCACGTGCCCGCACTGCAGGCAGAGCCGCAGTTGTACGGGATGGCTGCCGACCGCCAGGCATTCCGGGCAGGTGTCACTCAGCGGAGTCGGTTCGGGGTGCGGCAGCTCGGCGACGTGCGGGCACTCGTTCATGATGGCCAGGTTACGACGTACGAACGGATGAGGGCGGGGCCGGAACCGATGGACGCATTGCCACTGCTGCTCCTGGTCGCGGGCAGCGCAGTCGTCGCCGGGGCGGCCCGCAGAACGCCAATCCCCGCACCGCTGCTGCTCGTCGCGGTCGGGCTCGCGGCGGCGTACATCCCGGGGGCGCCCGACTACACACTGCAACCGGACATCGTGCTGCCACTGCTGCTGCCGCCCCTGCTGCACACCGCGGCTCTGGACAGCTCGTACCTGGACCTGCGGGCGAACGTCCGGCCCGTCGCCTTCCTGTCGGTCGGCTATGTGCTGTTCGCGACCGTGATCGTCGGCTACCTCGCGTATCTCGTCGTTCCCGGCCTCCCGCTGACCTCCGCGCTGGTGCTCGGCGCGGTGATCGCGCCGCCCGACGCGGTGGCCGCGACGGCCATCGCGCGCCGGGTCGGGCTGCCGCCGCGCATCACCGCGATCCTCCAGGGCGAGTCGCTGGTCAACGACGCCACCGCGATCACCGCGTTCAAGGTGGCGGTCGCGGCGGCGGTGGGGGAGGGCGCGAGCTGGGTAGGCGGGATCGGGGAATTCGCGGTCGCTGCGGTCGGCGGGGTCGGGGTGGGCCTGCTGCTGATGGTGCCGCTGCACTGGCTCCGTACGCACCTCAAGGAGGCGCTGCTGCAGAACACGCTGTCGCTGCTGATCCCCTTCGTGGCGTACGCGGCGGCCGAGTACGTACACGCCTCGGGAGTGCTCGCGGTGGTCGTCGTCGCCCTCTACCTGGGACATCGCTCCTGGCAGGTCGACTTCGCGACCAGGCTCCAGGAGCACGCCGTCTGGAAGATGGTCTCCTTCGTCCTTGAATCGGCCGTGTTCGCGCTCATCGGGCTTCAACTGCCGTACGTCCTCGACGGACTCGGCCGGTACGGGGGCGGGCAGGCCGCCTGGTACGCGTTCGCGGTCTTCGCCGCGGTGGTCGTGGTGCGCTTCGTCTGGGTCTTCCCGGCGACGTATCTGCCACGGATCATGTCGGCGCGCATCCGCGAGCGGGAGCCCGGCGTGACCTGGACTTCACCGGTGATCGTGGGGTGGGCCGGGATGCGCGGGGTGGTCTCCCTCGCCATCGCCTTCTCGATCCCGCTGACCGTGGACCAGGGCGAACCGTTCCCCGAGCGGAACCTGGTGCTCTTCCTGACCTTTACGACTGTGATCGCGACACTCGTCGTCCAGGGCCTCACCCTCGCGCCGCTGATCCGCCTCCTCAAGCTGCCGAGGCGCGACACGTACGCCGAGACGCTCGCCGAGGCACAGGCCCAGAGCGAGGCGTCTGCGGCCGCCGAGGCCCGGCTCGACGAGCTCCTCGCCGACCCCCGCAACGCGCTGCCGCAGCCGCTCGCCGACCGGCTGCGCACGGTCCTCGAACGGCGGCGCAACGCGGTCTGGGAGCGGCTCGGCGGGGTCAACGAGGAGACGGGGGAGTCGGCGGACGACACGTACCGGCGGCTCGCCGGGGAGATGATCGCCGCCGAGCGCGCGGTCTTCGTGGAGCTGCGGGACCGGCGGCAGATCGACGACGAGATGCTGCGCTCGCTGATGAGGAGGCTGGACCTGGAGGAAGCGGCGGCCTACCGGGCGGATGCCGACTGACCGGGCCGGTCGGGCTGATCCGGCTGACCCGGCTAACCCGGCTGACCTGTGATGACGGCCGCGACGGTGGTGCCGGGCGGGAAGGCGCCCTCGGTGGCCAGCGTGGTCAGTCCGTACAGCATCTTGGCGACGTAGAGCCGCTCGACCGGCAGCCCGTGGCGGGCCTCGAAGTCCTCGGCGAACGCGTCGAGTTCGGGGGTGGTGCGGGCGTATCCGCCGAAGTGGAAGCGGTCGTCGAGGCGCCAGTCGCCGGTGGGGCCGCCGAAAGCGGTGAGCTGGAGGGCGCGTATGTCGTCGCCGAGGAAGCCGCCCTTGAGGACCGGGAACCCGATGGCCCGCTGCCCCGGCCCCAGGCCCGCCGCCAGGCCCGCGAGCGTCCCGCCGGTGCCGCAGGCGACGCCGACGACGTCGGCGGCCCCGCGCAGTTCCTTCCCGAGGGCGGTGCAGCCCTGGGCGGCGAGTGCGTTGCTGCCGCCTTCGGGGACGACATGGACGTCCCCGGCGGCCGCGCTGAGGATCTCCGCCAGGACCTCGGGGTCCGATTTGCGGCGGTAGGTCGCGCGGTCCACGAAGTGCAGGCGCATGCCGTCCGCCGCGCACTGGGCCAGGGAGGGGTTGAGGGGGCGGCCGGCGAGCTCGTCGCCGCGTACGACGCCGATCGTCGGGAAGCCGAGGAGGCGGCCGGCCGCGGCCGTCGCCCGCAGGTGGTTGGAGTACGCGCCGCCGAAGGTCAGCACGGTGCGCCCGGCCGCCGCGCGCAGGTTCGGCGCGAGTTTGCGCCACTTGTTGCCGGGGAGGTCCGGGTGGATCAGGTCGTCGCGCTTGAGCAGCAGACGTACGCCGTGACGGGCGAAGCGCTCGTCCTCGGCCTGCTGCAGCGGCGAGGGGAGCCGCGGCCGCAGGCGGGAGAGGTCGAGCGCTTCGGGGGGCACGGCCCCATTGTCCCAGTGGTCCCGCCGGTGCGCGTGCTTGAGGTGGTTGCTTACTTGAGGCGGTTGTGGATGCGCTCGCGCATGGTGTTCATCGAGAAGCCGCGCGGGTCGATCTTGCCGGGCTGCCATTCGCGATGGCCGATGACGGAGCGGGAGTTCCACCCGTGCCACCGGCAGACCGCGGCCGCCGCCCGCTCGATCGTTTCCAGCTGTGCCGCGGGCCAGGGGTCTTCGCCGTCACCGAGGTTCTCGCACTCGAAGCCGTAGAAGTGCCGGTTTCCGTCGGTGTTGGCCTCGTTGTCGGTCGGCAGGGCCCTCTCCGCGATGACGGCGCGCAGTACGTCGTCGTCGCCCAGTCCCGCGTGATTGGCGCGGCCGTAGCCGACGAGATGGAGCGAGCCGTTCTTGGCGATCACGCCGTGGCAGAGCGGTCCGGGGAGGCTCGCATAGCCGTCGCGGCAGATACGCACGGTGTTGGCGGTGCCTGAGGTGACGGTGTGGTGAATCATCACGCCGTGCACGGGGCCCCAAGGGCCCTTGTGGTTGCGGTTGTGCGTACGCCAGTCGCCGACCTCGACGACAGTGATTCCTTCGTCTCTCAGTACGTCGAGGAAGTTGCCCGCGGACATGGGTGAGGCCATGACCGCCTCCTTAGGTGAGATTCGGATCGTCTCGTACGCCGCTTGTACCGGAACACCGTTGGCAGGGCTATCCGTTCGGGACATGAGCGAGCTGTTTCAGTCAGTTGTCGGCGAGGAACTGTGCTCTGCCCCGGCATCGATGATCTAGTCACACTCTTTTGTGTAATGGCGCGTCGACTCCCCGCACTGCAAGGCTTTTCCGTGCAGGTCAGCTCATGATCGAGAGGGAGTCAGATGTCGGTCGAGGCAGGTTCCGAGGTCCGCGAAGAGCAGGTTCAGCCGCAGCAGAGTCTCGGTACGGCCGCTGCGCGGAACTTGGCCACCACCACCAAGTCCGCACCGCAGATGCAGGAGATCACCTCACGGTGGCTGCTGCGGATGCTGCCATGGGTTCAGGTCCAGGGCGGTACGTACAGGGTAAACCGTCGGCTCAGTTTCGCGGTGGGCGACGGACGGGTGACGTTCGTACAGACAGGAGACCGCGTCGAGGTCGTCCCAGCCGAGCTCAGCGAGCTGCCGGCGCTCCGGACCTTCGACGACGAGGCGGTGCTCGGTGAGCTGGCACAGCGGTGCGAGCAGCGGGAGTTCGCGTCCGGGGAAGTGATCGCTGCCGCCGGTGATGCCGCGGACACGGTGTATCTGCTGGCGCACGGCAGGGTCGAGAAGGTCGGCGACGGGCCGTACGACGACGAGGCGGTGCTCGGCTTCCTCGCCGACGGGGCGTACTTCGGCGACCAGGCACTCGTGGAGGAGGACGCCACCTGGGGGTACACGGTCCGCGCGGCGACCGCGTGCACCGTGCTGACGCTGTCCCGCCAGTCCGTACTGACGCTGGCGGACCGCGCGGAGTCGCTGGGCGACCATCTCGCGCAGGTCCGCTCCCTGCCGCGCCAGCGGACGAACAAATACGGCGAGGCGCACATCGACCTCTCCGCAGGACATGTCGGCGAGGCCGTTGTCCCGCACACCTTTGTCGACTACGAGGTGGCGCCGCGCGAGTACGAACTGAGCGTCGCCCAGACGGTGCTGAAGGTCCACAGCCGGGTCGCCGACCTCTACAACCAGCCAATGAACCAGACCGAGCAGCAGTTGCGGCTCACGGTCGAGGCGCTGCGCGAGCGTCAGGAAGACGAACTCATCAACCACCGTGAGTTCGGCCTGCTCAACAACTGCGACTACGGGCAGCGCTTCCAGCCGCACGACGGTGTGCCGACCCCGGACGACATGGACGACCTGCTGTCGCGGCGGCGCAGCTCCAAGCTCTTCCTGGCCCACCCGCGCGCCATCGCCGCGTTCGGGCGCGAGTGCAACAAGCGCGGCCTCTACCCGGAGAGCGTGGAGATCGGCGGCAGCCGGGTGGTCTCCTGGCGCGGCGTCCCGATCTTCCCCTGCAACAAGATCCCGGTGAGCGACGCCGGTACGACCTCGATCATCTGCATGCGTACGGGCGAGGCCGAGCAGGGCGTCATCGGGCTCCAGCAGAGCGGCATCCCGGACGAGATCGAGCCGAGCCTCTCGGTGCGCTTCATGGGCATCGACGAGCAGGCGATCATCTCGTACCTCGTTACGGCGTACTACTCGGCGGCGATCCTCGTGCCGGACGCGCTGGGTGTGCTGGAGAACGTCGAGATCGGCAGGTGGGGTTAGCGGGCGCAGTCGCGAGGCGGTTCGTGCGTCCGGTTCAGGGCATCACCGAAGCACTGCTGGAGGAAGTGACCGTGACCATGACCAGAGCGGAAGCGGCCGCCCCGGAGGGGCACGAGGCTGCGGCGCTTCTCGAACGGACCCGCAGCGCTGTCAATCCCCAACTGCGCAGTACCGTCGAGAGCCTGCCGGGTTCCATACGCCGTATCGCGATGTACCACTTCGGCTGGGAGCAGGCGGACGGTACGCCCGCCTCGGGGCAGGCGGGCAAGGCGATCAGGCCCGCTCTCGTCCTCGCTTCCGCCCAGGCCCTCGGCGGTGACCCGCGGCAGGCCGTGCGGGCGGCAGCGGCCGTGGAGCTCGCGCACAACTTCACCCTGCTCCATGACGACGTCATGGACGAGGACCCGACCCGCAGAAACCGGCCCACCGCCTGGACGGTCTTCGGTGTCCCGGACGCGATCGTCGCCGGGGACGCCATGTGCGCGCTCGCGCTGCGGCAGCTGGCCGAGGATCCGCACCCGGCGGCGGCCCAGGCGTCGGCGCGGCTCGCCGCCTGTGTCATCGAGCTGTGCGAGGGACAGCAGGCGGACTGCGAACTCGAACGGCGCGGCCCGCAGGATGTGTCGATCGACGAGTGCCTGTCGATGGCCGAGGCCAAAACGGGCGCGCTGCTCGGCTGCGCGTGCGCACTCGGCGCGCTCTACGCGGGAGCGGACGAGGAGGAGGTCGCGGCCATGGACGCCTTCGGGAGGGAAGCGGGCCTGGCGTTCCAGCTCATCGACGACCTGATCGGGATCTGGGGCGACCCCGACCAGACGGGCAAGCCGGTGGGCGCGGATCTGGCCGCCCACAAGAAATCGCTCCCGGTGGTGGCGGCACTGGCCTCGGGCACCGAGGCGGCCGACGAGCTGGCGGGGCTCTACCGGGGGCCGCTGGACGCCGCCGCCGTCCAGCGCGCCGCCGAGGCCGTCGACCGGGCGGGCGGCAGGGACTGGGCACAGGGACATGCGGCGGACCGGATGGCCCGGGCCGTGCACCATCTGTCGCGGGCGGTGCCCGACCTGGGGGCGGCGGGAGACCTCCTGTCGCTGGCGGAGTTCGTCACACGCAGAACCCGCTGATCAGCTGCCTCTGTGCGGGCGTCCGGGAGGGAGGCCCCGGGCGTCCGCGCATGCACTGATTCACCATGCAGGCGCCAACTCTAGGATCGCGTACGTCAGTTACGTACCCGAGAGAGGGCCGGACCGTGGGCGTGGGCGTGGACGTAGAGATACGGCAGGCGGGGGAGAGCGACCGCGAGGCGCTCGTACGGCTGCTGGACGAGGCCTTCATGGACGACCCGGTGAGCAGCTGGGTCTTCCCCGACCGGGAACACCGCCGTCGCGTGCACGGCACCTTCCTCGGCGTCTTTCTCGACGTGGCTCTCCGTGAGGGGCGTGTCGACGTCACCGAGGACGGATCGGCGGCCGCCCTCTGGCTCCAGGTGCCGGCCGGTCCGCCCGAGGAGGACGACACTCCCGTACGGATGAGGGAAACCGCCGACCCGGACAACGAACGGGCCGAACTGAGCGGCCGGTTGACGGGCGAGGTGCATCCGCACGACCGGGCCCACGAGTATCTGCTGCTCATCGCCGTCTCGCCGGAGCGCCAGGGAGAGGGGCTCGGCACCGCGCTGATCGAGCCGGTCCTGGAGCGCTGCGACCGCGACGGCGTGCCCGCCTATCTGGAGGCGAGCAGTGCGCGCAGCAGCAAGCTGTACGAGCGGCTCGGTTTCGCCTTCACCGGCCGTACGGTCGATCTTCCCGACGGCCCCCACATGTGGCCCATGTGGCGCGAGCCGCTCGCCTGACGCGGCGGCGCGCTCCTCAACTTTCCTGACCTCCCTAACTTCCCTCCAGGGAAAGGCCCTTGCGTAACCACTACGGATGGACCACTATGCACGGAGTGGTTGCGGGACGGGTGATGCACGCCGACCGGCTCCCGCATCCCCTCCTTGCCTTCCGACCAGAGGATCAGCTTGCGCAAGCTCACGTACTACGTCGGTATGTCCCTCGACGGTTTCATCGCGGCGCCCGACGGCGCCTACGACATGTATCCGCTGAGCGAGTCCTTCATCAAGGACTTCCTCATCGGTGAGTACCCGGACTGTCTGCCCACCCCTGCGCGTCAGCAGCTCGGCGTGGACGACCTGGAGAACAAGCACTTCGACACGATGCTTCAGGGGCGGGCAACCTATGACGCGGCTCTGGAGATGGGGATCGCCAGCCCGTACAAGCACCTGCGCCAGTACGTCGTGTCGCGCAGTATCGACAAGTCGCCGGATCCCGACGTCGAGATCATCTCCGGTGATGTCGCGGCCAAGGTCCGGGAGCTCAAGCAGGAGGACGGCCTCGGGATCTACCTGGCGGGCGGGGCGAATCTCGCGGCTCAGCTGCTGGACGAGATCGACGAGGTGGTCGTCAAGCTGTACCCGATCGTGCTCGGTTCGGGCATCCCGCTGTTCTCGGCCGGGTTCGGCGTCCACAACTTCACGCTCGACGCGGCGCCTCCGCGGACGTACGACAATGGGGCCGTGGTCCTGAAGTACAGCAAGGTCCGCTGACCCGGACCGGGGGCGGTGCCGTACTCGAACGGGCTAAAGTCCGGCCCATGACAGGAGAGCCATGGGCCGGCTGGTACCGCGATCGCAAGGGTTCCGTCGCCGTCGGGATCACGACGGACGGACAGCGGCTGCGCACGCGCATCAGGGGAGTCGACTTCGAGGGCGACAGCTTCGACGCGCTGGAGCCGGTGCAGGGGGAGGGCGGGGGCGGCAGTGCGATATTCGCGCTGTCGGACGGTGGCTCGCTCTGCGACTGCGTACTTGAGTGGGACATACCGATTCCGGTGTACGCGGACGGGCGGGTGCACCGGGCCACGCTCAGCTGCCTGCTGACCCTCGGCCGACCGCTTCCCACGGGTGGCATCGACCGTGAACACCTTTCCCTGACGCTGCACTTCGACGGCGCCGCGTACGAATCCGAGCGCGCCGAGAACGACTTCGAGCACGCGCTGACGGTGATACAGCGGCGGCTGCCGGAGGGGGCGTACATGCGGGCGTGCATTTCCTGCGCCTTCTCGGACTATCACCCTGCGGGCAGCGGGCTGTTCGGCAATCTCGCCTGCTTCCGGCGGATCAAGGACGAGTACCGGGCGATCGAGAGCGGGCGGGAGCTGCTTCGGCTGTGGGACCTGCGGTCCGGCTTCGTGCAGGAGACGTGGGCTTGCGCGGACTTTGAGCGGAGGCCGCCGGAGGGGGCGGGTTATCGGGGCCCGTTTCCGTATGTTCGGGCGGGGACAGGCGAGTTGGCCGCGTCTGGCAAGCGCGGGGTGCGGTCTGCGTCCTCCTCCTCGGCGGTGGGGTAGGGCGAGGCGGGGTCGCGGCGGAGGTTTCTGTTGCCGGGGCCGCCGTCGACGACGGACTCGGCATCCGTCCCTGCGGGCGGCCGGTCCGTCGTGAGGCGGTCACCTCGTATCCAGAAGGTCCGCTCTTCCCGCTCCGGCAGGACGATGCCCCGTACTCGCAAGTCGGCTCCCTTTGTTGCCGATTGGGAGCCGCCTGTACGTGTACGGGGCATCCAGGGGTCAGGAGGCCGCCGGGACGAACCCGTTCTGCCAGAGCTGGTTGACCCTGTTGCGCTCATTCCGGTCGGGGGTGGCGTTCTGGCAGGAGGTGCCGGGGCCGCCGCCGGACATCAGCTCGCTGCACGGGCCCGAGTAGTGGTCCGGCAGACCGAGGACATGGCCGGTCTCGTGGGCGGTGACGCGGGTCGAGTTGTACTGCTGGTTCTGGCGGTAGTCGAGGAAGATGTACCCGCTGCCGTGGCCGTCGGTGCTGGCGTACGAGCCGCGGGGGTCGTTGCCCTCGCGGTAGGTGAAGTCCGGGTTGGAGCCTTCCTGGAGCTTCACGTTGGAGACGGAGCTGTTCCATATCTGGGTGCTGCTGGCTATCTGGCTGCGGAAGCTGGGCGCGTTCGCCGCGGAGTAGACGACGGTGACGGCCTGCGCGCCGGGGTTCGCGGCGCGCTTCTCGGCGACCGACTTCTTCACGGCCTCGAAGAAGGCCTTGGTGGCCGCGGCGTTCTCCTTGGACTTCTCGTACGAGATGTACGAGACGTACGAGGGGTGCGAGCTGTACGAGCCGTACTGCGCGGGTGCGGCGTTGTGGGGGGCCGCCGCATTCGCGGGTACGGCGCCGAGGGTCGCAGCGGCGAGGCCGAGGCCGAGGGCGGTGGTGAGGACGGTCCTGGTGTGTCTCATGTGGGGGGCTCCTACTCGTCCGGGGAACGTGAAACGTGAACGGTTCGGTAGGGGAGAGTGTCGGGGAGCCCGGGCCGGTGCGGATGATGCCAACCGGCGATAGCGCGAGCGCATCACGTCGGCCAACCACCATGAAACCGGGGGCGATTCGTGTGGTTGTGGTGTCTGGTGTGACGCGAGGGGCCCGCTTACGCTCGGGGTATGGAGCTCGAGGTGAGGCACCTCCGTGCGCTGTGCGCCATCGCCGAGGCCGGCAGCCTGCACAAAGCCGCCCGAAGTCTCGGCATGAGCCAGCCGTCCCTGACCACGCAGCTCCGCCGCATCGAGAACTCCCTGGGCGCGGAGCTGTTCTCGCGCGAGCGCACCGGGTGCCGGCCGACGCCCCTGGGATACGCGGTGCTGAGCAGGGCGCGTCCGCTCGTCGAGCAGATGAGTGCGCTCGTGGCCGAGACGAGGGCAGCCGCGGCCCGTACGACGGAAGGCCCGCATCTGCGGATCGGCGCCACCGCCAGCCGTGTCATCGCGAACTGGCTGCGCAGGCTCCGTGTCCGGCTGCCCGGCACGGACACCTCACTCCATGTCGACGTATCGGCAAACGCGCTGCTGCGGAAGCTCGCGGCCGGGCAGCTCGATGTCGCCTTCGTGCACGAGGTGGAGGGCTCTCCGCTGCGGATGCCCGACGGCCTCGTGCAGCGCGTACTCGTCGAACGGGAGCCGCAGTTCATCTCGATGTCGCTGGATCATCCGGCGGCCGCCCGGCCGGTGGTGGAACTGGCGGATGTGGCCGCCGACCGGTGGATGGTCGACCCGACGGTGGACGGCGAATGGGACGGTCTGCGCCGCGTATTCGCCGAAGCCGGTCTCAATCCGCCTGTCCTGTACGGGGATTACCTCACTGCTGCCTCCCTGATCGTGATCGGCGAGGCGGTCGCGCCCTGCCAGCCGACGTCCGGTCCGCGCGACGACATGGCGATACGGCCGTTGCGCGGCGACCCGCTCGCCGTACGCCTGCTGCTGGTGTCGCGGCCCGGGTTCGCCGAGGCGGCGGCGGTGTACGCCGACCTGGAGGCGGCGTACCGCGACGCGGCGATGCGGGCGGCCGGGTACCGCCAGTGGCTACTGCGCAACGAGAGCCCGCTGCTGGCGGGGAGCGCGGTGGCGTGACGGAGCAGCCGTACGGCCCCGTCCCGTCGGTCCCGGTGCGATCCGCTCGGTCCGGAAGTTCCACCGGCGGCAGCCGTACACCTGATGGCGGTGCGAAGAAATGCGGCCCGGCCCCCGCCCCTTGATGCTGTACGGGCACCAGGCCACCGAAGCAGCTGAAGGGGATCCCTCATGACCCACGTCATCGCCGTCACCGGAGCCACCGGACAGGTCGGCCGCCGCGTCGCCAGGGGGCTCGCCGCCGCGGATCCGGACGCCCGCCCCGCCCTGCGCCTCCTCTGCCGCGACCCCTCCCGTCTGCCCGACCTGCCCGGCGCGGTCAAGGCGGCGCCCGCCGCCTATGGCGACGCTGACGCGATGCGCGCGGCCATCGACGGCGCCGACACGCTCTTCCTCGTCTCCGCGCACGAGAGCGCCGACCGCGTGCGCGAACACAAGAGCGCTGTGGACGCGGCGGTCGCGGCGGGCGTGCAGCGGATCGTGTACTTGTCCTTGCTCGGCGCGGCGCCGGACGCGACGTTCACCTTCGCCCGCGACCACTGGCACACCGAGCAGTACATCCGCGCCACCGCCCTGCGCCACACCTTCCTGCGCGACAGCTTCTACCAGGCCGCGTTCCCCGCCATGACCGGCGAGGACGGCGTGATGCGCGGCCCGGGCGGCGACGGGAGGGTCTCGGCCGTCGCGCACGAGGACGTGGCGGACGCGGCAGTCGCCGTACTCCTCGGCGAGGGCCACGACGGTGCGACGTACGACCTCACCGGAGGCGAGGCCCTGTCGCTCGCCGAGATCGCGCAGGAGCTGAGCCGGGTCACCGGGCGCACCGTCACCTACGTACCCGAGACGCGCGAAGAGGCGTACGCGTCACGGGAGCGGTACGGCGCCGAGGCGTGGGAAGTCGCGGGCTGGGTGTCGTCGTACGAGGCCATCGCGAACGGCGAGATGGCAGCCGTCTCCGACGCCGTGCCCCGCCTGACGGGTCACCCGGCCAAGACCTTCGCCGAGTACCTCAAGGAACACCCCAGGAGGTACCGGCACCTGGTCAGCGGCATGGGAGAGGGGCAGCGGCATGGGTGAGGTCCGCCCCCGCTGCCGACGGGCGTACGCCTCACAGCGCGCATGGGGCGAGACCTGGCTGGAGGAGGAAGCTGACCGCCTGAAACCGGCGGCGTCAGAGGCCGGTGGCGTCAGAGGGCGAGCTCGTAAGTGATCTCCTCCGTCGGACACTCCGCCACCATGTTCTCCAGCGCCGCCAGCTCTCCCGAATCCACAGCCAGCTTCCAACGCCCCTTCACCGCCGCCCACTCGGCGATGTACCGGCAGTCCGCACTGTCGTCGGACGGCTCCCACCGCGCCGGATCCCTGTCCCCCTTGAGACGCTTCTCGGCGGCGGTCACGGCCGCGAGCACCCTGGGGTCGGCCATGTCGTTCGCGTACCGCTCCCGCTCCTCGTCGCTCCACGCCGACGCACCGCTGCGCCACGCCTCGGCGAGCGGCACCAGGTGGTCGACGTCGAGCGCTCCGGCGCCGGTGTGGTCCTTCTTGTCGTAGTACGAGTGCCACGCGCCTCCCGTGATGGTGCACCACCGGTCGACGGCGGGCGGCGTCGTCGCCTCCGCGATGATCACCTCGGCACGGGTGTCGCAGCCGTCCTGGTCCGGATCGGTCCAGTGCCTGAACTTCCCCACGCTGTACCCGGCGCTGTCCTCGGCGGCGACCGGCAGATCGGCGATGGCCTTCTCGACCGTGGTACTGACCGTGTCACCGGGCGCGGCGGCGGCGCCTGGCGCCGAGCCTGCGGCGACTGCCGCCGTAATCATCAACACCGACACCAGGGAGCTGAGCTTGCGCATGCTGATCCCTCCAACTCGTACGGACGGACCAGTAGTAGCGGCCCCTGTCCGCCGGACGTACCGGACAGGTGCCGTAAACCACACGAATGTGGGTGCCGGGTGCGCCGCCCCTGCTCAAGTGCGCCGCAGGCTCCGCCCGCTCTGTCCCGGATGCCGAAGCCGAAGCCGAAGCCGAGGCCGAAGCTGAAGCCGCCACGCCCGGTCGCCCAGCAGCGACATCGCGGCCGGCAGCAGGACGCCGCGTACCACCGTCGCCTCCAACGGCACGAAAAACGCCGACAGCACCCGGCTCCGCGCGGATGCCGGGTGCTGTCGGTCGTACCGGAAAAGGTGACTTGGTGGAGGTCAGGCCTTCTTCGTCTCCTAGTAATGGACCGGGTTGGTGACCTGCGGGGATCTTCCCTGTGGGTCGCTGACCTGGCCTTTTATCGATTGCTTGCGATGGGGTACGACGGTCTTGATCGGGTGTCCTGCGGACTCTGTGCGGACTGCTGCTGCGGCGCTCCGCCGTCGGAGTAGTGGTTGGCCTACTCCTGAAGCGGGGCGTTGGTCCAGAAGGAGTGGGCCCTTCTCAGAAGCTCCTCGGCGGCGTCGCCGTACGATGCCGCACTGCTCAGCGCGGCGAAGGCTTTGTCGTACAGGTCGAGCTCACTCTGTTCCGTGATGTCCACGGAGGACGAGACGAGTTCCACGTGGGCCCGATCGCCATCGCCGTAGATGTTGAACCCGTGGACGGGGAACAGGTCCACCCGCGCGGTGGAGGGAAGGATCCCGAGTGTGAGACAGGCCAGGCCGAGCTCTCGCAGGAGGCGCTCGACCTGTTGTCGCATGACCTCGGGCCCGCCGATGTTCGTGTAGAGAGCCTGCTCCCCGAGGACGACGTCGTAGTGGTGCTCGCCGTCGTACAGAACCTGCTGTCGCTGCATGCGCTTGGCGACGCCCGCAGGCACGTCGTTCGGGACACCGAGGAAATCCACGACCTGGCCGAGGACCACGGTGGCGTATGCCTCGGTCTGGAGCGTGCCCCAGATCATCGTGGGCACGTACGCCTTGCCCTCGCGCGTGTTCTGGTACCAGCGCACCACGTCGTCCTGAGTCGCTTCCGTACCAGTGGACAGACGATCCGTCCAGGGAACTGAACTGGTCACCGCACCCCCTCCTGAATGGTGCCGCCGGAGCGGCTTCGATGGGCGTAGCCGTTCCGGTCGAGGATGGCGCCGAGCATCCGATCTTGTAAGAGCGGGAATCGGTCAGGTCACGCGCTCGATCTCGATGGTGAGGGCACCGAGGGCTTCCTTCTCGGGGCCGTAGATGGTGCGGATGTTGACGAGTTGCTGCTCGCGAGTGGCGGTTGGGTTGACGTTTACCGGGCCCTCGCCGTCGAGGAGGGCCTCGAAGTCGGGGTATTCGGTGACGCGGAGGACGTTCACGTCGCAGGTCTCGTCGGTTCCCTTGATGCGGAAGCGGATGATGTCGCCGGCTGCGAGGTCGGCGAGGTGCGGGTACTTGACCCGCACCTCGATGGTCTTGATGCCCGCGGCGACGAGCTCGAAGTACTGGCGGTAGAGGTTGAGCTCACGGACGCGGGCGGTGCTGTTGGTCATGGGGCGGGAACGTCCTGGAGGTTGGTGCAGTCATGATGCGGTTGAACTCGGCGGCCGACCCTAGTCGTGCCTCCGGGACACGGGCACGAGGGGAGGTGGAGCAGCAGCTGAAGTGTCGGCGCCGGAGACCTGGGGCTCATTCTCCGAACCGGGCTCGGAAGGGGGCGTCGCGAGGCCGGGAACGTGCCGCAGCGCGATAGGGACCCCGCCGGTGGCCAGATAGGGGATCTGGACCACCAGATAGATCAGCGGGGCGAGGAGAACCAGGTACTCGGCGCTGAGCCCTAGGGCCTTGAATCCCGCAACCAACCCGACCCCGGTGAGAAAGGCCAGGACGTGGCCCAGGACCATACGCCACGGCAGTGGTGCCTCGACCGATACGGAGTCCGCTGCAGTGGACTCCCCCGGAGGGACCATGTTCAGGGGCTCCTGGCGACCGAGGGTGTCGATCAGGCCCACGATGTGCTCGGCGAGGGCCGTCGCATGAGAACGATCACGCAGACAGGCTTCGAATTCGTTCTCCAGCCGATGGGACATGCCGACGCACTGCGTCAACAAGGCTGCGCGCGGGCCTGCTTTGCGAGATACACCGAACTGCGCGTAGGTGATGAGCGCCTCGCTGAGTCTCTCCACGTTCCTGCTCAGCTGCGCCGTTGTCGCGGATGTTGCCTTGCTCTCATCCGCATGGGTCTGGCACGCCACGAGAGTGCTCACAGCAGCCCACTGCACATACGCAGGCGATCGTCCGCGTCTGATCGCTATCAGGTCGAGCTGGACGTAACACACCGTGAGTAAGAAGAACGCATACGAAGGCAACCACATCTCCATCGCCATGTCCCAGTGGTGCTCCACGAGCGCCGTGAGCGATGCACCCGTGAAGATCGTGATGAGCGACAGGAGCAAGAGGGAGACAGAAGCCGCCCAGCGGCCCCGCTCCGCCAGAGCCCAGAGCTTCAGTTCGACCTCACCCCACTTCTTCGGATGCCGGATGCCCAGCCCGTTCAGCGCACCTTCGGCTTCGCGGATCAGCGCCCGCACCCGTGACTCCGTGCGGCCCCGCAAGAAGGGGGTTCGGTTGATCAGCCGACCTGGCTTTCTGACAGGACGGGCCACGAAGGCGAAGCCGGCCAGAACCGCCGCGGGGGTTACAACAGTGGCTAGAGCCGACATAGCCGCATAGAAGTGAAGGAGGAACTTCAACACCGGTCCCTTCAGCCCAGGAGGGGCATCGGCGTCTCTATCGCCAACCGTCGAGGGAGACTTCCGGGCCGCCGGCAAGATACCGATGGAGGGCGCTGGCGGTGGTGTCCACAAACTCCTCGGGGATGGCGTCGGCGTCGATCCAGCGGACCTGGGAGTGCTTGCGGGGTTCGCGGTTCTCGGGTTCGCCGGTCCATTCGTGGGCGGCGAAGACGACCGTGAGGAAGCCGTTAGGGGCTTCGACGCCCCAGGCGCCGTGGATGACATGGGCCACCTTGAGGGCATCCGGCTTCACTGTGAGGCCGGTCTCCTCGTAGAGCTCGCGAACTGCGGTCTCGGTGACCGGCTCGCCCGGCTCGCTCTTGCCGACGGGGAGATCCCACATGCCCTGGGCGAACTTGGCGTTCTCGCTGCGCTGGAGGAGGACGACGCGGTTGGTGGCCTTGTCGTGAACGATGACCGCGGCGACCAGCAGGGTCATCGATTCGAGCGCCGACTTGAGGGCATTCGGCTGGTCGTCGGTCTGCTGGGTCACGGTGTTCCTTTCGTCGGACGGGTTGTCCGGCATGTTAGGCGAGGGCCTCGCGGGCGCGGCGGGCGAGATCGGCGGCGCCGGGTACTTTGCGCCGCTGGTAGACCGCGAGGGTGGAGCGGATCGAGGTGATCGCCTTGCGGGTGCGGTCTGAGGTCATGCCTTCCATGAGAACCAGGGCTTGGGCCCAGGCGGCGACGGCTTCGTCGGCGCGGGCCTGGGCGGCGAGGCTGTCGCCGAGGTCGGCGTGGGTGAGGGCGTGGACGCGTTTGTACTTTTCCGGGTCCCAGCGGGTGAGGGCATCCCGGTGCTGTTGCTCGGTGCCGATGTGGTCGGCGAGGTCGGTCAATGTGCGGGCGGTGTGGCTGGCCACGGTGCCGGCGGCGGGGCCGCTGACGCGGGAGTAGCTGGGCTGGGGGCCGTCGTCCCGTAGGAGGGCGTCTTCGGCAGCGAGGAGGGCGCGTGCGGCCGAGGGGTGCTCGTTGACGGCCGCGTAGGCGCGGGCTTGGGTGATGTGGTGGAGGGCTTCGGTCTGGCCGTCGATGTGGCCGGTGCCTTGAGCAAGGGCGGCTGCGGCGAGGTCGACGCAGTGGTGGGGCTGTTTGAGGCTGAGGGCCTGGTGGGCGAGGGCTCTCATCATCCAGGCGGCGTGGCCGTGGGGGTCGGCTTCGCAGGCGAGCTGGTAGCCGACCTGGTAGTAGCGCTGGGCGGCGCCCTCCTGGCCGAGGTCGTGGTGCTTCCATCCTGCAAGGTAGGCGAGTTCGGCGACCGCGCCGAAGGCTGCCCGGCGTAAGGCTTCGCTGGGGAAGCGGGCGCGGAGCATGGGTGCTGCGGTGTCGGCGAGGTACGCGGTGACTGTGGTCAGGCCGTGGCCGCCGCCCAGGCGTTCGTCTGCGGCGCTGAAGGCCGTGGTGATCTGTCGTACGACGTCCACGTCCTCCACGCCGATCACGGATGTGCCTGTGCGGGCGCGGAGCATGCGGGTGGTGGCCTCGTGGTCGTAGCCGAGCGGCATCGCGACGCCGGCCGTGGTGAAGGCCGCGATGGCGAGGAAGCGGCGGCGCTCGACGTCGGCGCGCCCGAGGTCGGTGACGGCGAGAACGGGGTCGGATTCCGCCAGCTCTTCGGCGTCGGCTGCGCGGAGGCCGATCTCGGTCTGGGTGATCGTGCGTCGCGCTCGGCGGGAAAGCGCCTCGGCGAGGTACTGGCCCACTCGCCCGGACGGCGCGCGGGTGCCGTTCACCCAGTGGGAGATGGCCGACTTGTTGGTCTGGAGGATCTCGCCGTTCTCGGCGGCGATGCGCTGCACGTCCCTGGCGAGAGCCTCGTAGGTGCAGGCAACCGCGTCGATGACCTCGCGCAGACGGGAGTTGGGTTCTCGCTGCGCCGCCACGATCGCCTCCACTCCGGAGCTGTAAACCGCGTATACCGCTTCAACTGCCTTCCACCGTACCCACTGTGCGTGACCGCCGGTTCACTTATCAGCAGCCGCCCGGAACGGCGCAACCGTGAACCAGGCTCCCCCTGGGTCCGGGCGGCTCCCCGAAGTTCCGTACACCCACACCGGGGTCGGGCATTCCTGTGCCCGAATCCGGCCGAACAGAGACGGAGACACGGTGACCACCATCGACACCACGGCCATCACGGTCGAGCTGCCCGAGGCGTTCGACGCGCGCTGGAGCCGCCTGCCCGGCATCCAGGTCGACGGCCGGCGCATCACCATCGACCCGGCCGAGTACTTCTTCCGCTTCGAGTCGAACACCTGGCTCGTCGCCGACTGGGAGCTCGTCGAGGCCCAGCTCCTGGACGTGGCCGAGACGACCGAGAGCGCGGTCGAGCAGCTCGCGCTGGACTTCATCAAGCAGCACGGCGAGTCCACCGCAGACGCCGCTCGGGTGCTCAGCGTTGCGTACGAGGTGTACGCGTACCTCTTCCGCGACGAGCACCTGGCCGGTCTCGGCCTGCCGCAGATCACCGCCGAGCACCTGCGGATGCTCCGCGAGGCCGCCACGCTCATGGCGCTCAACAAGGTCGAGCTGGACGGGCACATCTCCAACGTCGGCCCGTGCTGGTTCTTCCCCGCCGCCACCTCCGTCGTCTTCGACCTGGACGACGAGATGGGCGGCATGCTCGACGAGGTCTACCACGGCGGCTGGTTCAACGAGCACCGCCGCATCGAGTCCATCAAGGCCCACGCCGCGCTCGGTGGACGGCTCGTGCACGGCTGCCAGTCCGTGCCGGACCAGACCGGCGGCGTCGTGGCGCCTTACGGTGCCTCGATGGCCAACTTCCGCGACGACCTGGCCGCGTTCAAGGCGGGCTGGATCGAGCAGGTCTACGCCCACCGCGTGAGCCCCGCCGCGTAACCCCACCGATCGGGCTCCGGGGCGGGCCGGCACCTCTTGCCCGCCCCGGCACGCCTTCCACCTCACCGGAGCCCCTCATGAACGCGAATCCCAGCGCCGAACTCCTGGACAACCTGCTCACCTTGGCCGGCCAGGCCACCGCCGTGCGTGAGGAGGTACGCGTGTGGTCCATGTCCGGCGTCGAACGCGTGACCTTCACCGACGGCACCACGGCCATCTTCAAGTACGCCAAGAGGCCCTTCGACAGCGAGGACCAGGCCCTCCGCCTGGCTCACACACTCGGCGTCCCCGTCCCTCAGGTCCACGCCTCCGCCGTCCTTGACGGCTGGCTCGGCATGCTCATGGAAGACCTCGGCCCCGCCGTCCGCGAGGCCGACGACCTCGACGGCGTCGCCGCGGCCGTGGTCCTGCACGGCACCCGTACGGCTCCCGCCCTGCCCGTCCTCGACCAGGGACGGCTGGGCACGCTGCCGGCCCGGGCGCTGGAGCACCTGGACCAACTGCGTAAGGCCGAACGGTGGCAGGACGCGGACGACGTCGAGGACGCGCTCGACCGGATCGCCCAGGCCGCCGAGGCCCGCTCGGCCGGAGCGATGCTGGCGCCGTTCGGCTGGGTGCACTCCGAGTTCCACCCGACCAGCCTGCACATCGGCGAGCGCGACTGGCGGCTGCTGGACTTCGCCCGCGCCTTCACCGGTCCCGGCCTGCTCGACCTCGCCAGCTGGCACGGCACCGTCGAGCCCCCGCACCCCGTACGTCTGCGCGTCTTTCTGGAGCAGTACGTCACGGCTGGCGGCACCTCCGACGCCCTCGCCCCGCGCGGCGGGCTCATCGCGGAGAACTGGGCCCTGGGCTGGCACCGCATGTGGGCCGTCGAGTGGTTCATGGAGCAGTCCATCCGCTGGATCGACGACCCGGCCACCGACCCCGCCTACATCAAGGCCGTCCGCCGCCACCTCACCGACGTCCTCCACCTCCTGGAGATCTGACGTGCTGGCCCAGGCTTCCCCGTGGCACGTCCACGCCCTCCAGCGCACCGCCACCGCACTCGCCGAACCGCTGTCCGTACCCGCGCGAATGGAGTGGACCACCCGGCCCGGCCAAGGACCCGGAGCCGACATCCTCGGCGTGGACCTGCGCGGCAAGCGGCTCCTGGAGCTCGGCTGCGGCCCCGGCCACAACGCCGCCCACCTCGCCACCCGCCACGGCGCACACGTCACCGGGGTCGACCTGGTCGGCCTCCAGGTCCGCCGCGCCCGCTCCCACTACGGGCGGCTGAACAACCTCACCTTCGTTGTCGGCCACGCCCTGCACTACCTGCAAGCCTCCGACGAGCAGTTCGACGCGATCTACTCCGTTTTCGGCGCCGCAGGTCTCGTCGCCCCTGAGCTCCTGCTGCCCGCCATCGCCCAGCGCCTCACGCCCGGCCGGGTGCTCGCCTTCTCCGTTCCGCACCCGCAGCGCGGCGGCCGCAGCCCCTCCGGCGACGACCGGCCTCGCCGCGACCATGTCACCCTCCCCGACCGCACGCGACTGCCCATCGCCCGCTGGGAGTTCGCCACCGAGCGCTGGGAGAAGCACCTCAGCCACGCCGGCTTCTGGCTTACCTCGGCTCAGGAGTTCCACGACCCCCGCATGGGCCACTGGCCCACCACCCTGCTGATCCGCGGCCGCAAGCTCTGACAGCCGCGCTCGCCCCGGCTCACCCCCTGGAGGACCGATGCGTCCGCCCTACCTGCTCCTCGACATCGACGGCGTCCTCATACCCTTCCCCGCAGCCGACGGGACCACCCCGGCCACACACGCACGCCACGACGTCGTCCCTACCGGCCGCAGCGCAGACAACCCCGTCACCGTCTGGCTCAACCCGGACCACGGTCACCTGCTGATGGAGGTCATTCGTACCGGCCTGGTCACTCCCGTCTGGTGCACCAGCTGGCGCCAGGACGCCACCACCCTTATCGGCCCCCTCCTCGGCCTCCCGACCGTGCCGTATGTCGATCTCCCGCGTCCGCCGATCACCACTAGCCACCCGAACGGCTACCTGTGGAAGCGCGACCACGTCGACACCTGGCTCGGTGATGCACCCGCCGTCTGGATCGACGACGACTTCACCGGCCTCGATCACGAATGGGCAGTAGAGCGCGCCGCCAGGGGAACGGCGACCCTCCTCGTTCAGCCCGACCCCCACCTCGGGCTGCAGCCCGAGCACCTGACCGAGGTCACGACGTGGGTCTCGCAGTTACCCACAGCCCGCGTCGCCTGACGACCGATGCCCTCGCTGCCACGGGCAGCGAGGGCATCAGGGTGCGCTGTGGGTCCTGACTGGCTGGGCGCCGTTCAGTGAGCTCTTTCAGCGTGGCCGCCGATCAAGTGACTTGCGGCTGAGGACTTCAGCCGGCAGCTGCGCAGCTCAATTGCCACTCGGATGCTCAGATCGGACCATCAGGGGTGACATTTCGAGATAGGTGACACCTGATCTTGATGGTTGACACCACCCTGGGAAACGCCGGAGCCGTACCGGTTTTCTGCCGTGCCCGTTTTCGCTGCCCGCACGGCGCTAGCGTTGGGTCCCGTGATCGTATGGCTCAATGGCACCCACGGCGCAGGCAAGACGACGACCAGTGCACTCGTGCAGCAGCTGATCCCGGATTCACGGGTGTTCGACGCCGAGAAGGTCGGCGAGACACTCATGGACATCACGCCGGGGCTGCCCTGGACGGACAACTTCCAGCACTGGCCGCCCTGGCGGCCGCTCGTCGTCGAGACCGCCCGCCGCGTTCTCGACCGGTGGCACTCTGGTGATGCCCTTGACTGTCCTGGTCGAGCAGTACTGGCGCGTTCATCGCCGGCGGAGCGAGCGTCAAGCAGGTCCAGCTTGTCCTCGGGCACGCGTCCGCCGTCATCACGCTGCGGATCTACGCGCACTTGTGGCTGGGGGGAAGAAGACCGCACCCGGACCGTCATGGACGCCGTGCTCGGCGGCCTGCGGACCGGATGCGGACAGCTAGGCGACGCGACCCACGAAAGTGCAGGTCAGGCAGCCTAGGGGGAGGTCAGGCCTTCTTCGTCTCCCAGAAGATCGTGTCGATCCGGGCAATGAGCTCCAGTGCCTTCTCGCCCGTCTTCGGGTCCGTCGACGCCTTCGCCGACGACAGCGCCTTCAGGGCGTCGTTGACGAGCTGGTGCAGCTCCGGGTACTTCTCGAAGTGCGGGGGCTTGAAGTAGTCGCTCCACAGCACCGAAACGTGGTGCTTGGCAAGCTCCGCGCGCTGCTCCTTGATGACCGTGGCGCGCGCCTGGAAGTGCGCGTCGTCGTTGGCCTGCATCTTTTCCTGGACGGCCTTGACCGACTCGGCCTCAATGCGGGCCTGGGCGGGGTCGTACACGCCGCAGGGCAGGTCGCAGTGTGCGCTGACCTTCACCTTGGGGGCAAACAGGCGGGAGAGCATGTAAGAGCTTCCTTCCTCGTGATCGTCTTCTCAAGGGGGACATTACTCGGTGAGAGACGTGTTTTGACGGGTGCCCCCATGGGCTTAGGCCAAAAGTCCAGGGTCAGTATGAGACTGGTGGAGGATCGGACCGGAGGTGCCGGATGGTGGATCAAGGGCGGGAGCCGACAGCGATGTTCGGGGTCGCCGAAGTGACGGGTCTTTCCATGGTGCCGACGCTGCTGCACCGGGATCAGTTGCTCGTGCATTACGGAGTGGAACTGCGGGCGGGTGATGTGGCCGTACTGCGGCATCCGTTGCAGCAGGATCTGCTCATCGTGAAGCGGCTGGTCGAGCGGCGCGACGGTGGCTGGTGGGTGCTCGGCGACAACCAGGACGCCGAGGTCACGGACAGCAGGGCGTTCGGCGTGGTGCCGGGCGAGCTGGTGCTGGGGCGGGTACGGGCGCGGTACCGGCCCATTGTGGCGGGGCGTCAGCGTTCGATCGGGGTGGTGGTCTCCTGGCTGGTGTCCGCCGTGCGGCCCGTGCTGAGCGAGCGCTCCGTCTCCAGGCGCTTGCGGGCGCGGTAGGCGGCGACGTTGGCCCGGGTCGCGCAGCGGTCGGAGCAGTAGCGGCGGGATCGGTTGGTCGAGGTGTCCAGGTAGGCGTTGCGGCACGGCGCTGCCTGGCACAGGCCGAGGCGGTCGGCGCCGTGCTCGGTGAGGTGGAAGGCGAGGCCCATCGAGGCGATGGCGGCGTAGCCGGCGGTCGCGTTGGAGGGGTGGTCGGCGAGGTGCATGTGCCAGTCGGGACGACCGTCCTCCTTGCGCATCTGGTGGCCGGAGATCTGCGGGCTGACCGGGAATTCCATGAGAAGTGAATTCAGCAGGTCCACGGCGAGCGTTTCGTCCCCGCCGTCGGCCGCCTCGAAGATTGCGCGCAGACGGGCCCGTACCGAGCGGAAACGGGTGACATCCGCTTCGGTGGTACGGCGGGCTGCCGACGAATTGGCGCCGAAGAGCGCGCGGACCGCTTCCACCGAGGTGAGGGTGTCTTTATTACGGGCCGGCTCCTCGCTGTTGACCAGGCGCACGGCGTAGTCCGAGTAATAGGCCAGTTCCACTTGTAGTCCTTACGAGGGCGGTCTAAGGTTTCGAGGTATTAGTGGGTAATAGCTGGTTGTACTTCGAGGGTATTACGGTGTGGAGGTTCCGGTGGCGGAGACAGTGACGGGCACCGACTGGCGGGCCTGGCAGGAGAGCTGGGACCGGCAGCAGGAGTGGTACATGCCGGACCGCGAGGAGCGGTTCCGGGTCATGCTCGACATGGTCGAGGCCCTGGTCGGCCCCGAGCCGCGGGTGCTGGATCTTGCGTGCGGTACGGGAAGTATCACGGACCGGCTGTTGAAGCGGTTCCCTAGGGCCACCAGCACGGGCGTGGACCTCGACCCGGCGCTGCTCGCCATCGCGGAGGGGTACTTCGACGGGGACGAGCGGGTCACCTTCGTGACGGCCGACCTGAAGGACCCGCAGTGGACCGATGCGCTGCCGTACGAGTCGTACGACGCCGTCCTGACCGCCACCGCCCTGCACTGGCTGCACAGCGAGCCGCTGACGACTCTGTACGGGCAGGTCGGCGGGCTCGTACGCCCCGGCGGCGTCTTCATGAACGCCGACCACATGAAGGACGAGCGGACCCCTCGCATCAACGAGGCCGAACGCGCCCACCGGCACATGCAGATGGACCGCGCCAAGGCCGCCGGCGCGCTCGACTGGGCCGAGTGGTGGGAGCTGGCCGCCAAGGACCCCGTACTCGCCGCGCCGACCGCCAAGCGCTTCGAGATCTACGGCGAGCATGCCGACGGGGAGACGCCGAGCGTCGAGTGGCACGCGCGGACGCTGCGCGAGGCGGGCGGGTTCGGGGAGGCGCGGGCCGTGTGGGCGTCCCCGTCGGACTCCCTGGTCCTCGGGCTGAAATAGCCACCCGGTGAAAAACAGAGGAGTGGTGCCGCCCCGGGCGGCACCACTCCTCTGTTTCGTCGTCTTATGGCAGCTTCAGCTTACGGCAGCTTCAGCCAGGGGCTGCGGTAAGGCAGAGTGTTGGTTCCGTTGGACCACGTGAGCTGCGTAAAGGTGGCGTAGGCCTCGCCCCCCTGGTGCGTGCTGTCGCGGAAGTCGGGAGCGGTGAACCGCTTCGCGCGAAAGCCCCCGGAGGGGCACCGGTGCGTCTTTTGCGACATCACCCTCGAACCGCCCGTCCGGAGCACCACAATGGAGATTTTACAGCTGGGATGGCCGGAGCGAAGCGTGAAGTAGGCGTCGGGTCGTCCCACCCCGCGGCTCGGCGCGCTGATACAGGTCTTGATGTCGACATAGGTGCCCCTGGTGGTCGAGCCCTCGGTGTAGCTGGAGCAGCCACCGCCGCTCGCCGCCTGGGCGCTGGACCCCGTCATGACCGACGCGGCCACAATTCCGGCGACACCGACCACTCGCGCGGTCGTTTGTATGAAGCGATTCAATGAAACCCCCAGATTTGTCTCGCCGGAGATCCGGCGAGACGGTCACCGCGCACGCTACGGCGGCCCGTAGCCCGCGCATAGCGATCTTCGCGGTTTCAGAGGTTTCCTTGAGGTTGCGCCGGTACCCGGGTTCGTGGCGGTCACCAAGGGCCGGGCTCCGCCGCATTTGCGCGGCGGAGCCCGTTCGGTCGGCTCCTCGGAAGAGGGACGCCGGTCAGAGAACCTTGGACAGGAACGCCTTCGTCCGGTCGTGCTGCGGATTCGTCAGTACGTCGCGCGGGTTGCCCGACTCGACCACGACACCGCCGTCCATGAAGACGAGGGAATCGCCGACTTCGCGGGCGAAGCCCATCTCGTGCGTGACGACGATCATCGTCATGCCGTCCTCGGCGAGGCCGCGCATCACGTCGAGCACGTCGCCCACCAGCTCGGGGTCGAGCGCCGACGTCGGCTCGTCGAAGAGCATCAGCTTCGGCTCCATGGCCAGCGCACGGGCAATCGCCACGCGCTGCTGCTGGCCGCCGGAGAGCTGCGACGGGTAGTTCCTCGCCTTGTCGGCCAGGCCAACGCGGTCCAGCAGACGCTCGGCCCGCTCGCGAGCCACCGCCTTCGCCTCGCCCTTGACCTGGATCGGGGCTTCCATGACGTTTTCGAGTGCTGTCATGTGCGGGAAGAGGTTGAAGCGCTGGAAGACCATGCCGATGTCCCGGCGGTGCGCCGCGACCTCGCTGTCCTTCAGCTCGTAGAGCTTGTCGCCCTTCTCGCGGTAGCCGACCAGTCGGCCGTCCACGGACAGCCGGCCGGCGTTGATCTGCTCCAGGTGGTTGATGCACCGGAGGAAGGTCGACTTGCCGGAGCCGGACGGGCCGACCAGGCAGAACACCTCACGCGGGGCGACCTCCAGGTCGATGCCCTTGAGGATGTGGGCGGCGCCGTAGGACTTGTGTACGCCCTCGGCCTTCACCATGGCGGTCATGTCACACCCCCCTGGGGCTGGTAAGGGACAGCAGGTTCGTCTTGACCTTCTGCCACGGAGTCGGCGGCAGGCTGCGCAGCGAACCCCGTGCGTAACGGCGCTCCAGGTAGAACTGACCGACGCTGAACACGCTGGTCAGGACCAGGTACCAAACGGAGGCCACGAGCAGCATCTCCATCACGGCGAACGAGGTGGAGCCGATGTTCTGCGCTGCGCGCAGCAGGTCCACGTACCCCACGACCGCCACCAAGGACGAGGTCTTGAGCAGGTTGATGAACTCGTTGCCGGTCGGCGGCACGATCACCCGCATCGCCTGCGGCAGCACCACCCGCCGCATGGTCTTGATGTTGTTCATGCCCAGGGCGTGCGACGCCTCGGTCTGGCCCTCGTCGACGGACTGGATGCCGGCCCGGACGATCTCGGCCATGTAGGCGCCCTCGTTCAGGCCGAGGCCCAGCAGGGCGACCATGAACGGCGTCATGACCTCGACCATGTTCTCCTTGTAGATCGGCCCGAGGTCGAGGGTCTTGAAGACGATCGCAAGGTTGAACCACAGCAGCAGCTGCACGAACACCGGGGTGCCGCGGAAGAACCAGATGTACAGCCAGGCCACCGCACCAGTGACCGGGTTCTTCGACAGTCGCATGACCGCGAAGACGATGCCCAGGACGAGTCCGATGAGCATCGAGAGCACGCTGATCAGGAGCGTGCGGCCCATGCCCGCCAGGATCCGGTCGTCGAAGATGAACTCCCCGACCGTGTCCCAGCGGACGTCGCCCTGCGAGAACGCGTAGATCAGCATGCCCAGCAGCGCGACCACGATCACACCGGAGACCCAGCGGCCCCAGTGCCGCACCGGGATGGCCTTGATCTGCTCGGGGTGAGCGGGGGCGTCTGCCACCTTGGCGGCCGCCGAGTCCTCCGGAGGCTCGTCGGCGGGCGCCTTGTCGAACTTGTCAGTCACTGTGACTGCCCTTCAGTGAAGCGCTTGAGGCGAGAACGCCGGGATTTACTTGCCGGCGTTGATGGTCGCCTCGGTGACGGCACTGTTCTTGACGTCCCACTTCTCCAGGACCTTCTCGTACTCACCGTTCTTGATGATCGCGTTGAGAGCGTCCTTGAGCGCGTCACGCAGCTGCGTGTTGTCCTTGTTCACGGCGATGCCGAAGGGGCCGGCACCGACCTGGCCGCCTGCGACCTCGAAGTCCTTGCCGCCGCCCGCGGTCTTCGCGATGTGTGCGGCGACCGGGTAGTCGTTCAGGTCGGCCACGGCGGCGCCGATCTTCACGCGGGTCTGCGCCTCGGCGTCGGTGTCGAACGACGCGATCTCAAGCGTCTTCTTGCCGCACTTCTTGGCCTGGTCCTTGAAGGTGGTCTCGTAGATCGTGCCGCGCTGGACGGCGACCTTCTTGCCGCACAGGTCGTCCAGAGACTTGATGTTCTCCGGGTTGCCCTTCTTGACCAGCAGCGAGACGCCCGAGTTGAAGTAGTCGACGAAGTCGACACCCTTACCGGCCTTCTTGCCCTTCTCGTCCAGGCCCTCCTGGCGGGCCTTGGTGTCACTCATGGCCGACATGACGATGTCCTGGCGGCCGGTGTTCAGCGACGTGATCAGGCCGTCGAAGGTGCCGCTGGTGAACGTGAACTTGACGCCGAGCTGCTTGCCGAGGGCCGCGGCGATGTCGGGGTCGATACCGACGATCTTTCCGCCCTCTTCGTACTCCATCGGAGCGTATGCGGCGTCCGTACCGACCTTGATCACGCCGGCGTCCTGGATCTTCTTCGGCAGCTTGTCGAAGAGAGGGGCGTCTGAGGTCTTGGTGGCGCCGCCGTTGTCGCCGGTCTGGTCGCCGCAGCCGGTCAGCAGCATGGTGCCCGCGACCGCGATCGCGCCGACCGCGACAATCCGGGACTTCGTAGCGGCCGTACGACGGGTGGTGCTAGCGGTCATGGTTCGTTCCTCCAGCGGGATGGGGGAGTGGCCTGAGGGGTCGGGCACACTGCTTCGAGTATCGCGACCTCGTGTGATTACGGCATCTTGCCATTCGGACTAGCCCATTCAGGGCTCCAGTCATGTCAAAATCGGGTAACGGGTGACCCCCGAATCCCAACAGGCCGGTACATCAGGGCCGGACCATCTGTTGGGCACTGCCTTTCCGGCCGGAAAATCTTCGGTCCGTCTCGCCATTTGAGCGCGTTTCGTGCCGCCAAACGGACTTGTCCGGATATGCGCGCATGAGTCGTAGCACGTAGGCGATATGGGCTCGTCGGCGGTGCCGTCGGTCAGGTAGAAAAGACGGTTACACCCCTCATCCGGGGCTCAGGGCGCGTGTGCGGCGCGCCCGCGCGTACGTACCTCCTCCCTGCCTGGGCGGGCCAACCGGCCGGCGCAGGGAACGGACGCGGTGCCCGCCCACCCCTCCTCAACCAGGAGTGGCCACCCTCAAATGATGAAGACTTAAGGGGTCAACAAATGGCAGCGGAGATCGTCAATCCTCGCAGCGACAGTGACAGCACCACAGAGGGCTCAGAGGAGCCCTTCGATCCGGCATTTGCCCTGCACCGCGGCGGCAAGATGGCCATCCAGGCAACCGTGCCCGTGCGCGACAAGGACGACCTGTCCCTCGCGTACACGCCGGGGGTCGCCAAGGTGTGCAGTGCGATCGCCGATGAGCCCGATCTGGTGAACGACTACACGTGGAAGTCGAACGTCGTGGCCGTCGTGACGGACGGTACGGCGGTTCTGGGACTCGGCGACATCGGTCCTGAGGCCTCGCTCCCCGTCATGGAGGGCAAGGCGATTCTGTTCAAGCAGTTCGGCGGCGTCGACGCGGTTCCGATCGCTCTCGCGACGACCGACGTCGAGGAGATCATCGAGACAGTCGTCCGCCTCGCGCCGTCCTTCGGCGGCGTGAACCTGGAAGACATCTCGGCTCCTCGCTGCTTCGAGATCGAGCGCCGGCTCCAGGAAGAGCTGGACATTCCGGTCTTCCACGACGACCAGCACGGCACGGCCGTGGTCACCCTGGCCGCGCTGCGCAATGCCGCCAGGCTCACCGGCCGTACGCTCGGCGACCTGCGGGCCGTCATCTCGGGCGCCGGCGCGGCCGGTGTCGCCATCGCCAAGTTCCTGCTTGCGGCGGGGATCGGCGATGTCGCCGTGGCCGACCGCAAGGGCATTGTCAGCCGGGACCGCGAGGACCTGACGGACGTCAAGCGCGAGCTGGCCGACATCACCAACCGGGCCGGTCTGAGCGGTTCGCTGGAGACCGCGCTGGCCGGAGCCGACGTCTTCATCGGCGTCTCCGGCGGTACGGTGCCGGAGCCTGCGGTGGCTTCGATGGCGCCGCGGTCGTTCGTGTTCGCGATGGCCAACCCGAACCCCGAGGTGCACCCGGACGTGGCGCACAAGTACGCGGCGGTCGTCGCGACGGGGCGCAGCGACTACCCGAACCAGATCAACAACGTGCTGGCCTTCCCGGGGATCTTCGCGGGTGCGCTCCAGGTGCGGGCCTCCCGTATCACGGAGGGCATGAAGATCGCGGCGGCGAACGCGCTGGCGGACGTCGTGGGCGATGCGCTCGCCGCGGACTACGTCATCCCCTCGCCGTTCGACGAGCGGGTCGCCCCGGCGGTCACTGCGGCGGTTGCCGCGGCGGCTCGCGCCGAGGGTGTGGCGCGGCGGTAGGCGTTCTGGGCTTCACCGGTACGGGCCGTGCCGCACCCCTGCGAGGGGGCGCGGCGCGGCCCGTGCGCTGTGCGGTGGGGGTCGCGGGTGCGTGAGGGACGTGTGTCACACCAATGCGCGGTTCCGTCGCGTACCGAGCCGTCCTATCGTCATGGTCATGTTCGCTGCCTACGCCGCCCGCATCGACCGTGACCAGCCGCTCAGCGGCCTTGAGCTGGGAGAGAGGCCGGCACCCGACGTACGACCCGGCTGGACCACCGTCACCGTCAAGGCCGCCTCCCTCAACCACCACGACCTCTGGTCGCTGCGCGGCGTGGGGCTCGGGGAGGGGGCGCTGCCGATGATCCTCGGGTGCGACGCCGCCGGGATCGACGCCGACGGCAACGAGGTCGTCGTGCACTCCGTCATCGGCGAGACCGGGCACGGCGTTGGCCCGCGCGAGAAGCGGTCGATCCTCACCGAGAAGTACCAGGGCACCTTCGCCGAGCAGGTCACCGTGCCCGTCTGGAACGTGCTGCCCAAGCCCAGGGAGCTGTCGTTCGCGGAGGCCGCGTGCCTGCCGACCGCCTGGCTCACCGCGTACCGCATGCTCTTCACGAATGCGGGCGTACGGCCCGGGGACGCGGTCCTCGTGCAGGGCGCCGGCGGCGGTGTCGCCACCGCCGCGATCGTCCTCGGCAAGGCG
This sequence comes from Streptomyces spiramyceticus, assembly GCF_028807635.1. NCBI lineage: Bacteria > Bacillati > Actinomycetota > Actinomycetes > Kitasatosporales > Streptomycetaceae > Streptomyces > Streptomyces spiramyceticus. Next base: position 4,544,911 of record NZ_JARBAX010000001.1, read on the forward strand.
GCGGGGCTCAGGATGTACGCCACCAGCCGCGACGAGGGCAAGCGCAAGCGGGCGGTCGAACTGGGCGCGGTGGAGGCGTTCGAGCCGGGCGCGCGGCTGCCCCAGCGGGTGGACGCGGTGATCGAGACCGTCGGTGCCGCCACCTGGTCGCACTCGGTGAAGTCGCTCCGGCCCGGCGGCACGCTGGTCATCTCGGGCGCCACGAGCGGGACGAACCCGCCGTCCGCCGAGCTGAACCGGATCTTCTTCCTGGAGCTCAAGGTCATCGGCTCGACGATGGGGTCGAAGGACGAGCTGGAGGACCTGCTCTCGTTCTGCGCGGCGACGGGCGTACGTCCGGTCATCGACGAGGTGCTGCCGCTGGATCGGGCGCGCGAGGGCTTCGAGCGGATGGCCGCGGGCGATCAGTTCGGAAAGATCGTGCTTACTCCCTCTTGATGGGTCGTCAGTTCTGCTGATGTGCTCTCCGCACGTGACTACGCGACTACGTGCCGGAGGCCTTCTGTGCGAACTGTGCGATGTGTTGCTGCTGTTGTTTGTGCTTTCGCACTGGCGGGTGGGGCGCTTGCCCCGGCCGCCAGTGCGCGTGAGAGCCGTGAGACCGGCCGTGATGTGATCCCGCGGCTCACCGACGACCGCGGTCGCGTTCTCACCCTGCGCGGCTGGAACGTCGAGGACAAGAACAACCGTGGCGAGAACGCCCTCACCGCCATCACCGAGAAGCACTTCCGCGACATGAGCGCCAGAGGCTTCAACTTCGCCCGGCTGCTGGTCTTCTGGGACGACCTTGAGCCGCGGCGGGGTCAGTACAGCACGGCGTACCTCCGCAAGATCGAACGCATCCTGGACTGGGCCGAGAAGTACGACATACATGTACTGATCGACGCCCACCAGGACGTCTTCGGCCCCGCCTTCGGCCACCGCGGCATCCCGGAGTGGGCGACGCGCACCGACGGGCTGCCGTTCGAGCCGAACCCCGACGACTGGTTCTCGGAGTACTTCCAGCCCGCCGTGCAGCGCGCCTTCACCCACCTGTACGAGGACCCCGACCTTCAGCGGGCTCAGTCCCGGATGTGGCGGGTGATCGCCGATCGGTTCGAGGACCACCCGGCCGTTCTCGGGTACGACCTGATCAATGAGCCGATGGGTGAGCTGAGGCAGGGCGAGGATCTCGCGACCGCCGCCCGTCGCATCGAGCGCGACCAGATCACCCCCATGCACAACCGCCTCGCGGACGCGGTCCGTTCGGTCGACCGCGACAGCTGGGTTTTCGTCGAGCCGACGCCGATCGTGGGGGAGGGCGTTCCGACCGGACTCGGCAAGATCAAGGACCCCAAGGTCGTCTACGCCCCGCACTTCTACAACGCCGCGATGGAGGCGGGCGCGGACTACGACCCGTCGGCCCGCTGGATCGAGTCGTACGAGGCCGCCGTCACGGCGTATCCGAAGGAGCACGGCATCCCCGTGGTGGTCGGGGAATGGGGGCCGCTCAACAACTCGCTCCCGAACATGGGGCGTTTCTACCGCGAGGCGCTGGCGTCGCTGAACCGCTACAGCTCCGGCTGGGCCGGCTACGTCTGGTGTTACGGCGGTGGCTATTGCGCGGTCGACGGCGCGGGGGTCTTCCGTACGAACAAGGAGCAGACCGCATCGCCGTACGCGCGCGCCGTGGCGGGGAGGGTGAGCTCGGAGTCGTACGACGCTGCTTCCCGGACGTATCGCCTGTCGTACGTCGCCTCTGCGCGGCACGGAGTGACGGAGCTTGCGCTGCCTTCGCGTGCGGGTGACTGGCGGGTGGTGGCCGAGGGGGCGGCGTGGGTCGTTGGCGGGCGGATCTTTGCGTGGCCGGGTGCGCGGGTCTCTGTGACTGTCGCGCCGAGGGGTGATCTGGCTGTCAACCAGGGTTGACGCGATGATGGCTGTCAATGTAGGTTGACAGGCATGACCGAAGCAACGGATCTCGCCGAGCGCGCGGGCGACGGCGACCCGCGGGTCGGGCTGCGTGCCGTCGTCGCGCTGCGGCGGCTGCTTGAGCAGCTCGAAGCCGTACAAGTGAGAAGCGCCCGTGCCAAGGGCTGGTCGTGGCAGGAGATCGCTGCCGAGCTGGGCGTCAGCAGGCAGGCCGTGCACAAGAAGTACGGGAGGCATTGATGTTCGAGCGGTTCACGGAGAGCGCCCGGGGTGTGGTGGAGGGTGCGGTCGCCCAGGCGGAACGGGCGAACGCCGACTCCGTCACCGAGGAGCATCTGCTGCTCGCCCTGCTGGACCAGGAAGGGACGCGGTCGTCGTTCGCCTTCGCCTCGCTCGGGATCACCGGGCGGCGGGCCGCGGTGGAGGCGGCGCTGGCGGATGCGCGGCGCCGGGGCGGGCTCTCGAAGGCCGACACGGATGCGCTCTCCGGCCTCGGTATCGACGTCGCGGAGATCGTGTCGAAGGTCGAAGCGGTGCACGGGCAGGGGGCGCTGGCGGGCGACAAGAAATCGAAGCGGTGGTGGTCGGGGCACCGGTCGTTCACGCGGCCGGCGAAGGACACGCTGGTGAAGTCCCTGCGGATCGCGGTGGGGCGCGGTGACCGGCACATCGGCGACGAACACATGCTGCTGGCGCTCAGCGCGCAGCGGGGGGTGGTGGCCGAGGTGCTGGTGGAGTACGGGGCGGATTACGGGGCGTTGGAGCGGGCGATGTTCGGGGGTGGCGGGGCGACGGGTGCGGGTGCGGTGGCGGGCTGACCCGGTGCGGGTGCGGCGCCGTGCCGTGCCGGTGCGACGGGTGCGGGTGCGGTGCCGTGCGGGTCGCCTGCGGCGCTGTTCCCCTGCCCTTCCCCAAGCTCTCAACTTCGTTCGAGCAGGGGAGACCCCATTCTTCCCGCTGTGACATTTTGCGGCTGCCGCCCCGTGGGGGCTCCGGCCCGGACCCCGCTCCTCAGACTCCCCAAGGGTTCCGTCCAGGGGGGACCCCAGGGGCTGAAATCTTCCGGCCCGGCCGGAAAAACCAGCTCGTCCGGCGTTTGAGGACACTCCCCTCCGCCCTGTGGGCGTGGGGACCCCCAGAAGGGCGTCCACGGGGTCTGGGGGCTTGCCCCTCACGCGGCGGCAGCCGCAAATGTCACAGCCGGGAACAATGGGGTCTCCCCTGCTCGAACGAAGTTGAGAGCTTGGGGAAGGGCAGGGGAAAGGACCCCCTACGCCTTCGGGTTCCGCAGCACCGCTCCGATGTGCGCCGCCGCCGTCGACAAGTGGCGGCGCGCCTCGCGTAGCTGCTCCTCCGTTACGCCCCTGTCCCGCGCCGCGTCGCGGATGTCGTCGCGGAAGCGGTCCAGCAGGCGGTCGAGGTCACGGGCCGGGTCGCCGGAGGGCGCCTCGTGGGCCCACTCGGGCTCGGGCGGAGTGTCCGTACGCTCGACCTTGACCTCGGTGGCAGGCTCCGCGTCGCGCTGCGGCCGGCCGAAGAAGCCGAACTCCTTCGTGATCTCGGCCAGCCCCTCCCGTACCCCCTTCGGCCAGTCCCCCCGCGCAAACGTGTCCTGGACCTGCTCCTGCACCTGCTGGGCGATGCGCTGCACCTGCTCGCGTGCCTTCTCCTGCGCCTCCTTGGCCTGGCGGCGGGCCTGCTGCGCGTCCTCGCGGGCGCGGCGGCTCTCGTCCTTTGCCCGGCGTGCCTGCTCCTTCCACTCCTGCCTGGCCTTGCGCAGCTCCTCCTTCGCCGCCTGCCACGCCTCCTTGTCGCCGAACGCGCTCTCCCAGTCGCTGCTCCCGCTCCCGGCCTTGGCGTCCGTCCCGGTCGCTGCCGCCGCCGCCCGCATTTCGCGGCGCAGGTTGCCCGCCGCGCCGCGTACGTCGTCGCGGATCTCGGCGGCGAGCTCGGAGACCGACTCGCGGATCTCCAGCTCCAGGTCCGCCAGTTCTCCGCCGCGGCCCGCCAGTTCGGCACGCCCCGCATCGGTGATCGAGTAGACCTTGCGGCCGCCCTCGGTGGCGTGCGTGACCAGGCCCTCGGCCTCCAGCTTGGCGAGGCGGGGGTAGACGGTGCCGGCGGACGGGGCGTACAGGCCCTGGAAACGCTCCTCCAGGAGACGGATCACTTCGTAACCGTGGCGCGGCGCCTCGTCGAGCAGCTTGAGGAGGTACAGGCGAAGGCGGCCGTGGGCGAAGACGGGGGGCATGTCAGAGCACCTTCTTGTCGGCCGGGGCGGTGTCGTGGTCGGCGCGGGCGTCGTCCTCCGTCGGCGGGCGGCGGAGCAGGGCGATGGATCCGGAGACGGTCGTCGCCCGGAGCTTGCCGTTGCCCGCGCCCAGCGTGCCCGTGATCTTCTTGGCGCCGAACTGGCCCCCGACCCGCAGGTCGTCGAACGCGTTGGAGACGGAGCCGCTCGCGGTGTTCGCCTCGACCCGGGCGTCCGCCGGGTGCGGCAGGCGGATCGCGACCTCGCCGGAGACCGAGGTCAGGGCGATGTCGGTGGGGTTCCCCGCACGGTCGATGTCGACGGCCAGGTCGCCGCTGATCGATTCGGCCCGTACGGACGCACCGGCGCCGTCGATCACCGTCAGGTCGCCGGAGACCGACTTGAAGCCGAGGCTTCCGGTGACGGCCTGGGCTTCCAGGCTGCCCGTGACGGTGTCGGCGCGGACGGCGCCGGAGAGGCCCACGAGGGTGGTGTCGCCGTTGATGCCGCGTACGTCCGTACGCCCCCGGATTCCGGAAACGACGGCTCCCGCGCCGATCACGCCGACCTCTACGGAGGAGTCGGCGGGTACGGCGAGGGAGACGACGGCGCTGCGGTTCCAGCCCTTGCGGTCGAGCCACTTGAGGAAGCCCTTCCAGGGCAGGTCCTCGTAGGCGACGGTCAGGGTGCCGCCGTTCTGGGTCACGGTCAGCGGGGGGCCCGCGATGTCGGACACCTCCAGGCGGGCGGGGCCCTCCTCGATGCCGACGACGTTGACCGTCCCGTTGACGATGCGCACGTTGAGCGCCGTCACCGGGTCCTCGAACGTGAGCTTCTTCGGCTCAGCGACGGACCACTCGGGCATGCTGACCTCCTCGACGGGCATGGACGCAACATATCGCGTCTCTATGAAAACACGATATATCGCGGCCCTGGGAAGTCAAGGGCGGAGGCGTGGACGGGCGGGCCTTACGCGTCAAACACGGGCAAATTGCCCTAGCGTAAAGGCATGAACGCGACACCCCGACCCGGCCACGGACCCGGCCCCGGACCCGTAGGAGCGCTCCTGCTCTGCCGGGCCGACACCGACGCCGTCCGCCCCGCCGCACATCTGCTGCGCGAACGGCTGCTGCTGGCCCCGGCGGCCGGGACCGGTGAGCGGTGGAGCGTGCTGGTGCCCGAGGGCAAGCCGTGGCTGGACGACGGTGAAGCCGTCGACGGGGTGATCGCGGGCTGGGCCACGGCGCTTGCCGTCGGCGTCAACTGGCCCGTTCTGGCCCTGTGGTGGGACGCCGACCGGACCGGTTTCACCCTGGCTTCGGGCTTCCGGCGCCATGTGGGTTACGTATGGCTCGCGGACGGGACACCGGTCGGCGAGGACGAGGCGATGCGTACGTTCGCGGCGCGGCTCGGCCTCGATCCCGTACTCGACATGGAGGCCCTGGAACCGCTCACCCGCCCCGACCCCGACGCGGACGGCCGGGCCCGCCTGCTCGGGCTGCTGGCGGTCCTGTCCCGCTCGGGCCTCACCCTGCCCGGGGGCCTCGCCCCCGGCGAACCCGCCGACCGGCTGCGCGAGGCGGCACGCGTGCTGCCCGGTGCGGAGACGGTCGAGTGGCCGGGCTGGCGCGACGCGGTCCGCGCGGAGCTCGACGTGGTCGACGCCGGCCCCTTCGGTCCCTGGGTCCGTGGCCCCAAGGCCCGCCTCCTCGGCAGGGCCCAGCTGGCGTTGGGCGTACCGCTGGCGTTGTGGGGCCTGTGGCGGCGCAGCGGCGGCTGGGCGTTCGCGGGCGGCGTGCTGATGGCGCAGGGTGCGCTGGGTCTGGCGTACGACCGCTTGCGGGCACGGGACTGACCGCCGGTACCGGCGGGTTGCCTGCCTACCGGCCGACGGTCGTCACTCCTCGTCGTCCTCGTCGTCCAGGCGGGCCAGCCAGGTGGCAAGGCGCTCGACCGGGACCTCGAAGTCCGGGTTGAGGTCGACGAACGTACGCAGCTGCTCGGCGAGCCACTCGAAGGTGACCTCCTCCTCGCCGCGTCTCTTCTCCAGTTCCTCGATGCCACGGTCAGTGAAGTACATGAAAATCAGGATAGACGGCGGCCGCACACGTCCTGAAGCGTCCCTTTCGTGGGGCTCGCCCGCAACCGCGCAGGCCAGTAACCTCGTCAAAGCTCAAAAGTGCTTGCACGCAAGCCAGTTGCAACGAACACGGGGGGCGTCATGGCCGCGCAACTGCGTCAGATCGAACTGCCCGGGGGATCCGTCGTCATGGCTCGGATCACACCGGCAGGCTACGACGGCGAGGACCAGGACATCGGTGTCATGGACCGGGCCGTGGCCAAGGTGGAGCAGCTCAACGAGCTGATCGTCGGCGTCGGCTCGGCGGTCCTCGACGCGGCCGCCGCCGTCCGCCCGGACGAGGCGAGCATCGCCTTCGGGGTCGAGCTGTCGGCCAGGACCGGTGGCGTACTCGCCGTACTCGCCGAGGGTGAGGCGAAGGCATCCGTCCAGGTCACGCTCACCTGGCAGCTCAACGGAGCCGACCCGGCGCCCAGCGCGGATGCCTGAGACGAGCACGCGCCTGGCCCAGCTCACCTGGGCCGCCACCGTCCACTTCACCGCCGACCTTCCCGGCGTACCGCCCGTGTGGGGCAGTGGCTTCTTCGTCGCGCCCGGGTGGCTGCTCACCTGTGCGCACGTACTGCGCGGGAAAGTGCGAAGCGGCTCGGACAAGGCATTTCTCGTGCGCGGCGACGGGTTCAACGGCGGGGCGCCGGCCCGGGCCCGGCTGGTCGAGTCGCTGTACGACCTCGATGCCGAGGGGCGGATTCCGGAGGCCAGGGACCTCGCCCTGGTCCGGCTGCTTGACGAGGACATCGGCCACGAGTGCGTCTGGCTCGCGGACTGGTCCGAGCAGCCCGCGGGCAACGCCCGCGTCGTCCACGGGTACATCCCCGAAGGGCCGGAGGGAACGGGGCGCGGCAAGTCCTGGTCGGGCACGGCCGACGTCGATGTGCACGAGGGCGACTACGGGCGCCGGTTCGAGGAGGACATCCGGTTCCTGCCCGGTCTCTCCGGCGGCCCGGTGCTCGACCCCGCGGGCGGCGCGGTGGTAGGCGTCATGAAGGCCCGCCGCGAGACCGGTCCCGGTGGTCTCGCCATCGCCATTCACGCGCTGCGGGGTTTCCAGGAGCGGTACCAGGAGGTCATGAAGGCCCACGACACCTGGCATCACGCGCAGGGCAAGCACGCGCACGGCACAGGGGACGACTGGATCGCCGAGCAGTCCGGGCTGCCGGGAGCCGGACACGCGTACGACGCCAATCTGTGGACCCCGGAGGACCGGCGCCACGCCCTCGGGCTGCTCGCCGCCCTGCCCGTCCCAGAGGCTGCAGCCAGTGTCAGTGCGCTGTCCAAGGTCGCGCATCCTCGCCGCTGGGTGAAGCCACCGCCGCGGCCGTGCGCCTGGCGGGACGGGCACGGCGAGCTGTACGACGGTTCGCGGCCGCTGCGGGCCGAGATCTTCCTGTGCTACCTGGAGCTGGTCCGGCGGTTTGCTGAGTCTCAGGGGGTGGATACCCGCGAGCTCGCCGACTGGGTCGAGCGGCGCGGCGAAGGCGTGAGCAACGGAGAGAGGGAGGGAGCGCCCCTGTCCCTGCCGCCGGTGCTGCTGCCGAACGACGAGACCGGCGACGGGCCGGTCCCCTATCCGGGGCCGGGGGAGGGCGCCGTCGTCATCCTCGAACTGGAGCGGCTGGAGGGCGAGCGCCTCTCGTACGACTGGACCATCCGCATCGACGACGGCGACGAGGACAGCGGATTTCCCGTCGACTACGAACGGGACCGTTCGGGCGTTTCGGCCGAGGACCTCATCCACCGGCTCAGCGGGCCGCTTGCCGACGCCTTCGCCCAGCTCGACCTCGACGGACGGCCCGCGCCGCTCGAAATCGCCCTGGACATCGGTGAATTCGACACGGCCGTGCACCGCTGGCAGATCCATCAGCAGGCCAACCTGAACGAGCAGGAGCTCAAACAGCTGCTCGGCGTACGCCGGCCCGTCGTACTGCGCCATCTGGAACGCCGAGGCGTGTCCGACGACGAGTGGACCAAGCGCTGGTCCGCCGCGCACGCAGCCCGCAGCGTCACACCGCGCCGAGTCCCGCCGCCCGGCGGGCGGTTCAGGAAACAGCAGGTCACCGGCATGGGCGCGGGGGAGATCCCGGTGCTCTGCCGCTCGGCCGGGGACGACATAGGCCGCGAGGTGCTGCGCGCGGCGCTGGACGCCGGGCACGGCATCGCGCTGTGGCACATAGAGGGGCACCCCGGCGCACGATGCAGAAAGGGCTGCGACGCCCTGCACGAATTCGCCGTCAGTGAGTTCGCCGAAGCCGCCGGCGCCGCTGAACTTCCCGACCGGATCCGGCGTATCAGAGAACGCATCAGCGCGCGGGACGTGGCACACCCCGCGGAGGCCGTCGCCCTGCTCTACGACGATCCACGACGGCCGGTCCCCGGCGACACGGAGGTGTACGACTCCCCGTCATGAACACCAACAGCAGCTTGAGCAACTGTCCGAAAACCGACGTTCACAGGTCGCCGATTGGGTACGTTTTCAGGGGCCCGTTGCGGGCACCGACTGCCCCCGTCGGTCAGGCCGCGGTACACCACCGACCGTCGACGAGGAGCGAGCCATGCGTGAGTGGCTGATCTACCAGGGCAAGGGAGCCCCCGCTCCCGAACGTATCGACGAGCTCCCCGAACCGCCCCGCTGGCGCCGGTTCGACGGCACCCCGCTGTCCGGCGACAAGGGTGAGGCGCCACCCCTCGACGCCGCCTCCGTCCGGCGGCTCGGCGACCGCACGGCGCTGTCCGCGCAGGACGTCAAGGCGCTGCAGCTCATCAACGCCGCCCTGTACCTGAGGCGCCCCCTGCTGGTCACCGGAGACCCGGGCACGGGCAAGAGCACGCTCGCCCACGAAGTCGCGTACGAGCTGGGCCTCGGCCGCGTACTCCAGTGGCCCGTCGTCAGCCGGACCGAGCTGAAGGAGGGCCTGTACACGTACGACGCGATCGGGCGGCTCCAGGACGCACAGCTCGACGGCGGGCAGCAGCAGACCGACATCGGCCGGTATGTCCGTCTCGGGCCTCTCGGCACCGCACTGCTGCCGACGAAAAAGCCCCGGGTGCTGCTCATCGACGAACTCGACAAGAGCGACATCGACCTGCCGAACGACCTGCTCAACGCGGTGGAAGAGGGCGAGTTCGGCATCCCGGAGCTGGAGCGGATCGCCGACAGGCCGGGGCAGAGCACGGTGAACGTGCTGAGTGACGACGGGCGGCGAATTCCGGTCACCGGTGGACGCGTGCGCTGTCACGCCTTCCCCTTCATCGTGATGACCAGCAACGGCGAACGGGAGTTCCCCGCACCGCTGTTGCGCCGGTGCATTCACGTCCACCTCGACCCGCCGCGCGACGAGCGCCTCGCCGCCATGGTCCAGGCGCACTTCGGCGAACGGGCCGACGACACCCACCGGGACCTCGTAGACCTGTTCACCACCGGCGGCGGGGGCGAACTCCGGCCCACCGACCAGCTCCTCAACGCCATCTACCTCACCCGTCACGCGGACCGGCAGGACATCGGCAAACTGCTGCTGCGCCCCGCCGACCACGGGCAGCGTTAGACCGCCATGAAAACCCGCAGGCACACGCCGGTCGCCGACGCCGTGAGCGGGCCGCTCACGGCGCTCGTCACGGGCCTGCGCGACCTCGGGATCGAGCCGCACGCCGACGAGCTCGCCGACGCCCTGTGGCTGGCGCGCTGGGTTCCCGCCGTACGGCCGGAGGGAGCGCCGGAACCCGGCGGCCTGCCGTGCGAGACGGCGGACGAAGACAGCGGCCCGCCGGAGCCCGCACCGGCCGGGGCGGACGACACCGCCCCGCGCGGTACGCCGCTGCCGACAGCCCCCGCGGCCGAACTGACCGTACCCACGCCGGGCGAGGGCGCGGCCGGCCCCGGCGCCGGAACGGTGCGGGTGCCCACGGCCTCCGCACTGCCCGAACCGCTCGCTCTGCAGCGCGCGTTACGCCCCCTGCGCCGCTACCGGTCCCCGACCAGGCCCGTACGCACACAGCTCGACGAACGGCTCACGGCGGAACGCGCCGCCGACACCCGGATCGTCGTCCCCGTCCTGTGCGGAACCCGGCGCCGCGAGGCGCGGCTGCAGCTCGTCATGGACGCCTCGACCTCCACGGTGGTGTGGGGAGAGACGCTCCAGGAACTGCGCCAGATCTGCGAACGTGCCGGAGCCTTCCGTGAAGTGCGCGTCCACCATGTGCGGGAGGGCGACGACGGCGAGGCCAGGATCGCGCTGTCGGACGCACCCGATGCCGTCCGGTGCCGACCGGAGGAGCTGCGCGACCCCACCGGACATCAGCTGACCCTCGTCCTCAGTGACTGCGCAGGCCCGCTGTGGCGCGGCGGACAGATGCAGCGCTTGCTGCATTCCTGGGCCGCCACCGCACCGGTCGCCGTGGTGCAGCCGCTGCCGCAGCGCATGTGGCGCCGTACGCATCTGCCCGCCGTCCCGGGGGAGCTGGTGCGCCGCGAAGGTCCTGCGGGGCGGCTCGCGTTCCTGCCCGGACGGGGCGGGTCGCCGGCGGACGGGGCACTTCCGGTACCGGTCATCGCACCGCGCCCCGGGCCGCTGCGCGCCTGGGTCCGTCTCGTCTCCGGCGCGACCGGCCAGAGCCTGTACACCGTCGCCGGATGGGTGCGGCCCGACCACCCGGAATCGACGGCCGCGCGCCGCACGGACCGGGAGGTGTCGCCGCGCGACCGGGTGCGCGCGTTCCGGCGTACGGCCTCCCCGGACGCCGCGCGGCTCGCCGTGTATCTGTCGGCGACCCCGCTCGTACTGCCGGTGATGCAGCTCGTGCAGCGCGCCATGCTCGCCGACAGCGGACCCGAGGTACTCGCCGAGGTGGTGCTGGGCGGGCTGCTCAGGCAGAGCGGCGACTTCGACGGCCTGCCGGGCTACGAGTTCGTCGACGGGGTGCGCCAGGAACTGCTGGCGCAGATCGCGGTGAGCGACGTGCAGCTGGTGCTCAAGCACTGCTCGCAGTACGTCGAGTCCCGCTACGGGCGTACGGCACGCAACTTCCCGGCGCTGGCCGCCGGATACCTCGCGGGCGAGGCCCAGGCACAGCCGGGCACCGAGGGCGCCACCGAGGACCACGGACTGCGGGCCTTCGCCCGCGTCTCGGCGGAGGTACTGCGCCGGTTCGGGCACGCGCCGGTACCGGGGCGGGGGCCGGGGAACCCGGCGGGGGACGCCGACCCCGGCGCGCTGGCGCTGCGGGCGCAGAACGTACTGCTCAGGTACCACCGGGAGCACTCGGCGCGCGATCTCGACGAGGCGATCGTATTGCTGAAGGCCGCCATCGAAGGTCAACGTGCGACAGCTGAACGGCAGGCACTGCAAGGGGAGTTGGGCGGCGCACTGCTGTCCCGCTGGAACGCGCGACGGACGGTTCAGGATCTGCGCAGTGCGCACGAGGCCTTCCGGCAGGCGGACGTCGACTCTCCGCACCTGCTGCTGTTGTGGGCAACCGCACTGATGGCCATTGCCGCCGAGGTGGACAACAACGGTCTCGGTACAGAGGCCCTGCCGGACCACTTCGGCGAGCGCGCGGCAGGGGAACGCTCCGCGGAGGCGGCGCTCATGGACCTGTACACGGAGGCGGAGCGCTGCGTCGTCGTCGTACGGGACCGCGAACCCGAGGGACTCGGAGAAGCGGGATATCGCATCCTGAACCACCTGCTGGGCACATCGGCCCAATGGGCGTCCCGGCCGGCCTTCGCGCAACTGCTGACCGAGTACGGCGGGGCGGGCCCGTGGGCCGCCGAGAGGCTCGAAGGCGCCCTGGAGGCAGCGCAGGCGTGGCAGTCCCACGAAGAGGAGACCGAGCGCCTGACCCACCGGGCACAACTGCGGCTGGACCTGGCGAAGCACTATGCGGGCCGGGGCCCTGTCGACTGGGATCCCGACGAGGAGCAGCGCGCACAGGGGTACCGGCACGCGGCCGATGCAGTCACCGGCCTGCGCCAGGTCATCGACAGGCTGTCGCGTCTGAAGGCCGCACCGGCCGGCGCGCTCTGCGACGCCTGGATCGACCTGGCGACCGCCCTGCGCCTGACCCGTGAGGGCGCCACGGACTCGGCACTGGAGGAGAGGCTGTCCGCACTGCGACGGGCTCTGCACCTGGCGGGTGACGACTACATCCGGTGCAACCGCTGCTACCAGGATCTGGGCCTGGTGCTGGACGAAAAATTCGTGCGTACCGGAGACCGCGCCTTCCTCGACGAGGAAGTGGCAGTCTGGCGCGCGATGCTGAGCCGACTGTCCCCCGACGACAGCTTCCGGGCCCAGGCTCTGAGGATGCTGGGGCACGCGCTGCTCCAGGCGGAGGAATGGGACGAGGCCGTCCGGGCCATACGGGATGCCGTGGACGAGACCGCCGAGTCGGATTCCGACATGCCCGAACTGCGGATGTCCCTCGGGCTCGCGCTGCACCGGCGGTATGCGGCCCGGGGCGGACTGTCCGACCTCCACGAGGCCGACTGGGTCCTGGGCGCGGCGGCACGGGCGGCCGGAGATCCCGAAGTGGCCGTGGCCTGCTGGCAGTTGCGTGCCCTGGTCGCCGAGGAGCAGGCCAAGAGGACCACGACGTCGGCCCGATGGCACGAGGCCGGCGACTACTACCGGCGCGCTGCCGAGACCGCCGGGGAAGCGGGCCTCACCGGTCTGGAAGCCGCCTCCCGGCGCCGGCGTGCCCCACTCCTGGAGCGCACCGCGGGACCCGCCCGCGCGCTGGAGGAGTACCGAATGGCCCTGCGCCTCTTCGAGGCGGCCGGCGGGGGCGACTCCGCCGACGCGGACGCCGTACGAGCGGCCGTCCACCGCATCGAGGCGGGCGACGTATGACCCCGTCCGCCGAGCTCTCCGGCTTACCCCTGCCCGCATTCGGCCGCCCCGCGCCCGAGGACGTCGCGCATCCCGCCCTTGCCGCCGTCCTGGCCGAGCTGCGCGAGCGCGAGGCCAGTGGCGAGCCCGTCGTCGCGTACTACGAAGACGCTCCATGAGCGGCGACGGCCCGGCCGTCCCCTTCCACCAGTTCGTGCTCAAGGTGCACAGCCGGTGCAACCTCGCCTGCACGTACTGCTACATCTACCGGAGCCCCGACGCCAGCTGGCGCGAGCGGCCCGCCCGTGTCTCCGACGACACCGTGCGCCGCACCGCCCACTGCATCGCCGAGCACACCGCCGCCCACCGGCTGTCCCGTATCCGGATCGAACTGCACGGGGGCGAGCCGCTGCTCCGCGGCCCGGAGCCGGTGATCGCCTACGCGGAGGCCGTACGCCGCGCCGTGTCCACTGCGTCCGCTGCGTCCACTGCGGCCCCGGCCACCGAGGTGACCGCCACCGTGCAGACCAACGGCACCCTGCTCACCCGCCCCGCCCTCGACCGCCTCGCCGCCGCCCGGATCCGCGTCGGCCTCAGCCTCGACGGCGGTACGCCCGCGCTCAACGCACGCCGCACAGACCACGCCGGACGCCCGTCCTGGCCCGCCGCCTCCCGGGCCGCCCGCCTGCTCGTCGAGGAGTACCCGGCCTCGTACGCCGGCGTGCTGTGCACCGTCGACGCCGCGACCGACCCGGAGGAGGTGTACGGATCCCTGGCCGCGCTCGGACCGCCCGCCGTCGACTTCCTCCTGCCGCACGCCCACTGGGGCGGCGCGCGACCGGGCCGGTTCCGGCCGCGACCCACTCCGTACGGCGACTGGCTGGCCCACGCCTTCGACCTGTGGTGGCAGTCACCGGACGGCGTCCGCCCCCGCGTCCGGCTGTTCACCGAGATCGTCGCACTGCTGCTCGGCGCGGAAAGCGCCGCCGAGTCCGTCGGGCTCTCCCCACTCGCCGCCGTGGTCGTCGACACCGACGGGAGCATCGAACAGGTCGACTCGCTCAAGACCGCCTACGCGGGCGCCCCCGGCACCGGCCTGGACGTCACCCGCAACTCCTTCGACGAGGCACTGCGCCACCCCGGCATAGCCGCCCGCCACCTCGGAGCGCGCGCGCTCGCCGACGAGTGCCTAGCCTGCCCCGTCCTGCGCGTCTGCGGCGGCGGCAACTACGCCCACCGCTACGCGACGGACTCCGGCTTCCGGCACCCCAGCGTGTACTGCGCCGACCTGGAGCGGCTCATCAGACACGCCGCAGGACGGGTCGCCGAACAGCTACCGTCCGTATTGGCACGGACCCAGTCAACTCACGTTCTTTAATGAGAACTTGACGCACAATGAAATAGCTTTCCGGACGCTGAACACCGTACGTCTCCGGGACCGAGGAGAGCCGCAGAATGCCCAGCGCGCCACAGCAGTACGTCACAGTCGTCTACGCGGGACAGTCCCAGTCCTGGGTCGACTGGATGAAATACCAGCTGGCCGGCACGGACGCACGACCTGGCCTGGTCCGATGGGACCCCCTGCGCCGGGCGGCCGAGGAGTCGGTCCTCACCGAGCTCCTGGAGCGCCCCGGACGCCTCCTCATCGTCATCGACGACTGGTTCCTGCGCCTCACCGACGAGCGCCGCCGCGCCTGGGAAGCCGTACTGCGCCAGGTCGTACGGGTGCACGGGGAGCGCATCGCCTCCGTCACCGTCACCGCCGCCACGCTGCCCGACGAGGCCGCACCGCTCGCCCCGGTCCGCCTGCGCGGCCTGGGGCCCGCCGAAGCGTCCCGCCGGCTGCTCGCCACCGCCGGAGTGGCGGCCGAAGCGGGGCGGCCGGTCGACCTGGCCCGCGGCCCCCGCTTCCCCGACGACTTGCAGGACGTCCACAACGCCCCTCGCCACAACCGCCGTTTCACCGGCCGTGAAGAGATCCTCGAACAGCTCCACGACGCGTTCGCCGCGGGCGGCGAAGGGGCCCGCGTCGCCCTGCACGGTCCCCCCGGCGTCGGCAAGACGCAGGTCGCGATCGAGTATGTGCACCGGCACGCGGGCGAGTACGACATCGTGTGGTGGGTCAGCGCCTCCGTCCGCCTGCGCGCCCGCTCCGAGTTCGCCGCACTCGCCGACCAGCTCGGCGTCGAACACGACGGCCGCGCCGAACTCACCGACCTCATCGAGGCAGCCAAGAACGCCCTGCGCGGCCGGCGCCGCTGGCTCGTCGTACTCGACGGCGCCGAGGACCCCGAGGCACTGGACTCCCTGCTGCCCGAGGGGCCCGGGCACCTCCTCATCACCACGCCCCGGACCACCTGGTCCCAGAAGGGCGCCGAACTCGTCGGGCTTCCGTCGTTCACACGCGAGGAAAGCGTCGCCTTCGCCTGCCTGCGCACCAGACGCCTCACCCCCGAACACGCCGACCGGCTCGCCTCGGCCGTCCAGGACCTGCCGCTCCTCATCGACCAGACGGCGGCCTGGCTGGACACCCACCCCACCGCATCCGTCCCCGACTACGTCCGCCACCTCCAGTACGGCGACCCCCATGTCGCCGACGTGGAACCCTCGCGCGAGTACCCGGTCGGCTTCCAGGCCGCCTGGGGCAGGACCGTCAACGGCCTGCGGGAGCAGCATCCGCCGGTGTACGAACTGCTCGTCCTGCTCTGCTTCTTCTCCCCGGACGTGGTGCCCGCACGGCTGCTCCGCGTCGCCCGCGCCGGCGATCTGCCGGACCATCTGGCAGCGCTGATCGGCGAGCCGAGCACGTGGAACTCCGCGCTGCGCACCCTCTCCGAGGCCACCTCGATGCGCGTGGAGTACGAGCCCGGGCCGCGCATGGACATCGTCACCGTCGGCACACTGCGGATGCACCGGCTCTTCCACCGTTTCGTACGCAACCACCTGGCGCCCGGCGAGCACGCCCAGGCATCGGCCATCGCCTGCCGCGTGCTGGTCGCGGGCGACCCGCGGGACCCGGGCTGCGGTCGCCACTGGCAGCGGTACGCCGAGCTCGTGCCGCACCTGGCCCAGGCCGGGGCGCTGGAGTCCACCGACCGCGATGTGCGTGCCGTCGTACTCAACTGCGTCGAATATCTGCGGGTGCGCGGCGAATACACCGAGGGCCGGCGCCTCAGCCGGGCCGCCGTCGACTCCTGGCAGGCCCTCTCCGGGCCCACCGACCCGGACGTACTGGTCGCACTGCACCAACTGGCCAACATGGAACGGCGACTCGGCGACTACACGGCGGCCGAGAACATCGGCAGGACCACCCTGGAGCGCGTCAGCGCCGCCCCCGAGGCCCGTCCCATCGAGCTCGTACGCGCCAAGAACGGCCTCGGCGGCACGCTGATGGCCCTCGGCGCGTACGACGAGGCGCGCGCCCTCTTCCAGGACGCCGCGGACAGCGCCACCGACCTGCTCGGCGAGTTCCAGGTGCCCCGGATCCTCTCGATCCGCTCCAACCTGGCCATCGCGATCGGGCTCCTCGGCCGCTATCAGGAAGCCCACAACCTGCACAACGAAATCCTCGAATCGAGCATCGCGCTCTTCGGGGGCAAGAGCCGGCTCACCCTGCACGCGGGCCTGCACACCGCCTGGATGCTGCGGCTCCTCGGCCGCTACGGCGAGGCGCTCGCCGTACAGGAGCAGAACTGCCGACTACACGCCCAGGTACTCGACAAGAACCACAGCCAGACCCTCCTGGCCGAACACAACCTGGCCCTCTGCATGCGCCGCGACGGCAACCTCGGCTACGCCGCCGCGCTGATGCGTTCCGTCCGCGACCGGATCACCCGGCGCCGCGGCGCGGCCCACCCGGAGGCGCTGCTGGTCAGCACCGACTACGCCATGCTGCTGCGGAACATGGGCGACCTGCCCGCGGCCCGGGAGATCGCCGAAACCACCGCCGAGCGGTACGCCGTACTCCTCGGGGAAACACACCCGTACGCCGCGGGGGCGCTCGACAACTGCGCCCTCATCCAGCGCGACGCGGGCGAACACGACGCCGCGCTGATACGGGCCGAGCAGGCCAGGAAGAACATGCAGGCAGCGCTCGGCCCCGCGCACGTCTGGTCCGTGGGCTGCGCGATGAACACCGCGTCCGCGAGGGCCGCCGCCGGTGACGTGGAGGGCGCCGCGGCGCTCGGCAAGGACGCCCTGGAGCGGGCACGGCGGGCCGTCGGCGACGCCCATGTCCTGACGCTCAACCTCGCCGCCGGTCTGGCCCAGGACCTGCGCACCCTGGGCGACGCCGACGCGGGCGAAGCGATCCAGAGGGGCGCCGTGGAGCGCCTCACGGAGAACTTCTTCCAGGAGCACCAGCAGGTGCGGCACATGCTCGAAGGACAGCGACCGTACTGGGACTTCGAGCCGCAGACGATCTGACCGTACGCCGGAGGGTCGTACGCCGGACCGTACGCCGGAGGGCCCGGCACCGCGTGCTGCGGTGCCGGGCCCTCCGGGTCGTACGCGTCCGGTACTACGCCTCGAAGACCTCGTTGAGCAGCTGCTGCTGCTCGGCCTGGTGGCGCTTCGCCGAGCCGACCGCCGGGGACGAGCCGTGCGGGCGCGAGATGCGCCGCAGGCGCTCGCCGTGCGGGATGTCGGCGCCGACCGCCAGGTCGAGGTGGTCGATCAGGTTGAGCGCGATGAACGGCCACGCACCCTGGTTCGCCGGCTCCTCCTGCGCCCACAGGTACTTCTCGGCGTTCGGGTACTTGGCGATCTCCTCCTGGAGCTCCGTGCCCGGCAGCGGGTACAGGCGCTCAAGGCGGATGATCGCGGTGTCCGTGGTGCCGCGCTTCTGACGCTCGGCCTCCAGGTCGTAGTAGACCTTGCCGGTGCAGAAGACGACCTTGCGGACGGCGGCCGCCTCGACGGCCGAGTCGCCGATCACCGGGCGGAAGCCGCCGTTGGTGAACTCTTCCGCCTTCGACGCCGCGGCCTTCAGACGCAGCATCGACTTCGGGGTGAAGACGATGAGCGGCTTGTGGTGCGGGTTGTGGACCTGCCAGCGCAGCAGGTGGAAGTAGTTCGACGGCAGCGTCGGCATGGCGACCGTCATGTTGTTCTGCGCGCACATCTGGAGGAAGCGCTCCGGGCGGGCGGACGAGTGGTCCGGGCCCTGGCCCTCGTAACCGTGCGGCAGGAGCAGGGTCACACCCGAGGTCTGGCCCCACTTCTGCTCGGCCGAGGAGATGAACTCGTCGACGACGGTCTGCGCGCCGTTGACGAAGTCACCGAACTGGGCCTCCCACATGACCAGCGACTCCGGGCGGGCCAGCGAGTAGCCGTACTCGAAGCCCATCGCCGCGTACTCGCTGAGCAGCGAGTCGTAGACGTTGTAGCGGGCCTGGTCGTCGCCGAGGTACTGGAGCGGGGTGTAGTCCTCGCCGGTCACCTGGTCGACGAGCACCGCGTGGCGCTGGCCGAAGGTGCCGCGGCGGGTGTCCTGGCCGGACAGCCGGACCGGGACGCCCTCCATCAGCAGCGAGCCGATGGCGAGGGTCTCGCCCATGCCCCAGTCGATCGTGCCGTTCTCCACGGAGGCCGCGCGGCGCTGCATCTGCGGCAGCAGGCGCGGGTGGACGGTGATCCGCTCCGGGATGCTGACCTGCGACTCGGCGATCCGCTTCACGACCTCCTGGGAGACCGCGGTGGTGACCTGCACCGGGAACTCGGCCTGCGGGCCCGTGACCGGCGGCGCGGCCGGGTGCGAGGTGGCCTCGCGGACCTCGGTGAAGACCTTCTCCAGCTGGCCCTGGAAGTCCTGGAGCGCCTGCTCCGCCTCTTCCAGCGTGATGTCGCCGCGACCGATGAGGGACTCGGTGTAGAGCTTGCGCACCGAGCGCTTCTTGTCGATCAGCGTGTACATCTGCGGGTTGGTGAACTCCGGGTTGTCGCCCTCGTTGTGACCGCGGCGGCGGTAGCAGATGAGGTCGATCACGACGTCCTTGTTGAACGCCTGGCGGAACTCGAAGGCGAGCCGCGCGACGCGGACCACGGCCTCCGGGTCGTCGCCGTTCACGTGGAAGATCGGCGCCTCGATCATGCGGGCCACGTCCGTGGCGTACATGGAGGAACGCGATGCCTCCGGGGCGGCGGTGAAGCCGACCTGGTTGTTGATGACGACGTGGACGGTGCCGCCGGTGCGGTAGCCGCGCAGCTGCGACATGTTCAGCGTCTCGGCGACGACACCCTGGCCGGCGAAGGCCGCGTCACCGTGCAGGGCGATGGGCAGGACTGTGAAGTCCGTACCGCCCTTGTTGATGACGTCCTGCTTGGCGCGGGTGACACCCTCGACGACCGGGTCGACCGCCTCCAGGTGGGAGGGGTTGGCGACCAGCGAGACCTTGATCTGCTCGCCGTCGAGACCGGTGAAGGTGCCCTCGGCGCCCAGGTGGTACTTGACGTCGCCGGAGCCGTGCATCGACCGGGGGTCGAGGTTGCCCTCGAACTCGCGGAAGATCTGGGCGTACGACTTGCCGACGATGTTCGCCAGGACGTTCAGGCGGCCGCGGTGGGCCATGCCGATGACGACCTCGTCGAGGCGCGACTCGGCCGCGGAGTCGATGACCGCGTCGAGCAGCGGGATGACGGACTCGCCGCCCTCCAGCGAGAAGCGCTTCTGGCCGACGTACTTCGTCTGCAGGAAGGTCTCGAAGGCTTCGGCCGAGTTCAGCCGGCGCAGGATGCGCAGCTGCTCCTCGCGCTCCGGCTTGGAGCTCTGGCGCTCGACACGGTCCTGGATCCACTTGCGCTGCTTGGGGTCCTGGATGTGCATGAACTCGATGCCGGTGGTGCGGCAGTACGAGTCGCGCAGCACGCCGAGGATGTCGCGCAGCTTCATCATCGACTTGCCGCCGAAGCCGCCGACCGCGAACTCGCGCTCCAGGTCCCACAGCGTGAGCCCGTGCTCGTTGATGTCGAGGTCGGGGTGCTTGCGCTGGCGGTACTCCAGCGGGTCGGTGTCGGCCATGACGTGGCCGCGGACCCGGTAGGAGTGAATCAGCTCGAAGACGCGCGCGGCCTTGGTGACGTCGTCGTCGTGCGAGACGTCGATGTCCTTGAGCCAGCGGACCGGCTCGTACGGGATGCGCAGGGCCTCGAAGACCTGGTCGTAGAAGTCGCTCTCGCCGAGCAGCATGTTGGCGAGGATCCGCAGGAACTCGCCGGAGGCGGCGCCCTGGATGACCCGGTGGTCGTACGTCGAGGTCAGGGTCATGACCTTGGAGATGCCCAGCTTGTTCAGGGTGTCCTGCGACGTGCCCTGGAACTCGGCCGGGTAGTCCATCGCGCCGACGCCCATGATGAGGCCCTGTCCGGGCATCAGGCGGGGCACGGAGTGGACGGTGCCGATGCCGCCGGGGTTGGTCAGCGACGCGGTGACTCCGGTGAAGTCGTCCATCGTCAGCTTGTTCGCGCGGGCGCGGCGGACGATGTCCTCGTACGCCTGCCAGAACTCGAAGAAGTTGAGCGTCTCGGCCTTCTTGATGGCCGCGACGACGAGCTGGCGGTCGCCGTTGGGCTTCACGAGGTCGATGGCCAGGCCCAGGTTCACGTGCGGGGGCTTGACCAGGGTCGGCTTGCCGTCCTTCTCCGAGAAGGAGTAGTTCATCGACGGCATGGCCTTGAGGGCCTGCACCATCGCGAACCCGATGAGGTGCGTGAAGGAGACCTTCCCGCCGCGGGCGCGCTTGAGGTGGTTGTTGATGACGATGCGGTTGTCGAACAGCAGCTTCACCGGGACGGCGCGCACGGACGTGGCCGTGGGGAGTTCCAGGGAGGCGTTCATGTTCTTGGCGACCGCGGCGGACGGGCCGCGCAGCGTCACGAACTCGGGGCCGGCAGGGGCCTCGGCGGGCTCGGCCTTGGGCTCCGCCTTCGCCGTCGCGCCGGCCTGCTGTGCGGCGGCCGGTGCGGGGGCGGGGGCGGGCTTGGCGGCGGGAGCGGCCGGGGGTGCGGCCGGTGCGGCCTTGGCGGGGGCCGGAGCCGGTGCCTGCGCTGCGGCCGGAGCCGGAGCCGGAGCCGGGGCGGCGGGCGCGGCAGGTGCCGGTGCGGCAGGGGTCGGTGCGACCTGGGGTGCGGCGGTGGTGGCCCCGGTGGTGTCCGGGGCGGCGGTCTTCTCCGCCGCGGGCGTGGTACCGGGCTTGTAGTCGGCGAAGAAGTCCCACCAGGCGCGGTCGACCGAATTCGGGTCCTGGAGGTACTGCTGGTAGATCTCGTCGACGAGCCACTCATTGGGACCGAAGGCAGCGGCAGGATTCTTTCCCTGCCCGTCTTGGTCGGTCGAGATGCTCGAGCTACTGGGGGACTGAGACGACACGGCGTTAACCGCCCTCTTCCGCTTCGCAAGGTGATGGACAGCGGAAATAAAGGCTACGCCTCCCCGGCCGAGAGGTGCAGGCCGGGCGGGCCATCCGTCGCGTAAGTCACACCGGAGTGCTGGTTTCGGCGCAGGAAATGGCGGGAAACATGCGTGGTTCCGCTGTGGCCCGGGCAGGCCGGACCGTGGACACGGCCCCGCCGGACCGTACCTCCCATGGAGCACACGCAGAACGTGTGGCTCCGGTTCGAACCCTACGTCAACTGGACGGTCGCACGATTCCCGGAAGAGTGACCTGGATCCTGCAACCACGAGAAGATTCGGCCACCCCGATGCGTCCGCCGTGCAGATCCACCGCCCAGCGCGCGATCGCCAGGCCCAGGCCCGTGCCGCCGTCGCTGCCGGGACCGTGCGGGGACGGCAGTGTGCCGCGGTTGAAACGCTCGAACACCCGGTGCCACTCGGACTCGGGGATGCCGGGCCCCTCGTCCAGTACTTCCAGGTCCAGGCTCTCCGGCTGCGGCCCGCGCCGGGCGCGCACGGTGACGCGGCCGTGCGGGGGGCTGTGCTTGACCGCGTTGTCGAGGAGATTCGCCACAACCTGATGCAGCCGCTCGATGTCCGCGTGCGCGGTCAGCTCGGGCGGCGAGACGTCCAGGTGCAGATGCACGTCCGTACGCGTATGACTGCCCGAACCGGAGGCGAGACCGCGCTGCGAGGCGAGGACGTTCGCCTCCTTCAGTACGCCCGAGAGGTACGGCCAGACCTCGAAGCGGTGCGCCTTCAGCGGTACGACGCCGTTGTCGAGCCGTGACAGGTCCAGCAGCGTCTCGACGAGCCTGCCGAGGCGCTCGGTCTGTTTCAGCGCCGTACGCATCGTCTCGGGGTCGGCGGCCGAGACCCCGTCCACGACGTTCTCCAGCACGGCTCTCAGCCCCGCGATCGGGGTTCTCAGCTCGTGCGAGACATTGGCGACCAGTTCCTTGCGGTGCCGGTCCACGGACTCCAGGTCGTCGGCCATGCGGTTGATCGTGGCCGCCAGGTCGCCCAGCTCGTCCCTGCGGCCCGCGCCGCGCACCCGCCGGGTGTAGTCGCCGTGCGCGATGGACTTGGCCACGGTCGTCATCTCGTCCAGCGGCGAGGTCAGGCTGTGCGCCACGAACTGGGTGATCAGCATCGAGGCGATCACCGAGAAGACGGTGATGAAGCGCAGCTCGGTCTTGGTGCGCAGGGCCACCAGGATCAGGCCGGTGGTGATGAAGACCGAGACGACGACGAGGGTGCCGAGCTTGGTCTTGATCGAGAAGGGACGCAGCCCGTTCCCCGGACGGCTCATGCCGGTGGAGTCTCCAGTGCGTACCCCACGCCGTGCACCGTGCGGATACGTTCCGCTCCGATCTTCCGGCGCAGGGCCTTGATGTGGCTGTCGACCGTCCGGGTGCCCGACGCGTCCGCCCAGTCCCACACCTCGGCGAGCAGCTGCTCGCGCGAGAGCACGGCGCGCGGCGTGTTCGCCAGGCACACCAGCAGGTCGAACTCGGTGGGCGTCAGGTGCACGTCCTCGCCGCGCACCCGCACCCGTCGCTGTGCGTGGTCGATCTCCAGCTCGCCGAGGCGCAGGATGCCGCTGCGCGGCGTCGAGGCGGCGAGCGTCGCCCGCTCCACCCGGCGCAGCAGGACATGGACCCGGGCCGCGAGCTCGCGCATGGAGAACGGCTTGGTCATGTAGTCGTCGGCGCCGACGCCGAGACCGACCAGCATGTCGGTCTCGTCGTCGCGGGCCGTCAGCATCAGAACGGGAACGGGACGCTGCGCCTGCACACGGCGGCAGACCTCAAGGCCGTCGAAGCCGGGCAGCATGATGTCGAGAACCATGAGATCGGGCTGCCACGCCTCGGCAGCGTCCACCGCCGCCGGGCCGTCCACGGCCGTCTGCACCTGAAAGCCCTCGGCGCGCAGTCGCGCTGCAATGGCGTCGACGATGGTCGCGTCGTCCTCGACGACCAGCACCCGGCGCTGCGCGCCCGGAGTGGCCGCGAGGCCGTTGTGGCTGGTGTGTGTCTGCTCCATTGCCCCGCCCCTGGGAGTTCTCTGCTAGTTCCCACGTGTAGGGCAGCAGCGTAGAGGCAGTGAAGGTGTCCCGGCTACGCAGGGCGATTCGCGAGATGAACCACGTCAGGAACGCCCCGGGCAACTTGGATCTCTTCCGTCCTTACCAAGTTGAATCCGGCATTCCGCAACGCATCCTCGAAGCCGGCGGACGGCTGGGCCGACCAGACGGCGAGGACTCCGCCCGGTCTCAGCCGCCTCATGCAGGCCGCAAGCCCTTGCGGGGAGTAGAGAGTGGCGTTGTCGTCGGTCACGGTCCAGTCCGGTCCGTTGTCGATGTCGAGGCAGAGCGCGTCGTACGCATCCTGGTACGGACCAAGTCCCCCGATTCGGTTTTCCCGGACGTAATCCACGAGATCGGTGTGAATGATCTCGCATCGTGGATCGGCGAGCGCATCGCCGGAGATCCGCGACAGCGGCCCCTCGCGATGCCAGTCGATGACGGCCCGCTCACGCTCGACGACCGAGATCCGCCCCCAGCGCGGCTGCGCGGCTGCGCGGGCCAGCGAGAAGCCGACGCCGAGGCCGCCGATGAGAAGGGCGGGGGAGTGGCAGTCCGCGGGAAGTGCCTCCAGGGCAGCATCGATGAGGAGGCGCTCGGAGCGGCCGTCGGATGTATCCATCAGGAAGCAGCCGTTGGCGATGATCTCGAAGTGCGCACCGCGCTCACGCAGGACGACTTCGCCGTACGGGCCTTGGCGCCGGTCGACGGTGACTGCGGTGGGGGCGGTGTCGGCGATGTGGGCGGCGTGCGCGGCGGTGGATACGTAGGGGGCCTGCATGGGGCGGGAACCTCCCGGGCGGTTCGTGACGCATCGTGACTGCGTCGGTCGTCCCCGCCATTTTTGCGGGGCTGGGCGCCCGGCGACAAAGTCTTTGCCGAGGCCGGGGCATGAAGGCTGCGTTGTGACGCGCGCCATAGCCCGGGGCGGAGATGATCGCGGAGGGTGGGCGTTGTCCGTAAGGAACACCGGTGCGAAGTCGGCCGAAGGGGCCTGACGACCGACGACGGGCTGTCGCACGGCCGCTTCCAGCAGTGGCTCGACAGCCGCTACGCCCCGCGATCCGGCCGCCCCGCCGGGGTCGCGGTCACGGCGACCGGCACCTGGCACACCGGCTCGCCGACCGACCACCGCGGCTCGGTCACCATGCGCACCCGGGTGGCCATGGGTGACGTCACGCACACGTACGAGCTCGACGAGACGAACCTCGGCCCGGTGCTCGACGGCGCGGCCGAGTTCATCGCCTGGTCGGTACTCCGCGCGCTTCACAGGTGACGCCGACCAGCGGGGCGTACACCTCCCAGCCCAGCGACGCGTAGAGCCCCCGCCCGTCGGTCGTCGCGCCCAGCACCCCCACGGTCGAGCCCTGTTCGTACGCCGCGTTCTGGAGCGTACGCATCACCAGGCGGCCGAGGCCCTTGCGGCGGTGCGCGGGGTCCGTCTCGACCTGGTCGATCACTGCCGTCCGGCCGGTCGGGGCGACCTGGCCGCGTGCGGCGAATCCGCCGTCGGGGGCGAGGACGAGGAGGCGGGTTACGCCCCCGCGCTTCCATGACTTGAGGGTGTACCCGTCGGCGAGGCCGGTCTGTGCGGTGGCGGTGGCGGCAGCGGTACGGGACGGACGCAGGGGCGTCGTCATCAGCCAGCCCGGGCCGTCCGATATCCACTCCGGGCCGAGCCACGGTGCGACGGTCTCCGGTTCCAGGAACATCTTGAGTACGACGCCGTGCGCGGCGTACACCTCCGCCAGCTTGCGGACCGTGGCCTCGTCGGCGTGGGTCATGACGTGCCGGGTGGCGTGGCGGGGGAGGCCGACGTCGAAGGTGAAGCCCCAGGGCTGGGGTACGGGGTCGGCCGCGCCACGCGACACGACCCATCCGTCCACCCAGGCGCGGATGGCTTCGGCGGTGGAATCGAAGGGTGCCTGGGCCATTCCGTACTCCTCGATCGAGTAATAGATCGTCGGCTATTGAGCCTATTACATCCAAAGGCTGCCCGGTGATCGCTCAGAGCGAACGCCTCCCCAGGAACATTCGGCGGCTCACAAGCATTGAGCCGGTATAGCTCAACTTGACTGCCGAAGGGGAGATCATGGCATCGACGTCCAATCCGCTCACCCTGCCCGTGCTGCCGCTCGATGACGAGGTCGTGCTGCCCGGCATGGTGGTGCCCCTCGACCTTTCCGATACGGACGTACGCGCCGCGGTGGAGGCCGCGCAGGCCGCCGCGCGTTCCAGTGGCAACAAGCCGCAGGTGCTCCTCGTTCCCCGCGTGGACGGTACGTACGCGGCGACCGGCGTCCTCGGAACCGTCGAGCAGGTCGGCCGTCTCTCCGACGGTGACCCCGGCGCCCTGATCCGCGGCCGCAGCCGCGTCCAGATCGGCGCGGGCACGACAGGGCCCGGCGCCGCGCTCTGGGTCGAGGGCACGAGCGTCGACGAAACGCTGCCCGACCCCCTTCCCGGCTCGGTCACCGAACTCGTCAAGGAGTACAAGGCACTCGCCACCAGCTGGCTGAAGAAGCGCGGCGCCTGGCAGGTCGTGGACCGCGTACAGCAGATCGACGGCGTCTCCGCTCTCGCCGACAACTCGGGCTACTCACCGTTCCTGACCACCGGCCAGAAGGTGGAGCTGCTGGAGACCGCCGACCCGGTGGTCCGGCTGAAGCTCGCCGTGAAGTGGCTGAGTGAGCACCTCGCGGAACAGGACGTCGCCGAGTCCATCGCCAAGGACGTACAGGAGGGCGTGGACAAGCAGCAGCGCGAGTTCCTGCTGCGCCGCCAGCTCGACGCCGTACGCAAGGAACTGCGCGAGATCAACGGCGAGGCCGGCGAGGACGAGTCCGACGACTACCGGACCCGCGTCGAGGCCGCCGACCTGCCCGAGAAGGTGCGCGAGGCCGCCCTCAAGGAGGTCGACAAGCTGGAGCGCTCCTCCGACCAGTCGCCCGAGGGCTCCTGGATCCGCACCTGGCTCGACACCGTTCTCGAACTCCCCTGGAACGAGCGCACCGAGGACCAGTACGACATCCGGGGCGCCAAGGAGATCCTGGACGCCGAGCACGCCGGCCTGGACGACGTGAAGGAGCGCATCACCGAATACCTGGCGGTGCGCAAGCGCCGGGCCGACCGGGGCCTGGGCGTCGTGGGCGGCCGTCGCGGCGGCGCGGTGCTGGCGCTGGTCGGCCCGCCGGGCGTCGGAAAGACATCCCTCGGCGAATCCGTCGCGCACGCGATGGGCCGCAAGTTCGTACGCGTCGCGCTCGGCGGCGTACGCGACGAGGCGGAGATCCGCGGACACCGGCGTACGTACGTGGGCGCCCTGCCCGGCCGGATCGTGCGCGCCATCAAGGAAGCCGGGTCGATGAACCCCGTCGTCCTCCTCGACGAGATCGACAAGGTCGGCTCCGACTTCCGCGGCGACCCGGCCGCGGCGCTCCTCGAAGTCCTCGACCCCGCCCAGAACCACACCTTCCGCGACCACTACCTGGAGGTCGAACTCGACCTCTCCGACGTCGTCTTCCTCGCCACAGCCAACGTCCTGGAAGCCATCCCCGAGGCGCTGCTCGACCGCATGGAACTGGTCACGCTCGACGGCTACACGGAGGACGAGAAGGTCGTCATCGCCCGCGACCACCTGCTCCCGCGCCAGCTGGAGCGCGCGGGCCTGGAGCCCGGCGAAGTCACCCTCGACGACGACGCGCTGCGCAAGCTGGCGGGCGAGTACACCCGGGAGGCGGGCGTACGAAACCTGGAGCGCTCGGTGGCCCGCCTGCTGCGCAAGGTGGCGGCCAAGCACGAACTGGGCGACCAGAAGCTCCCGTTCACGATCACGGACGAGGACCTGCGCGCCTTGATCGGCCGCCCCCACCACGTCCCGGAGTCCGCCCAGGACCCGGCGGAGCGCCGTACGGCGGTCCCCGGCGTGGCCACGGGTCTCGCGGTCACGGGCGCGGGCGGCGACGTCCTGTTCGTCGAGGCGTCCCTCGCCGACGAGGAGACGGGCGGCGCGGGCCTGACCCTCACGGGCCAGCTCGGCGACGTCATGAAGGAGTCCGCCCAGATCGCGCTCTCCTTCCTGCGCTCGCACGGCGCGGAACTGGAACTCCCCGTCGCCGACCTCAAGGACCGGGGCGTACACATCCACTTCCCGGCGGGCGCGGTCCCGAAGGACGGCCCGAGCGCGGGCATCACGATGACGACGGCCCTGGCATCGCTCCTGTCCGGCCGACTGGTCCGCACGGACGTGGCGATGACGGGCGAAGTGTCCCTGACCGGACGCGTCCTGCCGATCGGCGGCCTGAAGCAGAAGCTGCTGGCGGCGCACCGGGCGGGTACGACGACGGTCGTGATCCCGAAGCGGAACGAGGCGGACCTGGACGACGTCCCGGCCGAGATCCTCGACAAGCTGGAGATCCACCCGGTGACGGACGTACGCCAGGTCCTGGAGATCGCACTGGCCCCGGCGGAGGTGGCAGTGCCGGTGGCGGCGTAACGCAGGCCGGTCCGGTGACCGGTGGCGGCCCCCTTCCCCTCTCGCACGACGGGGAAGGGGGCTTTTGCGTGGGAGGGCCCGGTCGTCGGGTGACGGGCCCTGTGACACTTCTGTGACGGCAGCGCATTGGGAGCGTTGCCGGAGAGTGGGTAGCGTCGTTCCGGTAATGCTGTTGCGATATGCGGACCGGGAGGGCACGTGGCCGAGGGCCCGGAGTCGACCAGGCGGGTCGACGAATCCGAATTCCTTGAGATGAGCGGGCAGTGCCCCGCGCAGGCGAGAGTGCTGCGCAAGTCCCTGGAGGAGCTCGCCTCGGGACGGGGCGGGGACGCCCTCAAGGAAATGGCCCGGGAGGTCCTCTCGGGGCGTACGAGCCTCCGGGACGCGGTGAACATTTCGGCCTACTCCGACCAACTCGTCGCACAGGCCGCCCCCATGGCCGAGAAGTGGGCGGCGCTCTCCGAGGCCGAGCGCGAGGCGCTCGCCGCCGAAGGCGAGCGGAGCATGGCCGAGGAGCAGGGCCGGATCGACGAGGAGCGCCGCGCGGCGCCGGGCGACAGCGGCAAGAAGTCCCGCCACGACGGCCGGGGCTGGTCGCTGTACTGACCGGCCGCGGGGCGTGGGACAACGCCCCGGCCCCACTTACCTTTCATTGGCACTCACGCACTCACCTTTCAGGGGCAGGAGCAGACGGTGGGCTTTCGAGTCGAGCCGGGCGCGATCGACGGCTTTTCGAAGCTCGTGGGTCGTGCTGCCGACGGCAGTACGCAGGCCGTCTCGTACACGGGCAACGCGCAGATCGACACGGTGGCGGGCGGACAGCTCTGGGACCTCGTCACGGGTGATCACGACAAGTACGTGAACGACGCCAAGGGCGCCCTGCAGAAGGTGCAGAAGGTCCTCGACTCCTCGCAGCAGGAACTGGCCAAGTCCGCCAAGTACTACCGCGAGACGGACAGCGGCGTAGCAGCGAAGATGGACGCCACCTATCCGGGGTCCAAGGGGGCCGGCGGGCAGCCGGACGGCGGCGACGTACAGGACTTCTCCGATGCGAGCAACGCCACGGACCTGCTGAAGAAGTCCGGCGAAAGCGACAACCCGCTGGTCAAGTACGGCCAGGGGCACGCCGACGAGTACATGATGAGCCCCGTCCAGAAGACCCTCGGCTCCGTCCTCGACCTGGGCAGCCCTTCGGCCATGGCGGTGGAGGCGTCCAAGCTGCTCTTCGGCTTCGACCCCTTCGGCGAAGTGAACAACTGGATCTTCGGGGACTGGAACAAGTACAACGACTGCGCCGACGTCTGGGACGGTCTCGGGGGCTTCTGCGACGCGGTGGCCGCCAATCTGAAGAAGGGCAACGGGAACGTCGGCCTGAGCTGGGCCGGCAACGCCTCGGACGCCGCCAGGGTTTACTTCGAAGAATTCGCCGGGAAGCTCGCCGAGATCAAGGAGACCTTCGAGTCCCTGCGGACCTGCTACAAGCAGGCCGCGCAGATGGCGTTCCAGTTCGGCGAGTTCCTGAAGTCCTTCATGGTCATGTTCTGCGACGCCCTGGTCATCTGGCTGGTGAATCTGGCCGCCGCCCAGGCCGCCAATCTGATTCCCGTCGGCGGTCAGGTGGCGTCCGTCGCGATGTTCGCCCTCGCGGCGGCGCAGGCCATCCGGATCATGCAGATGTGGGCCGAGGCGTCGAAGGCCTTCGACGCGATGGCGACCGCCTTGAGCGCCATCGCGCTGACCATGTCCACGGCGGTGAACGGCTTCTCCGCGGCGGACGGTTTCCCCGAGGTGAGCTCCGGCGGCTACGACCACCGCGCGGTCTGAGAACGGAGACTCGTGTCCTTCATGTTCGGCGACATCGACGATCTTGACCTGTTCCTCACCCGCGTGCGCAACTGGGTCGTCGGGTGGGCACCCGCCTGCCTGGTGCTCGTGTGGTTCCTGACCAAGGAAGAGGGCTGGCACATGAGCTTCCTCGCCCTCTGCGTACTGCCGCCCGTCGCGGCGTACCTGGGAATCCGCGCCAAGCGCGAGATCCTCGTCGGCCTTGCATGGACGGCGGGCGCCCTGGCCGTCGCGCCGCTCCCGCTCGTCGCCGCGATCGAGCTCCTTTAGACATTCGGGCCGTTCAGGGTGTGACCCCGGCCCCCTGGCGCCCGAGCGCCGGGGGTCCTCTCGTCTCGTCGCCTGTCAGCCGTAGGCGAGGGCCTGGACGCGGTCGAGGGCGCCGTTGAACTTGTTGTGGTCGCCGACGATCGGGCCGCTGGAGGTGTACTGCCACATCGTCTGGTACGCCCAGCCCGCCGGGAGTTCGCCGGGCGTGGTGTTGTAGCGGGCGATCCACAGCGGGTTGCTCGCGCCGAAGCCGCCGTAGTTGCCGGTGCAGGTCTTCCACCAGCTGGTCGCCGTGTAGATCACGGCGTCGCGGCCGGTGCGCGCCTTGTAGGTGTTGAGGAAGTCGCGGATCCAGCTGACCATGCCGCTCTGCGTCTTGCCGTAGCACTGCGCGCCGTACGGGTTCCACTCGATGTCGAGCGCGCCCGGCAGCGTCCTGCCGTCGCGCGACCAGCCGCCGCCGTTGTCCACGAAGTAGTTGGCCTGGTTGGCGCCGCTGGAGTCGTTGGGGGTCGCGAAGTGGTAAGCGCCGCGGATCATGCCGACGTTGTACGAGCCGTTGTACTGCTGCGCGAAGTAGGGGACCACTGGTGTGGACATGCCATAAATGAAGCTACGCACGTAGAACGGCGGCGCGGAAGGGGCCCTGGGTGCCGCCGTTGGTCTACGCCTGCGAAATACTGGCCGAGCTGCGGCAATGGCCGCCGTTGAAGGAAACTTTCGGGGTGAGGAAAGCTCGCAATGAGTGCTGACGTGCACGGAAGCGGGGGAGCGGGCGACGCCGGTTCCGCGGAGGGAAGTGGTGTGGACCACGAATTCCTGGCCCTGGAGCGGGAGTTGGCGGTCTTCCTGCGTCGAGCCCGCGCGTCGTCGGGCGACATGGCCCGCGAGGTTCACCCGGAGCTGGAGCCCGCGGCGTACGGGCTGCTCGTACGGCTCGACGAGGTGGAACGGCAGAGAGCGACCGATCTGGCGGCCTGGTTCGGGGTCGGCAAGGCGACGATGAGCCGGCAGCTGCGCGCGCTGGAGGAGCTCGGCCTGGTCACGCGCGAGCCGGACCCGGCCGACGGGCGGGCCTCGCTGGTGGCGCTCACGGCGGAGGGGCGGGCGCGGTTCCGGCGGGTGCGGGATGCGCGGCGGGCGAGGTATGTGCGGAAGCTGGCGGACTGGGACCGGGCGGAGGTCGCGGAGCTGGCGCGGCTGCTGCACCAGTTGAACGAGCGGGCGGAGGGCTGACGCGGGAGCGGCGGGGCCCCAGCTGTGAGGTCGGTCCCCGTTACGAGGCCGGGCTCAGCTGTGAGCTCGGGCCTGTTGTGAGGTCGGCCCAGCTGTGAGGCCGGGCCCCATTGCGAGGCCGGGCCCAGCTGTGAGGTCGGGCCCCCGTTACGAGGCCGGGTTCAGGGTGAGGTTGGTCCCCGTTACGAGGCCGGGCTCCGCTGTGAGCTCGGGCCTGTTGTGCGGTCGGCCCAGCTGTGAGGCCGGGCCCCACTACGAGGCCGGGCTCAGTTGTGAGGTCGGGCCCCCGTTACGAGGCCGGGCTCAGCTGTGAGCTCGGGCCTGTTGTGCGGTCGGGCTCAGCTGGGGGCCGGGCCCGTATATGAGACCAGGCCCAGCCATGAGGCCGCGCCTCACAGCTCCGCGTAGATCACCGCCGCGTCGTCGTGGCGCTTCCAGCGGCGTACCAGGGGAGCCGTCGCCCCGTCCGTCTCCAGCGCCCGCACCCGGTCGATCAGCGCCTGCGCGTTCTCCTTGCGCAGTACGCCCACGCAGTCCTCCCAGTCGCCCCGGCCGAACATGTCGACCCACCGCGACGCGCCGTCGCTCAGCGCCGCCAGCGCCCGTACCTCCACCCGCGGGGTCACCCCCGACACCGCCCGCACCGCCACCGAAGGATCGGCGGCTGCCGTGAAGAAGCCGCCCTCCTTGTTGCGCAGGGCGTCGGTCGCGGCCAGGGAGGAGAGGATCTCGCGGGGGAGCAGGTCGAGGCGGTTGTCCAGGATCGGGCGAACCGTGCCGTTCGGGGACTCCAGGAGCAGCGTCGAGTCCGAGAGCACCAGGTGTTCGACCGTCTCCGCGCCCCACCGCGCCACGACCACCGTCGCCTGAGGCGTACGCACGTGAGAAAGGTCACACGTCGTACGGTGGGCGTCGGCGGTGCGGCGAATGGACTCCGCGAGGACCTCTTCCAGAGTCAAATCCCGCCTCGAAGTGGACAATTCGATCAACGCGCCGCCGAGTCGCGCGGTGAACCACGGAACCGAATGCAGGCACCCGTCGTCGCCCGCGGGCGGCGTCACGCCGTCCAGCAGGACCAGCGCCCCGCCCTGGCCGACGGCGGGCAGGGCGACAGACACCCAGTCCTCGTTGGGGCGTTCGGGATCACCGGAGACCGTGGCCAGTTCGATGCGCATGCGGCCAAGCATGCCTGAGGGCCGGGACAGGGCGCGGTGGTCGGCTCTGTGGGGCGCTGCGCCGACCAGTTGGCCCGTACCAGCAGGTGGGTGCAGGTTGTTTGGGCGGAATAGGACACTCCGCGAAGCTGCGGGGGCGCATCTTGCCAAAGGCCGGGCGGAACTTCCAGCCGGCACTCCGCGCCCGCGCAAGACGTGGCGGATCGGGAGTTGTTCGCCAACTCCTGAGTGATGTTCACTCGTTCGTGTGGCGGCCTGGGGGATGCGCGTCTTCTTCCCATAAGCACTGGAATGGTCTGAAGCCATTCCAGGGGTGGGGGCGCTCTCTCGTGTGACCAGTCGTCACCTCGGCCACATGGGCAGACGAGTCAAGCAAGAATGCGAGCACCGGTGCAGAAAAAGCGGCCTCGGGGCGGTAGCGGTAACAGCGGTAATGGCGAGATTGGCGAGCGGACCGAACGCACCGTACGGGTACGCAGCCGGCTGGTCGCCGGCGTGGCCGTCGTCGGCGTCGTCGTCCTCGCCGCCGGTGCCCCCGCCATCATCAGCGCCTCCTCGGAACTGTCCGAATCCCAGCGTCTGGTCACCCTCGCCGAGCTGAACCGGCAGGCCGTCACCCTCGCCCACTCCCTCGCCGACGAACGCGACGACGTCACCGCGTACATCGCGGCCGGACGCGGCAGCACGGACACGGACGGCGCCGAAGGCGGCAAGGGGCTCTCCGAGGCCCGCAGCGCCCGCGTCGACCGGCAGATGGACGAGATCGAGGCCGCCGCCCCGGCCGGTCTGCGCCGCGACCTGGCCAAGATCCCCGGCATCCGCAGGGCCGCCCTCACCGGCAAGGGCACCGCCCTTGAGGCCCACAAGGCGTACAGCCAGGCGATCGAGAAGCTCCAGGACCTCGCCGACGAGCTCGCCGACAAGACGCCCCCGCGCGCCGCCGACGCCACCCGGGCGCCCGGCGCGCTCGGCAAGGCGACCGAGCAGGCCGCCGCCACCCGTGGCCTGCTGATCGCCGCGCTGTCCGTGCCCCGCGAGAACACCGGCAGCCGCATCGACCCCGTCACCGGGCTCCTCGTCCCCGCCGAAGAGGACCCGAACTCCGAGAGCGCCCGCACCCGCAACGCCCTGACCGCCGCCGCCCAGCAGTCGCGCGTACGCGAACTCGCCGCCCTCGCGGACTTCGACCAGGTCGCGGGCTCGCGCGTACGCGAGAACTTCAAGACCACCGTCACCGGGCACGAGGTCAAGACCGCCGAGCAGTTCCTCGCGAGCCTCACCGACCAGCCCACGCTTTCCGACGCCGAGAGCAAGACCGATCCGGCGAAGGCCGAGGCCGCGTTCTCGGCCCGTATCGAACTGATGCGCGGCGCCGAGTCGGCGCTCGGCGCGGTGCAGGCCGAGCGGCTCGCGCAGCTGCGCGACGACGACGTCACCGCACTGGAAATCCGGATCGCGCTGGCCGGCGCCTGCTTCCTGTTCGCCGTCGCCGTCAGCACGGGCGTCGCCCGTACGCTCACCCAGCCGCTGGCCGTGCTGCGGATCGGGGCCGCGCGCCTGGCCACCGAGCCGGAGTCCGACGACGCGGAGGCGTTCGAGCCCGTCCGCTTCACCGGCCGCAACGACGAATTCGCCCAGGTCGTACGCTCCCTCAACACCCTGCACGGCAGGCTGGCGGAGGTCGGCGCACGCGCGGAGAAGCTCGCCGGCGACCGTACGCACCTGATCGGCCAGCGCGAGACCCTTGCCACCCAGCGCGCCGAACTCCAGGAGCAGGTCGCCGAGGCCGCCGCGCAGCTGGAACGCATGCGGCACACCATCCACTCCACCTTCGTCAACCTCTCGCTGCGCACGCTCGGCGTCGTCGACCGCCAGCTCGGCGTCATCGAGAGCCTGGAGGAGCGCGAGCAGGACCCCGAGCGCCTCGCGACGCTGTTCAAGCTCGACCACATGGCGACCGTCATGCGCCGCCACGGCGAGAACCTGCTCGTCCTGGCCGGTACGGATCACGGGCACGCGCACGGTCACGGTCACGGGCAGCAGGGTCCTGTGCCGCTCGTCGACGTACTGCGCGCCGCCGTCAGCGAGATCGAGCGGTACGAGCGGGTGGTCATCCAGTCCCTGCCGCCGCACACCCAGGTCGCGGGCTTCGCCGCCAACGACCTCAGCCACCTGCTCGCGGAACTCCTGGAGAACGCCACGTCGTTCTCGCCGCCGGACGCCAAGGTCGAACTCTCCGGCTGGCTCCTTGAAAGCGGCGAGGTCATGCTCTCCGTACAGGACGAGGGCATCGGCATGGCGGCCGAGCGGCTCACGGAGCTGAACGCGCGCCTCGCCGAGCCCGCCGCGTACGAGCCGGGCGACGGCATCGAGGGCGGCATCGGCCTCCACGTGGCCGCACTGCTGGCCGCGCGCCACGGCGTACGCGTGCAGCTGCGCGAGCAGAAGGGCGGCGGGATCGCCGCGGTCGTCGTACTGCCCGACGCACTGCTCCCCTCGTCACCACCGGCGGCCGTCCCGCCCGCGGTGACGGTGGCCGGGGACGCTCCGACGCTGAACCTGCCGGGTTCGGTGGCCGAGGCCAACTCGAACGCGCTGCCTGGGCGCTCGGCACGCGAAGGGGTACGGAAGGACGCGGAGCGGGAGGCACAGGCCGACCCGCAGGAGGACCTGCACGCCGACCCGCAGGCCGACCTGCAGAAGGACCAGCAGGAGGCCCCGCCGGCCGACGATCCGCAGAAGGACCCGCTGGTGGCGGCGGCCGAGCGCACGATCCGCGAGAAGGCGGCGAAGGCGGAGCCCGAGCTGGAGCAGGAGCGGGAGCAGGATCCGGCGCGAGAGCCGGAGCCGTTGGCCGAGGCCGTGCCGGAGCGCGAGCCGGAGCCCGGGCCCGAGCTGTTGGCCGCGCCCGAGCCTGCGGCTGAGCACGAGCCGTTGGCTGGGCCTGGGCGCGAGCTGTTCGCTGAGGCCGAGCTGTCGGCCGAGCCTGAGGTCGAGCGTGAGCAGTCGACCGAGGCCGAGGGGGAGCCCGAGTCACAGTCTGACGCTGAGTCGTTGGCCGCGTCCGAGCCTGCGCCTGAGCGTGAGCCGCTGACTGAGGCCGAGCTGTCTGCTGACGTTGAGAGCGAGCCGTTGGCTGCGCCTGGGCGCGAGCTGTTCGCTGAGGTTGAGCCACAGCCCGACCCCGAGCTTCTGGCCGACTCCGAGCCTGCGGCCGCGTACGAGCCGTCGGCTGAGGCTGAGGCCGAGTCCACTCCCGAAGCCGAGCGCGAGCCGGAGTCGCAGCGCGAGGGGTTGGCTGATGCCGACCCGCAGACAGAAGCGTTGGCTGACGCCGACCCGCAGCCGGAGTCGGCGAGCGGGCGACGCGCGGAGCTGCACCCGCAGCCGGAGCCGGAGCCTGGGCCGGAGCTGCCCTCGCAGCGCGAGCCGCTCGCCGAGGGCAAGTCCGTGGCCCTGGGCGGCGGGCCGGTTGCCCGTCCGTACGCCATCGGGCCCGACACGCACGAGCGCACCGACGACGGCGATCCCGACACCGAGGCCCCGGTCGACGAGCCGACCCGCACAATGCGTCTGCCACGGCAGTCCGCCGAGGCCGTGCCCGCAGAGCCGCAGCCGGAGCCGAGGGCGGAGCACGTGGCCGTCGGCGCAGCCGGGCTCGCCGGTGCCGACGATTCCGCACCCGCGACCGCATCCGCCCCCGTCCCCGCCCCCGCCAGAACCACCGTGGAGCGGATCACCGACAAGGGGCTGCCCAAGCGGACCCCCAACGTGGTCCAGTCCGGCCCCGAGAAGCCCTCGGAGCGCACCCGCAGCGTCGACGCCGATGCCTTGCGCCGCCGTCTCGGAGGGTTCCACCAGGGCGCGAAGGACGGGAGGCGTGACGTCGAAGCAGAGATCTCATCCAACGGGGACCGTACCGATACCGAGGGGGACACCGTTGAGGAGGAACGCAGTTGACTGCGTCGAGCACATTCGGGCTGAGTAGCGAAGCCCGTAATCTCCACTGGCTGTTGAGCAACCTGGTCGAGGAGGTGCCGGGGCTCCAGTCGGTCGCCGTCGTGTCCTCCGACGGGTTGCTCCTCCTGTCCTCCGACCCCGAGCGCAACGTCGGTCCCGACCCGGCCCGCCGCCAGACCGGCCCGAAGGGTTCGAGCGCCGACCTGGCCACCATCGTCTCGGGCCTCGCCAGCCTCACCCAGGGCGCCGCGAAGCTGATGGACAGCGGGGTCGTCAAGCAGACGATGATCGCGATGGAGGAAGGCAGCGTCTTCGTCATGTCGATCAGCGACGGTTCGCTGCTCGGTGTGCACGGGGCCCCCGACTGCGACATGAGCGTCGTGGCGTACCACATGGCGCTCTTCGTCGGCCGCGCCGGCCACGTCCTCACCCCCGAACTCCGCAGCGAGCTGCGCAAATCGATGGAGAGCGCCCTGTGACGCCGTCCCCCAAACTTCCGGTAAGGGGTGACGGCCGCAGGCCCGCCCGCGTACGCCCGTACTCGCTCACAGGCGGCCGCACCCGCTTCACGCACGTCCTGCTCGTCGAGACCTTCGTGGCAGCGCTCGAAGCGCCCGAAGAGCGGCGCGAGCTGACGAACGGCGGGCTCCAGACGCGCGTCATGCCGGAGATGCGGGCGATCGTCGAGCTGTGCCGCCGGATGCGTACGGTCGCGGAGATCTCCGCACTGCTGAAGATGCCGCTCGGCGTTGTCCGCGTGCTGCTCAGCGATTTGGCCGACCAGGGAAAGATCCGTGTGTACGGGACCGGGCACGCCCCCGGCCAGCCGAACCGCGCGCTGCTCGAAAGGGTGCTGAGTGGACTCCGTCGTCTCTGAGACCGGGACCCAGACCTTCCATGCCCACGCCGGGCACACACCGCTGATCCCGACGCAGCCCCTCCCTCCCCAGGCGGAAGAGGGCGCCCAGGACTGGCAGACCGACCGCACCCGAGCCCCGGTCGCGACCAAAATCGTGGTCGCGGGCGGCTTCGGCGTAGGCAAGACGACCTTCGTCGGGTCGGTCTCCGAGATCACGCCGCTCCAGACCGAGGCGCTGATGACCACCGCCAGCGAGGAGACGGACGATCTCACCGCGACGCCGGACAAGGTCACCACGACCGTCGCGATGGACTTCGGCCGCGTCACCCTCGACGACGACCTCGTGCTGTACGTGTTCGGGACACCGGGCCAGCAGCGCTTCTGGTTCATGTGGGACGACCTGGTGCGCGGCGCGATCGGCGCGATCGTGATGGCCGATACGCGCCGCCTGTCCGACTGCTTCCCGGCCCTCGACTACTTCGAGAGCTGCGGCCTGCCGTACATCGTCGCCGTGAACCACTTCGAGGGCACGCCGGCGTACGAGGCCGAGGACGTCAGGGAGGCCCTGACGGTGCCGCCGCACGTACCGGTCGTGATCATGGACGCGCGCAACCGGATCACGGTGGTCGAGTCGCTGCTCGCCCTGGTCGGTCACGCGCTGGAAGTCACCCCCGAATAGCTACTCAACGGAGAACCCCGTCATGCGGAAGATACTCATAGTCGGAGCCGGTCAGTCCGGGCTCCAGCTCGCCCTCGGACTCCAGGCCCGCGGGTTCGAGGTCACCCTGATGTCCAACCGCACGGCGGACGAGATCCGGTCCGGCCGGGTCATGTCGACGCAGTGCATGTTCCACACCGCGCTCCAGCACGAGCGCGACCTCCAGATCAACTTCTGGGAGACGCAGGCCCCGAAGATCGAGGGCCTCGGCGTCTCGGTCGCCGCCCCGGATTCCTCCCGCGCCGTCGACTGGGTCGGCAAGCTGGACGGTTACGCCCAGTCCGTCGACCAGCGCGTGAAGATGGCCGGCTGGATGGAGACGTTCGCGCAGCGCGGCGGCCAGCTCGTCATCCACGGCGCGGCGGTCTCCGACCTGGACTACTTCTCCCGTACGTACGACCTGGTCATGGTGTCGGCGGGCAAGGGCGAACTGGTCTCCATGTTCGGCCGCGACGCGTCCCGCTCGCCGTACGACGCCCCGCAGCGCGCGCTCGCCGTGGCGTACGTCCACGGTCTCGGCCCGCGCCCCGAGCACCCGGAGTACGACGCGGTCCGCTGCAACCTGGTGCCGGGTGTCGGCGAGCTCTTCGTGATGCCCACCCTCACCACCTCCGGCCGCGCGGACATCCTCTTCTGGGAGGGCGTCCCGGGCGGCCCGGTCGACGCGTTCAAGGGCATCAAGGACCCGTCGGAGCACCTCGCGCTCACGCTGGAACTGATGGAGAAGTTCCTGCCGTGGGAGTACGCCCGCGCGACGAAGGTCGAACTGACCGACGCGAACGCGACACTGGCGGGCCGGTACGCCCCCACGGTCCGCAACCCGATCGGCCAGCTGCCGGGCGGCGGCCTGGTACTGGGCGTGGCGGACGTGGTCGTGGCGAACGACCCGATCACGGGTCAGGGCTCCAACTCGGCGTCCAAGTGCGCGGCGTCGTACCTCTCCTCGATC
Source organism: Streptomyces spiramyceticus (assembly GCF_028807635.1). Classification (NCBI taxonomy): domain Bacteria; kingdom Bacillati; phylum Actinomycetota; class Actinomycetes; order Kitasatosporales; family Streptomycetaceae; genus Streptomyces; species Streptomyces spiramyceticus. The sequence continues at coordinate 4,584,019 of NZ_JARBAX010000001.1, forward strand.
ACCTCGCACGGCGACAAGCCGTTCGACGAGGAGTGGATGCAGTCCACGTTCGACCGCTACTGGGACACGGCCCAGCACGTCACCAAGTGGACGAACGCGATGCTCGGCGTCCCCCCGGAGCACGTCCTGAACCTGATCGGCGCGGCGGGCGGTCTCCAGCCGGTGGCCGACCGCTTCGCCAACGGCTTCAACGACCCGGCAGACTTCGAGAACTTCTTCTACGACCCGGAGAAGACGAACGCGTACCTGGCCTCGGTCGCCATGGCGTGACGGGCTTCTGACCAGCGATCCAACCGTCGTCGTTGGCGGTTACTGGTCGTCGAACCGGTTCACCTCGGACGGCCCAGAGACGGCCCGGCGCCACACGAAACGATGAGATCGGAGACCCGGACACAGCGTCCGGGTCTCTTCGTTTTGGGCCCCTCTACGCTCGCAATGGGCTCTGATGGTGACCAGACAGGAAAGAGCCCCGGCCGTCCGCCTCGGGGGCAGCGACGGCCGGGGCACGAGTCGGGGCTAAGGACGGCTCCGTTGCGCGGAGGCGATGACCCTTCTCGGGTCGATCACTCGTCCCGGGTGGGTAAGCCACACCTCCTGACCCCGAGCGCTGACGGTCAGCCCGAACTCGTCGGCTTCCGGCAGGCCCAGAGCCTCATACTCCTGGTACGTCTCCTCGACGTCCCGCCACAAGTCGCGCTCGCCGTACTGCCACGCTTGCTCACCAGCCTCGGCGAAGGCGCCCGACCCGGCCTGGTCGATCAGCCACACCTCGGTGGTGCCATCGTGCTCGGCGTGGACCATCGAGACGCCGGGCATCCGGGCACCCGCATAGATGGAGAACCCGATGGTGAGCAGCCGACGGGGATCGACCGTGGTGTCGGTCGCCCTCGCCGTACCGTCCACCGGCGGTCCTTCCGGGGCACGGTGAGAGCGCATCGGCATGTACGACGCACCGCCCCGGAACGGTCCCGACGCCCGGCCTTCCCGCACGGACAGCTGGACTACCGCGCCGCTCCAGAACTCCCGGGCCAGTGGGGCGACCAACATTCCGCCCGACTTCACCTGCCGCACCAACTCGTACGGCACGCGCCGCAGTGCGCAGGTGGCGATCAGCCGGTCGTACGGTGCTGCTTCCGCGTAGCCGTGTTCGCCGTCGGCCACCGCCACTGTGGGTGCGTAACCCAGAGCCGCGAGGTTCTCCCTCGCCTGGTGAGCCAATGGCGGGTCGATCTCGACGCTGAAGACCTGTTCGTCTCCCAGGCGCTCGGAGAGAAGCGCCCCGACGTAGCCGGTTCCGGTGCCGATCTCCAGCACCTTCTCGCCATCCTGCACGTCGAGATGCTGAAGCATGGTGGCCACCATGCTGGGTTGGCTGTTGGAGCACGTGGCTACGCCGGGGCCGTCGGTCGCCCCGTCGTCCACCTGGGTTACAACAGGCTCGTCGCGGTAGACGAGCTGCCACCACTCGGCTTCCGTGGTGACCGGCTCGCAACGCCCGGGCCCTTGACGCCAGATGGTTGGTGGGATGAACAGGTGGCGGGGGATTCGCTCCCAGACCTCGCGCCAGCGCTCGGACATGAGGCCTTGCTTGGCCAGTAACTCGACGAGCGCGGCGTGCTGCGGGTGCACCTGCACGGTGCTGCCCACCGTCAGTCCTCCGTCTGCTGGTTGGTGGCCTTGGGCGGCGGCCCGTCAGGGGACGGCGACGGGGGCGGAGGCGTCCACGGTTTGTCGCTGGGCTGACCGGCGTGCTTGCCGTCATCGGACATATGACTCTCCCGGTTCGATGTGATGGGTGAACACCCTGCCTCGGCTGTCGACGTCCCCAGGAGCGTGGCAGCCGAGGCAGGAGTCATGGGTGGCGCGGGCGCGGTGAGGGGCTGCTCGCTTGAGTACAACGGGTTGCCGGGCGCGGGGCTCGCCCGCCAGAACGTCGTCTGCACAGCTCGATAGCCGCGATGCGTCGGCTTGAGCCCGGTGTGTTTCAGCGCCCAGATCTCGGCCGGCAGACGGTCGCCCACGGCGCAATCGGGGCTCTCCCCGCAGGTGGTGCACTCAACGTCGTGCAGCGGCTGGTCGGGTGCACCGTCGGACACATCGGGGCCCAAGGTCCAGTCCGCTGCCCGGATGATCGCCTTGACGGTCACCGTGCCCCCTCAGTGAGCCGCGCGTGCCCGAGGTGAATCAGCTCGGCGACCGCGATGGGCGAGCACAGGTCACCCGCACGCGCCATGGGCACGGCCCAGTACGGGCGGTACGAGGTGCGACGGTCTGTGCGCGGCACACCGAGCCAGGAACCCCGGCCGATGCACCGTGCTAGCGGTGATCGCCATGTCTCCGTTGTCTGGGGCGGCACCAGGGCGTAGTACCAGGTGAACGGGTCATGGATTACGGGGCCGTCGATGACGTCGGTGAGGAACTCTGAGATCGTCCGCCAGTCGTCGCTGCTCGCCGCCGCCTGTACGACCTCGGGACGGATGCGCACGGCATCGAAGCGGTTCCCCAAGGGCAGCATCGCGACGAGGTCGGAGGCCCACTCTCGGGCCGCGACTGAGGACGTCTTATGGGCGCGAGCGAGCCAGTCGGCAATCTGGGCGTCTGTACTGGTGATCACGGTGTCTCCCGGATCATCCTCGGTTCCGGTCCGCCCATGCAGCGGCGGCCGAATCGTGCAACTGCGGGATGACCAGCGGGGGTTACTGGCCTGGTGATACACGCGCGAAGACGCTCGCGATCTCCTGCCGGACGGCCATCTTCCGGTCGTGCGTGCCACTCTGCGCCGCCGTGCGGTGGTCGCATCTGCACGTACGGCCCCATGTGTCCAATGACTTGGCCGACCCGGCCCGTCTTGGCATCCCGCGCCAGCGTTCCCACTTCCGGAAGTCGTTTGTCGCTCATGCAGTGAGGGTCACGCCCCTCGCCAGGACGTGGATACCTCCCCCAAAACCCATTTGGGGACGTCCTGCACGCGGTAGAACGTCCCTGGCAACGTCCTCGACTTGAGGGAGAGACTGCGATGCCGAACGAGAGGCTTCGAGCCGCCATGGCAGCCGGAGGGTGGACCTACGCCACTCTCGCTGCGAAGGCAGAGGTGGACCCCAAGTCCATTGAGCGCTGGGTCAATCTGGGCCGCACACCACGTCGTGCCACGGCCATGCTGGCGGCCGAGACATTAGGAGAAGACGTGCATGCGCTTTGGCCGGCACTCCGGCAAGCACGCGCAGCACGCGCGGTCAGTCCGGAGTTGGTTGCCTTGTACGACCAGCGCGCCGATGTCCTGGTGTCTGCGTTCACCGACATGTTGGCCCAGGCTCGCGAGCACATCGACGTCCTGGTCTATGCCGCGGTCTTCCTGCATGAGGCGTATCCGCGTCTCAACGGTCTTCTGCTTGAGCGCGCCGCCGAAGGCTGTTCCGTACGGATCGCTCTGGGCGACGCCGAGAGCGAGAACGTCCGGCAGCGCGGCATGGAGGAACGCTTCGGCCATGGCATCGAGTCGAGGTGCCGATTGGCCTTGATGCACTACCGGCCGTTGGTCGGTGTGCCGGGCATCGATCTCCGGACCCACGAGACGACGCTCTACAACTCGCTCTACCGGGCAGACGACCAGCTGTTGGTCAACGCCCATGTCTGGGGAGTGAACGCCTACGGTGCACCTGTGTGGCACCTGCGCCGTAACGGTGCCGGAGGGATCTTCGGCACCTACGCTCAGAGCTTCGACGCGGTATGGGCGACGGCAACGCCCGTCCAGGAGGAGTAGCCCGTGGCACGCACCGAGTACTACGACGATCCGCAGGCTCCCGAACCGAACAGTTTGGTCGTCGCCGCATCAGCCGTCGTGACCGACGACCAGGGGCGTATCCTCCTCCAGCGCCGCCGCGACAACGACCTGTGGGCACTGCCCGGCGGCGGCATGGAGATGACCGACTCCCTCCCCGGCACGGCGGTGCGCGAGGTCAAGGAGGAGACGGGTCTTGATGTGGAGATCACCGGGCTGGTGGGCACGTACACCGATCCCCGCCACGTGATCGCCTACACGGACGGGGAGGTACGTCGACAGTTCAATGTGTGCTTCACCGCGCGCGTGATCGGCGGGAAACTCGCGATCTCGGAGGAATCCACCGAACTGCGGTTCATCGCGCCGGGCGACGTCGCAGACCTCCCCATGCACCACACACAGCGGCTTCGCATCCAGCACTTCCTCGAAGAGCGGGACCGGCCGTACCTGGGCTGACGCTCTGGAGACCAGTCCTCCGCAGGCGCGATGCCCGTCGGGCAGGAGCGGCCCCAGTTCGTCGAGGCTCACACAGTCCGGGCGGGTGCGTACGCAGCTCGGCCAGCTCTACCCGTACACCGTTGGGCACAGTGCCTCGCGGGCTGTACGCGAGGCGCGCGATAGTATCCGCGACCTGCTGTCGAGCTGAGGGGGAGGGCCGCATGGTGACGCTGGGCGTAACCGGTCATATGGACTTGACCGAAGAGAGCGTGCCGCTGGTGAAAGCTGCCCTGCGCGAGCTGCTCCAGCCGTACGGGGGCGAGCTCGTCGGTGTGTCGTGCATCGCGGCCGGCAGCGACTCGCTGTTCGCCGAGGCAGTGGTCGAGGCGGGTGGCCGGCTCGTCGTCGTGCTGCCCTCCCAGGACTACCGGCAGGCGAAGGTGAAGCCGGACCACGCCAAGCTCTTCGACCGGCTGCACGCGGCTGCCGAAGAGGTACTCGTCATGCCGTACGAGACCGCGAACCGGGCGGCGTACGAGGTGGCAAATGCGGCCCTGCTTGAGCGGGCCGACCGCCTCGTCGCGGTGTGGAACGGATCGCCTCCGTCTGCCAAGGGCGGTGGCACAGCAGACGTCGTGGCCGCTGCGCGCGCGGCTGGTCTGCCCGTTGACGTCGTCTGGCCGGACGGCGCCGAACGGCGGGCCTGACCCGAACGCACGAAAGCGCCCAACGCGGCTATCCGGCGTGACCATCGCGGCGGCATGTCGATGCGGCAGCTTGAGCGCAACCAGATGCTCTGGTCTCGGGGCTGGGCTGACCAGATACGCCAGCAAGTCGCCACCGCAGCTTGATCATTGGGATCACGGTTCGTACGATCGGACCATGAACAAACTGTTGAAGAAGGGGTCGGTGGCGGCCCTGGGCGCCGTGATGCTGGTGGCAACGGCAGGTTCGGCACAGGCCGCCTCCTGGGGACCCGAGACCATCTACAAGCGCCACTGGGACCGAAGCGGCGGCGTGATCGGGTCGGCGAAGTGGACCGACTCCGGAGACAAGTTGACCGTGTGCGACAAGCGCGCGGACGGCAAGGCGGTGATGGTCTACGTGGTCAAGAGCGGCGGTACCACTCCCGTCCTCAAGGTCACTGCGTCCGGCAAGGGCAAGTGCAAGTCCGGGTCGAAGAACCTGGACGAGAGCAAGAAGTACGAGTGGTGGGTCTCCCACGGCCTGGACGGTGACGACAGGGTCTGGGTCGGCAAGCCCTAAGGGGGTGTGACCCAGATACGCTCGGAGGGCCGCCATGATCATGGCGGCCCTCCGGCATATCTGCCACACCCCGATCTCGGTGAACTCCGGGTCCAGAAGCCCCGAGACCAGGACCGGCGAAGCACGCACGTCAGGGTCGAGAAGCCGCAGCTCCGCTTCAATAGCCGCCCGAACGGGCCCGCAAGCTCTCGTCTGCCATGCACGCACCTTACGGACGACCCCCATCCCGTCACAGGGCATAGTTGACGCGGTGCGGGGAGCAACCGGCAGTGCCATCACTTCTCGTCAGTAATCCGAGTTGGGCTGACCGTCAACTGCCTTCGGAACCGGTGCACAGTCCGCACCAGGCATGTGCTGCCGCCTCCGCATCGATGATGTCGTCGAGCGGCGCCTCGGTGTCATCGGGCCTGGGCGGCGAGGAACTGCCCCACGAGCGTGCCGAAGGGCATGTCCAGGTCCCCGTACAGGTGCGGCGCGATGGGGTGGGCATTGTCGGCGAGCATCTCGACCACGAGGCTCGCGTAGTCGCTGACGATCACACCGGCCTGCTGGAGCCGCAGCAGGCCCGTCTCCCGCTTGGTCGCGGAGAAAGTTCCCGAGGCGTCCACGGCGACGTATGCGGTGTATCCGGCGGCGGTGGCCGAGATCGCCGGCAGCGTGGCGCAGACTTCGAGGGACGTGCCCGCCACGATGAGCCGCTTGCGGCCGAGGGCCTCGATCGCGCCCCGGACGCGCTCGTCGTGCCAGGCGTTGACCGTGGACCGGTCGATCACGTCCAGGTCCTTGGGCAGGACGGACTGCAGCTCCGGGACGAGCGGGCCCCACATGCCGTCGGCCGACGTCGTCGTGGCGACCACCGGGACGCCCAGGCGCAGGGCCGCCCGTGCCAGGGCTGTGACGTTGTGCTTGAGCTCGTCGACGCCCATGTCCCGGACGCCCGTGAACAGTCCGATCTGGTGATCGACCAGCAACAGGGCCGCGTTGTCGGTGGTGAGGGGCTCGTGGAACGGGTTCATCATGACGGGCTCCTTTACGGGAGGAAGGGTTGGGCATCGGCCCCGCCGTGCGGCGCGGGCCGTTGGCACGATGGTTGACCACAGGCAGTCGGCTCAGGGAATGTTTCATCCGTGCCTGAATCCTCAACCGCCTTGTCCACGCCGTACGCCGAGTTCGACTTCACACCCGGGGACCTGGCGCGGCTGCGGTTCGCCTTCTCCCCGGTGTCCGAGGCGGTCGCGAGCCTGCGGATGCTCCAGGACCCCGGGCGCCACGCGCTGCATCTGCCGTGGATCCGCGGCGTACGTCCCCGGCTGCGCGCCATGGACCTGCGCCTGCTGTTCGCGCTCGCCCCGCTCGGTGCCTACATCCCCGATTTCCTCACCCCACCTCCCACGGGGCCGCTGCCGGACATCGCCGCCGAACTCGACCTCGTGGCCTCAGCCGATCCGGACGAGGCGGCGCGCGAGGTCGCCCGCGTCCCGGCAGCGGACACCCGGCCGGTGCAGGAGTTCCTCGCCGACCCCGCCGCAGGTACGGCCCGCGCCGCCGCCCAGTTACGGCAGTACTGGGACACTGCCCTCGCCCCGTACTGGCCCCAGATCCAGGGCCTTTTCGAATCCGAGGTGCTGCGGCGCTCCCGCCAGCTCACCCGCGAGGGCGCGGCGGCGATGTTCAATGATCTGCACGAGAACGTCCGTTGGGACGACGGTGTCCTTCGGGTCCGCACCACGGCGTGGCGGCGGGACGGCCCGCTGTGCGGAGACGGGATGATCCTCGTACCGAGCGTCTTCCAATGGCCGGACACACTGGTGATGGCGGAGCCCTACCAGCCGATGCTCGTCTACCCCGCGCCCGGCGTCGCCACGGTGTGGCAGCAGGGAACGGTCCCCACACCCGACGCCCTCGACGCGCTCATCGGCCGCACCCGGGCCAGAATCCTCGTCGCCCTCACAGAACCCGCGACCACGGTCATCCTCGCCCGTCGACTGTCCATGACCCCGGGAGCGGTCAGTCAGCACCTCAAGGTGCTGCACGCCGGCGGACTGCTGACCCGCAACCGCAGCGGCCGCGAGGTCTTCTACGGCCGCTCACCCCTGGGCCACGCTCTGTGCGGGCGGTCCTGTTAACAGCCGTCGGCACAACGCACACGCCCAGCCGAAGGCCGAGTTCGCCCCGAACCCAACCATCAGAACCTGGACCGATTACCCGGCCAAGGCCGCGTGACGAGCCACTGGTCCCCAGCTTCTGGCCACCGTGCAGGCAGAGCCCCGGACATTGTGTCCGGGGCCAGGCGCGTCAGCGCAGGCGCACCGGGACCGGGCCACCGGGGATGGGGGCTTCGTCCGGGGGACTCACGCCCTCGGCGCCGCCTCCACCCCGTACCCCCGGTCCGACCCGATCGACGCACCGCTCGGGAGCCTCGGCGGGCTGTACGACGCCAGTGACCTCAGGCTCGGGTCGGGGCGGACCGCGCCCAGCAGGGGATTCGCCGCGATCGGGGAGACCTTGACGCGGGCGCCGGGGCGCGGGGCCTGGATCACCTTGCCCTTGCCGAGGTAGATCGCCACATGCGTGGCCTTGGGGAAGTAGATCACCAGGTCACCGGGGCGCAGCTCCTTGAGCGAAACCTTCGGCAGCTGCCGCCACTGCTCCTGGCTCGTCCGCGGAATCTCACGCCCCGCATGTGCCCACGCCTGCGAGGTGAGCCCCGAGCAGTCGAAGGAGCGCGGCCCCTCCGCGCCCCACACATACGGCTTGCCGATCTGCCGGGCGGCGTACGCCACCGCCGCCCGGCCCAGCCGCGAAGGCTTCCGCGCGTAGGCCGACGCCGGACTGCCGAGCGCCCCCGAGGTCAGCAGGTCACGCTGCCTCTCACCCGTCTCTCGCGCCTCCAGCAGCGCGATCTCCGCGAGCTGATCCTGGGTCAGCGAAGCCAGCAGCCTTTCTACTTCGGACAGCCGCGCGCGCACCGCGTCCTGCTGCTTCTTCTGCTGCCGGGCGAGCGTCTGCTGCCGGTCGAGCGCGTACCGCTCCCTCGTCGCCAGCGCGTCGGCCTGCTTCTCGCCGCTCTCCAGCCGGGCGATGGTCGCAGCCCGGTTGGTCGCGGCCCGCTGGAATACGTGTCCTTGGGACAGTGCACGCTCCGGGTTCTTCGCCAGCAGCAGCCGCAGGTAGGGGGAAAGGCCGGTACGCCCCTGGTACTGCTCGCGCGCCAGCCTCCCCGCCGCACTCCGGCTTGCGGCGAGAGAGGTCCGGGCCCTGGAGAGACCGGCGGTCACCGTCCTGACCTCGCCGAGCTGTTTCTTGATGGTCTCCTGAGTCGCTTTGTACGCCTCACCGGCCTCCTCGGCTCGCTGGTACAGCTTCTGGAGTTCGGTCAACAGCTCCGCGACGGTCGGCTTGGCGGACAGAGAGGCGGACAGAGAGGCGGACAGAGATTCGGCCGTCAGGGACGCGGTGGGCAGCGGCTCGGCGGGCGGCGTGGGCATGGCGGGTACTGCGGCGGCGGATGGTGCCGGTACCGCCGCGATCACCGTTGCGGCAGCCAGGGCCACCGTACAGACGGACCGGGAAAGCTTGCCTGACACGTCATCACCTCCGGTTTCGCGGCCGGAAGCTCCGGCCTACTGGCGATGATGTGCAGGCCCGCGAGCGGGGCGGATGGTGAGTCGTCGGGTTGGGCCAACACCGTCACCCGTGGAGGGCCAATACGCGACGCCACCGGCGTGGCGCCGCGGGCCCCGACCCGCCCTCTGTTAGTCGAGAGGCAGCGCGTAGAAGTTGCGGCCGCGCCACAGGACTGCCGTGCTGCCGGACGTCTGTGCCCGGTACGAGGTGGCGGTCCCGGCGTCGTCGGCGCCCGCGTCCTGGAACTTCCACAGGCGCCGGCCGTCGCGCGCGTTGATCGCGGTGGCCTGCGTGTCGTTCAGGGCGAAGACGGTACGGCCGCTGCCGCTCAGGACGACCGAAGGCGTGGACCGGCCCGGGTACTCCGTGTCGCGCTTCCACTGCTCGGTGCCGGTCGCCGTGTCGATGGCGTACACCTCGCTGCGGCTGTCGGCGAGGTACAGCGTCTTGCCGCTCACGACGCCACGGCCGAAGCGGCCGGAGGTGTTCTTGAGCTTCCAGAGCTTCTTGCCCTTGCGCGTGTCGTACGCCTGCAAGTCGTCGTCCACCGCTGCGTACAGCTGCCCCGACGTGTCGTCCGTCGTGTCCGCGCCCTCACGCACTCCGTCGAAGTACTTCTGCCACAGTGTCTTGCCGCTCTTGCGGTCGACGAGGACGAAGGACGACCTGCCCTTGGCCTTCTTCTTCTGGGCCGGGGTGAGGGAGTCCGCCTCCTGGCGCAGGAGCAGGCTGTCGGGGCGGATGCCGACCGCTTCGTAACGGGGGAAGGGTCCGGAATGCGCATCCGCCAGCTCGGACCGCCACAGTTCCTTGCGCGCGGCCATGTCGAACGCGAAGAGGTAGACGCGCGTACGCGTCACCTTCTCGGTCTTCTTCCCCTTCCTCTTTACGTCGGGGGTCTCGATCCTTCCCGCGAACCAGGCCACGGTGCCGTCCACGGCCAGTTTCGCCCCGAGGGTGAACTCGCCGTCCTCTCCCTTGGCCAGCAGCGGGCCGTACGGGAGACGGTGCTTGACCTGCCCGTCCTTCGCGGACAGCCACACGAAATCGGTGCGGGTGATGACGAAGCAGTGGGTGTCGTCGGCGGCTTCGGGCCTGTACCCGGTGCCTGCGGCCTTCTGTTCCCAGAGGCGGCGGCCGGTACGCAGGTCCAGTGCGGTGGTCTGCTCCCTGCCAGGGATCAGCAGCAGCTTGTCGCGCCAGATGCGGGCGGAGGGACTGCCCGAGGTGAGCTCGACACGGTGCCGGTAGTGCCAGAGGGGGGCCGGAGCCATGCCGGGCAGCGGCTTCTTGGCGGCGGCGGTGGGCTCGGCGTCGGGGCCGGGCGATGCGGACGGGTTGTCGTCACCGCCGGCGATGGCCAGCGCACCGCCCCCGCCGATCACGAGCCCGGCGGCGCCGGCCGCGATCGCGGCGAAGAGGCCGCGCCGGCTGAGGCCGCCGAGGCCGTTGCCGACCGGAGCGGTGGTGGTGTGGGTGGATGGCAGGGCCGGAAGCTGCGGGGGCTGTGCGGGAGCGGCGGGTGGGAGGGCGAGTGCGGTGGCGGGGTGCGTGAGGGCGGTGCCTGCGGCGCTTTCCCCCACCCCGCCCCTTCCCGAACCGGGGGCTCCGCCCCAGACCCCCGGACGGGCTGGATCTACCAGCCCCTGGGGGTCCCCCCGGACGAAGTCTGGGGGAGTGTCCTCAAATGCCGGACGCGCTGGAATACCCAGCCCCTCCGGCGGAACATTCAGCCCCTCCGGCGTTTGAGGAGCGGGGTCCGGGGCGGAGCCCCCACGCGGCGCCAGCCGCAAATTGTCAGAGCGGGAAGGGGCGGGTAGGGGAAGAACTCGCTCCCCGCGCCCGCCACGCAGCGCCCCCGCACGGATAACCATGGTCGCGCCCGACCTCAAGTCACCACCGGCGTCCGAGTCGGCACCCGCGCCCGAGTCACCACCGGCGTCCGAGTCGGCACCCGCGCCCGAGTCACCACCGGCGTCCGAGTCGGCACCCGCGCCCGAGTCACCACCGGCGTCCGAGTCGGCACCCGCGCCCGAGTCACCACCGGCGTCCGAGTCGGCACCCGCGCCCGAGTCACCACCGGCGCCCGAGTCGGCACCCGCACCCGAGTCAGCACCGGCACCCAAGTTGCCACCCGCGCCCGCGCCCGCACCCGAATCCGCACCAGCCCCCAGCCCCATCACCCGTCCCGCCTGCTCCGCCAGCGCCGTCAGCAGGCTCTCCGGGAGCCAGCCCGTTCGGGCCATCGCCGCCGCGCCCTCCAGGGCCAGTTCCGCGGCCACCGTGCCCGGCGTCGGCCGGTCCTCCGGTGACTTCGACAGGCACCGGGCGATCAGCGGACGCAACTCTTCCGGCACCGCGGCCAGTTCGGGGTCGCCGTGGGCGATGCGGTCGGCGGCCGCGTCCTGCGGGCCCGCCGCCAGTGGGGTCGTGCCCGTCGCGGCGTACGCCAGCAGCAGGCCGAGTACGAAGATGTCGGACGCGGGGCCGGGCTCCTGGCCCGCCACCTGCTCCGGCGTGAGGTAGTCGAGGCGTACGGACAACTGGCCACCGGGGCTCGCCTCCGCAGCCGTCGCCGCACCCAGCGCACCGAACGCGGTCAGGCGCGGCCCGTCGGAGGCCAGCAGCACGGTGTCGGCGGCGAGGCCGTGGAGCACCGCGCCGGTGGCGTGCGCCCGGGAGAGGGTCTCGGCGAGGCCCGCACCAAGGATGCGTACCGTCCGCTCCGGCAACGGCCCGGCGAGCGCGATCGCCTCGCCCAGGGTCAGCCCGGGCACGTACCCGCTCGCCGTCCACAGTTCGGGCCCCTCGGTACGGGAGCCGAGCTGCGCCTCCACCCAGCCGCCGGCCAGGCGTTCGGCGGTCTGCGCCTCCGCCTGGAAACGGCGCCGGAAGGCGGGCGACCCCGCGAGTGCGGGCCGGGCGACCGACACCACGGCCGGGGCACCGTCAGGGGCGTGCGCGAGGTACTGCACGGCGCTCGCGGTCTCGCGCAGGCGCAACAGCGGGGCGTACGGCCCGATTCGGCGTGGATCGTCCTGACGCAGCGCTTCCAAGGCGCACCCCCCGTGGTCACCGTGCCGGGGCCGCTCCTCCGTCCACAGCGGCCACATCCGGCACGACAGCCGATCTTATGGTGTGCCGTCGGGCTTCGACCAGGGCCACCTCGGCCGGTGACGACGCTCGCGCCCGTCCGGCGCGTACTCGTACTTCCAGCCGCGCTGGAGCCCGAGCCGCTTGGTGTGACCGGCGGGGACGCGGAGGTAGGCGTGCACGGTCGGCGGCCCGCCGGCGTCGTCCGGCACCGGCACCTCGTACCACTTCGGCGGGTGTCCGGTCGGCCCGACGAGGACCGGCAGCACGCGCCCGTCCAGGGGTCCGCCCACGAAGGGCGTGTTCTCGCTTCTCACCCCGTCAGTCTTGCAGGGTCACAGGAGGTGGGCCGCCTCCGCGATCACCGGCAGCACGCGCCGCGCCAGCACCCCCGCCGAGCCGTCCGCCGTCTCGGTCGCCAGCGCGGCCCTCGTGACGGCCGCCGTCTGCGCGTCCGTGGCCGCGGTCGCGGTGAGCAGGGCGACGAAGTGGTCGACCAGCCAGTCACGCAGCTCACTGACCGGCGGCTGCTTGCCCTCGTCGAGCCAGATGAGGGAGGCCGCCTCGACCGCCGTGATCCAGGTGCGGACCATCATCCGCAGCCGGGGTCCCGCCGTGCCCGCGACGCCGAGGTGCGTCAGGATGTGCTCGGCCGCGGCCCGCCGCACCCCGTCGACGGTCGCGGTCGTACGGGAGGTCTCGGCGACGCTGCCGCCCTGGAGCAGTGCGCTGAATCCGGTGTCGTGCTCGTCGACGAAGGTCAGATAGCGGTCCAGGGCGCGGATCAGGCGCCGGGTGAGGGGCCCGGTCTGCGGTTCGGCGAAGCACAGCGTGAGTTCGTCGGCGGCGGAGCCGAGCGCGGCCTCGTACAACTGCTGCTTGCCGCCGGGGAAGTAGCGGTAGACGAGCGGCCGTGACACCCCGGCCGCCTCCGCCACGTCGTCCAGCGAGACGTCCTCGGGCGCCCGGTGTGCGAAAAGCGACAGGGCGGCGCCGAGGAGCTGGCTGCGACGCTCCTCGACGCTGAGCCTGCGGTACGCGGGGGACGCTGCTGCCGGGGTCATGTCCGCAGCGTATCCCTGCGTTTGGACGGTTTGCGGTGTGCGGTCCGCGGCTTACGCGAGGAGGCCTGAGCTCTTCCAGAGCCTGCGGCCGACGCCCTGCAGGACGCCGATGTCGTCCAGGAAGTCGGTGAGCCGCTTGGCGCCGCTCTGCATGACCTCGGCGCGGTGGCCGCTCGCCTTGACCTGTGCGACGGCCTCGCGGCGGTCGAGGCCGACGTTCTCGTACACCTTCGGGTTCACGAAACAGGTGGAGAAGACGCGTGCGGCCTCGCCGCAGCTGACCCGGGTGAGCTCCCGCTCCCAGAGCGGCGCGGTCACCATCTGGCGGCGCAACTCCTCGCGGGCGTACCGGACATGGCGCGCTTCCTCGACCACATGGATACGCGTGACCCCGCGCACCAGCGTCTGCACGCGCTCGTCGGGGAACGTCAGCCGCTGCATCCAGTCGAGGATCTCCTCGCCGAGCAGCGTCGCCGCGAACGACCCGGGCGTGGTCGACACGGTCTTCAGGACGCGGGCGAGGTTGTGGTAGAGCCTCGGCACCGGATACGACGGCGCTCCGCCCTTCTGGATCATCTTGGCGAACATCATCGAGTGCCGGCACTCGTCGGCGATCTCGGTGAGGGCGTATCGGACGTGGTTGCTGGTCAGCGACTTGTCGTAGATGTGCCTGACCAGCAGCTGCATCAGGATGATCTCGAACCAGATGCCGAGCGAGGCGAGCGAGGCGGCTTCGTGCCGGGCGAGGTCCATGCGCTGGTCCTCGGACATCTTGTGCCAGAGCGGAGTGTCGTAGAGCGATACGAGCTCGGGCGGCCAGAACCACTTGCCTTCCTCGACCGGGGCGGCCCAGTCCAGTTCGGTCTCGGGGTCGAACGAGTGCTTGGCGGATGACTCCAGCAGGCGCTCGGCGACCTGCTCACGGTCCTTGAGGAGGCCGAGTGCGTCCCTGAGTACGTCGCGTTCGGTCACTGTCGTCATGGCGGGGGGGGCACCTCACGAGTGGGTTACCTGGGGTCACATCTTATGAGACTGCTTGTCAGCAAGGCAGTCAATCCCTCGCGCGCGACTTGTTGACCCGCTGTCTACCAACGTGTGAGTCTGCCAACTGTCCGTCCTGTTGAGGGATATGCGGCAAGGGAGACGTCAATGTCGACGTACGAGCTCTACACCACAGCCCCGTCGGACCCCCAGTGGCAGGTGCCGGCCTCCGGCGCGGCCCGCTTCAGCTGGGAGTACGACGAAGGGCGCGCCCGCCTCCTGGCCCTCTACCAGAAGGGCAAGGACAAGCAGTGGAACGGCGCCACCCGCATCGACTGGGACGTCGAGGTCGACCCGTACGACCCGCTCGGCACCCCCGACGACGCGCTGAGCCTCTACGGGACCCGCCACTGGGCCAAGATGACCGAGAAGGACAAGGGCGTGCTCCGCCGCCACTACGCGTCCTGGCAGTTCAGCCAGTTCCTGCACGGCGAACAGGGCGCCATGGTGTGCGCGGCGCGGATCGTCGAGTCCGTCCCCGACCTGGACGCGAAGCTGTACTCGGCGACGCAGACGATGGACGAGGCCAGACACGCGGAGATCTACGGCCGCTTCCTGCACGAAAAGGTCGGGATGCTCTACCCGGTCAACGACAGTCTCCAGAGCCTCCTGGGCGACACGCTCCGCGACTCCCGCTGGGACATGCCGTACCTGGGCATGCAGGTCCTCATCGAGGGCCTCGCGCTCGCCGCCTTCGGCATGATCCGCGATACGACGGACAAGCCGCTGCCGAAGCAGATTCTGGCGTACATCATGCAGGACGAGGCCAGGCACGTGGCCTTCGGGCGGATGGCGCTGCGCGACTACTACAAGCAGCTGAGCGACGCCGAACTGCGCGAGCGCGAGGAATTCGTCATCGAGGGCTGCTACTTGATGCGCGACCGGCTGCGGGGCGTCGAGGTGCTGGAGAACTTCGGCGTGACGAAGAAGGAGGCCGAAGAGTACACGGAGCAGTCCGAATTCCTGCACCTCTTCCGGAAGCTGCTGTTCAGCCGGATCGTGCCGTGTGTGAAGGACATCGGCCTGTGGGGCCCGCGCCTCCAGAAGGCGTACGTCGACATGGGAGTCTTCGAGATGGGCAATTCCAACCTGGACCTCCTCATGACCCAGGACGAGGAGATCGCCGAACAGCTCGACAAGGAGCGCTTCGAGGCGGAGGAGCGGGAGCGGCTCGCGGAGATCGGGGAGGCGATCGCGCAGGCGTGACGGCTCAGCGCGTCTGCGCGGCGGCGGGCGGCGGGAACGACGTACGCAGCGTGAACGCGTGCGGTGTCGGCCCGTGTTCGCGCAGGTGGAGGAGCGCCTTTTCGGCGTCCCGCAACGTCGGGCGGCTGCCGGCCTCCACCCACCACAGTGCGGTCATGGCCTCGTGCACGTGCTCGAACCACTCGCGGCGCCGCGCCATGATCTCCCGGTGCCGGCCCTGGTACATGTAGGCGGTCAGGGCGTTGGTGTCCCGCCACACCGACATATTGGCCAGCAGCCACTCGTCCCCGAAGATCTGCAGCTCGGTCGCGTTGCCGGCGTCGCTCTGGAGCCGCCAGATGAAGCCGTCGGCGGCGTCGGCGTCGGCGTTGACGGGGTCGAGAGCGTCGACGAAGTCCTTGAACTCGGGGGAGTCCAACGGGAACTTCATGCGGGATATGTTGACTTGGGCTAGTTCGTGAGTGGTGGTCATGGCCATGCGGGCAGAGTAATGATCGCCTCGGCGAGGCCGGGAGGGCGTTTCGCGGAGCGAGACCGAGGGCCCCGTACCCGTACTGCCACCCGCGCCCCCTCACCTCCCCCACTCACCCACCCAACGCCGCCCCCATGACCGCCCGAGCGATCGGCGCCGCGCTTCCGCCGCCGCTGATGTCCCCGCGATCCGCAGACGCGTCCTCGACGACCACCGCCACCGCGACCCCCGGCAGACCCGCACCTGCCTCCTGCGCCCAGGAGATGAACCAGGCATACGGCGTACCCGTGTTGTCCGTGCCGTGCTGCGCCGTGCCCGTCTTGCCTCCGACCCTGGTGCCGGAGATCGCGGCGTTCGTGCCCGTGCCCTTCTCGACGACGTCGACCATCATCTGCTGCAGCAGCCCCGCAGTGGCCGGGCTCATCACCTGGTGCAGGGTCTTCTGGTCGGTCCGCGAGACGGCATCGCCGTCCGCCTGCGTCGCCGTGTCGACCAGATACGGCGCCTTGAGGTCGCCGCCATTGGCGACCGCCGCCGCGACCATCGCCATCTGGAGCGGCGTCGCCCTCGTGTCGTACTGGCCGATGGCGGACAGCGCGAGCTGGTCGTCGGTCATGCTCGTGTCGAAGTTGCTCTTGGACACCCCCGAAGGGATCTTCAGCCCGCTGTCGTTGAAGCCGAACTTCCGCACTGTGTCGAGCATCCCCGCCATCCCCACCTTCACGCCCAGGTTCGCCATCACCGTGTTGCAGGAGAACCGGATCGCGAACGCCAGCGACGCGTTCCCGCAGCCGCTCACCTCGTTGGGGAGCACGGTGTTCGTGTTGGGCAGGACATACGGATCGGGCGTCTTCGTCGGCGCGTCGATGTCCGTCACCTCACCGGATTCGAGCGCCGCCGCCGCCGTCACGATCTTGAAGCTGGAACCCGGCGGATACGTCTGCCGGATGGCCCGGTTGAGCATCGGCTGATCCGGCGAGCCGTTCAGCCGCGACCAGGCGTCCTTGACCGCCTTCCCGGTCCCGGACAGCTGCTCCGGATCGTACGAAGGGCTGCTCACCAGCGCCAGGATCTTCCCGGAGTACGGCTCGATCGCGGCCACCGCGCCCTTCCTCCCGCCGAGCCCCTTGTACGCCGCCCGCTGGACCGCGCCCTTGATGGTGGTGACGGCGTGGCCGCCGGGCTGCTGGGAGCGGGTGATCTCGTTCCACAGGGGGAGCGGGGCCAGCATGGGATCGGTGCCGGAGAGGACGTCGTCCTCGGCGTTCTCGATGAGGGTGGTGCCGTACGTCTGCGAGGCGTACCCGGTGACCGGCGCGTACAACGGCCCGTGCAGATAGGTCCGTTCGTACCGCAGCTGCTCGCCCGTGTCCTTCGACCCGGTGACCGGCTTCCCGTCGACGATGATGTTCCCGCGCACCTGCTGGTAACGGGTGATGGTCTGGCGGCGGTTGGCGGGATTGTCGTTCAGCGACTCCGCCTCGAAGACCTGGATGCGGGCAGTGTTCACCAGCAGCGCGACGAGCAGCAGCAGACAGAGACCTGCGGCGCGGCGGATGTAGCGGATCACTTGCCGTCCTCCACGGTCACGACGGGCGCGATGACTCCCGTCTCGACGTGCTCGGGGCGCGGACTGCGGGCCGAGTCGCTGACCCGGATCAGCAGCGCCACGATGATCCAGTTGGTGACGACGGAGGAACCGCCCTGTGCCAGAAACGGCATCGCCATGCCGGTCAGCGGGATCAGCCCCATCACGCCGCCCGCGATGACGAACACCTGGAGGGCGAGGATCGAGGCGAGGCCGATCGACAGCAGCCGGCCGAACGGGTCGCGCAGCGCGAGGCCCGCCCGGTAGCCGCGCGCCACGAGCAGCGCGTACAGCAGGAAGATGGCGGTGAGTCCGGACAGGCCGAGCTCCTCGCCCGCCGTCGCCAGGATGAAGTCGGACTTGGCGGCGAAGCCGATGAGGATGGAGTGGCCGAGGCCGAGCCCGGAGCCGAGCGTGCCGCCGGCTGCGAACGCGAAGAGCGACTGGGCGAGTTGGCCGGGGCCCTCGCCCGCGTCGATGGAGGCGAAGGGGTTCAGCCAGTCCTCGACGCGGCTGTTGACGTGCGGTTCGAGCGAGCCGACGACGAACGCGCCGACGGCGGCGAGGAGGAGCCCGACGGCGATCCAGCCGGTGCGGCCGGTGGCGACGTACAGCATGATCACGAAGAGGCCGAAGAAGAGCAGCGAGGTGCCGAGATCGCGCTCCAGGACGAGTACGCCGACGCTGAGCAGCCAGATCGCGACGATTGGGCCCAGGACGCGGCCGGTGGGGAGCTGGAGCTTCCAGAACTTGCGGCCGGTGTAGGCGAGAGCGTTGCGGTTCGCGGCGAGGTAGGCGGCGAAGAAGACCGCGAGAAGGATCTTCGCGAACTCGCCCGGCTGGAAGGAGAGGCCACCGATCCGGATCCAGATCTTCGCGCCGTTCACGGCGGGGAAGAAGATCGGCACGATCATCAGGACCAGGGCGGCGGCGACGGAGATGTACGCGTACCGCTGGAGGATGCGGTGGTCGCGCAGCAGGATCACGACCCCGATGAAGAGCGCGACGCCGAGGGTGGACCAGATGAGCTGGGTGGGCGCGGCCTGGTCCTTCGGGGTCTCCAGGTCGAGGCGGTAGATCAGCACCAGGCCGAGGCCGTTGAGGAGGACCGCGATGGGCAGGAGCAGCGGGTCGGCGTACGGGGCGCGGATGCGTACGGCGAGGTGGGCGAGGAGCGCGAGGACGCCGAGGCCCGCGCCGTAGCCGGCGACGTCGGGCGGCACGGCGCTGTTCTTGGCGAGGCCGACGGCTGCATAGCCGTACACGGAGATGAGGACGGCGCAGACGAGGAGCGAGAGTTCGACGCCGCGCCGCTTGGGGAGGCGTACGCCGGGTGGGGGAGCATCCGTCGTCGTTGCGGTCATGTCAGGCAACGTAGCAAGCAGGCAGGCCGTATGTCCGTATATGTACGCTTCACGCCCGAGGGGTTCGGTGACCGCTTCGCTGTGGAGTAAGTGCCGGACTCCTCGGGGCGCGAGTGGAAGGGTTGTGTCCGCGCGGCCTCAGCACCAGCGCGGAGCGCGCCCGATGTTCTCGATGTACTTCGCCGAGCCCCAGGCCCAGGTGCCGTCGGTCAGCAGGTACCAGTGGTTGTTGCCCCGCACGTTGCCGCCGGTGGTCTTGCAGAAAATGCGGACGATTGCTCCATGCCGCTTGAAGCCGATGACCCGGCTGCTACGGGTGGGCTTGTCGCGCAGGAGCAGCCCCTTCTTGGCGGTCACGCGGCCCTTGTACAGGCGGTGGCTCTCGATCTCGGCCTGAGCCTCCGTCCGGGGCTCGGTCTGGGGCTCGGTCTGAGGCTCGCCCGGAGCCTCGGCCTGGGGCTCGGCCTGCGAGGGCTCAGTCTGGAGCTCAGCCTGGGGGACGGTGTGGGGCTCGGGCTGGGTCTGGCTCTGGGGCTGGGCGGGATCGGCCGCGCCGGGCACGGGGTCCGCTGCGAGCGCCGGGCCCGCGGCGGTCATGGCAGCGACGGCGCCGGCCGCGGCGTACAGACCGATCCTGCTGAGGGGGGAACGCACAGACATGCTGCCTCCATGGGAGGTGGGGGGCCTCCGCCACGGCTGACTGTGGCGAAGAGCGGCGGAGGCTCCGGTCCGTGACTGACTGGCGAACTGGTCCTCAACTCGCGCGATTCACGCTAAATGCGACACACAGTGTTCGCAAAGTGTCACTCCGTGTGCAAATCACCCGATGGGAGGCTGTCCCCGTCTTCCACATGCGGTGCCTCCGGCAGTTCCAGCGTCGCGACCGCTCCGCCGTCCGGGGCGTTCGAGAAGGTCAGCTCCGCGCCGATGGCCCCCGCCTGGCCGACGGCGATCGTCAGCCCCAGACCGTGCCCCTTGCTCCCGGCGCGCGGCTCGGTCCTGAAGCGCTGCGGCCCGTGCTCGACCAGGTAGTCCGGATAGCCCTCTCCGTGATCCCGGACCGTCACCACAGGCCCGTCCACGGTCAGTACGACCGGGGGCAGGCCGTGCTTGTGCGCATTGCCGAGCAGATTGCCGAGCACCCGCTCCAGCCGCCGCCGGTCGGTCTCCACGAAGGCGTCCCGTACGATCCGCACCTCCGTCGGGCCCCCGGAGCCGCGCACCACGCGCTCCGCGAGCGGCCCCAGCCGGAACAGGTCCGGGCTGATCTTCTCGTTGCCCGCGTCCAGCCGGGAGATCTCCAGCAGGTCCTCGGTCAGCAGCCGCATGGCCCGTACCCGGTCCTGGACGAGCTGGGTGGGGCGGCCGGCGGGCAGCAGCTCGGCAGCCGCGTGCAGACCGGTCAGCGGGGTACGCAGTTCGTGCGCCACATCGGCGGTGAAACGCTGCTCGCTCTGGAGCTTGCCCTGGAGCGTGGAAGCCATCGCGTCCAGGGCGCCGGAGACCGTGGCCACCTCGTCCTGCGGGCGGGAAGGGTCCTTGGTGCGCGGATCGTTGACGCGCGCGTCGAGGTCGCCCGCGCTGATCCGCCGCGCGACCCCGGCGGTCTGGTGCAGCCTGCGCGTCACCCGGGTGACGGCGAAGACGCCGACGATCAGGGTGACGCCGATGGCGAGAACGGACGAGCCGACGATGGCCCGGTCGAGGCCCGTGATGGTCCGTACGCTCTGGGTGTAGTCGACCTCGGCGGCGATCGCCCTGCCGTCGGCAGGCCCCGCCGCCCACATGGTCGGGCGGCCTTCGTGGTCGCTGACGAGGCTGCCGCGCCTGCCTCGCAGGGCGAGGTCGCGCAGCGAGCCGGGCAGCCCGTCCGGGTCGATGCCCGCGCCGGGCGGCAGCGGCTCGCCCGCCTCGTACGCCCGGGTGGCGTCCCCCAGTTTGGTCAGCGCCTTCTCGCGGGCCTCGCTCACCGTCTGGTGGGTCACCGACACGTGTACGAGGGCGCCGAGGAGCGCCGCGAGCGCGCAGCACATTACGGCGATGAAGGCCGCGGCCTTCCAGGTGAGGAGGGCGGTCCAGGCGGGCAGACGGGGCCTCATGCGGCACCACCTGCGCTCGGCGTGGCGGACTCCGGGCTGTGTGTCGGCGTCGGCTCCGGTGTACGAGGCGCCGTCCGCGTCGGCTCCGGACGCGGGGAGGCCGAGGGCGTTGCGTCGTCCCGGTCCATACGCAGAATCTCGTCCCGGGTGGGCAGCATCGCGCGCTGCCGGTCGTCCCAGGACCAGGCCGTCCTGTACTCGTATCCGGGAAGGATGGACGGAGCCCGGATGATCACGTCCCGGCCGGCCAGTGCCACGCTGATGACGGCGTCGGAGGTGGACATGATCCGGATCAGCCGGCCCTTCTCGGCCAGATAGCAGCGCACCACGAGCTGATCCTCGGGCATGGAGATGCCGAGGATCAGCTCGTCCTTCCCGTCGCCCGTCAGGTCCCGGTAGTAGGCCTTGAGGACCGGGCAGGCCTTCGGTTTCGTATCGCACTCACGGAGGCGTCGGGCGGTCTCCTCGTACATCCCGTCCGCCCCGCTGTACTCGCCGGGGTTCGCCGCCTCCTCCGCCTGCGCGACGGCGACCGGCCGCACCTTGCGCACGTCACCGCCCGGCACCTTGATCCCCTGCACCGTCTCGGTCTCGCCCTCGCCGTAGTCCAGGGGAGGGGTCGTCGCGGTAGGCCGGTCGGGCCAGAGCTGAGTGGGCCCGATCGCGGTGGGCGTGGCGCCCGCACTCTGGAGACCGCCCTCGTCGTCGCAGCCGGGCAGTGCCAGCAGCACGGCGGCGACGGTCAGGAGCAGCAGGGCTCCACGGGTGGTGCGGTGGGCGCTCAAGGCTCCCCTCTCGGCGGTGCGGTGTGTTTTGGGCAGATTCGTCTCTCCGTAGACCTTATTCGGAGGGAAGTGCCTTTTCTGTACTCAGCTCTGCCGGTCTACGGGTTCTACTGGCTCTGCTCTGTGTCAGCTCTGTGTGCTGGATCAGCGCTGATACGGGTTCCGCCCGGGCTGCTGCGGCGCCTGCCCGTGCCCGTACCCCTGCCCATGTCCCTGTCCGTCTCCGCCGCCCTGCTGCGCCTGCACCTGAAGCTGCTCCGCCTGCTCCTTGGGCACCTGCTGTTCGGCGCCGCAGAAGGTGCACTGTGTCGCGTACTTCGTCGAGAACGGGAACAGTGGAACGAAGAAGAGCGTGAACTTGCTGACCCGCTTCTTGAGCGTGTGCGCGGCCGGATTGCCGCAGCGCCCGCAGACGAGCGTGAGTATGGCGAGCTGGTAGAGATAGCTCCTGCTGCCAAAGATGATCATGCGTGGTCCCCTCCGCGGTCGGTGCGTGCCGTGCCGTCGAGTCTGCACCAAGCCGAACGGCAAGAGTTATTGCCCCTGCCGTGCGGGGGCTGTTCCCATGGGCGTGGGGTGATGGGACATGACGGAACTGCGGATCGTACATGCGCGCCACCAGGGCCAGGACCGGCTGTACGTGAGCCTGCCCGACGGCAGGAACATCGCCTGGTACGACAGGGAAACCGGCCGCGTAAGCCTGCTCGACGCCGACGCCAGGGACGCCGTACTGGCCGCCATCGCCCCGTACGCCACAGGCCCGGTCACCATCGGCCCCCCTCCGGTCCCCACCGCCGCCGACCTGGCCCGCCTGACCCTGCACCCCGACGACGACCTCGCGCCCAACCGCCCCGGCGAGGCCCTGCACGCAGAACTGGACCACACCCCCCACGCCACGGCCCGCCGCTTCCGTACCCGCCGCTTCCGTACCGACCCGCGCAGGGACGCCCTCGCGGCGCAGGAGCTGCTGGGCGGCGAGCTCGACCGTCTGGAGGACGCCGGCTGGCGCGTACTCCACTCGGTACCGCTGCCTGGTGGGGCGTACATCGCCCACCTCCTGATCGGCCCGGCGGGCGCGATGAGCGTGCGCACGCTGTACGGGGGGAACGCGAGGCAGCGGGTCAGGATCGCCGACCCGCTCGTCGCGATCGGCCGAGCCGCCCCCCTGCCCCAACTGCGCTGGGCCCGCCGAGAAGCGGAACGCGCGTCACTGGCCCTGGCGGCGGCGGTACGCCCGATCCTGGCGCTGACCGGGCAGGCCAGAGTGGACCCGGCGCCGACGCTGCGCGACGTAAGGATTCTCAGGGAACACGAGGTGAGGGACCTGGCGAGGGCGGGCGGCGTACTGAAACCGGCAGACATCGAATCCCTGTACGCGGCGGCGCGGGACCGGAGGACGTGGCTACGGGTGTAAGGCGCGTCCGGCGGCTCACCGCCCCTCGAACCGCAGCCTCCGCACCACGGTCGTCGCATGCCGCCCCACAAACTGCTGCACCTCGGCCATGACCCCCGCCCCCACCCGCCGGTACGCCACCTCACCGATCCCAATCGCCACGATCCGCCCCTCCCCACCACCACTCACACCCGCACCCTCCCCCTCGGCCAGCAACTCCCGCGCCTGCACCCGCACATCCGGCGCCAGCGGGCTGGACACCACCGGGGTGTCGTCCTCGCCCGCCAGCACCAACACCAGCGCACGCGGCCGTTCCGCACTCCCCGTGTAGCCGATCACGGCCGCATCGTGCGTATCCGAATGCCGCACCTTCACCCACGCCTTGCTGTCCCGCGGCCGGTAGCGGGACGCCAGCGCCTTGCACACCAGCCCCTCCACCCCCGAGGTCACCAGCGTTTCGTACCAGAGCAGCGCACGATCCCGGTCGGTCGTCGCCATTACGACCTGCACCTGCGGATTCACCCCCTCAAGCGCGGCGCCGAGCAGCTGCCACCGCTGCGTGAGCGGCAGTTCGCGTACGTCCTGCCCCGGCACGGCAAGCACGTCGAAGGCGACGTACGACACGGCGACACCGTCGGCCACCCGCGCCGCGTGCGGCCGCATCAACTGCACGAAGGAGAACGCGCCGTCCACCCAGGCGCATACCTCCCCGTCGAGTACGAGCCCCTCGGGCAGCCCGGCGACGGCGGCGGCGATGTCCGGAAATTCGAGCGCCATGTTCCGCCCGGACCGCGACTGCAAGAAGACAGCACCACCCGGACCGCCACCCCCGCCCCCGAAGGCCACGCACCGGAACCCGTCCAGCTTGACGCTGTACTGCACGCCACCCGGCAGTCCGTTCTCCGCCGGAACCTCACTCACCGCCCGAGGCCGCATCACGTCAACAGGCGGCACCAAAATGACGGCATCACGGTCACCCACGCCACCACCACCCACGACTCCTCACCCACGCACCCACTCACTCACCACCGCACCCACCCGCTCACGCATGCGGCAAAGGCCGAGCCCGACCCGGATCGTTGAGCGCCCCCAGCAGATCCCCGAAGCGCTCAAGCCGCCCGCCGATGTCCCCCGCCAGAAAGACGAGCCGCCCCGGATCCGCCCGCCCGTCCTCGACCTCCTCCCAGGTCACAGGAGCCGACACGGTCGGCTGTTCCTTGGCCCGCAAGGTGTACGGCGTGGCCGTCGTCTTCGCGGCGGCGTTCTGGCTGAAGTCGACAAAGACCTTCCCGGGCCGCAGCGCCCGTTTCATCCGATGGAGCACCAGCCCCGGAAGCGCACGCTCCGCCTCCACCGCGAGCTTCTTCGCGTACGCCGAGACCTCCTCGGACGGCGTCCGCTCCAGCGCCGCGAGCAGATGGAGCCCCTTGGACCCCGAGGTCTTCGCGTACGCCTCGATCCCGTCCGCCGCGAGCCGGTCACGCAGCCACAGCGCCACCTCGCAGCACTCCGCGACGGTCGCCGGGGGCCCGGGGTCGAGGTCGAGGACGAGCCGGTCGGCGCAAGCGCGCTCGTCGGCCAGCCACTGCGGGGTATGGAACTCCACCACCAGATTCGCCGCCCACACCAGCGTCGCCATGTCCTGTACGAGCACCTGCTGCGTCGTCGTCGCGTCCGAGTGCCGTACCTCCACCGTCTTCACCCACTCAGGTGTCCCCGGCGGCGGATTCTTGGTGAAGAAGAGCTGCCCGTCAGGTCCGTCCGGGTAGCGGAGAAAGGAAACGGGCCGGTCGCGAAGGTGCGGAAGCAGGGCTCCGGCCGTGACGGCGTAGTAGTGGACCACCTCGCCCTTGGTGGTCCCGGTGGCGGGGTACAGGACCTTTTCCAGATTGGAGAGGGCCAGGCGCCGCCCCTCCACCTCCGTGATCGGCGACATACGATGAGAATCCCACGAATCTCGACCAAAGGGGACGAATCGTGAGATCCATATGGAACGGCGCCATCTCGTTCGGCCTGGTCAGCATCCCGATCAAGCTGGTCAACGCCACCGAGCACCACTCGGTCTCGTTCCGCCAGATCCACACGACCGACGGCGGCCGGATCCGTTACCGGAAGGTCTGCGAACTCGACGGTGACGAGGTTCCGCCGCCCGAGATCGGCAAGGGGTACGAGGAGGCCGACGGCGCGATCATCCCCATTACCGACGACGACCTCGCCGCGCTCCCGCTGCCCACGGCCAAGACGATCGAAATCGTCGGCTTCGTGCCCGCTGCCGAGATCGACCCCCTCCAGATGGACGCGGCGTACTACCTCTCCGCGAGCGGCGTCCCCGCTGCCAAGCCGTACATCCTGCTGCGCGAGGCGCTCAAGCGCAGCGACAAGGTCGCCATCGCCAAGTTCGCCCTCCGCGGCCGCGAACGGCTCGGCATGCTGCGCGTAGTGGGCGACGTCATCGCCATGCACGGCCTGCTCTGGCCCGACGAGGTCCGCGAACCCGAGGGCGTCGCGCCGGAGACGAACGTGTCGGTCCGCGAGGCCGAACTCGACCTGGCGGACGCCCTGATGGACACGCTGGGCGGGGTCGACCTCGACTCGCTGCACGACGACTACCGGGAGGCGGTCGAGGAGCTGATCGCCGCGAAGGTCGAGGGCGGCGGGAGGGTCCCGGAGTCCGAAAAGGCGGCTGCCGGAGCGGGTGGCAAGGTCATCGACCTGATGGCCGCACTGGAGAACAGCGTCCGCGCGGCCAAGGAATCCCGGGGCGAGCGCGAGCCGGAGGCCGAGGTCAGGCCGATCAGGGGCCGCAAGAGGCAGCCGGCAGCGACCGGAACAGACGCAAAGAAATCAACGTCAACGACACAAAAGAAATCAACAGCAGCAAAGAAGACAGCAGCGGCGAAGGAATCGACCACGGCAAAGAAGTCGACCGCAACGAAAAAGTCGACGGCAGCAAAGAAGACAACGAGGAAGCGCACATCCGCCTGACGGGCACGCGACCAGCGGCGACGGCACCCACGCCAACCACCCGCACCTCTCGCCCAGTTAGCAGCAAATAGCGCAACCTTTCACACGCAAGACACCACTCCTTCCCGCCCCCTTCCTTTCCACCGGGTCCTCTTGGAACATTCTGTTCGGTTCCGTTTCCTCACACCCCAAGAGGGCCCACAGTCATGCCTGAACTCAATCGGCGGCGCTTCCTCCAGATCGCCGGCGCGACCGCGGGATTCGCCGCCCTGTCGAGCAGCATCGACCGCGCCGCCGCCATCCCCGCCAGCCGCGTCTCCGGCACGATCCAGGACGTCGAGCACATCGTCGTACTGATGCAGGAGAACCGTTCCTTCGACCACTACTTCGGCGCGATGAAGGGCGTACGCGGCTTCGGCGACCCGCGCCCGGTGACGCTGCCCAGCGGAAAATCGGTCTGGCACCAGGCGGACGCCAACAAGAAGGAAACGCTCCCCTTCCACCCCACGGCCGACGACCTGGGAATGCAGTTCCTCCAGGGCCTCAACCACGACTGGGCGGGCGGCCACAAGGCGTACAACAACGGCAAGTACGACCAGTGGATCCCGGCGAAAACGCCGACAACAATGGCGTACCTGACGCGCGAGGACATCCCCTTCCACTACGCCCTCGCCGACAAGTTCACCGTCTGCGACGCATACCACTGCTCGTTCATCGGAGCCACAGACCCGAACCGCTACTACATGTGGACGGGCTACACGGGCAACGACGGCACAGGCGGCGGCCCCGTACTCGGCAACGAGGAGCTGGGCTACGGCTGGACGACGTACCCCGAGCGGCTGGAGCAGGCCGGCGTCTCCTGGAAGATCTACCAGGACACGGGCGACGGTCTGGACGCCGCGGGCCACTGGGGCTGGATCAGCGACGCGTACCGCGGCAACTACGGCGACAACTCGCTCCTCTACTTCAACAAGTACCGCAACGCCAAGCCCGGCGACCCGCTCTACGACAAGGCGCGCACCGGCACCAGCGTAAAGAACGGCGACGCCTACCTGGCCGACCTGAAGGCCGACGTACAGGCCAACACCCTGCCGAAGATCTCCTGGATAGCAGCGCCCGAGGCCTTCACCGAACACTCCAACTTCCCGTCCAACTACGGCGCGTGGTACATAGCCCAGGTGCTGGACGCCCTCACCTCCAACCCGGAGGTCTGGAGCAAGACGGCGCTGTTCATCACGTACGACGAGAACGACGGCTTCTTCGACCACGTAGTCCCGCCGTACCCGCCCGCGTCCTCGGCCCAGGGCCTGTCAACAGTGGACACGACGACGGAGCTCTACAAGGGCGGGTCGTCGTACGCGGCAGGCAACTACGGCCTGGGCCCGCGCGTCCCGATGCTCGTGGTCTCCCCCTGGAGCACCGGCGGCTACGTCTGCTCAGAGGTCTTCGACCACACGTCGATCATCCGCTTCATGGAAAACCGCTTCGGTGTACGCGAGCCGAACATCTCCCCATGGCGACGGGCGATCTGCGGCGACCTGACCTCGGCCTTCGACTTCGCAACCACGGACGCCACCCCGGCCGAGCTCCCCGACACGGCGGCCTACGAGCCCCCGGACCACAACCGCCACCCGGACTACAGGCCGGTACCGCCGGCCACGGGCACGCTCCCGAAGCAGGAACCGGGCAGCCGCCCGGCGCGGCCACTCCCGTACGCCCCCTACGTAGACGCAGCGGTAAACATAAGTGACGGCCGAATAGCCCTGACCTTCAGCCCGGGCACGGCGGCAGGAGCGCAGTTCTACGTAACGTCGGCAAATCGCACGGACGCCCCCTGGACGTACACCACGGAGGCGGGCAAGAAGCTAACCGACACCTGGAACTCGGCCTATTCAAAGGGCACACACAACCTCACGGTCCACGGCCCGAACGGCTTCCTGCGCACGTTCAAGAGCCCGGCGAAAACGAAAACCCCAGAAGCCACGGCCCGCCACAACGCAACAACAGGCAACCTGGACGTAACGCTGACGAACCCCACGACAGCGGACGCCCACCTCACCATCACCAACACCTACGGCGGCGAGCCCCAAACCTTCACGGTCCGCCCGTCCGCCACAGTCACCCACTCGGTGGACCTGCGCGCGACAAAGCGCTGGTACGACGTATCAATAACCACCGACACGAACACGACGTTCCTACGCCGCTTCGCGGGCCACGTGGAAACGGGCGCGGCGAGCGTAAGCGACCCGGCGCTCATCACCACCTGAGAAACACCAGAACCGGGCCGCCCAATAACTCAAACGGGCGGCCCGGCCTCAAACGACGTAACAGACGGGCCGACATTTTCCACAGTCACTCGGACAGTGAAGGTCAGAACCGCAGTCATGCGTCTTCGCCCCAGTAGCGTGCTGTGGGTGATTGAGACCATCGTGTTCGACATCGGCGAGACCCTTGTCCGCGACGACCGCTACTGGGCTTCATGGGCCGACTGGCTCGGCGTCCCCAGACACACCATGTCTGCCCTGGTCGGAGCCGTAGCCGCGCAAGGCAGGGACAGCGCAGACGCGTTGCGCCTCGTAAAGCCCGGCATCGACGTCGCTGAGGCGTATCAGGCTCGCGAAGCGGCCGGCCGGGGTGAGCACCTCGACGAGTCCGACCTGTACCCCGATGTACGCCCTGCCCTCGCCGGACTCCGCAAGCAAGGCATTCGCGTCGTCATCGCCGGAAACCAGACCGCAAGGGCAGGCGAATTGCTACGCGGCCTGGACCTCCCGGCCGACCTGATCGTCACGTCCGCCGAATGGGGCATCGAGAAGCCCTCGCCGGAGTTCTTCGAGCGAGTCCTAGAAGTCGCCCAAGCCGAGCCGCACGAGACCGTGTACGTAGGGGACAACCCTGCGGAGGACCTGTTCCCCGCCAGGACCGCAGGCTTGCGGGCGGCGCACATCCGCCGGGGACCGTGGGGCTACCTGTGGGCAGAGGACCCGACAGTCGTAGGGACGGCGGACTGGGCTATCGACAACCTCACCAAGCTGACTTCGATCACCGCCGACTGAGCATCACGCATGGCCCCGGGGGAGCGGCGGGCGCGCGCGTCGGTGACGCGGGCGCCCGCGCACGTACGGCTGCGTCTGAGCTCATCCGGCAGGGCCTCCGATTACGCAGAGCTCGGCCCAGACGGTCTTCCCGGAGGGAGGCCGCGGGTCGGCACCCCAGCGCACTGCCAGAGCCTCGACCAGAAGAAGCCCACGCCCGTGCTCCGCCGTCGACTCCGGCTTGAGCGGAACCGGCGGCCTTTCGCCCCCACAGTCGGCGACCTCGATACGGAGGGTGGTGGTCTCGCCCGGCTGTCGTGTGACCACGAGGCTCAGCAGAAAGTTACGACCGGGTACGCGACCATGCGTGACCGCGTTCGTGGCCAGCTCGGCAACGAGCAGCGCGGCAGTCTGCACAGTCTCGCTGTCCCTGGCCCACCCCCAGTCAGCCAGTTGCTGTACGGCGAGCAGCCGCGCGAGGCGGGCGCCGCGACGGGTGGAGCTGAGCTGCTGACTGAAACGAGCTGCCGGGACGCCGAGTTGAGGCGCCTGGATTTCCGACTTCATGTGACAGAGCGTGGCCGGATGCCCGTACGCTGACCAGGGAAGCAGCCGGTACGCAGAGTGGGTGTACCGGTACGGTCGGTTGCCTGTCCGGGGTGGCGGTAGTAACCGGGCGGGCGGGTGCGCGGGTTGGGCGGTGGTCACGATGACGGACGGAATTCATCAGAGGGACGCGGAGCGCCGCCCCGATCCGCCGGAGGACGCGGATGGCGCAGCGGATCTGAACCGGGCGGTGGGCAAGCAGCTCAAGCTGTTGCGGGAGCGGGCCGGTCTGACGCAGAAGGAGCTGGGCGACCGCCTGGGGTACGGCGAGGACCTGATCTCGTCGCTGGAGCGCGGCCGCAGGACGCCACAGCCGGAGCTGCTGGACGCGGCCGACGAACTGCTGGGCGCGGGCGGCCTGTTGAAGGCGACGAAGGACGATGTTGCGCGGGCCAAGGCGCGGGCACGGGTGCGGCATCCGGCGTGGTTCCGGGATTACGCGCGGCTGGAGGCGGATGCCGTTGAGGTCAATGACTACAGCAGCCATGACATTCCCGGCCTGTTCCAGACCGAACGGCGGGCGCGGGCCCTGTACCAGATGCGTAAGCCCCTGCTGGACGAGGAGACGATCGAGCAGCGGGTGGCCTCTCGTATGGGCCGTCAAGAGATCCTGACCCGCTGGCCGTCTCCGATGGTCACAGCGGTAATGGAAGAGGCCGCGCTGCGGCGGCCGATCGGTGGGTGGGAAGTGCACAAGGAGCAGCTCGAACAGCTGCTCAGGCTGGGAAGGCTGCGCAGTGTCGAGCTCCAGGTCATGCCGATGGACAGAAGCGAGCACGCCGGTATGGGCGGGCCTTTCATCCTGTTGACGCCCAAAGCGAAGCCGCAGGTTGGCTACACGGAAGTCCAGAACCATACGCGTCTGGCGACGGATGCCGAGGAGGTCCGTATCCTGGCCGCACGCTACGGCAGTATCAGGGCTCAAGCACTCACTCCGCGAGAGTCCCTCGAACTGATCGAGAGGATGCAGGCAGACCGATGAGCACCGAGGGTTCCGCGCAACTCGCCTGGTTCAAGAGCAGTTACAGCGGCAACGAGGGTGGCGCGTGCCTGGAAGTGGCTGCCACAGCCGATGCCGTTCACGTGCGGGACTCCAAGGTACCGACGAGGTCACAACTCGCTTTCCGTCAGAAGGACTGGGCTGCATTCGTGGATTTCGCAGCCGGACGCTGAGCCGCTGAGGATGCTACGGACAGACAGGCCGCATCACCCTGCCTCGGTGACGGTCAGCCAATGACCTTGGCGATGGCGAGAGCGATCCGCTCGATCGCACTTCTGCAGGTCAACGGGTTGATCACGCTGATCCGGCTTCTGTGCCCCGGCAGGATTCGAACCTGCGCACACGGCTCCGGAGGCCCCGTGTGTCTCATACGTTTCAGCAGGTCAGGCCCCTAGGGGCGGCCTGCGTCATCTCGCCGGTCCACGTATAGGCCTCAGCTCACGGATGGCAATGTTGGTCATCCGCTGGCATTGATGTGGGCGCAGGGGCCGCGTTGCTGGTAGCCGCCGGGTACGTCGGCACCTATGGCGGCCCAGAATCCCTTGGACTCGGTGAGGTGTCCGCCCAGGGTGTGCCATGCCAAGCCGGGGTGCTCGATCCGCAGCGCGGCGAGGCCGGCCGCAGCCAGACCACATCGCTGATACTCCGGCAGGGTGTGAGGCTGCTCGACCCACCCGAGTCGACAACGGCGGCAGAGTTGATAGTCGACGGCGAACACGAACTCGCCGTCCAGGTTGGCGGCGCGCTGACGCCAGCCGATCCGCTCTGCCGAGATGGTGTCCTGCCACGGGGTGCCTAACTCTGGCGCCGTCGGGCACCCGTGCCGCCGCCCCAGTCGCCCGCCGCTGATCCACTGCAGTACCTCGCGCCAAGGCTCCCGCCCAGACACCCGCCCTACTTCCTGGGCCTGACTAGCCAAGTGCTTCGCTGCTTTCCCGTCGTCGCCGATGGTCATGCCGCCATCGTTCCCCGATCCGATGGAAGGGGAGCTCCGTTTGCCGGGCGAAGGCTGGGAATCTCCCCAGGACGCGCGCAGTCTGAGGATCCCCCGGACCACCGCTTTGGGAGAGCGGCGGGGGCAACGCGTGGGCTGGCTGCGAGAACGCTGCTACGGCTTGCTCCGACCTTCGTGGCTGCCAGGAACGCAGATTCCCCGTGGTTCCCCGCCTGTTCTGGCACGGGTTTGGCACGCCCGCCTGACCCCCTCTATGCGAACTACCGGCAGCCACGGCCGCTGAGGTCCGCTTGGCTGGTCATCCGTCCGCCTGAGGTCGTTGTCGATCGCCTGCGGTTGCGGTGGTTGCTGGACTTCTCTGCTGTACAGCAGAGAAGTAAGGTCACGCGAACCTTGGGCAGAGGCTATGGATGGGCGCTGCGAAGCGCATTGAGAACACCGTCCTCGGCCGAATGGAACTCTGGATAGATCCTGTCCGGGTCGGTGTGCAGACGGTAGTCCCATATGATTCCGTAGATCCCGAGCGTGACGATGGCTAGGAAGAAGTGCAGGCCGAAGCTGCGATGCAGCTCTTCGTCGGGCTCGAAAGTCAGGGGGTACTTGACGATCCCCAACTTCGTCCAGATCAAGCTTAGTTTCTCGTCGAAGTCTTGCTCCGTGGGCTGAATCTCCCACCAGAATCGCATCGTTCTGTAGGTGGCATAGCACCCGTAGATTCCGAGCGTGATGAACGACAGGATGAGCGACAGACCGGCTTGGATGGGTTTGTGCTCGTCAGTGAAGCGCTCCTTCACAAAGCGTTGGAGATCGTCAAGGTCTTCATGAGCCGCGCCGTACTGCTCGTTCAACTCTGCGTACTGGCGTGTCGCGTTGATGACCGCGCTGTAGTAATGCGCACGCCGTTCTCTGAAGAGGTCAGCGCGGTTCAATCGACGGTAGAAGACAATTATCGAGTAGATGCCGAGCGTTACCCATGAAAGGAGGAAGAAGTACAGGGCCCAGCTAACCAACCTCTGGTCCGTGAAGCGTCGCTCATGCACGTAACGATCGACCTGCTGAACTGCCTGGATCTGTTCCATGGTGGTCCACGTCCTCAAGCTGTCTGGAACAGATGCGGAAGCCCGACTGGGCACGATGGCTCCGCACCCCTTCCCATCGTGCTCCTACCAGCCGCCGGACGCAGGGTGAGGTTGGTTCCCGTTCCGCACTGCTATCCGCTGTACAACACGAAGACACCAGGCACGTTTCCACTGGTCACGGCGATACGAACGTGCGCACACGGCTCCGGAGGGCATGCGCTGAGCGATAGTGCTTGCGCCCTCTGAGCTGCGCAATATGCGAGTCAGGCGCTGGGGGTGGGCCCTTGCCACTCGCTGCTCACTCGCAAGAGTCAGTTGCACGCACGTGCAAGCCACGTGGCTGGTACTGGACACAGAACGACTTGGCACTGCCGGTCACAGGCAGTCACGGCCTCCGAGGACTGGGCCAACGGTGAGGACAAAAGAGCTATAGGTGCGTTACCGCTCCTAACGGTCCCAAGGGAATGCGCACCGATCCACCAAAGAGGCCCTGACCGGCGCTACCGTGGTCTTCTGAGCGCGCGTGATCCGACTGGGGTAGTGATGGAACCTTTGGTGGCCAGCATGGTGGGGCGAGTAGCCGGTGAAGCAGTTAAGAAGTCCTTCACGTCTTTGACTAATTCGCAGAACGCCTTCCCTGAATGGGAGGAAGAGGTTGACCATTCAGGCGGCTTGGTCGTTACGGACCCCAATGACGGCGAAACTCTGACGATCCTCACGCAAGATCAGGCAGCGCAAGTCACTGAGCTATTTGAGAGTCCAGAGTGTCTGGCGGTTGTCCAATTCCTGCTCATCGCAAAGTTTGGTTGCAGGCAGGAGGAATCCTTCAAGGAGATTGCGGAGTCATTCGCTGACGCATTCCAGGATCTAGCCGAAATGTTCTGTGAGGAGCGGAATTTCAACTGGAGCAATCTTGCAAGGCCTCTCTGGATGCTGCTTCGACAGTATGTCGACTCCCTCTTCCCGGCCGACGAGCTTTCAGCTCTAGTTTCCGCAGATGAACAGAAAAGGCTAAGTTCCTATTTGGGGGCGTCGCAAAAGATTGCGGGACGAGAGAGGCCGGCCAATATTGCCTTCCGTGATCTAGTCGACATCGCAGGGGACTCGACGAGGTTTGAGGCCGCCAGGAACTGCTTGTACGACGTTCGAAGCAAATCTGCTGATTACTATGCCGAGGTCAACCTTGCGCATGCCCTCAGTCACTCTCAGGAGGCGTTTCGCTTCGAGCGGGAAACGCTCTACGTAAGCAGAAACCTGCGGCGGTACAACGCTAGCGACCATGAAACGGATGAATTCCTCTCGGTGCCGCGCACGCGACCCCGATGTGTGGTTATCGGGAACCCCGGGGTCGGGAAAAGCACGATGGTTCAGCATGTCGTGCACAAAGTGAGTTCTAATGCATCCGCAAGTGGTCAAGATTTTGCACCGCTCGTGATTCAATGTAAGGAATTCTCAAGTCCCGATTCCAGTACCTTCATCCTGGAGTCGATTACGCGATCTATGCGCGAGAACCTGCAGATCGACATCGAGAAAGAAACAGTCAGTGATGTGCTGACTCTAGGTCGAGGGTTCGTAGTATTCGATGGTATCGACGAAATTATCGACATCGGCCGTCGTCAGCTCTTCGTAAAGGCTATCGAATCTTTCGCTTCGCGGTATCCGCTAGCGCCCATTCTTGTCACTGCGAGGCGAGTCGGGTACCGCAAGGCACCTCTCGATGAAAGCGAGTTTTCCCTATACGAGCTTGACGACTTCTCGGATGAGCAGGTTGAGGCGTACGCCACAAAGTGGTTCCATGCCACGGGGCGTAGCGACGAAGAGCGACTCGCTTTCCTGCGCGAGTTGCAAAGTATCCCTGATGTTCGCGTGAATCCGCTGATGCTTTCTCTGCTGTGCGCACTGTATAGGGCAAGGGGATACATCCCCAGAAACCGTCGTGCCGTCTATCAGGCGTGTGCTGATTTGATGTTCCAGCGTTGGGACTCCATGCGGCAGATCGAGCAGCCGATGGATCATAGGCATTATGGAACGCGCCTCATGCAGGAGCTGGCACTGTTCTTTTATCGTAGTCAATCTGCTCAAGGGGGAGTCGAGGAGCGCCAGCTACGGCGCATCATCACGACTTTCTTCACCGATACGGCATCCGTTGAATCCTACGAAGCTGCGAGGCGAGCCGAAGACTTCCTGGACTTCTGTGCAGATCGAGCTTGGCTGCTCACATCGCAGGGGACGACCGACCGGGGAGAGCGTGTCTTTGGCTTCACCCATCGGACTTTCATGGAGTACTTCTCTGCAGAGGCTATCGTTCGGAGGGCGCGGTCTTTGGAGGAAATCGTAGATGAGGTTGCCCAAGCGCACGATAGAGATGCCAGTTCTGTGCTGGCTGACGTAATCGTCCAGTGTGCCGACGAGAAGTATGACCGCGGCGCTGAAGACATCATTAACGGACTGCTTGAGAAGACTCGCTCTTTGGGCAAGGTTCAAGCCAGCAAATACATCTCGTTGAGCTTGCGGATCCTGAATTCTGCTCCTGTCCCCAAGAAGACCACAGACGCTGTATTTGCCGGTCTTTTCGAATACTGGAGTCGGTCTGAGTTGGATGGTACGGAGGCGTCTGCAGCTGCGCTCTTTGACCTTTACCGTGATCCGCGGAACAGGTTGCACACTTTGCTGCAAGAGCAGTTGGGTAATTCAAGGACGGATAATTCGGCTGCAGTGATTCAGCGTTGGTCGCGGTTCGTTCTTTCTGGTCAGGCAATACGCTTCGACCAGGCGTGGGAACCTCAAATGCATGAGATCGCGAATTCGCTGTATGAAATCGACACAGACGTGGACGATGCATCGCACGCTTACATGATGTCGGTGGGCATCTATTCCCCGACTCGTCTCGATGTCAAGCGGCCGCCAAATTGGCTGCTGTCCGTAAACACCTTTGGTTGGACTCTTGATTCTTGGGTGCCCGGACCGTTGTTGGTCGACATGTTGGATATTGCCTGGGGTGAATCAGAGAGTTCGCCCATTGTGGATTGGGTTGATCCTGAGGCCATGGGTGCGTGGCGAGTGGGTCCGCAAACGCCGTTTTCTTCCGTAGTCGCCAAGCTTTCCTCGCGCCCTATGCTTAGCCCTCTGGAATTGGGCAGCAACTGGGGGGATGACCGCGTGAAGCCGTTTCTCCTGTGGGCTTGTTGTAGCCTTTATGAGATCACTTTCCCATCCTTGCATCCATTTCATGACGTTACGCGAGGGATGTTTGGATTCGAATGGTTTAGGCGTATCACAGCGACTCGTGATAACCGTCTCGTTGGAGACGAAGAGCCAGCCAGTCGGTGGACGCCATTCTCCCGCAAAGAGATCGTGGCCCAAGTGGAATCGACTGGTATGCCGACGTGGTTTGTTAAATGGGCCACGGGGCGACTCAGCTTTGTGCCACAGGAAGACAACCGAGTCGTATGAGGCGGCAACGGCAAGCTTCACCGCGTACCCCAGAAGCGGGATTGTGTGACGAGAACAGGAAAGGCGAAGAGTGAGGAAGGGGCCCAGTCGTGCGGCAGCAGGCAAGCCCTCGTGGAACCTTTGCGGTCATTGCGATGAGTTGTCGACACTGCGGGATCTGATGGATAGGTACGGCGTCCCCCGGGGGTTGTTCTACGTGCCTTCGGCGTTCTATGACAAGAGGGTTTGGCCGAGCCGGTGCCAGGAGGCCGCTGGCGAGTGATCAGAGAAGGGGAGAACGTTGACCGTCGGCCATTGGCCGAGCACATCGCGGATGTCATCAGGAAAGACGGCATGGTAGTAGGTGCTTCCTTCCCGAGCGCCTCGGCTCTCGCCGTTCGGTTTGGAGTTTCACGCCCCACGGTGGCCAAGGCCCTGGACAGGCTGGAGGCCGAGGGCTGTTGTCGGAAGCGAGGCAGGGGAAGCAGCGCACTGTGTTGGCTCTGCCTGGACATGAGGAGCGTGCCGAAGCGTGAGCACAACCGGACTAACCGAGTGGGCCTACCCGCTCGGGGAATCGCTGCTGGCTGAGCCGCTGCCGCGCAGGTGGCAGCACTCCCTCGGAGTGGCGGAACGAGCACGGTCCATCGCGCCGATCCTCGGTGCCGACGCCGACCTCTTGGAGGCCGCGGCCGTGCTCCATGACATCGGCTACTCGCCGGACCTTGCCAAGACCGGCTTTCACCCGCTCGATGGCGCCCGCTACCTCCGGGCCGTGGCCGGCGGAAGCGGTCGGGCTTCGAGAGCAGGACTGCTACCTACCGGAGAAGGGTCGGGGGATGTTGACGCTCCGCGAGGCGCGCCCGGTGTCCGGCAAGAAGTGGACCGACACCGGGAAGCGTCACGACAAGCGAGGTTTGAAGTCCCGTGAGCCTCGATCCGTCAGGGCGGCAGCAGCAGTCTGCCCGAGACTGCTGGGCCTCACGGCCTGTTTGCCGAGGCTCGTGAAAACTCACTCGCCACTCACTCGGAATCAGTGATTGAGAACGACAAAGAGCCGGACCCAGTGAGACTGGGTCCGGCTCTTGATGTCTGGCACTTCTGCAGGTCAGCGGCTGTTTCACGCTGGTCCGGCTTCTGTGCCCCCGGCAGGATTCGAACCTGCGCACACGGCTCCGGAGGCCGTTGCTCTATCCCCTGAGCTACGGGGGCGTACCGCCGCAGTAAGCGCGGCGACGGGTTGAACACTACCAGCTCCTGCCGGGTGACCATGAACAGGTATTTCGGTTGCCTGGCCGGATCTCCGCCGTACCCCGCACGGGGTGGAAGTGGGCAAAACCCGGACGCAGCCCCGGGCGGCAACCTACTCTCGAGTTGTGCCAGGGGCGTCCGGTCGGGTGCTTGTTGTGGACGACAACAAGGTCATCCGGCAGTTGATCAGGGTCAATCTCGAGCTGGAGGGCTTCGAGGTAGTGACCGCGGCCGATGGTGCCGAGTGTCTGGACATCGTGCAGCGGGTCAGTCCTGATGTCGTCACGCTCGACGTCGTGATGCCGCGCCTCGACGGGTTGCGTACGGCCGCCCGCCTCCACGACGACCCGCGTACGTCTCATCTGCCCGTCGCGATCATCAGTGCGTGTACGCAGTACGAGGTGGAGACCGGCCTCGCTTCCGGCGTCGACGCCTTTCTCGCCAAGCCATTCGAGCCGGCCGAGCTGGTCAGGCTCGTACGGCAGCTGATGCACCAGGAGGGCCCGCCGTCTGCCGACGGCAGGCATGAGGCCGGGCAGGCTGGGAGTGCCGTCGGGTGAGCCCCTCGCCCGATGCCAGTGACCGGATGGCGAAACCCGGTTCGCTAAGGGACCCCCCTCCTCCCATACGCTTGTCCCGTGACCCCCGCCGAGCTCTCCCGTACCGTGCTGCGCGCCGTGCGTCGCGCCGTCGAGGAGGACGTGTTGCGGGCGCCGGTGCCGGAGCGGGCCGTCGTCGAGCGGCCGCGGCCCGGGGGGCGTGGGGATTACGCCTCCAATGTCGCCCTCAAGCTGGCTGGGTCGGCGAGTTTGCCCGCCCGCGAAGTGGCCGAGATTCTCCGTCGCATGCTCGTCGTCGACGAGCAGATCGCCGACGTCGAGATCACCGGGCCGGGATTCTTGAATTTCACGCTCGTCCGCCCTGCTCAGAATTCCGTCGTACGTACCGTCCTCACCCAGCGCAGCTCGTACGGGCACGGGACCTCCGTCGACGGAGCCGGGCAGGTCGTCCAGGTCCCGGCCGGGACCCATGGCGACGCCGTCGCCCGGCTGATGCAGGCCCAGGGCGTGACGGTCGTGAGGAGTGGGGAGGCGGATCCCGGCTTCCCACACGTCGTCGGCCGGCTCGGGCGTGACGCCGCCGTGTGGAGTGTCCTCTGGCCCACCTCCGTCGCCCGCCCCGACGACCTCCTCGTTCAGCGCGAGAGCAACCCCCTCTTCCGCGTCCGGTACGCCCACGCCCGCGCCCGGGCCCTCGCCCGTAATGCCGCCGCCCTCGGGTTCGAAGCCGGGGAAGCCACCAGCTACGGAGAAGCGGCCAGCTACGGACGCGACGCCGCGCCCCTCCTCGGTGCCCTCGCCGACTACCCCGTCGTCCTGGAAGCCGCCGCCCGCCACCGCGCCCCCGACCGGCTCGCCCGTTATCTCGACGCGACCGCCGAAAGCTTCTTCCGCTTTCACGACGCTCACCCCGTCCTGCCTCTCGGCGACGAGAAACCCTCGGTCGCCCACCGCTCCCGCCTGGCCCTCGCCGAGGCCACCGGGACGGTGCTCGCCGGCGGCCTGTCCTTGCTCGGCATCAGTGCCCCCGAACATCTGTGAGAGAGACAGAAGAACCATGAGCCGTTCCGCACACCCCGCCGGGCCCCGTCACGCCGACGTCTACCCCGAGGGGCACTACACCGCCCCGCCCGCCGACCTCAACGTCCTCGACGAGAAGGTCTGGGCCCGGGCCGTACGACGTAACAGCGACGGCGTCGTCACCGTCGGCGGCATCGAAGTCAGCCGCCTCGCCGAGGAGTTCGGTACGCCCGCCTACTTCCTCGACGAGAGCGACTTCCGCGCCCGCTGCCGGGCATGGGCCGACGCCTTCGGGCCGGACGCGGACGTGTTCTACGCGGGCAAGGCCTTCCTCTCGCGGGCCGTCGTCCGCTGGCTGATGGAAGAGGGGCTGAATCTCGATGTGTGCTCCGGCGGCGAGCTGACCACCGCCCTCGACGTCGGCATGCCCCCCGAGCGCATTGCTTTTCATGGGAACAACAAGTCCACGGACGAAATCGAGCGGGCCGTACGCCTGGGCGTCGGGCGGATCGTTCTCGACTCCTTCCAGGAGATCGTCCGCGTCGCGCACATCGCGCAGAGCATGGGCAAGCGGCAGCGCGTCCAGATCCGGGTGACCGTCGGCGTCGAGGCTCATACGCATGAGTTCATCGCGACCGCCCACGAGGACCAGAAGTTCGGGATCGGGCTCGCCGGCGGGGAGGCCGCCGAAGCCGTGCGGCGGGCCCTCAAGCTCGACGGGATCGAGCTTGTCGGGATTCACTCGCACATCGGGTCGCAGATCTTCGACATGGCCGGGTTCGAGGTCTCTGCGCGGCGCGTGGTTCAGCTGCTTGCCGACGTACGGGACGAGCACGGTGTCGAACTGCCCGAGATCGACCTCGGTGGCGGCCTCGGCATCGCGTACACCTCCGAGGACGACCCCGCCGAGCCGCACGAGATCGCCAAGGCGCTGAACGAGATCGTCACCCGGGAGTGCGAGGCGCACGGGGTGGCCACGCCCCGCATCTCCGTCGAGCCGGGACGCGCCATCGTCGGGCCCACCGCCTTCACCCTCTACGAGGTCGGCACCATCAAGCCGCTGGAGGGCCTGCGTACGTACGTCAGCGTGGACGGCGGCATGTCGGACAACATCCGCACCGCCCTGTACGACGCCGAGTACAGCGTGGCTCTCGTGTCCCGGACCTCCGACGCCGAGCCGATGCTCAGCCGCGTCGTCGGCAAGCACTGCGAGAGCGGGGACATTGTGGTCAAGGATGCTTTCCTGCCCGCCGATCTCGCGCCCGGTGATCTCATTGCCGTGCCCGCCACCGGTGCTTACTGCCGTTCGATGGCGAGCAACTACAACCACTCGCTGCGCCCGCCCGTCGTCGCCGTCAATGATGGTGAGGCGCGCGTGATTGTCCGGCGCGAGACGGAGGAAGATCTCCTGCGTCTCGATGTCGGCTGATGAAATAGATGTCTCGCAATCTGGACGAGGGGCAGAAACTCCCGTCCAGTGAGTGAGACTGGTTCACACTCAAGTTTTAGAGGAAACGAGGTCGGATGATGCGTACGCGTCCGCTGAAGGTGGCGCTGCTGGGCTGTGGTGTGGTCGGCTCAGAGGTGGCGCGCATCATGACGACGCACGCCGACGACCTCGCCGCCCGCATCGGGGCCCCCGTCGAGCTCGCAGGGGTCGCGGTGCGGCGTCCCTCCAAGGTCCGTGAGGGCATCGATCCGGCGCTGGTCACCACCGACGCGACCGCCCTGGTCAAACGGGGCGACATCGACGTCGTCGTCGAGGTCATCGGCGGCATCGAGCCCGCCCGAACGCTCATCACCACCGCCTTCGAGCACGGCGCGTCCGTCGTCTCCGCGAACAAGGCGCTGCTCGCCGAGGACGGCGCGGCCCTGCACGCCGCCGCCGAGGAGCACGGGCGGGATCTGTACTACGAGGCCGCCGTGGCCGGTGCCATTCCGCTTGTACGGCCGCTGCGCGAGTCCCTCGCCGGGGACAAAGTCAACCGCGTGCTCGGGATCGTCAACGGAACGACCAACTTCATCCTCGACAAGATGGACACGAGCGGAGCCGGTTACTCCGAGGCGCTCGACGAGGCCACAGCCCTCGGTTACGCCGAAGCCGACCCCACCGCCGATGTCGAGGGATTCGACGCCGCTGCCAAGGCCGCCATCCTCGCCGGAATCGCCTTCCACACCCGGGTGCGGATCGGCGACGTACACCGCGAGGGGCTCACCGAGGTCACCGCCTCCGACATCGCCTCCGCGAAGCGCATGGGCTGCACGGTCAAGCTGCTCGCGATCTGTGAGCGCGCCGCCGACGGCAAGTCCGTCACCGCGCGCGTCCACCCCGCGATGATCCCGCTGACGCACCCGCTGGCCTCCGTCCGCGAGGCCTACAACGCGGTCTTCATCGAGGCCGAGGCGGCCGGGCAGCTGATGTTCTACGGTCCCGGCGCCGGCGGTGCGCCGACCGCTTCGGCCGTGCTCGGCGACCTCGTCGCCGTCTGCCGGAACATCGTCGCCGCGACCACCGGGCCCGGCGAATCCGCGTACACCCAGCTCCCCGTCAGCCCGATGGGCGAGGTCGTCACGCGGTACCACATCAGCCTCGACGTGGCCGACAAGCCGGGCGTACTCGCCCAGGTCGCCACCATCTTCGCCGAGCACGGCGTATCGATTGATACGGTCCGCCAGCAAGGCCGACCGGACGGAGACGGCGAGGCTTCTCTCGTCGTCGTCACCCACCGCGCGCCCGACGCCGCCCTTTCGGGGACCGTCGAAGCGCTGCGCAAGCTCGACACCGTGCGCGGTGTCGCCAGCATCATGCGTGTTGAAGGGGAGTAAGGACCCATGACCAGCAAGGGCACCCACCAGTGGCGGGGCATCATCGAGGAGTACCGGGACCGGCTTCCGGTCACGGCCGCGACGCCCGTCGTCACGCTCCGTGAGGGCGGCACGCCGCTCGTACCGGCGCAGGTCCTCTCCGAGCGCACGGGCTGCGAGGTGCACCTCAAGGTCGAGGGCGCCAACCCCACCGGGTCCTTCAAGGACCGCGGCATGACCATGGCGATCACCCGCGCCAAGGAAGAGGGCGCGCAGGCCGTCATCTGCGCCTCCACCGGCAATACGTCGGCCTCGGCCGCCGCCTATGCCGTACGCGCCGGAATGGTCTGCGCCGTACTCGTGCCGCAGGGCAAGATCGCGCTCGGCAAGATGGGCCAGGCGCTGATCCACGGCGCCAAGATCCTCCAGGTCGACGGAAACTTCGACGACTGTCTGACGCTGGCCCGCGGCCTGTCGGACAACTACCCGGTGGCGCTGGTCAATTCGGTCAACCCGGTCCGTATCGAGGGCCAGAAGACCGCCGCCTTCGAGATCGTCGACGCGCTCGGTGACGCCCCGGACATTCACGTACTTCCCGTCGGCAACGCCGGAAACATCACGGCGTACTGGCGCGGCTACCGCGAATACGCGGCCGACAGCATCGCCACGCACACCCCCCGGATGTGGGGCTTCCAGGCGTCCGGTTCGGCGCCCATCGTGCGCGGCGAGATCGTCAAGGACCCGCACACCGTCGCCACCGCAATTCGCATCGGCAACCCCGCCTCGTGGCAGTACGCCCTTGAGGCGCGGGACGAGTCGGGCGGCTTCATCGACGAGGTGACGGACCGTGAGATCCTGCGCGCCTACCGGCTGTTGGCCGCGCAGGAGGGCGTCTTCGTCGAGCCCGCGTCGGCGGCCAGCGTCGCCGGTCTGCTCAAGGCCGCCGAGCAGGGCAAGGTCGACCCCGGCCAGAAGATCGTGTGCACGGTGACCGGAAACGGCCTCAAGGACCCGGACTGGGCGGTGGCCGGAGCGCCGCAGCCGGTCACGGTGCCGGTGGACGCCGCCAC
The DNA here is from genome assembly GCF_028807635.1 of Streptomyces spiramyceticus. Classification (NCBI taxonomy): domain Bacteria; kingdom Bacillati; phylum Actinomycetota; class Actinomycetes; order Kitasatosporales; family Streptomycetaceae; genus Streptomyces; species Streptomyces spiramyceticus. The sequence continues at coordinate 4,627,010 of NZ_JARBAX010000001.1, forward strand.
GGCCGCAGAGCGCCTCGGCCTCGCGTAGGCGCACAAGCGCACAAATGCGGGCTCAAGCGCAAACGTAAAGGCCGTAAGGCCAGACATAGGCGCACAGGACGGTACGCGACACGCATCGTGCGCCTCCTGTGCGCCCTATGTCGCCACAGAACCTTCCTTCGATAGGCTGTACTCAACCCGCACCGCCGCATGTGCCGCGGTGCTGCTGCCGTCATGGCCTTCGGGTGTTCGTACATCCTGCAAAATGTCGCAGTCTTCAAAATGCCGCAGTTTTCAGAAGGCGGCAGTCAAAATCTCGCAGTCCCACAAGGAGAGTCGTCGAGCGATGGCCGGTCCCGCGTTCCGCGCCGCCGCCGTAAGGGTGCGCGTTCCCGCCACCAGCGCCAATCTCGGTCCTGGCTTCGATGCCCTGGGCCTGTCGCTGGGGCTCTACGACGATGTCGTCGTCCGGGTCGCCGACTCCGGCCTGCACGTCGACATCGCAGGTGAGGGCGCCGAGACGCTGCCCCGCGACGAGAGTCACCTGCTCGTACGGTCGCTGCGTACGGCCTTCGACCTGCTCGGCGGACAGCCGCGCGGCCTCGAAGTCGTCTGCGCCAACCGCATCCCGCACGGCCGCGGCCTGGGCTCCAGCTCCGCCGCCATCTGCGCCGGCATCGTCGCCGCGCGCGCCGTGACCATAGGCGGCGACGCGAAGCTCGACGACGCCGCCCTGCTGGAGCTGGCGACCGAGATCGAGGGTCACCCCGACAATGTTGCCGCCTGTCTGCTCGGCGGCTTCACGCTGGCATGGACCGACGGGGGCGCGGCGCGGGCGATCAGGATGGACCCCGCAGATTCCATCGTTCCGGTGGTCTTCGTACCCGGAAAGCCGGTGCTGACCGAGACCGCCCGCGGACTGCTGCCGCGTACCGTTCCGCACGTGGACGCGGCGGCCAACGCGGGCCGCGCGGCCCTGCTCGTGGAGGCTCTGACCAGGCGTCCCGAGTTCCTGCTGGCGGCCACCGAGGACCGACTTCACCAGGACTACCGGGCCCCGGCGATGCCGGAGAGCGTGGCCCTGGTCAACCGACTGCGCGCGGACGGCGTCCCCGCAGTGATCTCCGGTGCGGGCCCTACGGTGCTCGCTCTGGTCGATGACAGTGCGGCCGACAAGGTCGCACAGCTGGCGGGCGAGGGGTGGGCAGCCAACAGGCTGGCTCTCGACGCCACGGGCGCGAGCGTTCTGCCGCTCGGCTCGTCGTGACACGCGATTGCCGGTGAACGAGAGGGGGAATATTTGTTGGATCCGGTAGTGTTAATCTCAAGTGTGCACCCGGCGTCCTTGTGGCGCGGTGCATCGTGTCCCCGTTCGGGACCATCATTCTTCCGGGAGCCTCCCCAACTGCCTGAGCAGCCTGCCTGAGCAGTTTCGAGCACGCTCCGGAACCGGTGAAGAGCCGGAATCCAGCACGTTTATCTCCTCCGCCGTATCCGGCGGACCACCGCCCCGGCACGGTTTTCGAAGACCGCAGTCGGACAGCACAACCGGTCGCCGAGCCAGACAGGCCGACGTCCGCTCCAGGGAAGGACCCTTCGTGAGCGACACCACCGATCTGATGGGCGTGACTGCCGACAACAATGTCGACAACGCCGCGCCCGCCACAGGTGCTGCCACTGGTAGTGCCGCACGGCGCCGCCGCTCCGGCACCGGCCTCGAGGGCATGGTCCTGGCCGAGCTGCAGCAGGTCGCGTCCGGCCTCGGGATCAGGGGCACAGGGCGTATGCGCAAGAGCCAGCTGATCGAGGTCATCAAGGAGGCGCAGGCCGGAGGCTCGTCCTCGGCCAAGAGCGCCGACACGGCCGGCTCCACCGCCGAGACCAAGCCGAAGCGCCGCGCCACCTCCAAGGCCCGTACGGGCGACGAGGCGGCGGCCACGGCCGCTGCACCCGCCGCCGCTGCTGCGCCCGCTGCCGAGAAGGCCGTGGCCCAGCAGCAGATCGACATTCCCGGGCAGCCGGCTGGGGGCGCCCCCCAGGTCGAGCGAAGCCGAGAGCTTGGGGGAGACGACCAGCCGGTCGGCGAGCGCCGCCGGCGCCGGGCCACCGCGCAGGCGGGCAGCCCGGAGTCCTCTGTCGTCACCGAGGTACGGGCCGAGCCCAAGACCGAGGTAAAGGCCGACAAGGCCGACGCCCAGCCCGAGGCCAAGGCTGCCGTCACTGCGCCATCTCAAGAGGGCGCCGAAGGCCGCCGGGGTGACCGCCAGGAGCGCGGTCAGCGCGGTGACCGCCGCGAGCGCGGTGACCGCCAGCGTGACCGCGGTGACCGTGGTGACGGCGCGCGCGGCGAGCGTGGCGACCGCCAGGACCGTGGCGAGCGCGGTGAGCGCCGTGACCGCGGCAAGGGCGACGACCAGGGCAGCCAGCGCCAGCAGCGTCAGGGCGGCCAGGGCGGCCCCCAGGGCGCCGGGCCGCAGGACGACGACGATTTCGAGGGTGGCCGCCGTGGCCGCCGCGGCCGCTACCGCGACCGCCGTGGCCGCCGTGGCCGCGAGGAGTTCGGCAGCGATGCGCCGCCGGTCTCCGACGACGACGTCCTGATCCCCGTCGCGGGCATCCTGGACATCCTCGACAACTACGCGTTCATCCGGACCTCCGGCTACCTGCCGGGCCCGAACGACGTGTACGTGTCGCTGGCCCAGGTCCGCAAGAACGGTCTGCGCAAGGGTGACCACGTCACCGGCGCCGTCCGCCAGCCCAAGGACGGCGAGCGCCGCGAGAAGTTCAACGCGCTCGTCCGCCTCGACTCGGCGAACGGCATGGCGGCCGAATCCGGCCGCGGGCGCCCGGAGTTCAACAAGCTGACGCCGCTGTACCCGCAGGACCGACTGCGTCTCGAGACCGACCCGGGCGTGCTGACGACCCGGATCATCGACCTCGTCGCGCCGATCGGCAAGGGCCAGCGTGGCCTGATCGTGGCCCCGCCGAAGACCGGTAAGACCATGATCATGCAGGCGATCGCCAACGCGATCACCGTCAACAACCCCGAGTGCCACCTGATGGTCGTCCTCGTCGACGAGCGTCCCGAAGAGGTCACCGACATGCAGCGGTCGGTGAAGGGCGAGGTCATCTCCTCGACCTTCGACCGCCCGGCCGAGGACCACACCACCGTCGCCGAGCTGGCCATCGAGCGCGCCAAGCGTCTCGTCGAGCTGGGTCACGACGTGGTCGTCCTGCTGGACTCGATCACCCGTCTGGGCCGTGCGTACAACCTCGCGGCTCCCGCCTCCGGACGCATCCTGTCCGGTGGTGTCGACTCGACCGCGCTCTACCCGCCGAAGCGCTTCTTCGGTGCGGCGCGCAACATCGAGGACGGCGGCTCGCTGACCATCCTGGCCACCGCGCTGGTCGAGACCGGCTCGCGCATGGACGAGGTGATCTTCGAGGAGTTCAAGGGCACCGGCAACATGGAGCTCAAGCTCGACCGGAAGCTCGCCGACAAGCGCATCTTCCCGGCTGTCGACGTCGACCCGTCCGGCACGCGTAAGGAGGAGATCCTCCTCAACGCGGAAGAGCTCGCCATCGTCTGGAAGCTGCGCCGGGTGCTGCACGCACTCGACTCGCAGCAGGCGATCGAGCTCCTGCTGGACAAGATGAAGCAGACGAAGTCGAACGCCGAGTTCCTGATGCAGATCGCCAAGACGACTCCGTCGGGCAACGGCAGCGACTGACCTCCGCAGCGCCAACTCGGCCGCCCCGTCACGAAAGTGGCGGGGCGGCTTTGTTGTGTCCGGCTGTAAACCTGTTTTGCGCGGAGATGTTGTCAAGTTGTAGTCACCTGTTGGTCACAAGTGGCTGTCGGTGAACGGGAGTCGGTCGGTACGATCAACCGGCCACAGGTGGGGGGAACCATTTGGGGCGTCCTCATAGATCTTGAACAGGAGTCCCGAGTGATCTCTGGCAAGCAGGGCGGGAAGCACCGCCGCCGGATACGGATAGCCGTGCCGGCCGCCACCGCCGCGATCGCCGCCGCGGTCGCGGGCGTGATGCTCATGGCGCCGGCCAATGCCGCGGTGCCGATCCCGAAGCCCACCGCCGAGCCGACCCTCAGCGGACCGTCGCAGGCGCAGCTGGAAGCACGCCTCGCGCGCGCCGCGAAGACGGCAGAGCAGCCGCCGAAGGCATCCAAGTTCTCCACGAGCTCGTCGGGCTCGACCATCGACCCGAAGATCATCGGTGGTACGACGACCACCATCTCCTCGGCCCCGTGGATGGCGCAGCTCTTCTACGAGGACGGCGACAACTCGTTCTTCTGCGGCGGCGCCGTCATCGCGCCGACGAAGATCCTCACCGCCGCCCACTGCGTCAAGGGTGCCGACTGGAAGAACAAGGGCGTCGTCGTCACCGGCACCGAGAAGCTGGCGACCGCCGACGGCCACGGCGGCGCCATCACCGGCGTCTGGCGTCAGTGGAACCACCCGTCGTACAGCGACACCACGCTCGACAACGACATCGCGGTCCTGACCCTGGCGGCCCCCGTCAAGGCCACGCCGATCAACATCACGAAGTCGGACGACACGACGTCGTACAAGCCGGGCACCAGCGCCACCGTCTACGGCTGGGGCCGCACCAGCTCCACCAACGACAACATCTCGCCGACGCTCCGCAAGGCGACCCTGCCCATCAACTCCGACACCACGTGCGCCAATTGGCAGCTCGGCGGCGAGTTCGTCAAGGGCCACATGGTCTGCGCCGGGCAGCCCGCGAGCGGCCAGGACAGCGGCACCGTGTCGGCCTGCAACGGTGACTCGGGCGGCCCCCTGGTCGTCGCCGGCAAGATCGTCGGCGTCGTCTCGTGGGGCATCGAGGACTGCGTGGAGAAGGGCGCCTACAGCGTCTACAGCAAGGTCAGCACGTACGCCGGCTCCGTCGTCCCGCGCGTCGACGACGCCAACATCTCCGGTGACCACCGCGCCGACGTCTTCGCCCGCCGCAGCACCGGCGGTGAGCTGTTCCAGTACACGTCCAAGGGCACCTCGTTCGCCACGCGCGTCTCCTGGGGCGACTTCAGCGGCACCAATGTGATCCTCCAGACCGACCTCAACCGGGACGGTTACGAGGACATCGTCATCCGGGTCAAGGGCAGCGGCGACGTCTACTGGCTGCACTGGGTGCCGTCCACCGAGACCTGGGCCGAGACGAAGATCGCGTCCAGCTGGAGCACCAGGCGGCAGATCGTCGTCCCCGGTGACGTCACCGGCGACGCACTGCCCGACATGCTGTCCATCGACTCCTCGGGCGTCCTGTGGATCTACCCGGGCAAGGGCAACGGCACCTTCGCGGCCCGCGTCCAGGTCGGCACCGGCTGGAGCCAGTACAACTCGGTGCGCGGCAACGGTGACTTCACCGGTGACGGCAAGGCCGACCTGATCGCACGCAAGTCCAGCACCTCGGAGATGTTCCTCTACAAGGGCACCGGCAAGGCTGGCACCGCCGCCTTCTCCGCCCGCCAGAAGGTCCGTACCTGGAGCGGCTACAACGCCTTCGACGCGGCCGGCGACATCACCGGTGACGGCAAGGCCGACTACCTGGCCCGTACGCCCGGTGGCACGCTCTACCTCTACAAGGGCACGGGCAAGGCCTCCTCGGAGATCTTCGCCACACGCATCAACATCGGAACCGGCTGGCAGCAGTACAACATCTTCGGCTGAAATCCCTGGTGAGACGGGCTCGCGTCCCGCTCGCCCGCGTCGTACGCCAAACGCCCTGTGGCCCCTGCCCCCAGCAGGGGCCACAGGGCGTTGTGCAACCCTTCACGCTCATCTGTCGTCTCACAAGTGCCGACAAGCCGTAACTGGGGAGACCATGACCGAGCAGAGCAGGGGCGGCCGAATACGGGGCACCGGCAAACGCCGGAAGGAGCCCGGCAGCCGCTCCAGGGGCTGGACCCTCACCGCGTGGGCTGCGGCAAGCGTGGTGCTGCTGGGCGGCACAGGGCTCGGATACGTCTACTTCAAGCTCAACGGCAACCTCAAGGGTGTCGACATCAACACCCAGCTCGGCGCCGACCGGCCCAGCGACGTCGACAACGGCTCGCTGGACATCCTGGTCCTCGGCTCCGACTCCCGCTCCGGCGACAACGCCGCGTACGGCAAGGACGAGGGCAGCGCCCGCTCCGACACCGCGATGGTCGTGCACGTGTACGAGGGCCACAAGAAGGCCAGCGTCGTCTCGATCCCGCGCGACGCCCTGATCACGCGCCCCTCGTGCACGTCCGACAGCGGCGGCGGCACCGTCCCCGGCGGACAGCGCCAGATGTTCAACACGGCGTACGAGACAGGCGGCCCCGCCTGCGCCGTCAAGACCGTCGAGAAGATGTCCGGCATCCGCATGGACCACTACATCGAGGTCGACTTCACCGGCTTCACCAAGCTCGTCGACGACCTGGGCGGGGTGGAGATCACCACCAAGCAGGCCATCGACGACGACGAGAGCCACCTCCACCTGAAGCCCGGCACGCACACCCTCGACGGCGAGAAGTCGCTCGGTCTCGTACGGACCCGCAAGAGCGTCGGAGACGGCAGCGACCTCGGCCGCATCCAGCTCCAGCAGGCCTTCATCAAGGCCCTGATCGACCAGGTCAAGGACGTCGGCGTCTTCACCAGCCCGAAGAAGCTGTACGACCTCGCGGACAGCGCCACCAAGACCGTCACCACCGACTCCGACCTGGCCTCCGTCAAGGAGCTTGCGAGCTTCGCGCGCGGGCTCAAGGGCATCGGCGCGGGCGACATGGAGATGGTGACGCTCCCCGTCCAGTACGACCCGGCCGACCCCAACCGCGTCATCCCGCTCCAGCGCCAGGGCCGGCAGGTCTGGGACGCCCTGCGCCGGGACAGGCCCGTGCCGGCCTCCGCCACCAAGGACTCGGCGGGGGACAAGGGCGACGCGGGCGATGTCGTGGCGAGCGAAGCCGGCGAATCGAGCCCGTAGAGAGCCGGGAATAGTTCCGGTCCGTCCCCGGTTTTGGGAGATGCGGCCAGTGCTGGCAGACTGGTACGTCGGCCCCGGTTCACGTACGCGCAATCCGCGCGCACGACCCGGCGCCCTCCCGAAACTAGGAGACACCTTGAAGCGCGAGATCCACCCCGAGTACGTCGAGACCCAGGTCAGCTGTACCTGTGGCGCCGAGTTCACCACCCGCAGCACGATCACCAGCGGCAATGTCCGTGCCGAGGTCTGCTCCGAGTGCCACCCGTTCTACACGGGCAAGCAGAAGATCCTCGACACCGGTGGCCGTGTGGCCCGCTTCGAGGCCCGCTTCGGCAAGGCTGCCGCCGCGAAGTAGCGAGCCATTGCGCCGGTCCTCGGCCGCTCCGTAAGGGGCGGGGAGGACCGGCGCTTTGTCGTGACGCACAGTCCGCACTTCCCTTTCGTTTTTGCTACCCAGGAGCCCGAAGATGTTCGAGGCGGTCGAGGACCTGATCGGCGAGCACGCCGATCTTGAGAAGAAGCTGGCCGACCCCTCGGTCCACGCGGATCAGGCCAACGCGCGCAAGCTGAACAAGCGCTACGCCGAGCTGACCCCGATCATCGGCACGTACCGGGCCTGGAAGCAGACCGGCGAGGACATCGAGACGGCACGCGAATTCGCCGCCGACGACCCCGACTTCGCCGTAGAGGTCAAGGTCCTGGGCAAGCAGCTCGACGAGCTCACCGAGAAGCTCCGGCTGCTCCTCGTCCCGCGCGACCCCAGCGACGACAAGGACGTCATTCTTGAGGTCAAGGCGGGCGCGGGCGGCGACGAGTCGGCCCTGTTCGCCGGTGACCTGCTGCGCATGTACCTGCGGTACGCGGAGCGCGTCGGCTGGAAGACCGAGATCATCGACGCCACCGAGTCCGAGCTCGGCGGCTACAAGGACGTCCAGGTCGCGGTGAAGACCAAGGGCGGCAACGGTGCGACCGAGCCCGGCCAGGGCGTATGGGCGCGCCTCAAGTACGAGGGCGGGGTGCACCGCGTACAGCGCGTGCCCTCCACCGAGTCCCAGGGCCGCATCCACACCTCCGCCGCCGGCGTGCTCGTCACGCCCGAGGCCGAAGAGGTCGACGTCGAGATCCACGCCAACGACCTGCGCATCGACGTCTACCGCTCGTCCGGCCCCGGCGGACAGTCGGTCAACACCACCGACTCCGCGGTGCGCATCACGCACCTGCCGACCGGCGTCGTCGCCTCCTGCCAGAACGAGAAGAGTCAGCTCCAGAACAAGGAGCAGGCCATGCGCATCCTGCGCTCGCGGCTGCTCGCCGCGGCCCAGGAAGCGGCCGAGCAGGAAGCCTCCGACGTGCGCCGCAGCCAGGTGCGCACAGTTGACCGCTCCGAGAAGATCCGTACGTACAACTTCCCGGAAAACCGCATCTCGGACCACCGCGTGGGCTTCAAGGCGTACAACTTGGACCAGGTACTCGACGGAGACCTGGACGCCGTGATCCAGGCCTGCGTCGACGCGGACTCCGCCGCCAAACTCGCGGCCGCCCAGTAAAGCCCCCTGCAAGCCGGAGGACCGGGATGAATCTGCTGCTCGCCGAGGTGGCTCAGGCCACCCAGCGGCTGGCCGACGCCGGCGTGCCCTCACCGCGATTCGACGCGGAGGAGCTCGCCGCGTTCGTGCACGGCGTCAAGCGGGGGGAGCTGCACAACGTCAAGGACGCCGACTTCGACGCCCGCTACTGGGAGACGGTCGCGCGCCGCGAGGCCCGCGAGCCGTTGCAGCACATCACCGGACGCGCCTTCTTCCGCTTCCTGGAGCTCCAGGTCGGGCCCGGCGTCTTCGTGCCCCGCCCCGAGACCGAATCGGTCGTCGGCTGGGCCATAGACGCCGTACGCGCCATGGACGTCGTCGAGCCGCTCATCGTCGACCTGTGCACGGGATCGGGCGCCATCGCGCTCGCCATGGCACAGGAGGTGCCGCGCTCGCGCGTGCACGGCGTGGAGCTCTCCGACGACGCCATCAAGTGGACCCGTAAGAACGCCGAGGGATCGCGCGTCACCGTCCACCAGGGCGACGCCCGCACCGCCCTGCCCGAGCTGGACGGACAGGTCGACCTGGTCGTCTCCAACCCGCCGTACATCCCCCTCACCGAGTGGGAGTACGTCGCCCCCGAGGCCCGCGACCACGACCCCCAGATGGCCCTCTTCTCCGGCGAGGACGGCCTCGACCTCATCCGCCACATCGAGCGCACCGCACACCGCCTGCTGCGCCCCGGCGGCGTCGTGGTCATCGAGCACGCCGACACCCAGGGCGGCCAGGTCCCGTGGATCTTCACCGAGGAGCGGGGCTGGGCCGACGCCGCAGACCACCCCGACCTGAACAACCGGCCCCGCTTCGCGACGGCCCGCAAGGCCATGCCGTGACCGGCGGCGTACCAGACCAGACCCCGCCCGAGGAGGCCCGTTAAATGGCACGGCGATACGACTGCAACGACGCGACCGACCGCAAGACCGGTCTTCGCGAAGCCGCGGCCGCCGTCCGTCGTGGCGAGCTGGTCGTGCTGCCGACCGACACCGTCTACGGCATCGGGACCGACGCCTTCAGCGCCGAGGCCGTCGGCGACCTCCTGGAGGCCAAGGGCCGCGGCCGCAACATGCCCACGCCCGTCCTCATCGGCTCCCCTAACACCCTGCACGGCCTGGTCACCGACTTCTCCGAGCAGGCCTGGGAGCTCGTCGACGCCTTCTGGCCCGGCGCCCTGACCCTCGTCGCACGCCACCAGCCGTCCCTCCAGTGGGACCTCGGCGAGACGCGCGGCACCGTCGCCATCCGCATGCCGCTGCACCCCGTGGCCATCGAACTGCTCACCGAAGTCGGCCCGATGGCCGTCTCCAGCGCCAACCTCACGGGCCACCCCGCCCCCGAGGACTGCGACGCCGCCCAGGACATGCTCGGCGACTCCGTCTCCGTCTACCTCGACGGCGGGCCGACGCCCGGCATCGTCCCGTCGTCGATCGTCGACGTCACGGGCAAGGTCCCGGTCCTGCTGCGGGCCGGCGCGCTCGACGCCGAGGAGCTGCGCAAGGTCGTACCCGACCTCGAGGTGGCCAGTTGACCGCCCTTGACGGGCGTGGCACAGCCGAAGGTATATCCGGGAACACCTTCCGTATCCTCCACGTCAGCACCGGCAACGTCTGCCGCTCGCCGATCACCGAGCGGCTGACCCGCCATGGCCTCATCGACCGCCTCGGCGACCCCCTGACGGGCGGCCTCCTCGTGGAGAGCGCGGGCACCTGGGGGCACGAAGGCGCCCCCATGGAGGCCAACGCCGCCGCCGTGCTCGCCGACTTCGGTGCGGACGCGGCCGGTTTCACCGGACGCGAGCTGCTCGACGAGCACGTCATCCGTGCCGACCTCGTCCTCACCGCGACCCGCGACCACCGCGCCCAGGTCATCTCCATGGGCCACTCGGCGGGGCTGCGCACATTCACGCTCAAGGAGTTCACGCGGCTCGTACGGGCCATAGACCCGGCGACGCTGCCGGACCCGCTCCAGGACGGCGTCGTGGAGCGCGCGCGGGCCCTCGTACGGGCGGCGGCGGCACTGCGCGGGTGGCTGCTCGCGCCCAGCGTGGAGGCCGACGAGGTGTACGACCCGTACGGTGCGCCCATCACGTTCTTCCGCTCGATCGGCGACGAGATCAACACGGCACTGGATCCGGTGGTCACGGCTCTCACGGGCGTCCCGGCCCACCACTGACGACTTTCGGGCAGACGCGGGGCCGGGGGAAGAAAGACGCGTCGTACGCCGGGCGGGCCGGCAGGGGGCGTCCTACATTGGAGGGGCCGCAAGTCCCTGCCAGGCCCGGAGCCAGCCATGCCGGTCACCACCGCACCCGCAGCCACCGTTCAGCAGGCGCACACCGCCCCCGGCCCCGACTTCGACGCGCTGCGCCGCAGCGACCCGGAGATCGCCGATGTCATCCTCGGCGAAATGGGCCGCGAGGCCACCGGGCTTCAGCTGATCGCGGCCGAGAACTTCACCTCGCCCGCCGTCCTCGCCGCCCTCGGCTCCCCGCTGGCCAACAAGTACGCCGAGGGCTACCCGGGCGCCCGCCACCACGGCGGCTGCGAGATCGTCGACGTCGCCGAGCGCATCGCGATCGACCGTGCCATGAGCCTGTTCGCCGCCGAGCACGCCAACGTCCAGCCGCACTCCGGCTCCGCCGCGGTCCTCGCCGCGTACGCCGCCCTGCTGCGCCCGGGCGACACCGTGCTGGCGATGGGACTCCCGTACGGGGGACATCTCACCCATGGCTCCCCGGCCAATTTCTCCGGCCGCTGGTTCGACTTCATCGGTTACGGCGTCGAACCGGACACCGGCATCATCGACTACGACCAGGTGCGCCTCCTGGCCCGTACGCACCGCCCCCGAGCCATCGTCGTCGGCTCCATCGCCTACCCCAGGCACCCCGACTACGCGCTCTTCCGCGAGATCGCCGACGAGACCGGCGCCTACCTCATCGCCGACGCCGCCCATCCCATCGGCCTGGTCGCCGGGGGAGCGGCGCCCAGTCCCGTCCCGTACGCCGATGTCGTCTGCGCCACCACCCACAAGGTGCTGCGGGGCCCGCGCGGCGGCATGCTCCTGTGCGGCGCGGACCTCGCCGAGCGCATCGACCGTGCCGTGTTCCCCTTCACGCAGGGCGGCGCCCAGATGCACACGGTGGCCGCCAAGGCGGTCGCCTTCGGGGAGGCGGCGGCGCCCGCGTTCTCGACGTACGCCCATCAGGTGGTCACCAATGCCCGCGCACTCGCGGAGGGGCTCGCGGCCGAGGGCGTGGCCGTCACCACCGGCGGCACGGACACCCACCTGATCACCGCGGACACGGCTCCGCTGGGCCTGGACGGGCGTACGGCCCGTGGCCGTCTGGCGGCCGCCGGCATGGTGCTCGACACATGCGCTCTTCCGTACGGCGACGAGCGCGGGATCCGGCTCGGGACCGCGGCCGTCACCACGCAGGGAATGGGCAAGGCCGAGATGGCGCGTATCGCGGAGCTCTTCTCGATGGCGCTGCGCGAGGACAGGAAAGCGCTGACGGAGGTACGGGAGCTGGCGGACGGGTTTCCGCCGTATCCAGCACGGGATTGAACGCGCCCGAGCGGGTCATGCAACCATCAGCCGGTACCCGTATGTCTTCGAGTGCGTGGCCGCAAAGCTAGGCTGTGGGGCTGAGATGGCCGGCGATACCTGTGGGGCAGCCCGTGCGTGAATATCTGCTGACGCTCTGCGTCACGGCGGCGGTGACATATCTGCTGACCGGACCGGTGCGGAAGTTCGCCATCGCGACCGGCGCGATGCCGGAGATCCGTGCCCGCGACGTACACCGGGAGCCGACTCCTCGGCTCGGTGGCATCGCGATGTTCGGCGGTCTGTGCGCCGGTCTGCTGGTCGCGGACCATCTGCGGAACCTGAACAGCGTCTTCGAGCTGTCGAACGAACCGCGTGCGCTGCTGTCCGGCGCCGCCGTGATCTGGCTCATCGGCGTACTGGACGACAAATTCGAGATCGACGCCCTGATCAAGCTGGGCGGCCAGTTCATCGCCGCAGGCGTCATGGTCATGCAGGGTCTGACGATCCTGTGGCTGCCCGTCCCGGGCATCGGCCCGGTCTCGGTGACCGCCTGGCAGGGCAATCTGCTCACTGTCGCGCTCGTCGTGATCACCATCAACGCGGTGAACTTCGTGGACGGCCTCGACGGCCTCGCCGCGGGCATGGTCTGCATCGCCTCGGCGGCGTTCTTCATGTACGCGTACCGGATCTGGTACGGGTACGGAATCGAGGAGGCCGCCCCCGCCACCCTCTTCGCCGCGATCCTGATGGGCATGTGCGTCGGCTTCCTGCCGCACAACATGCATCCGGCCAGAATCTTCATGGGCGACTCGGGGTCGATGCTCATCGGCCTGGTCCTGGCGGCCGGTGCGATCTCGGTCACGGGACAGGTCGACCCGGACGCGATGAAGCTGTTCGCGGGCGGCAAGCGCGAGGCCACGCACGCGATGCTGCCGGTCTTCATCCCGCTGCTGCTGCCGCTGACGATCATCGCAATCCCGGTCGCGGACCTGCTGCTGGCCATCGTGCGGCGTACCTGGCAGGGCAAGTCGCCGTTCGCCGCGGACCGCGGACACCTGCACCACCGACTGCTCGAAATCGGCCACTCGCACAGCCGGGCCGTGCTGATCATGTACTTCTGGTCGGCCCTGATCGCCTTCGGCGCCGTCGCCTACTCGGTGCACTCGGCGAGCATGTGGATCGTCCTGGGCATCGTCACGCTGAGCGCGGTCGGCCTGGTGCTCCTGCTGCTGCCGCGGTTCACGCCGCGCGCCCCGCGGTGGGCGGAGTCCTTCGTCCCGCCGCGTTACCGCAGGAGCCGTAGGGAGCTCTTTGCGGCGTCCACGGAGGCGGAAGCCGCTACGGATGAACCTGCTGAGCCGGAGGTGCGTACGCCCGTGCCTGCGGGCGTCAACGGGGCGACCGCGATCGGTCCCCGTTCGCGGTTCCCCGAGCGGCGTAAGGCCGGAACGCACCGGTGACGATTTGCCGCGTCAGCCGCCAATAGCAGACAAAGGGTTGGCCTGTCGCGCACAGACGGGCGGGGTCACTCTCATGTGTGACAGTCAGCACACTGCTTGGTAAAGACCTCATCAAATAGTTTGTGATACCGTTCACGAGACCCGGCGACAGAGCCGAAGGGCCGTAGTGCGACGGTCCTTTGGTCAGAGGTGACACCTCGGTCCCGGTCTTACGCTCGTCCATGACGACACCTACTGCCCCCACCAGCAAGCGGAGCTGCCGCCATGCCGTCCAACGACGTCCGGACTCTCCTCCAGACCGCCGTACCCACCGCTGCCGCCGGCGCGATCGCCGCCGTCGTCAGTGCCGTGGTCGCGGGCGGCAAGGGAGCGCTCGGTGCCGCCGTGGGGACGCTGGTTGTGATCCTCTTCATGGGCATCGGAGTCGTCGTACTTCAGCGGACCGCGAGGTCGCTTCCGCAGCTGTTCCAGGCGATGGGGCTGATGCTCTACACCGCCCAACTGCTGCTGCTGTTCACCTTCGTGGCGCTGTTCAAGGACACCACTCTCTTCAATCCCAAGGCTTTTGCCATCACATTGGTCGCGACGACTCTTGTTTGGGTCGCCGCTCAGGCACGTGCGCACATGAAGGCGAAGACTCTTTACGTCGAACCGGAATCCTCTGAGGGTGAGAAGCCCAAGAATTCGGGGTCCTCGACGTGAAGAGTAGGGCCGGGATAAGGGCGCGTTCGGGATCCTGCTATCGTCCGGTGCCAACTGCGGCACTGCGGGCGCGGGCATCCGAGCTGACGCCTGTTCCAACGCGAGGCTCAATGCCTGACAGCCGCCCCCACATCCGTTACACCAGTCCAGTGCCGAACCGCGGCCGCTTGCCGCGCCGACACAACGAGGTTGCCGTACCTATGCGCCACGCTGAAGGAGCCCGCGGTGAGTGCTGAACAGACGACGCTCGCCTTCGATTGGAGCTGCCGTGTCTTCGCCGACAACGGCTGCGGATTCCCGGCCCCGGGTCTGCACTCCTTTCTCTTCAAGCCGATGTTCACCATCGGTGGCTACGAGTTCAACAAGCCGATGCTGCTGGCGCTTCTCTCCACCGTCGTGGTGATCGGCTTCTTCTGGGCGGCGTTCAGTAAGCCCAAGCTCGTGCCGGGCAAGATTCAGATGATGGGCGAGGCGGGCTACGACTTCGTACGCCGCGGCATCGTCTACGAGGTCCTGGGCAAGAAGGACGGCGAGAAGTATGTGCCGCTGATGGTGGCGCTGTTCTTCTTCATCTGGATCATCAACATCTGGTCGGTCGTCCCGCTCATGCAGTTCCCGGTGAGCTCGGTCATCGCCTTCCCGGCCGCCCTGGCGCTTCTGGTCTACCTGATCTGGCTGCCGCTGACGTTCAAGACCCACGGATTTGTCGGCGGTCTGAAGAATGTCACCGGTTACGACAAGTCGCTCGGCCCGGTGCTGCCGCTCGTCATGGTCATCGAGTTCTTCTCGAACGTGATTGTCCGGCCGTTCACGCACATGGTCCGACTGTTCGCGAACATGTTCGCCGGACACCTGCTGCTGGTGATGTTCACCGTCTCCAGCTGGTACCTGCTGAACAGCTGGCTCATCCCGGCCGCCGGCGTCTCGTTCGTCATGACCGCGGCCATGATCGTCTTCGAGCTCTTCGTCCAGCTGATTCAGGCGTACGTCTTCGTACTCCTGGCCTGCACTTACATCCAGGGCGCGCTCGCCAAGCACCACTGAGCACCCGCCCAACCCACCCCACAGATGTCCGGTGGCCAACCCCCACCGGTCCGTGAAAGAGAAGGAAGAACCGGCATGTCCGCTGCTCTCACGAACCTCGCCGCCGTGAACGGCGACCTCAAGGCCCTCGGCTCCATCGGCTACGGTCTTGCCGCCATCGGCCCCGGCGTCGGCGTCGGCATCATCTTCGGCAACGGCACGCAGGCCCTGGCCCGCCAGCCCGAGGCCGCCGGCCTGATCCGCACCAACCAGATCCTCGGCTTCGCCTTCTGTGAGGCGCTCGCCCTGATCGGCATCGTCATGCCGTTCGTCTACGGCAGCTGACGTTCCCAGACGAACAGCTCTTTTCGACGAAAGGCATTGATGTGAACGCGCTGGTATTGGCGTCGACCGAGGAGCAGAACCCCCTCGTCCCGCCCGGTCCAGAGTTCCTCGTCGGGCTGCTCGCCTTCGGCATCGTCTTCTACTTCCTCTACACGAAGCTCATCCCGAACATCAACAAAGTTCTGGTAGAGCGTCGTGAGGCGATCGAGGGCGGTATCGAGAAGGCGGATGCAGCTCAGTCCGAGGCCCAGAGCGTGCTGGAGCAGTACAAGGCCCAGCTCGCCGAGGCACGCCACGAGGCCGCCCGCCTGCGCCAGGAGGCGCTTGAGCAGGGCACTGCGCTGAGGGAAGAACTCCGCGCCGAGGGTCAGCGCCAGCGCGAGGAAATCATCGCTGCCGGCCACACCCAGCTCGAGGCGGACCGTAAGCAGGCCGCACACTCGCTGCGCCAGGACGTGGGCAAGCTCGCCACCGAACTGGCCGGCAAGCTCGTCGGCGAGTCCCTCGAGGACCACGCCCGGCAGAGCCGCACCATCGACCGTTTCCTCGGCGAGCTCGAGGAGAAGGCCGAGGCTGCGCGATGAACGGAGCGAGCCGCGAGGCACTGGCCGCCGCACGCGAGCGTCTCGACGCGCTGACCGACAACACGTCGGTCGACGCGGCGAAGCTCGCGGGCGAGCTGGCCGCCGTCACCGCGCTGCTCGACCGCGAGGTGTCGCTGCGCCGGGTCCTGACGGACCCGTCGCAGGCCGGTGAGGCCAAGGCCGGACTGGCCGCGCGAGTACTGAGCGGTCAGGTGGGCGGCGAGACCGCCGACCTGGTCTCCGGCATGGTCCGCGCCCGCTGGTCGCGCTCGCGTGACCTGGTCGACGCGATCGAGGTACTGGCGGACACCGCCGACCTCACCGCGGCGCAGCAGGCAGGCGCGCTCGACGACGTGGAGGACGAGGTGTTCCGGTTCGGCCGGATCGTCTCTTCCAGCACCGAGCTGCGGGCGGCGCTGACCGACCGGGTGGCCACGGCCGCCGCCAAGGGTGAGCTGCTCCGCAGCCTGCTCGGCGGCAAAGCCCACGCTGTGACGGAGCGCATCATCGTGCGTCTCGTGACTCAGCCTCGTGGACGTAGCCTGGAGGCGGGACTCGAGTCCATCTCCAAGGTCGCCGCGGAGCGCCGGGACCGCATGGTCGCGGTGGTCACGTCGGCGGTGCCGCTGACCGACCAGCAGAAGCAGCGTCTCGGCGGAGCACTGGCGAAGCTGTACGGGCGCCAGATGCACCTCAACCTCGACGTGGACCCCGAGGTCCTCGGCGGGATCCAGGTGCGCGTCGGCGACGAGGTCATCAACGGGACCATCGCGGAGCGCCTCGAAGAGGCAACCCGCCGCATGGCCGGCTGATCAGCCACCAACTGAACAAGCATCACCGGCGGCCCGGTTGGGCCGTGCAGAGATTTGCAGAAGATTCCTGGGGGTCGGCCCCCAGACCCCCCAAGAACTTCGGGCCCAACAAGGAGAGCAGGGAACCCAGATGGCGGAGCTCACGATCCGGCCGGAGGAGATCCGGGACGCGCTGGAGAACTTTGTCCAGTCGTACCAGCCGGACGCGGCCTCGCGCGAGGAGGTCGGAACGGTAAGCGTTGCCGGCGACGGCATCGCGAAGGTCGAGGGTCTTCCCTCGGCCATGGCGAACGAGCTGCTGAAGTTCGAGGACGGCACCCTCGGTCTCGCCCTCAACCTTGAGGAGCGGGAGATCGGTGCGATCGTCCTCGGCGAGTTCAGCGGTATCGAGGAGGGCCAGCCGGTGCAGCGCACCGGTGAGGTGCTCTCCGTCGGCGTCGGCGAGGGTTACCTCGGCCGCGTCGTCGACCCGCTCGGCAACCCGATCGACGGTCTCGGCGAGATCGCGACCGAAAGCCGTCGCGCCCTCGAGCTGCAGGCCCCCGGCGTCATGGTCCGTAAGTCGGTCCACGAGCCGATGCAGACCGGCTACAAGGCCGTCGACGCGATGGTGCCGATCGGCCGTGGCCAGCGTCAGCTGATCATTGGTGACCGTCAGACCGGCAAGACCGCTCTGGCCGTCGACACGATCATCAACCAGCGCGACAACTGGCGCTCCGGCGACGTGAACAAGCAGGTTCGCTGCATCTACGTCGCCATCGGCCAGAAGGGCTCCACCATCGCGTCTGTGCGCGGTGCGCTGGAGGAGGCGGGCGCGCTCGAGTACACGACGATCGTCGCCGCCCCCGCGTCCGACCCGGCCGGCTTCAAGTACCTTGCGCCGTACACCGGTTCGGCCATCGGCCAGCACTGGATGTACGCCGGCAAGCACGTCCTGATCATCTTCGACGACCTGTCGAAGCAGGCCGACGCCTACCGCTCCGTGTCGCTGCTGCTGCGCCGTCCGCCGGGCCGCGAGGCCTACCCGGGCGACGTCTTCTACCTGCACTCGCGTCTGCTGGAGCGCTGCGCGAAGCTCTCCGACGACATGGGCGCCGGTTCGATGACCGGTCTTCCGATCGTCGAGACCAGGGCGAACGACGTGTCGGCGTTCATCCCGACCAACGTCATCTCCATCACCGACGGCCAGTGCTTCCTGGAGTCCGACCTGTTCAACGCGGGCCAGCGCCCGGCGCTGAACGTCGGTATCTCGGTCTCGCGTGTCGGTGGCTCCGCCCAGCACAAGGCCATGAAGCAGGTCTCCGGCCGTCTTCGCGTGGACCTCGCCCAGTACCGCGAGCTGGAGGCGTTCGCCGCCTTCGGTTCCGACCTGGACGCGGCCTCCAAGGCGTCGCTGGAGCGCGGTAAGCGCATGGTCGAGCTGCTGAAGCAGCCGCAGTACGCGCCGTTCCCGGTCGAGGAGCAGGTTGTCTCCGTCTGGGCCGGCACCACCGGCAAGATGGACGACGTACCGGTCGAGGACATCCGTCGCTTCGAGGCCGAGCTGCTGGAGTACCTGCGCCGCGAGCGCAAGGACCTCCTCACCTCGATCGCCGAGGGCGGCAAGATGTCGGACGACACGCTGCAGTCCATCGCCGACGCCATCACGGCCTTCAAGCGGCAGTTCGAGACCTCCGACGGCAAGCTTCTGGGCGAGGACGCCCCGGCCGTCAACGTCTCCAAGTGACGACGGAAGGGACCTGACTCATGGGAGCGCAGCTCCGGGTCTACAAGCGTCGCATCCAAGCCGTCACCGCGACCAAGAAGATCACCAAGGCGATGGAGATGATCGCCGCCTCGCGCATCGTCAAGGCGCAGCGCAAGGTGGCGGCATCGATGCCGTACGCGAACGAGCTCACCCGTGCGGTGACCGCGGTAGCGACCGGCTCCACCACCAAGCACGCCCTGACCACCGAGGCCGAGGCGCCGACCCGCGCCGCGGTGCTGCTCATCACGAGCGACCGCGGTCTGGCCGGCGGCTACTCCTCCAACGCCATCAAGGCGGCGGAGCGGCTCCGTGAGCGGCTCAGCAGTGAGGGCAAGGAGGTCGACACGTACATCGTCGGCCGCAAGGGTGTCGCCTACTACGGCTTCCGCGAGCGCAAGATCGCACAGTCGTGGACCGGCTTCACCGACAGCCCGAGCTACGGGGACGCCAAGAACGTCGCCGCACCGCTGATCGAGGCCATCCAGACGGAGACGGCCGAGGGCGGTGTCGACGAGCTGCACATCGTCTTCACGGAGTTCGTGTCGATGATGACGCAGAACCCGGTGAGCAACCGGATGCTGCCGCTCTCGCTCGACCAGGTAGCGGAGGAGGGTGGCGCGAAGGGCGAGATCCTTCCGCTGTTCGACTTCGAGCCGTCGGCGGAGGACGTCCTCGACGCCCTGCTGCCGCGCTACGTCGAAAGCCGTATCTACAACGCACTGCTGCAGGCTGCCGCTTCCGAGCACGCCGCCCGCCGCCGCGCGATGAAGTCGGCGACCGACAACGCCGGGGATCTCATCAAGAGCCTCTCCCGGCTTGCCAACGCGGCCCGACAGGCCGAAATCACCCAGGAAATCAGCGAGATCGTCGGTGGCGCCAGCGCTCTGGCCGACGCGACCGCGGGGAGTGACAAGTAATGACGACCACTGTTGAGACGGCCGCCGCCACGGGCCGCGTCGCCCGGGTCATCGGCCCGGTCGTCGACGTGGAGTTCCCCGTCGACGCGATGCCGGAGATCTACAACGCACTGCACGTATCGGTTGACGACCCGGCCGAGGAAGGCGCGCGCAAGCTGCTGACCCTCGAAGTTGCCCAGCACCTGGGTGAGGGCCTCGTCCGCGCGATTTCGATGCAGCCCACCGACGGTCTGGTCCGCCAGGCCGCGGTGACCAACACGGGTGCGGGCATCACCGTCCCCGTTGGTGACATCACCAAGGGCAAGGTGTTCAACACCCTCGGTCAGATCCTGAACGAGCCGGAGGCCGAGGCTCAGATCACTGAGCGCTGGCCGATCCACCGCAAGGCCCCGGCCTTCGACCAGCTCGAGTCCAAGACCGAGATGTTCGAGACCGGCCTGAAGGTCGTCGACCTTCTCACCCCGTACGTCAAGGGTGGAAAGATCGGTCTGTTCGGTGGTGCGGGCGTCGGCAAGACGGTCCTCATCCAGGAAATGATCATGCGTGTGGCGAAGCTGCACGAGGGTGTGTCGGTGTTCGCCGGTGTCGGCGAGCGCACCCGTGAGGGCAACGACCTCATCGACGAGATGACCGAATCGGGTGTTCTGGACAAGACCGCGCTGGTCTTCGGCCAGATGGACGAGCCGCCGGGCACGCGTCTGCGCGTCGCCCTGTCCGCCCTGACCATGGCGGAGTACTTCCGCGATGTTCAGAAGCAGGACGTGCTGCTCTTCATCGACAACATCTTCCGCTTCACCCAGGCCGGTTCCGAGGTCTCCACGCTGCTCGGCCGTATGCCGTCCGCAGTGGGTTACCAGCCGACCCTGGCCGACGAGATGGGTGTGCTCCAGGAGCGCATCACCTCGACGCGTGGTCACTCGATCACCTCGATGCAGGCGATCTACGTCCCCGCGGACGACCTGACCGACCCGGCGCCGGCGACCACCTTCGCCCACCTGGACGCGACGACCGTTCTGTCGCGCCCGATCTCGGAGAAGGGCATCTACCCGGCGGTCGACCCGCTGGACTCGACGTCCCGCATCCTGGACCCCCGCTACATCACGCAGGACCACTACGACGCGGCCAGCCGCGTCAAGGGAATCCTGCAGAAGTACAAGGACCTCCAGGACATCATCGCGATCCTCGGTATCGACGAGCTGGGCGAAGAGGACAAGCTTGTTGTCCACCGCGCCCGTCGCGTCGAGCGTTTCCTGTCGCAGAACACCCACGCCGCCAAGCAGTTCACCGGCCTGGACGGTTCGGACGTGCCGCTCGACGAGTCGATCGCCGCGTTCAACTCGATCTGCGACGGCGAGTACGACCACTTCCCCGAGCAGGCGTTCTTCATGTGCGGTGGCATTGACGACCTCAAGGCCAAGGCCAAGGAGCTCGGCGTCTCCTGAATCGTGTGAGTCACTCACGTGACTCAGATGACTCGTGGGAGAGGGGCGGGTACGTCCCGCCCCTCTCCGTACGCCCCCTAGAATTGACCCAACACCCGGCTCAACCGCCGGGTGGTGACCCGAGGAGCCACCTTGGCTGCTGAGCTGCACGTCGAGCTGGTCGCGGCGGACCGTAATGTCTGGTCCGGCGAGGCCTCCCTGGTCGTCGCGCGCACCACGTCCGGCGACATCGGCGTCATGCCCGGTCACCAGCCGCTGCTGGGTGTGCTGGAGTCGGGCCCGGTGACGATCCGTACGAGCGACGGCGGCACTGTCGTCGCCGCTGTGCACGGCGGGTTCATCTCGTTCGCCGACAACAAGCTGTCTCTGCTCGCAGAGATCGCCGAGCTGGCGGAAGAGATCGACCCGGCGCGTGCCGAGCGGGCGCTGGAGCGGGCGAAGGCGGAGGCGGATGCCGCTGCCGAGCGCCGCGCCGCCGTCCGACTGCGCGCGGTTGCGGGACACTGAGTCCCGCGCCGAGAGATTTGACTCAGCCGCGGCCCGTACTGGTACTCCAGGACGGGCCGCGGCTGAGGCGATACAGCTGAATTTCTGTTCTCTTTACTGGTACTGGATGACGCGAGGAGGTCGGTGGAGATGTTCCTCGCTCTGCTCGTGAGCGGCTCGGTAGTCGCGCTGGTACTGGTGGGACTCTTTGTCTTCGGACTGCGCCGACGGCTGATCCAGCGCTCCGGCGGCACCTTCGACTGCAGTCTGCGCTGGAACACCCCCGAGGAGTCCGACACGTCGGGCAAGGGCTGGGTGTACGGCGTCGCCCGCTACAGCGGGGACCGCATCGAGTGGTTCCGCGTCTTCTCGTACGCCCCGCGCCCGCGCCGCGTGCTGGAGCGCTCGGCGATCGAGGTGCTGTCGCGCCGCCACCCCGAGGGCGAGGAGGAGCTGGCGCTTCTCTCCGACGCGATCATCCTCGGCTGTGTGCACCGGGGGATCCGGCTGGAGCTGGCGATGAGCGAGGACGCGCTGACCGGTTTCCTCGCCTGGCTGGAGGCGGCGCCTCCGGGGCAGAGAGTCAACGTCGCATAGAGCACAGAAAGAGCCGGGGGGACAGGTCGCAACCTGTCCCCCCGGCTTTTTCAGGCCTTTTTGCTTCAGACCGTTTTTACTTCAGACCGTTGTTGATCGCGGTCACCAGCTCACCGTTGGCGGTGTCACCGCTGAATTCCCAGAAGAACGCGCCTCCCAGGCCCTGCGTCTTCGCCCAGCTCATCTTGGAGCCGATGGTGGCGGGAGTGTCGTAGCTCCACCAGTCGGTGCCGCAGTGGGCGTAGGCCGTGCCGGCGACGGTGCCGTTGGCCGGGCACTTGCCCTTGAGGACCTTGTAGTCCTCGATGCCGGACTCGTACGTACCGGTGGCGGCGCCGGTCGCCGTGCCGCCCGGCTCCTTCTGCGTCACGCCGGTCCAGCCGCGCCCGTAGAAGCCGATGCCGAGCAGCAGCTTCTTGGCCGGTACGCCCTTGGCCTTGAGCTTGGCGATGGCTTCGGCGGAGTTGAATCCGGCCTGCGGGATGCCGCTGTACGAGGTCAGCGGGGAGTGCGGGGCCGTCGGGCCCTTGGCCGCCCAGGCGCCGAAGAAGTCGTACGTCATCACGTTGTACCAGTCGGAGTACGCGGCCGCTCCGGCGTAGTCGGTGGCGTCGATCTTGCCGCCGGCCGAGGCGTCGGCGGTGATGGCCGCGGTGACCAGGTTGTTCGTACCGAACTTGCCGCGCATCGCCTGCATCATGGTCTTGAACGCGGCCGGGCCGCTGGTGTCGCAGGACAGACCGCAGGCGTTCGGGTACTCCCAGTCGAGGTCGATGCCGTCGAAGACGTCGGCCCAGCGCGGGTCCTCCACCAGCTTGTAGCAGGAGTCGGCGAACGCGGCCGGGTTCTTGACGGCCTCGGTGAAGCCGCCGGACCAGGTCCAGCCGCCGAACGACCACAGCACCTTGAGGTTCGGGTACTTCGCCTTGAGCTTGCGCAGCTGGTTGAAGTTGCCGCGCAGCGGCTGGTCCCAGGTGTCGGCCTTGCCGTCGACGCTCTGGTCGGCGGTGTACGCCTTGTCGATCGCCGCGAAGCTGTCGCCCATGGTGCACTTGCCACCCTGGACGTTGCCGAACGAGTAGTTGATGTGCGTGATCTTCCCGGCGGAGCCGGAGGTGTCCAGGTTCTTCACGTGGTAGTTGCGCCCGTAGATGCCCCACTCGGTGAAGTAGCCCAGCTTGACCTGGTCACCCGGGCCGGGGGTCGGGTCGGTGCCGCCGCCGGTGGTCTTGACCGCGCGGGCGCCGCTGACGGGGCCCGTCTGGTCGGCGGTGTCGCGGGCCTGGATCGTGTACGAGTAGTCGGTGCCCGCGGTCAGGCCGCTGTCGTTGTACGACGTGCCGGTGACGGTCGCGACCTTGGCGCCGTCGCGCAGTACGTCGTAGTTCTTGACGCCCTTGTCGTCGGTGGCCGCGGTCCAGGACAGGCTCACCGACGTATTGGTGATGGTGCTCGCGGAGGGGGTGCCGGGTGCGGACGGCGGGTTGTCGCCGGGCACCGAGCCGCCGTCGCAGGAGCCTCCATTCAGCTTGCAGCCGGCGGGGGAGCCGGCGCCGGTGCCGTTGAAGCCGAAACTGACGCTGGCGCCGGGGGCCAGGTTGCCGCCCCAGCTCTTGTTCTTGGCGGTCCAGTGGTTGCCGGAGTTGGTGACGTCGGCGTCCCAGGCGGAGGTGACGGACGTACCGGTGGGGAAGTCCCACTCGACGGTCCAGGTGCTGAGGGTGGTGGTTCCGGTGTTCTTCACCGTCCACTTGCCCTCGAAACCGGTGCCCCAGTCCGAGACCTTGGTGTACGAGGCGGTGGCCGATGCGGCGGCCTCGGCGGGGGAGGCCAGGCCGACCATCGCGGCGAGGGGCACGACGAGCGCGGTCAGTCCGGCTGCGGCTCTGGTTCTGAAGCGCGTGCGGAGGGGGGTAGTTGTACTCAAGGGTGCTCCCGAGAGAGAGGTCCGGCGGTGAACGGGGATAGGACCTGCGCCGCTGCTCGGTGAGCACTCGTTGTCATGACACGCTCACCACTGCGGTGCGGTGAGCGTAGGAAGGTCTGGACCAATCGTCAAGAGGTCTGGACCATAGGAATCGGTCTCGCGGTCACCGGGAGTTCAGATGCCCAACTCCTGCGCGAGTACGGCGGCTTGCACCCGGCTGCGCAGCTCCAGCTTCCCCAGCAGTCGGCTCACATGCGTCTTCACCGTGGCCTCGGCCATCGTCAGCCGCAGCGCGATCGCCGCATTCGACAGGCCCTCGCCCAGACACGAGAGCACCTCCCGCTCCCGCCGCGTGAGGACGTCGAGAACCGCGGGATCGGGCGCGTCGGGGGAGCGTACGGGCGCGGGCGCGGCGAACTCGGCGATCAGCCGGCGGGTGACGGCGGGCGCGATGAGGCCCTCGCCACGCGCCACCGTACGTACCGCCTCGATCAGATCCTTGGCATCGGTGTTCTTCAGCAGGAAGCCGGATGCGCCCGCGCGCAGCGCCCCGAAGACGTACTCGTCGAGGTCGAAGGTGGTCAGCATCAGTACGTCGGCGAGCTGCTCGGCCACCACCTGCCGGGTCGCCGAGACCCCGTCCAGGCGCGGCATCTGCACATCCATCAGGACCAGATCCGGGCGCAGCTCGCGCGCCAGACGGACCGCCGCCTCGCCGTCGGCCGCCTCCCCGACGACCTCGATGTCCTGCGCGCTGCCCAGGATGAGCACGAGGCCCGCCCTTACGGCTGCCTGGTCCTCTGCGACCAGTACCCGAATCGTCATGCGGACAGCTCCGTATCGTCCTCTGCGGGCAGTTCCGCCCGTACCTGCCAGATCTTTGTGCCGTCCCCGGCCGTGACGGGGCCCGCCTCCAGTTCCCCGTCGAGCAGCGTCACCCGCTCCTGCATCCCCACCAGGCCCGCCCCCGAACCGGGTGCGCGCGGACCGGGGCGCTCACCGTACGGGCTGGTGACCAGCACCGTCAGCAGCCGGTCGGTGTGCGTGAGCGCCACGGTGACCGTGCCGGGGGAGGCGTGCTTGAGTGCGTTGGTCAGCGACTCCTGGACGATCCTGTACGCCGCCATCTCGACCGGCGCCGGCAGGCGGCCGCCGGACTCGCGGCCGTCGTCGAGGACGAAGACGAGACCGCTGTCGCCGCCGAACGTGCGCGCCTTTTCCAGCAGGGCCTCCAGGCCGTCGAGCGCCGGGGCGACGGCCGGTTCCTGGTCGCCACTGCTGTCGCGGAGCAGGCCGATGAGCCTGCGCATCTCCGACAGTCCCTGAACGCTGTTCTCGCGGATGACCGTGAGGGCGTCGGTCGACGCCTTCGGCTCCCCGATGGACAGGGCGGCCGTGGAGTGGATCGCGATCGCGGAGAGGTGGTTGGCGACCATGTCGTGCAGCTCGCGCGCCATCCGTGAGCGCTCGGCCGCTATGGCCTGGTTACGGTCGATCTCGGCCAGCAGCGCGGTCTGTTCGGCCCGCAGGCGTGCTGCTTCCGCGGCCTCGCGGTGGTTGCGCAGGGTGGCGCCGGTGAGGGCGGGAGCGAAGGACACCAGGCCGGTGACGACACCGATGAGCAGGGCTTCGGGCCGGCGGAGCCAGGCGAGTGCGGCGATCGTGATGGCGACGGTGATCAGCCCGGTGGTCACGGGGATCCGGCGGGCGGACGCCGGGGTTCCGTACACCACGGCGGCGTACATCACGTCCGTGAACATGATGACGGTCGCCAGGTTGCCGTGGGTGAACTGGTCCGCGATCAACGCGACCGTGCCGACGATCAGCGCCGTACGGGGGCACGACCTGCGCAGCAGCTCCAGGAAGGCCATCACCGTGAGCGGCACGAGGGTCACCCAGGACGGCAGGAGTTCGCGGAAGTCGGTGGTGTGCAGCCCGAGGCCCCACAGCAGAACGCCGCCGAGCAGGCCGGTCACCCCGAGGAGGATGCCGTCGCGGTGGGGGCGGGGGAACCGGATCACTCGACCATCCAACACGGTACGGACGGGCATGTCGTCGCCGCCCGGGGTGAGCGTCGGCTACATCGAAGGATGCAGTGCGGGTTCGTCACTGGCGACGACGAATCACGGTCCTGGGGACGGGAGGGTTGAAGCGTAACGGGAGGAGCGATCCGTGATCGTCACGCTGATCATCATCTGCGAAGTCGGCTTCTGGGTGCTGCTGGCCGGGGGACTGGCCCTGCGCTACCTGGCGAAGATGCCGCGCACGGGGGCGGCCGTACTGCTCATGGAGCCGCTGCTGGAGGTCGTACTGCTCGTGGTGACGGCCGTCGACCTGAAGAACGGCGCCGAGCCGGACTGGAAGCACGGGCTCGCGGCGGTCTACATCGGCTTCACGGTGGCGCTGGGCCATCGCACCATCAAGTGGGTCGACGCCAGGGTCGCTCACCGCTTCGCGGGCGGGCCTGCGCCGGTGCGGGCGCCGAAGTACGGGACGGCGCGGGCGGTTCATGAGTGGAAGGTCGCGGGGCAGTGGATTCTCGCTGCGGTGATCGCGTCGGGGCTGCTGCAGGCGGCGGTCTGGTACGTGGGGGGTGACGGTGACGTCGGCTCGCTGCGGATGTGGCAGCAGAAGATGCTGTTCGTGATCGGCATCAACGTGATTATCGCCGGGAGCTACACACTATTCCCGAAGCGGGAGCCGGCGGGGGCGCGCTGATTCCCCGCCGCAGGCACGCCCCCTACCGCTCGCCGCCCGGCACCCACAGCACGTCCCCGACCTCCTTGTTCGCCACCCGCGCCAGGATGAAGAGCAGGTCCGACAGCCGGTTCAGGTACGTCGCGGTCAGCGGGTTCATGACCTCGCCGTGGACCTCGAACGCCGCCCACGTCGACCGCTCAGCCCGCCGTACGACCGTGCACGCCTGGTGCAGCAGCGCCGCGCCCGGCGTGCCGCCCGGCAGGATGAAGCTGCGCAGCTTCTCCAGCTGCTCCAGGAAGTGGTCGCAGTCCGCCTCCAGCTTGTCGATGTACGACTGCTCCACCCGCAGTGGCGGGTACTTGGGGTCCTCGACGACCGGCGTCGACAGGTCCGCGCCCACGTCGAACAGATCGTTCTGGACCCGGACCAGGACCTTCACGACCGCCTCGTCGAGCTGCCCCAGCGCGATCGCCGTCCCAATGACGGCATTCGCCTCATTCGCGTCGGCGTACGCCGAGATCCGCAGATCGGTCTTGGCGGTGCGGCTCATGTCGCCCAGGGCGGTGGTGCCCTTGTCGCCGGTACGGGTATAGATGCGCGTCAGATTGACCATGTGGCCAGCCTAGTTAGGCTCCGGCTTTCTGGAAGACGCGTGTGCCCACTGTCACGGAGACCAGCACGAAGGCGATCGCCACGAGTACGCCGTACAGCATCGCCGTACTCGCGTAGTCGCCCACATACCCGGCCCGTACCGCGTCCACCAGATAGCGGAACGGCATGAAGTGCGACAGGACGTCCAGCCACCCCGGCGCCAGCGCCATCGGCAGCATCAGGCCGGAGAGCAGCATCGACGGCATCGACAGCGCGTTGACGACCGGCCCGAATTCCTGCGCCTTGGAGACGTTCAGCGCGAGCGCGTACGACAGCGAGGCGAGCGCGGCCGCCAGTACGGCCACGAACGCGAAGCCGATCAGGACGCCGCCGAGGGGCGCACGCAGACCCATGACCAGCGCGGCCAGTACCAGCAGCACTGCCTGGAAGACGAAGAGCGCCGCATCGCGCAGAATCCGGCCCAGCAGCAGCGCGAGCCGGCTGACCGGCGTGACGCGCATCCGCTCGACCACCCCGAATTGCTTCTCGATGATGATCGCGAATCCGGAGAACGACGCGCCGAAAAGGCCCAGTTGGAGCAGCAGACCCGGAACGAGGATCTGCCAGGAGTCGCCCCGGGAGCCGAGCGGCAGATCAGTCAGGAGGGGTCCGAAGAAGAGCAGGTAGAGGAGTGGCATCAGTACGCCGAAGAGGATCTGGAACTTCGATGCCAGGGTCTGGCGGGCGTACCGGCCGAAGATCAGTGCCGTGTCGGAGAGAAGTGCGGACATGAGGGAGGGCTCCTAGACGGCTACGGGGGTGGCATCGGCGGGCGCGGCGCTGCGGCCCGTGATGGCGAGGAAGGTGTCCTGGAGGGGCGCGTCGAGCGAGCCGCCGTACCGGAGCTTGAGCGCGGTCGGTGTGCCGTCGGCGACGATCAGGCCCTTGTCGACGACGACGAGGCGGTCGGAGAGCTCGTCGGCCTCGTCGAGGTAGTGCGTGGTGAGGAAGACGGTGGTGCCCTGCTCGGAGCGGATCCGGCGGACCAGGTTCCACAGGTCGGCCCGGCTGCCCGGGTCGAGCCCGGTCGTCGGTTCGTCGAGGAAGAGCACCTCGGGGCGGTGGATGAGGCCCATCGCGATGTCGAGCCGTCGCCGCTGGCCGCCGGACAGTGCGCCGCACTTGCGATCCATCAGGTCAGTGAGGCCGAGGTCGCGGGCCAGTTCGTCGGCGCGTGCGGCGGCCTCGGCCTTCGGGAGGCGGTAGAGGCGGCCCTGGGTGACGAGTTCCTCGCGTACGGAGACGTTGACGTCCACGCCGCCGGACTGGGCGACGTAACCGATCCTGCTCCGTACGCCCGCGGGGTCGCGGAGCAGATCGCAGCCCGCGACCGTCGCGGCGCCGCCGGTCGGCGGGAGCAGCGTCGTGAGCATCCGCAGGGTGGTGGTCTTGCCGGCGCCGTTGGGGCCGAGGAAACCGAGGATCTCGCCCGGCTGCACGGTCAGATCGATGCCGCGGACGGCCTCGACGGGGCCCGCCTTGGTGGTGAAGGTCCGGGTGAGGCCGGACGTGCTGATGATTGCCATGACCCAAGAAAAGCAGGGTCACTTGAACTTTGCAATCACCCTAAGTTTTCATCGAGGCCAAGGAAGTTAGGATGGAGGCATGGCTGAGGGACTCAGAGAGCGGAAGAAACGGCAGACCAGGCAGCTCATCTCGGACATGGCCACCGGCCTGTTCCTGGAGCGAGGCTTCGACGCGGTCACCATCGCGGAGATCGCCGAGGTCGCGAACGTCTCCGTCAACACCGTCTACAACTACTTCCCGGCCAAGGAGGACCTCTTCCTCGACCGGAGCAAGGGAATCGTCGACCGGCTCTCCCGCTACGTACGCGCCCGCCACAAGGGGGAGTCCGCGACCGCCGCCGTACTGCGCGAACTGCGCGAGGCCGTCGAGAACGTCTCGCCGTCCATCGGGCTCTTCGACGGCTACGGCGACTTCATGCGCGTTGTACAGGAGGCGCAGAGCCTCAGATCACGGCTCTGGGCCATCCAGCAGGAGCAGCTGGAGGACCTGGAGCAGACGCTGCGCGAGGTGGCCGGGGCCCAAGCGGACGACCCGCTGCCGGTGCTGGTGGCCGGCCAGCTGTCGTTGCTGCACTCGATGCTGATGGGGTGGATCGGGCGCGAGATCGTGGCCGGGCGCAAGGCCGCCGCGGTGTCCCGGGAAGCGCTTGTCCTCATCGACGAGATGGAGGAGCTGCTGAGCGACAAGGCGCTCAACTACGCAGTGCGAGCCGCCGAATGAGGCGTACCAGTGTGATGTCCGTCATTTGAGACGTGACGCGCATCTCTTCGCCTCCTCTCGGCCCCTCACGGACGCTAATCTCCGCCGGAGAGCCTGTGGTGGACAGGCGTTGAGGCCAAAGAAATCAAGGGGTGTGTCGTGGCCAGGAAGCTCGCCGTCATCGGAGCCGGACTCATGGGGTCCGGTATCGCGCAGGTCTCGGCGCAGGCGGGCTGGGACGTCGTCCTGCGCGATGTCACCGACGCCGCACTGACCCGCGGCCGCGACGGCATCAAGGCCTCGTACGACAAGTTCGTCTCGAAGGGCAAGCTGGAGGCCGCGGACGCCGAAGTCGCGCTCGGCCGCATCACCACGACCACCGACCTCGACGCGGTCGCCGACGCCGACATCGTCGTCGAGGCCGTCTTCGAGAAGCTTGAGGTCAAGCACGAGATCTTCCGCGCCCTCGACAAGATCGTCCGGCCGGACGCGGTCCTCGCCTCCAACACCTCCGCCATCCCGATCACCAAGATCGCGGCCGTGACGGAGCATCCGGAGCGGGTCGTCGGCGCCCACTTCTTCTCGCCCGTCCCGATGATGCAGCTCTGCGAGCTCGTACGCGGCTACAAGACCAGCGACGAAACGCTCGCCACCACGCGCGAGTTCGCCGAGTCCGTCGGCAAGACCTGCATCGTGGTCAACCGCGATGTCGCGGGCTTCGTCACCACCCGCCTCATCTCGGCGCTCGTCGTCGAGGCCGCCAAGCTCTACGAGTCGGGCGTCGCATCGGCCGAGGACATCGACATCGCCTGCAAGCTGGGCTTCGGACACGCCATGGGCCCGCTCGCCACCGCCGACCTGACCGGTGTCGACATCCTGCTCCACGCCACCAGCAACATCTACACGGAGTCGCAGGACGAGAAGTTCGCACCGCCGGAGCTGATGCGCCGGATGGTTGACGCGGGTGACATCGGCCGCAAGAGCGGGCAGGGCTTCTACAAGCACTGAACCGCGCCAAACCCTCTTGGGTTCACCCCCAGGGGTGAATTCGGTATCGGTTCGCTTACAGACGGCAACTTCCTTGCCCGTACGGCAGTCAGTTGGTGCAAGGAATCAGGACACGGAGAACTGACCCACTCTCGGGGAGCGCATATGCACATCAGGGGCGACCACGTCGAGCTGGTCGTCGGGGGCCGCCTCGACGTCCGCAGCGCGGCGGACGCCCGTACGGTCCTGCACTCGGCCGTCGACGACGGAGTCGGCGACCTCGTGCTCGACCTGACCGAGCTGGACTCCTGGGACGCCACCGGACTCGGCGTCATCATGGGCGCCCACCGGCGGGCCGGGCGGGCGGGCCGAAGGCTCGTGCTGCGCGGTGTGCCGGCCCAGATGCAGCGCCTTCTGGTGGCGACGCGGTTGCACCGCATCCTCGCCATCGAGGGCGGCATCGAAGCCGAGTCGCTGCCGCGCGTCTGAAGTGCGCGCGGCGTCCACGCCTGCGGATGCGCCATCCTGGACGCACAATCCTCACGAGACTGTGACGTCCCGGGCGGGGTGGCACCCCACCTGTTCCTGGATACTGTGCGAAGGTCTAGGGTTCGGTCGCCTGCCGATTGACGAACCCGAGTACGGCGGGCACCGGACCAGAAGCGACAGCGGGCGTGTGAAAGGCCGGGAGGGGCATCCGCACGCAACGCATCTGGGGGGCTAGGACCATGGACCCGATGAACCGGGGACCGGAAGAGTACGGCCACGACAACGACCACTTCGGCGAGACCGAAGCCGGTGACGCATCGCGTCGGCCACCACAGGACGCGCTGCCACCGGCCATGGGGCAGCTCAAGGGCGGCGAACAGCCCGCGGCACCGGCGCCCGCGCCCAAGCCCGCTCTCGCCCGCACAGTGCAGGTCATCGCCGGTGACTTCCTGCTCACCGTCAACCCCGTCGACGGCAGCGAGATCGAAGCCTGCCCGCCCGGAGAGCGGCCCCCGCGGCCCGTACGGCACACCGCCGACGACCGCGCCGAGCTGCTGCGCGCGGCACAGCCGCCCATCGCGCCGGGGCCGGTCGTCCCCGACCGCCCGCTCCTCGAACGCCAGGAGGAGCGCGAGCGGCTCGTACGCCTGCTGGCGCGCGGACGCTCCGTGCGGCTGACCGGACCCTCCGGATCCGGTCGTACGGCCCTGCTCGACGCCGTCGCCGCCGACTGCGCCGACCTCGCGCCCGACGGTGTCGTACGGCTCTGCGGCAGCCACCGCGCGCCCGACGAACTCCTCCGCGACCTCTTCGCCGCCGTATACAGCGCGCCGCTGCACCGGCCCGACCGGGCGGAGCTGCTCGGCCTCGTCCACGAGATCGGTGCGGTCGTCGTCCTCGACGACCTGGAGTTCGGCGGAGCGGCGCTCGACGAGCTGCTGGAGGCCACGCCCGAGTGCGCCTTCCTGCTCGCCGCGACGCCCGACGTCGCCGCCCCCTCGCCCGACTCGCACATCGAAGAGGTCTTTCTCGGCGGTCTGGGCCGCAGCGCGGGCCTGGAACTCCTGGAGCGGGCCGTGGACCGGCCGCTCACCGAGGACGAGGCGAACTGGGCCGGCGACCTCTGGTTCGAGTCCGAGGGCCTGCCGATGCGCTTCGTGCAGGCGGGCGCACTGCTGCGGCAGCGCGACCGGCTGCGCGCCGACCCCAACGCCTTTGACGAGTACGGCGTCTTCAACGAGCAGCCGGTCGACGCGCCCTTCGATGCCGAGGACGGTCACGACGTACCCCTGCCCTCGCTCGCGGAGGGGGCGGCGCCCGTCGCGCTGCTCGCATCGCGGCTGAGCGACTCCGCCCGCGCCACGCTGCGCTTCGCCCTCGCGCTCGGCGGCGAGGTCCCGCACCGGGCTCACCTGCCCGCGCTCGTCGGCGACACCCACGCCGACGCCGCGCTCGGCGAGCTGCTCAGCTGCGGGCTGCTCTCGCCCGTCGGCTCGCGCTACCGGCTGGCGGCCGATGTGGCCGTACAGCTGGAGGCCATCGGGTACGCGGACGACGTGACGGAGCGGGCGCACACCGCCGCCCAGCACTACGCCTGGTGGACCGGGCACCCCTCCGTCACGCCCGAGCGTGCGGTGGCGGAGGCCGACGCCGTCCTCGCGGCGCTGAGCGGGCTGGTCCCGGGCAGTGAGGCGGGGCATCCGAGTGCCGCCGTGCTGCTGGCCCGTACGGCCGCACCCGCCTTCGCCGCCGGACTGTGCTGGGGCTCCTGGGAGCGGGCCCTGCGGACCGGCCTGGAGGCGGCGCGACTGGCGGGCGAGGTCGCCGAAGAGGCGTACTTCCACCACGAGTTGGGCGTCCTCGCGCTCTGCACCGGCCGCCTCGACCGGGCCCGCGCCGAGCTGGAGGCCTCCATCGCGATGCGCGGTGCCGTGGCCGACAAGAGCGGCACGGTCGCGGGGCGCAGGGCGCTCGCGCTCGTCGCGGACCGCTCCGGCGCCGGAGCTCCGGCTCTTGGCGCTCGTACGCCCGCAGGCGAGGAGGTGCCGGCCGCGCGCTACGAGGAATCGGCTTCACCGCCCGGCGGAGTGCCCGCTGCGGCCGCACCGTTCATGCTGCCCGAACGGGTCCAACTGGGCGGCGAGGACAGCACGTTGGTCGCGCACCGCTCCGAAGCGGGCGATGGGGGCGGTGGTCCTCGCGCCCTGCTCAGCGGCGCCCGGCGCAACATGGTCGCCGCGGGCGCGGGCGCACTGCTCGTCGCCGTACTCGGCACCGTGGTGACGCTCGGCGCGACATCCGACGACGAAGCGCCGCCGAACAGGGTCACGTCCGAGCAGTCGGCCAACGAGGACGACGGTCTAGATGGCCTGCCGGCCGACGAGCCGACCCCCGGCTCGACGAAGCGCCCCGGCGACCCCGGCGTCCCCGCGGGCCCCGGTACGTCCGGACAGCCCGACCCGGGGCACAGCGGGGACAGCGGGGCCCCTGGGGACCCGTCCACGAGCGGCAAGCCGACGGACGACGATCCCTCGACGCCGGGGAGCAAGCCGCCGTCGTCGAGTGGGTCCACCCGGCCGGGCGGGGGCGGTTCCACGCCGCCCCGGACCACGCCGCCGCCGAGTCCTCCGACGTCCAGCAGCAGGCCGCCGTCGACGCCTCCGCCGACCACGACCAGTCCTACGCCGTCCACGTCGTCGTCGACGCCTCCGCCGGACACCTCGGATTCGGCCAGCGCGCCGGCTTCGTCGAGTGCGTCGGCGACCGAGTCGGCGCCGGAGTCCGGGGCGGGGTCGCCTTCGTCCAGTGCGGTGATCTAGGGGCGGGGGCGCCGCCCCCGGACCCTGCTACCTCGAACGCCGGACGGGCTGGAACATCCAGCCCGTCCGGCGTTCGACGTAGCGGGCCTCTAGAAGAGGCGGAGCTTGTCGTCCTCGATGCCGCGCATCGCGTTGTAGTCCAGGACCACGCAGCCGATCCCGCGGTCCGTTGCCAGTACGCGCGCCTGCGGCTTGATCTCCTGGGCCGCGAAAACGCCCCGTACCGGCGCCAGATGCGGGTCCCGGTTGAGGAGTTCGAGGTAGCGGGTGAGCTGCTCGACGCCGTCGATGTCGCCGCGCCGCTTCAGCTCGACCGCCACGGTCGCCCCGTTCGCGTCGCGGCACAGGATGTCCACGGGGCCGATGGCGGTGGGGTATTCACGTCGGATCAGGGTGTAGCCCTCGCCGAGGGTCTCTATGCGGTCGGCGAGGAGCTCCTGGAGGTGCGCTTCCACGCCGTCCTTGACGAGTCCGGGGTCCACACCCAGCTCGTGCGAGGAGTCGTGGAGGATCTCCTCCATCGTGATGATCAATTTCTCGCCCGCCTTGTTGATCACCGTCCAGACACCGGCGTCGTCCCCGGTGCCCTCCTTGAGGGTGCAGGGCGGCGACATCCAGTTGAGCGGTTTGTACGCCCTGTCGTCGGCGTGAATCGAGACGCTGCCGTCCGCCTTCACCAAGATCAGACGGGGCGCGGAGGGCAGATGGGCGGTGAGCCGGCCCGCGTAGTCCACGGAGCAGCGGGCAATGACGAGACGCATGGGGCGCAACGCTACTCGACGACCCGTGCTCTACGCGATTCGCCCAGTAAGACCCCGTTCGTTGTTGGCTGGTTGTGTTCCCAATCTCCTGGTGCGGGCCCGGACACGCGCTTACCGTGGATGCAGGAGGTCGTCGTGCGTGCACTCTGCGTCGTCGCCCGCCTTCCCTGCCCGTAAGACCTCGCTCCGCGGGGTCGCGAGAGGAGAACCCATGTCGCTCGACGTCTCACCGGCACTGTTGGAACAGGCCGAGCGAGGCGATGTCGACGAAGCCGCATTCGTCGACTGCGTCCGGACCTCCCTGCCTTACGCATGGGAGATGATCAGCTCTCTGGTGGCTCAGCTGAAGGTCGACGGTGGCGAGTTCGCCGACAACCAGACGCCCCCGCCGGACGAGCAGGCACGTGGTCAGTTGCTGCGTGCACTCGCGAGTGACGCGATTCGCGGTGCGCTGCAGCGGCACTTCGGCGTACGTCTTGCATTCCAGAACTGCCACCGCGTAGCGGTGTTCCCGCTGGACTCCACCTCGGACGAGCGGCACGCCCGCTTCACCTCGATCAGGGGCCAGCTCCTCAACCAGTCTCCGGAACTGCGGGACTGCTGAGGCAGTGCTGCCGCTCCGGATTGCGGGAGGTACGTCCAGTACGGAGCGGCAGCATTCCATCACGCCAGGAGCGGCAGCACCTCGGACCCCAGCCGCCGAACGTTCTCCTCGGTGGTCGCCAGGTCGCCCGACCCCTCGGCGAGCAGTGCGAAGCGCGTGATGCCCGTACGCTCGGCCGTCGCCGCCAGCCGGTCCGCGGCCAGCCGCGGCGGCCCCACCGGGTGCAGCTCGCACAGCATTTCTGTGTAGGCGACGGGGTCCCGCATTGCCCGGTGCCGTCCGTCGACCGTGACATGGGCGTCGAGACCCCGTTTGAGCCAGCCGGGCATCGACTTGGTGAGCATCTCCGTGGCGTCCGTCGCGCGGTCCGCGATCTGGGCCAGTCCGGCCGACACATGGCCCGCCGTGGCGACCTTGTCCGGGTCGTGCCCCGCCGCGAGCGCCTGCGTACGCCACAGGGCCACCATCTCCGCTTTGTCCTGGTCGCCGCAGTGCATGCCGAGCAGCATCGGCAGGCCGCGCTCGGCTGCCAGCCGCACGCTTTTGGGCGAGGTGCAGGCGAGGACGGTCTCCGGGCCGTCCGTCGCCGTGTCGTCCAGCAGCTCGTCCGGCCTTGGTACGACGGCGACTTGGCGAAAGTTGAACCGCTCTCCGCTGGCCTCGACGCGCGGCTCGCGCAGCCATCGCAGCAGCAGGTCCAGTGACTCCGGGAACCCCTGCTCGTACGCCGAAAGGCCCGAGCCGAACACCTCCAGGTCCACCCACGGCCCGCCCCGCCCGATGCCGAGCGTGAAGCGCCCGCCGGAGGTGAGGTGCAGCAGCGCCGCCTGCTCGCCGAGGGCGACCGGATGCGCGGTCGGCAGGACACTGACCGCCGTACCCACGCGGATGCGCCGGGTACGGCCGAGCAGAAATGCGGCAAGGGTCACGGCGGACGGACACACGCCGTACGGTACGAAGTGGTGTTCGGCGAGCCAGACCGAGTCCAGTCCGGATTCCTCGGCCACTTCGGCCGACCGCACCGCCCGGTGCAGTGCCTCCCCCTGGCCCTGACCCGGAAACTGGGCCGCCAGTACAAAAGTTCCAACGCGCATCGCCTTCTGCCTCCTTGCGGCCGACGCGGCATCCCCCTTACCGGCAACAACGTGTGACACGTGCCAAAGGCACGGGTGCGACGGAAGTTGTTGCGATTTTCCGGTAAACCGGCTCCGGTGTACGTCCGGCTCTCCTGCCGTGCGGTACGCGTACCCCTGTCGGATGGCCCTAGGCTGGGGGAAACCAGTCCGATCTGACCCGTGAGGTTCTACGTGTCCCCGCGCCGCAACCGCCCCAAGGGTGGCGAGAAGCCGAACGAGCTCGACAGCGGAGCAGCGGCAGGTGACAGATTCGGGCTGCAGAGCAGCGAGTCGTGGCAGGGCGAGCAGTGGTCCGTGCGCCACGTGGCCGGCGCGAGCGCGGCGGGCAAGCGCTACCGCTGCCCCGGCTGCGACCAGGAGATCCCTTCCGGAGTACCGCACTTGGTCGCCTGGTCCGAGTACGGCGGCGTGGACGACCGGCGGCACTGGCACAAGGCCTGCTGGAACGCGAAGGACCGCCGCACCTCCAGGGTGCAGCGGTCCCGTAACGCCCCGCGCCACTAGTGTCCTGCGCCGGAGATTCGTCGGCAGAAACGGGCGAGCGAGGCGAGGATCTCCTCGGCTGTCTTGGTCCAGATGAACGGCTTGGGGTCTTCGTTCCAGTTCTTGACCCACTTGCGGATGTCGGCTTCGAGGGCTTGGACGTTCTTGTGTGCGCCGCGACGGATCATCTGGTCGGCCAGGAAGCCGAACCACCGCTCGACCTGGTTGATCCACGAGGAGCCGGTCGGGGTGAAATGCAGCTGGAAACGGGGGTGTTTGGCCAGCCACGTTCTGATCGCCGGGGTCTTGTGGGTGCCGTAGTTGTCACAGATCAGGTGGACCTGGAGATGTGCGGGGACCTCCTTGTCGATCCTGACCAGGAACTTCTTGAACTCGGCCGCCCGGTGCCGGCGGTGCAGGGCGCTGATGACCTCACCGGTGGCGACATCGAAAGCGGCGAACAAGGTGGTCAGGCCGTTGCGGACGTAGTCGTGGGTGCGCCGTTCGGGCATCCCGGGCATTATCGGCAGGACCGGCTGGGACCGGTCCAGCGCCTGAATTTGGGACTTCTCGTCCACCGAGAGCACCACCGCGCCCTCGGGCGGGTTGAAGTACAGGCCGACGACGTCGTAGACCTTCTCCACGAACAACGGGTCCGTCGACAGCTTGAACGTGTCCGCCAGGTGCGGCTTGAGCTGGAACTTCCGCCAGATCCGGCCGACGGTGGACTTCGACAGACCGCTGCGGTCCGCCATCGACTTACGCGACCAGTGGGTGGCGTTCTTCGGGAGGTCCTCCAGCGTCGTGACCACGACCGACTCCGCCTGGTCGATGCTGATGCTGGGCGGCCGGCCGGGGCGGGGCTCGTCCACCAGCCCGTCCAGCCGCTCGGCGAGGAACCGCCGCCGCCACTTGCGGACCGTGTCCGCGGTCACCCGCAGATCCCGGGCGACCGCCACGATCGGCGGCACCTCCGGCCCCGCGCACGCCAGCACAATCCGTGCGCGCAGGGCCAGCGCCTGGGCCGACGTCGCCCGACGCGTCCACCGCTCCAACACCGCCCGCTCCTCATCACAGAGCAGCAGCGGTTCCAGCTTCGGGCCCCGACGAGGAACTGACGCACCAGCAGCAGAAGTCACACAACAACTAACGATCAACTATTGGCGCAGGACACTAGGGGGTGTCCGGTCGGTCTCCGTGGACGCCGCGGAGACCGACCGGACACCCCCTAGGGCAGTAGGCGCAGTTACACGTCGCGCTTTTCCAGGGCGAGGAAGGCGCCGCCGAGCGCCGCCGCCGTCACGCCAAGCAGGATCCACAGCGGGTCCCAGCCGGACGGCCCCGACTGGGTGACCGAGGCGTCGTAGAAGACACCGAGCTGGTTGGGGATCGAGTACTCGAAGAGCGCCTGCTGAAGGTCGGCCAGCGTCTCGGAGAACATGAACATCGCCAGCACCAGCGGCAGCAGTACGACACCGATCATGATGGTGATCGCGCCAGCCGAGTGGCGGATGAGCGAGCCGACGGCGAGCGACAGCAGGCCCAGCGTCGCGATGTAGAGGCTGACGCCGACCGTCGCGCGCAGCCAGTCCTCACCGGTCGGCGCGACGCCGTCCAGTGCACCGGTCTGGAGCGCTCCGACGATCGCCGTCGTCACCAGCGTGATGACGAAGGACAGCAGGAAGAAGACGATCGCCTTTGCGGCCAGCACACGGGAGCGGCTGGGGCACGCCGTCAGGGTCGTACGGATCATGCCCGTCGTGTACTCGGAGGCGACGGTCATCACGCCGAGCGTGATCACCGGGATGCTGCCGAGCAGTACGCCGAAGAAGCCGAGGCTGAGGACCGGGGTCTCGCCGAGGTCGGCGCCCGAGGAGCCGACGGCCACCGTCGAGAGCACGCCGATGCCGAGGACGAGCACGATCATCACGCCGAGCGTCCAGACCGTGGAGCGCACGGAACGGATCTTGGTCCACTCGGAGGCGAGCGCGTCACCCAGGCTCGCCTTGCGCACCGGGATCGGCGAGATGTACGAAGCGACGCCCTGCTGCTGGTACTGCTGCGGGGCCTGCTGCTGGTACGGGGTCGTCATCGGGCGTCCTCGGGGCTGTCGCTCTTGGTCAGGTCTGCGCCGGGCGTACCCGCGGGCGGCGCTGCCGGTGCGGCGGGCTGTGCGGTGGGCTGGGGCGGCGCGAAGGCGGGCTGTGCGGCGTACGGCGCGGCGGGAGCCGCCGCGTACGGGTTGTGGACCGGCGCGGGCGCCTGGCCCGGCGCGGGGGCACCACCGAAGGGCTGTCCGCCGGCCTGGGGCGGCGGCGGGGCGTACCAGCCCTCCTGCGGCGCCTGTGCGGGCTGGGCGTACCCGGCGGGCTGCTGCGGCTGCTGGAAGCCGGCCAGCTGGTCGGCCGTCGAGCGGTAGTCCACCGCGCCCTGCGTCATCCGCATGTACGCCTCTTCCAGCGAGGCCTGGTGCGGCGAGAGCTCCCACAGCCGTACGTCGGCGCCGTGCGCGAGGTCGCTGATGCGCGGCAGCGGCAGCCCGGTGACGCGCAGGGCTCCGTCCTGCTCGTTCATGACGTGCCCGCCCGCCTCGGAGAGTACGGCGGACAGCTTCTCGCGCTGCTGCGGCTCGGTCTGCGGCGTCCGCACCCGGGCGAAGTCCGCGGAGTTGGCGGAGATGAAGTCCTTGACGCTCATGTCGGCGAGCAGCTGCCCGCGTCCGATCACTATCAAGTGGTCGGCCGTGACCGCCATTTCGCTCATGAGGTGGCTGGACACGAAGACCGTACGACCCTCGGACGCCAGCGTCTTCATCAGGTTGCGGACCCAGAGGATGCCCTCGGGGTCGAGACCGTTGACCGGCTCGTCGAAGAGCAGCACCTGCGGGTCGCCGAGCAGTGCGGCGGCGATGCCCAGGCGCTGCCCCATGCCCAGCGAGAAGCCCTTGGAGCGCCGCTTGGCGACGTCCTGGAGGCCGACCACCCCGAGCACCTCGTCGACCCGCTGGGCCGGGATGCCGGAGAGCTGCGCCAGCGAGAGCAGATGACTGCGCGCGCTGCGCCCGCCGTGCACGGCCTTGGCGTCGAGGAGGGCACCCACCTGGCGGGGAGCGTTGGGGAGCTTGCGGAAGGGGTGACCGCCGACGGTGACATGACCCTCGGTGGGCTCGTCGAGCCCGAGGATCATGCGCATGGTGGTGGATTTGCCGGAGCCGTTGGGGCCCAGGAAGCCAGTCACTGTGCCCGGGCGCACCTGGAAGGAAAGGTTGTACACGGCCGTCTTGGCGCCGTAGCGCTTCGTCAGGCCGACTGCCTCGATCATTCTGCAGCCCCATCGACAGGTCGGGTGGTCGGTCGGGGCTGTGACCAGATGGCCGAACGCGCCCCCGTAAGAGTTAGGAGGATAACCGCGCGCTGACGGTTCCGGCCAAGCCGGACACGGCACCGAACCGTGACCGGAGAGCCGGATTACGCGTCCCGCGCGAGCCTCGGGCTGCGCAGCATGGCGGCCACGCCCATCGAGAAGAGTGCGATGAGGGTCATGTACAGGCCGCCGCCGATCACCGCGCGCAGCACGCCCGGGGTGCTGAAGAGGAAGGTGCCGCGCTGCGGGACGGCGGCGAGGGACGTCCTGATCATTCCGGTGCTGTATTCGTTGGACACCACCAGCACACCGAAAACGATCATTGCAGGCTGCCCAAGACTCGTTCCCGCGAAACTCACGAACGTCGGATCGAAGGTGAGCTTGCCCTCCGCGCTCATGTCCTTGAATTCGTTCCTGGAAAGAATACTGATCAGTACACCGAGGGCGATTGTGGCGATTGCGGAGAGGCTGAGTGTCCGTACCGTGGACTGGACCGATT
Source organism: Streptomyces spiramyceticus (assembly GCF_028807635.1). Taxonomy (NCBI): domain Bacteria; kingdom Bacillati; phylum Actinomycetota; class Actinomycetes; order Kitasatosporales; family Streptomycetaceae; genus Streptomyces; species Streptomyces spiramyceticus. Next base: position 4,667,868 of record NZ_JARBAX010000001.1, read on the forward strand.
TGATCTTGGTCCATTCCGAGTTGTACGCGCTGTGGCCGCCGTGAATGGCCTTCGCGTCCAGGAGCGCGCCCGACGGTCAGTTTGTCGCCGTAACGCCCCGTCAGCCCCCGTCAGCCCCGTCGGCTCGATCGTGCGGCCGCGCCAAGGGCGCAGAAAGCCCCCCGCCACCGGAATGGCAGGGGGCCTATTGGGCCTGATTGCGTCGTACGCGTGCCGGCGGTCAGCGGGTCTGCTGCGCCGGGACGCCGCGGGTGATCGGCTCGTCGTCGGCGGGGGCACCGGCGGCGGCAACAGCCGCACCGGTCAGCGTGGCCAGCATCTCGCGGACGTTGGTCAGCTGCGCGTTGATCGAGTCGCGGCGGTTGGTGAGCGCCGCCAGCTCGCGCTCCGATTCGCTGCGGATCCGGTCGGCCTTGGCGTTGGCGTCGGCCACGATGTCCTCGGCCTGGCGCTGCGCGGTCTCCACCGTCTGACGGGCGCGGCGCTCCGCGTCCGTACGAAGCTTCTCGGCCTCCAGGCGGAGCTGCTCGGCGCGGTGCTCGATCTCGGCCAGACGCTTCTCGGCCTTGGCCTGACGCGAAGCCAGGTCGCGCTCGGACTGCTCGCGGCGCTTGGCCAGGTTCGTCTCGAAGTCCGCGGCGGCCTGGGCGGCCTTGGCGCGGGTCTCCTCGAAGAGCGCGTCCGCCTCCTCGCGCTTCTGCTGCGCGTCCTTCTGAGCCTCGGTGCGGAGCGTCGAGGCGTCACCCTTGGCCTTCTCGACGATCCGTACGCCCTCGTCCTCGGCCTTCGCCTTGCGCTCCGAGGCGAACGATTCGGCATCGTTGCGCACCTGCTGGGCGGCGGACTCGGCGAGCTCGCGGTGCTGTTCGGCGGCGCGACGGGCCTCCTCGCGCAGGTCCTTCGCCTCCTCCTCGGCAAGACGGAGGATCTTCTCGACGCGCGCACCGAGACCGGCGTACGACGGCTCCGCGTCGCTCACCTGGGCCTGGGCGTTCTGCGTCTCGAGGTGAAGCTCCTCGATGCGCTTTTCCAGAGCAGTGATTCGGGCCAGAGCGCTGTCACGGTCGGCGACGAGTTTGGTAATGCGGTCGTCCACCTGACCGCGGTCGTAACCACGCCGCACGAGCTCGAAGCCGAATGGGGAGGAAGTGTCGCTCATGAGGTTCCTGTCGAATGAGACCGGTGAGGTGATAGGGGGAATCCTAGGGGCCCGAGCGGCGTGTCATCGAGCCAATGCCGGTTTGATCTGGAGAATGACACCCCTTTTGAGTGGCTAACTGCCGGACCGCTTGCCACCCGCAGGGGTGAACACCCGCGTGAAGCACTTGACTGGGGGTCTTGGCTACCCCTCGGAGGACTTGCCACCCGAACGATTCCCGCCCGCCGCCGCGCCCGCTTTGACCGCACCCGCGGCAGAGCCGCTGTTCGGTGCCGTTTTGCCGCCCCCGGCAGGTGCCTCAAAAGACTCCAACGCCTCAAGTACGTCCTGGACACGGGAGATTTCGGCCTGAATGTCCTCACGGCGGCGTACCAGCACATCGAGCTCGCGCTGCCCCTCGTCGACCAGACGCTTCGCCTCGGCCTCCGCCTCGGCATGCACCCGCTCGGCGTCCCGTACCAGCTCGGCCTTCTTCCGCTCGGCCTCCTTGAGCAGCCCCTCGGCCTTCTTCACCGCGGCGAGCCGGACCTTGCCGGCCTCGGAACTCGCGTCGGAGACCATCGCCTTGGCCTTCGCCTCTGCCTCAGCCTGCTGCTCCGTCGCCGCCTTCACCAGCTTGTCGACACGCTCGCCGGCCGTCCGCATCTGTTCGGACGTCTCCCGCCGGGCCCGCTCGTGCAGCTCCTCGATCTCGCTCTCCACGCGAGCGCGCAGCTCCTCCGCCCGCTCCCTTATGGCGGTGGCGTCCCTGCGGGCCCCGACGAGCAGCTCGTCGGCGTCCGTACGGGCCTTCTCCACCAGGGAATTGCCCTCGATCGTCGACTCCGCGACCAGCCGCTCGGCCTCCTTGCGCGCCGCGCCGACCATCGTGTCGGCCTGCTCCTCCGCCCGGGTCGCCGCGAGCAGGGCCTCCTCCTGGGCCTTCGCCATCAGCTGGTCCGCCTGCTCCGCCGCGTCCGCACGGCGCTTGGACGCCGCCTCGCGCGCCTCGTCGAGCAGCCGGTCGGCCTCGGTCCGCGCATCGCTGCGCATCCGCTCTGCCGCTTCCTCGGCGTCCGCCCTGACCTTCTCGGCCTCGGACCTGATGCGCTCCGCCGCCTGCTGGGCGGAGCCCACCGTCTCGGCGGCCTCCGCCCGCAGCCGCTCGGCCTCGCCGCTCGCATCCGAAATGAGCTTGTCCGCCTCGGCGCTCGCCTCGGAGACGAGCTTGTCCGCCTGCGACGCGGCGTCCCCGCGGCGCTTGTCGGCGGCCTTGCGCGCCTCGTCGAGGACCCGCCCGGCCTCTTCGCGTGCCTCGGTGCGCAGCCGCTCGGCGCCGGCCTCGCCGTCCGCCTTGATCTGCTCGGCCTCGGAACGGATCCGGGTCGCATCCTGGCCCGCAGCCGTCAGCGCCTGCACGGCCTCGGCCGCCATCCGCTCGGCCTCGCTCGTGGCCTCGCCGATCAGCCGGTCCGCCTGCGCCGCGGCGTCGTTACGGATGCGGTTGGCGTCCTCGCGGGCCTCGGCGCGCGAACGGGCCGCGTCCTGCTCGGCCGAAGCCAGCGCGTCGGACGCCTCCGTACGCATCCGCTGAGCCTGCTCGGAGGAGTCGGAACGCAGCCGGTCCGCCTCCTCGATGGCCTCGCCGACCGTGCGCTCCGCGAGCGCCTTCGCCGCGTCGGTCTCCTCCTGCGCCTGGCGGCGTACCCGGGTGGCGTCCTCGGTGGCCCGCTCCCGCTCCTCGTACGCGTCGGCGCGGACCCGGTCCGCCTCCTCCTGCGCCTCGGTCTTCGTACGCTCTGCGGCGTGCTCGGCGGCGGAACGCAGCCCGGCCACGTCCTGCTCGGCCTGCTCGTGCAGCCCGGCCACCGCGTCCCGTACCTGCTGCGCCGTCTGCTCGGCGGCGGCCACCAGCTCGGTCGCCCGGTAGTCCGCCTCCTGGACCAGGCGCTGCGCCTCGGTCTGCGCGTCGTCGACCCGCTTGCGGGCGGAAGCCAGCAGCTCCTCGCTCTGCTCGCGGGCCTGCGCACGCTCCTGCTCCGCCTCGTCGCGCGCGGCGGCCAGCGTCTCCTCCGCCGTCCGGCGGCGCCGCGCGGCCTCCTCCTGCGCCGCGGCCAGCGCCTCGGCGGCCTCGGCCCCGACGCGCTCGGCGGCGGCCGCGGCCTCCGCGCGCATCCGGTCCGCGCTCTCCTGCGCCTCCGCCTTGAGCCGCTCAGCCTCGTTCGCGGCCTCACTGCGCAGCCGTACGGCGACGGCCTCGCCCTCGGCACGCGACTGCGACGCATCGGCTGCGGCCTCGTCACGGAGCCGCTCTGCCTCGGTCTCGGCCTGCGCCTGGAGCGTACGTACCCGCTCCGCCGCCTCGGTCCTGAGCCGCTCGATCTCCTCGCCAGCCTCCCGGCGCAGCCGCTCTGCCTCCGCCCGTGCGTCGCGCAGCGCCTCCTCCGCGGCGGCGACGCGCTGCTCGGCCTCGGTGTGCAGCCGGGTCAGTTCCTCGGCGGCCTCCGCCTGTCGGGCGGCGATGGCGCGCTCGGCCTCTTCGCGCAGCGCGCGGGCGGCCTCCTCGGCGTCGGCCATGGTGCGCTGTGCCTGCTCGTCGGCCTCCGTGCGCAGGTGGTCGGCCTCGGTGCGGGTGCGCTCCAGGGTCTCCTCGGCCTGCTTGCGCAGCGTCGTGGCGCGCTCGATGGCCTCGGCGCGGACCCGCTCGCTCTCGGCGGAGGCGGAGGTGCGCAGCTCATCGGCGTCGGCCCTGGCCTTGGTCAGCAGCTCCTCGGCGGTCCTGGCCGCCTCCTCGATCTGCTGGACGGCCTCACGGCGGGCCTCGCCGCGGATCCGCTCGCCCTCGGCGACCGCCTCGGCCCGCAGCTGCTCGGCCTCGCCGCGCAGCCTGCGCGCCTCCTCCTGCAGCTCGACCGTCTTGGCCCGGTACTCCTTGGTGTCGTCCTTCGCGGCGCCCTTGAGCTGGTCGGCCTGCGCCGCCGCCTCGCTGCGCAGCCGCTCGATCTCCGCCTCGGCCTCGCGCCGGATCCGTTCGGCCTCCTCGGACGCTTTGCCGGTGGTCTCCTTGGCGTCGGCGGACGCCTTCGTCAGAACCTCTTCGGCGGTACGGGCGGCCTTGGCAAGCTGGGCCGCCGACTCCTCGGCGGCGACCGTACGGGCCTTCTCGGCAGCCTCGGCCAGCAGCCGCTCGGCCTCGGCCTCGGCATCGGCGCGGGCCTGCTCGGCCTCCGCCTTGACCGTCTCGGCGTCCTTCGTGGCCTCCGCGACGAGCCGCGCGATCTCGGACTTGGCCGTACGGGTGCGCTGCTCATTGACCGACTCGGCGGTCGTCAGCTGCTTGGCGGCCGAGTCCTTGGCCTCGGTCAGGACTTTCTCCGCCTCGGCGCGCGCCTCGCGCAGCGCCGTCTCGGCCTCCTGCATCCGCTGCTCGGCGGTGCGGCTGAGCTCTGCTGCCTGCTGCCGTGCCTGGTCGGACTCGGCGGTGGTCGTCGAACGCAGCTGCTCGGCGTGGGTGGTCGCCTCCTGCGCCTGGTTGGACGCGGCGTTCAGCAGGCGCTCGGCGTCCTTGCGGGCGCGCAGCAGAATCGCTTCGGCCTCGCTGCGGGCGTTCTCGGCCTCCGCGCCGAGCCGCTGGCGGGCCTCACGGGCGACCCGCTCGGCCTCCGCGCGGGCGGCGGACAGAGCCTGCTCGGCCTCGGCGCGGGACTCCTCCAGGAGCCGGCGTGCCTGTGACTCGGTACGGGCGCGAAGCTGCTCCGCCCACGCCACGTTCTCGTTGACGTGCGCCTCGACGGTCTGCCTGCGCTCCGCCAGCTCCTGATCGAGGCGCTGGCGGCGGGTGACGGCCTCGGAGTGCAACTCCGCCTGGAGCCTTGCCTGGTGCTCGGCGTGCTCCTGGAGGATCCGCTGAGTCTGCGCACGGGCGTCGCGCAGTTCGCGTTCGGCGTCCGTGCGCAGCTGGTCGGCCTGGATCTGGGCGTTACGGAGCAGCTGTTCGGCCTGGTAGCCGATGTCCGCCGCATCGTAGGCAGGTCGGGACGCGAGGTTGCGACGCGCCTCGTGGAGCTTGGCGCGCAACACCTCGACCTGGTAGCCGAGGTCCTCGGCGTGCTGAACCGCCTTCTCCCGCTCGGTCTTCAGCCGTTCCATCTCGGCTTCGAACCGCGAGAGATGGTCGGCTTCAGCCCGCGGTGGGCTCTCCTGGCGTTCGTAGCCCCGCACTGCGCGGTCCCATCCGTCCCCTGGTCGCAACTCTTCCGAACAAGCACCACCCTGACATCGAGCGGCCCCCGGGGGAATGGTGTCAGATCAACAGAGAGGCATGGGTCACAGGCCCCGGACCGGCCCGGGACCGGAACGGCCCACTCTACCGGCCGTCCAATCCGGAGGTCAGTGCTCCGTGGCGTCGGCGGGGGCTGAAGTGACCAGTTCTGTCAGTACCCCGTGACAGTCCTTGGGGTGCAGGAATGTGATACGGGATCCCATCGATCCGATGCGCGGCTCGTCGTAGAGAACCCGTACACCCTTGTTACGGATGGCCTCCGCGTCGCCGTCCACGTCGGCGGTCCCGAAGGCGATGTGGTGGACCCCCTCACCGTTCTTGGCCAGCCACTTTCCCACCGCGGAGTCCTCCCGGGTGGGTTCCAGGAGCTGGAGGTACGAGGCGCCGCCGTCGGACGTCTCATTGATCTTGAGCATGGCTTCGCGGACGCCCTGCTCCTCGTTGACCTCGGAGTGGAACACTTGGAAACCGTAGGTCGAGCGATAGAACTCGACCGTCTTGTCGAGGTCGAAACAAGCAATTCCGATGTGGTCGATTCGCGTCAGCATGGGTCCAGTGCAGCGCTATTGACGGTGGTTACGCAACGTGCGCGCGATCACACTCGCTGCCCGGTGACCCGGCCCGTACCGCTCAGTACATTGAGGTAAACCCTCGTTCACTACCGCGTCACTACACCTCAAGGGGCCGTGCCTCATGTCTGGAACGAACCGCACCACCTCCGTCATCGTCGCCGGCGCCCGTACGCCCATGGGGCGTCTGCTCGGCTCCCTCAAGTCCTTCTCCGGTGCGGATCTCGGCGGATTCGCGATCAAGGCGGCGCTGGACCGGGCCGGAATCGGCGGCGACCAGGTCGAGTACGTGATCATGGGGCAGGTCCTCCAGGCCGGAGCGGGCCAGATCCCGGCACGCCAGGCCGCCGTCAAGGCCGGCATCCCGATGAACGTGCCCGCGCTGACCGTCAACAAGGTCTGCCTCTCCGGGCTCGACGCGATCGCTCTGGCGGACCAGCTGATCCGCGCCGGCGAGTTCGACATCGTCGTGGCCGGCGGCCAGGAGTCCATGACGAACGCCCCTCACGTGCTGCCGAAGTCCCGTGACGGCTTCAAGTACGGCGCGATCGAGATGCTCGACTCCATGGCGCACGACGGTCTGACCGACCCCTTCGAGGGCATCGCCATGGGCGAGTCCACCGAGAAGCACAACACCCGGCTCGGCATCGCGCGGGCGCCGCAGGACGAGTTCGCGGCGCTCTCGCACCAGCGGGCCGCCGCCGCCCAGAAGAACGGCCTCTTCGAGGCCGAGATCACGCCCGTCGAGATCCCGCAGCGCAAGGGCGACCCGGTTCTCTGCTCGAAGGACGAGGGCATCCGGCCCGACACGACCGCCGAGTCGCTGGGCAAGCTGCGGCCCGCCTTCGCCAAGGACGGGACGATCACGGCCGGTACGGCCTCGCAGATCTCGGACGGTGCGGCGGCTGTGGTGGTCATGAGCAAGGCCAAGGCCGAGGCTCTTGGGCTTGAGTGGATCGCCGAGATCGGGGCTCACGGGAACGTGGCCGGTCCCGACAACTCGCTTCAGTCGCAGCCCTCGAACGCGATTGCGCACGCGCTGGGCAAGGAGGGGATCGGCGTCGAGGATCTCGACCTGATCGAGATCAACGAGGCGTTCGCCGCGGTCGCCGTCCAGTCAATGAAGGACCTCGGAGTTTCGCCGGAAAAGGTGAACGTCAACGGTGGCGCGATCGCCCTCGGGCACCCGATCGGCATGTCCGGTGCGCGGGTCGTCCTGCACCTGGCGCTGGAGCTGAAGCGCCGTGGCGGCGGCGTCGGTGCGGCGGCGCTGTGCGGCGGCGGCGGTCAGGGCGATGCGCTGATCATCAAGGTGCGGGGCAACTGAACCGTCCGTATTCAGGTACGCGGTAGGTACGCCGATTCAAGGAGCGGAGCTGTGATGCAGGACGTCCCCGAGCTGGTGGCTCAGGCGCGAGAGGGCCGGCCGCGTGCCGTTGCCCGGCTGATCTCGCTGGTCGAGGGGGCGTCCCCGCAGCTGCGCGAAGTGATGGCGGCGCTGGCTCCGCTCGCCGGCAATGCGTATGTCGTGGGTCTTACCGGCTCGCCCGGTGTCGGCAAGTCGACATCTACGTCGGCGCTCGTTTCGGCGTACCGGCGGGCCGGGAAGCGGGTCGGGGTGCTGGCCGTCGACCCGTCGTCGCCGTTCAGCGGGGGCGCGCTGCTGGGTGACCGGGTGCGGATGTCGGAGCACGCGTCGGACCCTGGGGTTTACATCCGGTCGATGGCCACGCGCGGGCATCTCGGCGGGCTCGCGTGGGCCGCGCCGCAGGCTATCCGGGTGCTGGATGCGGCCGGGTGCGATGTGGTGCTCGTGGAGACGGTGGGCGTCGGGCAGTCGGAGGTGGAGATCGCCTCCCAGGCCGATACGTCGGTGGTGCTCCTTGCCCCTGGGATGGGGGACGGGATCCAGGCCGCGAAGGCGGGGATCCTGGAGATCGGTGACGTGTACGTCGTGAACAAGGCCGACCGGGACGGGGCGGACGCGACCGCCCGCGAGCTCAACCACATGCTGGGGCTCGGGGAGTCCCGGGGGGCGCACGACTGGCGGCCGCCGATCGTGAAGACGGTGGCGGCGCGGGGCGAGGGCATCGACGAGGTCGTCGAGGCGCTGGAGAAGCACCGGGCTTGGATGGAGGAGCGGGGGGTTCTCGGCGAGCGGCGGGCGAAGCGGGCGGCCCACGAGGTGGAGACGATCGCGGTCACCGCGCTGCGGGAACGCATCGGCGACCTGCGGGGGGACCGGCGGCTCGGGTCGCTCGCGGATCGGATTGTGGCGGGCGAGCTGGATCCTTATGCGGCGGCGGATGAGCTGGTGGCGGGGTTGACGGAGGGGTAGTGCGGGTTGGGTGGCGCGGTTCTTGGCTGTGGCCGCCGTGGGCCCCGTGCGGGGTTTGGCTTGCGCCGGGTGGGCCCCGTGCGGGGGTTGGCTTGCGCCGCGTGGGCCCCGGGCGGGCTCGGGCCGCTCCGGGGGCGCCATTCGGGACTGCATGATTTAGCTGCGGTGCGGGGGCTGCGTGTGCGAGGCCAGTAATTCGCGCACAAATCACGCTTTACGTCCCGAACAGCGCCCCCTGCGTGACCCGCCCCCTCGCGCCGGTGGGTGGTGCCGACGCCGCTTGCCTGGCGGGGTTTCGGCCGGGGGTCCCGGGGGTTGTCCCCCGGGCAGGCACAGCACGTCCCGAACAGCGCCCCCTGCGCGACCCGCCCCCTCGCGCCGGTGGGTGGTGCTGCCCTTCCTTCGGGTCAGTCGTTGTCGCCGTCGTCCGCGTCGTCCGCGTCGTCCGCGTCGTCCGCGTCGTCCGCGTCGTCAACGTCGTCAACGTCGTCCACGTGGGACTTGAGTACCTTCGCTGTGGTCGCGTCTACGTCCAGCTCGTGCTCCTTGCCGTCCTTGCCGTCGATTTCGATCTCCCAGAGCAGACGGCCGTTGCTGTCGTCGTCGTCCAGGTCTATCGACGTCACCTTGCCGGGGGTCGACTTCAGGGCCGTCTCCATGGCCTCGTCGGCCGTCACCGGTGTGCCCTTGGGGGCTCGGTCGTCGTCGTCCTGATCGTCGTCGAATGCTGCTGCCGCGACGCTCGTCGTCCTGGTGCTTGTCGGCTGCGTGGCTTCGTCGTCCGCTGTGGCGAAGGCCGTCGTGGTTCCGCCGACGATGAGCAGGGCCGCTGCGGCCGTGGCGATGGCGAGCTTGCGCTTCATGAGTGTTCTCCCGAGCAGACGTTGGTTGTGTTCGTTGCTGTGGAACCAACATGGCCGAGCGATGCTGAAGGCAGCCTGAAGTCGCCTGAAGGAATCTTCAGGTTCGGTTTGCGAAGCTGGGCGCATGCGCTTGTTGATCGTGGAGGACGAGAGGCGGCTCGCGGTGTCCCTGGCCAAGGGGCTCACCGCCGAGGGCTTCGCCGTGGACGTGGTGCACGACGGGCTCGAAGGGCTGCACCGGGCGGGGGAGGGCTCGTACGACCTCGTTCTGCTCGACATCATGCTGCCCGGAATGAATGGCTATCGGGTGTGTGGTGCTCTGCGGGCCGCCGGGAACGACGTGCCGATCCTGATGCTGACGGCCAAGGACGGGGAGTACGACGAGGCCGAGGGGCTGGATACCGGTGCTGATGATTATTTGACCAAGCCGTTTTCGTATGTGGTGCTGGTTGCTCGGGTCAAGGCGTTGCTGCGGCGGCGGGGTGGTGGTGCCGGCGCCTCGCCGGTGGTCGTTGTCGGGGATTTGCGGATGGATACCGCCACTCGGCGTGTGTACCGGGGCGAGGACGAAGTCGTGCTGACCGTCAAGGAGTTCGCCGTACTTGAGCAGTTGGCGGTGCGGGCGGGCGAGGTGGTCAGCAAGGCGGAGATCCTGGAGCACGTCTGGGACTTCGCGTACGAGGGCGATCCGAACATCGTCGAGGTGTACGTGAGCGCGCTGCGGCGCAAGCTCGGCGCCGGGCGTATTCAGACGGTGCGCGGCGCCGGGTACCGGCTGGTGGCGGGATGATGCGCCGGCTCTTCGGATCCGTACGGGCGAGGGCCGCGCTCGGTGCGACCGTGGTCGTCGCGGTGGCGCTGGTCGCTGCGGGGCTGGCTGTGCTGTTGGTTCTGCGGGCCAATCTGACCGACCAGGCGGATCTTCAGGCCGAGGTCGACGCGCGGGATGTGGCTTCGCAGGTGGCTCTGGGGCGTTCGTACGGCGGGCTGGATCTGCCCGACGACCGGCCCGTGCAGGTCGTCGACGAGGGCGGGCGCGTGGTCGCCGTCAGCGAGGACCTGGAGGCGATCGAGGGGGCGGGGAGTCCGGCGGTGCGGGCCGGCAGCGGTTCCGGGGAGCCGGTGGATGGTGACGATGACGATGATGACGACGACCCGGGGCGCGGCGAAGTGTCGGGGGACGAGCCTCGGATGTCGTCCGGCAGTGCCACGGTGGACGGCGAGCGGGCCGACTACCGCTTCGTCGCCGTCGAGGCGACCGCACCCCAGGGGCAGACCGTCACGGTGTACGCGGGTGCGCCCCTGGCCACCGAGCAGGACGCGGTCGGTACGGTGCGCGAGGCCATGCTGATCGGGCTGCCGCTGCTGCTCGTGGTCGTGGGCGGGGTGACGTGGCTGGTGACGCGGCGGGCGCTGCGGCCGGTGGAGGGCATCCGGCGGGAGATGGCCGCGATCACGGCCTCGGAGGACCTGTCGCGGAGGGTTCCGGAGCCGGACGCGCACGATGAGGTGGCGCGGCTCGCGGTGACCACCAACGAGACGCTCGCGGCGCTGGAGGCGTCGGTGGAACGCCAGCGGCGGTTCGTCGCCGACGCGTCGCACGAGCTGCGCAGCCCGATCGCATCGCTGCGCACGCAGCTGGAAGTGGGCTCCGCACACCCGGAGTTGCTGGATGTGGAGGGTGCGGTGCGTGACACCGTACGGCTTCAGGGTCTCGCCGCCGACCTGCTGCTGCTCGCCCGGCTGGACGCGGGGGAGCGGCCGGGGCAGGGGCGGGTCGATGTGGGGGCGCTCGTACGGGAGGAGATCTCCCAGCGTTCGGACCGGCTGCCGGTGGTGGTGAACGTACGGGCGGGTGCGGCCGAAGTGGAGGGATCGCGCGGGCAGTTGGCGCGTGTGCTGGGAAATCTGCTGGACAACGCGCAGCGTCACGCGCGGAGTTCGGTGGAGGTGACTGTGCGGCGTGACGGTGCGGCTGTGGTGGTGGAGGTCGCTGATGACGGGGGCGGGGTGCCGGTGGACGAGCGGGAGCGGATCTTTGAGCGGTTCGTACGGCTCGACGATGCGCGGAGTCGCGACGACGGCGGCGCGGGGCTGGGCCTGGCCATCGCGCGCGATGTGGCGGAGCGGCACGGGGGGTCACTGACGGTGGCGGAGGCGGTGCGCGGGGCTGGTGGGGGTGCGGTGTTCGCGCTGCGACTGCCGGTGGCGGGAGGGTGAGTTGCGCCCGCCTGCGGCGGGCAGTGCGCGTCCCACCCGCCCGCTCGTTCAGCGGGGCTGGGAGGTGAGCGCCTCCGCTGGGCAGCTCGACGCCGTCGGCGGCTGCCGGGCTGTGGTGCCAGGCCCCGGCGCGGGCGGAGTTCGGCTCAGCGCGCGGTGGCTTGGGTGCCTCTTGCCCGCCTGCGGCGCGGGGCTGTGGAGTGCCAGGCCCCGGCGCGGGCGGAGTTCGGCGCAGCGTGCCGCGGTCGCGGGGTCGGCTCTCCCGGCGCAGCGTCGTGCAGCGTGCCGTAGCCCGGAGGCCCCCGGCCGGGTCGTGTCAGGGGTGCGTTGGGGGGAGGGGGCTGCCGGGGGCTCGCTGGTTCGGGGTGGTGGGGAGTGGCGGCTCCCCGGGGTCTAGCGGTGCCGGCGCGCGGTGGGGAGGGTCAGGACCTGCCGCGGCGGCCGCGTAGTTGGTCTACCACCGGGGTCAGCGATGCCTTCATGTCGGCCAGTGCCTCGGGGGCCAGCATGCCGATGAAGTGCTTGCGTACCGACTCCACGTGGTGCGGCGCGACCTTCTGCATCGTCTCGCTGCCCTCGTCGGTGAGGACGGCGTACAGGCCACGCCTGTCGGACTCGCAGTTCTCTCTGCGGACCAGCCCCGCGTTCTCCATGCGCGTGATCTGGTGGGAGAGGCGGCTCTTGGACTGAAGCGTGGCGGCCGCGAGGTCGCTCATCCGCAGCCGGCGCTCCTCGGACTCGGAGAGGTTGACCAGGATCTCGTAGTCGTTCATCGTCAGCCCGTACGGCTGAAGGTCCTTTTCGAGTTGGTAGGTCAGCAGCCGATTGGCATCCAGGTAGGTGCGCCAAGCGCACTGCTCTGCATCGGTCAGCCAGGGGGTGGCCGTCTCGGTCTCCATGTATGGATTCTACCTAAGAAGTTGAATTCTGGACGAAGTTGCGGAGTGTGACGCCCGGCACGACCGGCGCGCAGAAGGGGCGCAGGCGTTCGACGTCACACTCCGCAGACTACCGCTCACAGGCCGAAGCGGCGCTGGAGGTCCCCCAGCTGACCGGGAAGGCGCGGTGCGGCCCCGTGTTGCCCCTGGCCGGAGCCCGGTCCGCCGCCTCCGCCCGGTACGCCCGGCTCGTGCGGGGTCGTGCCCGTGGCCTGCTCTGTCATCAGGAGTTCGGTGGACTGGAGCAGGACGGTTCCCGCTCCCACGAACTCGAACTGGTGCTCCTCGCCCGACGTGCCGCCGAGGCCGGTCAGTGACCGGATTCCGCCCATGACGCCGGTCATGTACCCGTGGTCGTAGTGGTGGCAGGGCGACGGGCAGTCCGCCCAGCCGACCAGGGCCTGCGGGTCCACGCGGATCGGGGGCTCCATGAAGACCACCGGCCCGTTGGAGGCCGCCACGAACTTCCCTGTGCCGATGAGGGTCAGGAAGCCCGGGACGATCGACTGCTTCAGGGCGAGAGTCGGCTCGTACGCCAGGAGGTTGCCGGAGCGGATGGTGAGGTTGCCGTTGTCGAGGTCGAAGCTGTTGACGTCGAACGCGCGGTCCGCGAGCAGCATCTTGCCCTGGCCCTCCGCCACCACCCAGTCGCTCGCGTGCAGCGGCGAGTGGAAGCTGGTGCGCAGGAGGCGGTCGAAGCGGCCGTGGCCGATGCCGTTGAAGTCGATCTGCCCGTAGTAGGCGATCATCTTGCCCTTCTGGAGGAACCACTGGCTCCCGTTGAGCTCCACACAGAAGGTGTACGCGTTGACGTTGTCGTCGGAGGGGAGGGTGTGCGGGTCGAAGATGACGGGACCTGTCACAGCTTTTCCTCCGAGGCCTGTACGTACACCGCGCCGTTGCCGGACAGCTCCAGCTGGAACGCCTCGCCGGAGCCGCGGCCCACCATGTCGCGCCAGCCGAGTGCGGTGGAGAGCTTGTTGCGTACGTCGCCGTGGTGCGCGACGTACGCCTGCGGGTCGACATGCACCGGGCGCTGCGGGGTGATGGGCAGCTCGATCACGCCGCCGTGCGCCATCACCGCTACCGCGCCGTGGCCCTTGAGGGTGGTCGTGAACAGGCCCTGGCCCGTGACCTGGCCGCGCACCATGCCCATGACGCCGCCCTGCGAGCCCATGAACATCGTGCCCTGGGTGAGAGTGCCGTCGAAGGCCAGGAGGCGGTCCGCCTCGACGTAGAGGGTGTCGCCGGCCAGGTTGATCACCTGGATGTGGTGGCCGCCGTGGCCGAAGACCACCGTGCCCGAGCCCTCGACCGTCATGAGCGGGGTCGCCTCGTCGGCCACCCGGCGGCCGATCATGGACATGACGCCGCCCTGGCCGCCCTGGATATTGGGCGTGAAGGAGACCTCGCCCTTGTACGCGAGCATCGCGCCGCGCTGACTGAACAATTTCTGGCCGGGCGCGATCTGTGCCTCGACCATGCGGGAATTGATTTCGGTGAACGGCATGTCAGACGTCGCCCCCGATGGTGTTGCGCTCGCTGGGCTGCACGTAGACGAGACCGTCGCCCTCGAAACGGATCTGGAACGCCTCGCCCGAGCCCTCGCCGATGAGCGTGCGGAAGTTCACGCCGGACTGGAAATGCTGCTGGAGGTTCCCCTGGTGCGCGATGTACGCACCCGGGTCGACCTGGAGCGGGTACTGGGAGGAGACGCGCAGGACCACCGCCGGGCCGTCCGACATGATCGCTGCCTGGCCGCTGCCTTCCACGGTCGTGGTGAACAGACCGTTGCCGGTCGCGCCGCCGCGCAGCCCCGTGAAGGAGGTGCCGGTGCGCAGACCCGCGTCCGTACAGAGGAGATTGCTGGACTCCACGTACAGCTTCTCGCCGTGGAGCGATACGAGACTGATCTCGCTCGCGCGGTCGGCGAAATAGCAGGTGCCGTGACCCTTCACCTCCATCACGGTCATCTGCTCGCCGGTGAGCCGGCGCGTCACCATGCCGCGCACGCCCTCACCGCCGCCGGACATCTTCTTGAAGGCCATCTGGCCGTCGTACGCGACCATCGAGCCGTTTTTCGCTTTGACGGCGTCGCCGGTCATGTCGACGGCGAGCACCTTGCTGCCTTGGAGTCGGAACTGAGCCACGGAAGTGACGGTATCCCGTGCGCGCGACCCTGATAAAGGGGCGGCGGGTGTGGCTGTCACAATGGGGGCCGAGCTTGTGCGTCCGTTCACAAGATCGACAGTGACAGTTTTCCGCGACTACGAAGGTTGCCCTCCGTGGACATCAAGACCGCTTCCGCACTCCGCCGCCTCCGCCTGGTCTCCACGCCCGAGGCGGTTTCCTTCCTGCTGCTGCTCGTCTGCTCGGTGCTCAAGCGCACGACGGAATTCAACGCGGTCCCGGTCATGGGCGCAGTGCACGGTCTGCTCTTCGTCCTGTATGTCCTCTTCTGGGCGGACGCCTGGAACCGCACCAAGTGGCCGCTGAAGACCGCAGCCTTCTACTTCGCGATGTCCGTCCTGCCGACCGGCGGCTTCTTCGCCGACCGCGGCCTCAAGCGCGAGGCCGAGGACGCGATCATCGCCGGGCGTGCCCGCAAGGAAGGCGTGGTCGGCGCATGATCGTCGCCTTCTCCGTCTCCCCGCTGGGTGTCGGCGAGGACGTGGGCGAGTACGTCGCCGATGCCGTCCGCGTGGTGCGCGAGTCCGGGCTGCCCAACCGCACCGATGCGATGTTCACGTCGATCGAGGGTGAGTGGGACGAGGTGATGGACGTCGTCAAGCGTGCCGTCGCCGCCGTCGAGGCCCGCGCCCCGCGCGTCTCCCTGGTCCTCAAAGCCGATGTACGCCCCGGAGTCACCGACGGCCTGACCTCCAAGGTCGAAACGGTGGAGCGCCACCTGAGCGCCTGATCCGGCTGCCGACGCCGCCCCTGACCGCCCCAAGCGGTCGGGGGCTTTGTCGTGCCTGCGTAACAGGCAAAACCGCCCGCTCGGACGCCCTTGGTTCGACATGCCGACAAATGTCCCCTTCTGTAGGGGGTATCGGGACATGCTCGACAGCTGGAGGCACTATGCGGCCGGAGGGCTACGACTACGAGACCCACAGCATGCTCGCCGGGCCGATATCGGAGCCCGGGCCCGGTCCCTACCGCGTGCGGTTTCGGAGTCTCATGTCCCAGGAGCCGCGCCGAATACGCGCCGTACTGCTGATGACCCTGGCACCGCTCCTCTCGGCCGTCCTCCTGGTTTACCTGGTCTGGCCCACCCAATGGACCGAGCGCGAGGGCGGCGACCGCTGGCTGGTGCATCTCGACTTCGTGATGCTGGTCGCGATCGGGCTGATCATGTCTTTCATGCTGGTCAACGTGGTGTCCATCGCACACGCCACGCTGGTCGCCAGGGACCCCATACCCGTGACGCCCGAACGCGGCACCCGGGTCGCGTTCCTCACCACGTACGTACCCGGCAAAGAACCGATCACGATGCTGCGGGCCACGCTCGAAGGCGCGGTCCGGCTCCGGCACGACGGGCCGCTCGACATATGGCTCCTCGACGAGGGCGACGACGTACAGGCCAAGACGCTCTGCGTGGACCTGGGCGTACGGCACTTCACCCGCCGTGGCGTACCGGAGTGGAACAGGAAGAGGGGCCCGCACCGGGCGAGGAGCAAGCACGGCAACTACAACGCCTGGCTCGCCATGCACGGCAACGCGTACGACTTCTTCGCCTCCGTAGACACCGACCACGTCCCGCTCCCCAACTTCCTTGAGCGGATGCTCGGTTACTTCCGCGACCCGGACGTGGCCTTCGTCGTCGGGCCGCAGGTGTACGGGAACTACAGCGCGTGCGTCACCAAGGCGGCCGAGTCGCAGCAGTTCCTCTTCCACGCGCTGATCCAGCGGGCCGGCAACCGCTACGGCGCCCCCATGTTCGTCGGCACCAACAACGTCGTACGCGTCGCCGCCCTCCTGCAGGTCAGCGGCCTCTACGACTCGATCACCGAGGACATGGCCACCGGCTTCGAGCTGCACCGCAGGAAGAACCCGGTCACCGGGCACTTCTGGCGTTCCGTGTACACCCCGGACGTGCTGGCCGTCGGTGAGGGGCCCGCCTCGTGGACCGACTTCTTCACACAGCAGATGCGCTGGTCCCGCGGGACGTACGAGACCCTTTTCAGGCAGTACTGGAAGGCACCGTTCCGGGTGCCGCCGGGTCGCTTGCTGACGTACACGCTGATGCTCGTGTACTACCCGATGACCGCCGTCAACTGGCTGCTCGGCATCCTCAGCTGCGTCCTGTTCCTGTGGTTCGGGGCCTCCGGCACCCAGGTCTCCTCCTCGGTGTGGCTGATGCTCTACAGCGACGCCGCGGCCCTCCAGGTAGGGCTTTACCTGTGGAATCGGCAGCACAATGTCTCGCCGCACGAGCCCGCGGGCTCGGGGGGACTCGCGGGCATGGCGATGTCCGCGCTCTGCGCGCCGGTCTACGCCAAGTCGCTCGGCTCGGCGCTGCTGCGCACCCGGGGCAGGTTCGTGGTCACGCCCAAGGGCGGCGAGGCCAGCCCCGACCGGCTGATGACCTTCCGCATCCACCTCTTCTGGGCCGCGGTGCTGAGCGTCTCGCTGGTCGCTTCCTTCCGCTACGGCCACACCCATGCGGCGATGCGCACCTGGTCCGTACTCGCGTTGATCATCGCGCTCGCGCCGGTCGGCGTCTGGTGCTGGACCTTGTTGCGTGCGCGCCGCGACAGGGTCGCGGTCGTCGTCGGCACGAGCGGCACGAGCGGTACGAGCGGCATAAGCGGCACGAGCGGCACGAGAAGAACACACGGCGAGGAGCCGGAGCCCGCGTTCGCCACGACGACCGAAGGGAGCTGACGCATGGACTACCAGCCGACGAAGAAGTTCAAGAAGACACTCCTCGGCAGCGGCGCGGTGGTCGTGCTCGCCGGTCTCAACGCTCCGGCCGTGCTCTCGTTCGCCGAGGAGAAGTACCACGCGTACAAGATCGCCCAGCCCGCCTACAAGGCGCAGTACGGCTCCTGGAACACCGTCGACATTCCGGAGGAATACCGTACGAACGCGATCCACGCAGCCCTGCTCCACACGGGCAAGGTGCTGATCATCGCGGGCTCCGGCAACGACCAGAAGAGGTTCGACGAGGGTTCCTTCGACACCGTCCTGTGGAACCCGGCGGACGACTCCTTCAAGCTGGTGCCTACGCCCGAAGACTTCTTCTGCGCCGGACACTCCCAACTCCCCGACGGGCGCCTCCTGGTGGCGGGCGGCACCGCCCGCTACGAGGTGCTCGGCGACAAGGTCATGCGGGCCGGTGGCGGGATGCGGGTGAAGAACGAGAGCCCGGACAAGCCCGTCACGCTCAAGAAGGGCACCCGCTTCCGCTCGCCTTTCGGGGGAACGTACGTCTCGAAGTTCGACGTGACCGTGCCGAAGGCGAAGCGCGAGATCACGTACGCAAAGAGCGGGCGAAGGATGCCCGGGAGGACGAACGTCGTCGCGGCCGAGGCCCGGGTCTTCGTCGAGGCCGTCAAGGAGGGGCCGCAAGGGGTCACCAAGGAGGCAGTGCAGTACGAGATCGAGGGGCTGGAGGGCGACGCCGCCGCCAATACGTACGGGATCGCCCAGGAGATCACCATGGAGAAGCAGGACTTCCAAGGGATCAGGGCGGCGTACGAATTCGACCCCAGGGCCGAGAAGTACATACCTGTCGACCCGATGAAGGAGGCCCGCTGGTATCCGACTCTGGTCACCCTCCAGGACGGCAAGGTGCTGGCCGTCTCCGGGCTCGACGACGTCGGCGCGATCCTCGCGGGCGACAACGAGTACTACAACCCCAGGACGAAGAAGTGGTCCGAGGCGCCCTTCCGGTACTTCCCGACCTACCCCGCACTCTTCCTCACCAAGGGCGGCAAGCTCTTCTACTCCGGGTCCAACGCCGGGTACGGGCCCGCCGACAAGGGGCGCCGGCCCGGGATCTGGGACCTGTCGACCAACACCTTCAAGACGGTCGGCGGCCTCACCGACCTCGACCAGACCGAGACGTCGGCCTCGCTCGTCCTGCCGCCCGCGCAGGACCAGAGGGTGATGATCCTCGGCGGCGGCGGAGTCGGCGAGTCCGACAAGGCGACCGGCCGTACGGCGATCATTGACCTGAAGGAGGACAGTCCGGCCTTCAGGGATGGTCCTCAACTCCCGCAGGGCGTCAGGTACTTGAACAGCGTGATCATGCCGGACGATTCGGTTTTCACCAGCGGCGGGTCGAGGGACTACCGGGGGCGGGGCGCCAGCAACATCCTCAAGGCGCAGTTCTACGACCCGAAGAGGAACGAGTTCAGGGCCGCGGCCGCGCCGAAGGTCGGGCGCAACTACCACTCCGAGGCGCTGCTGCTGCCCGACGGCCGCGTCGTCACCTTCGGCTCGGACTCCCTGTTCGGCGACAAGGACAACACCAAGCTCGGCAAGTTCGAGCAGCGGATGGAGATTTACACGCCGCCGTATCTCTACCGGGACAAGTCGCTGCGGCCGGCGCTCGGACAGGGGCCGCGCGAGCTGGGCCCGCAGAACCGGGCGACATACAAGACCGCCCACCCCGAGCGGATCGCGCGGGCCCGGCTGATGCGGCCCAGCGCGGTCACCCACACCACGGACGTCGAGCAGCGCTCGATCGAACTCGGCCTGACGAAGGGCAAGGGCGAGGTGACGGTGGAGGTGCCGGGCGACAAGTCGCTGGTGCCGCCCGGCTGGTACATGCTCTTCGTCACGGACGCGGAGGGCACGCCGTCGGAGGCGAAGTGGCTGCACGTGGAGTGAGCATGCCCCTCGGGGCTGGGGCGTGTCCGGCGGCCCAGGCCTGATCCGCCGGGCATGCCCTAAGCGTCCTTGGCTCTGTGGGCCAGCCCCAGGGCGTAGTCCGGCCACCAGGCGCCGGCCGCCGGGCCGCCGCGGCAGGGCCCGTCGGACTCGCCGGGCCGCTTCACCCACAGGTACGCGTCGACGAGCGGGTCGCCCGTGCGGTCGGTCGGCGCCAGCCCGAGGGAGCGGCCCGGCGGATTGCACCAGGCCTGCGCGCGGTCTCCGGGCAGCGGGCCGTCGCCGTTGCGGCTGGTGTCGATGACGAAGTGCTTGTTCTTGGTGCCCTTGGAGATCTTGGCGCCGTAGGCCCGGGTGATCGCGTCGGGCTGGAAGTTGGAGACGTTGAGGGCGAAGCCGTCGGCGCGCTCCAGGCCCGCCTTGTAGAGGGGCACCACGAGGTCCATCGGGTTGCGGATCCAGGCCGGATTGCCCGCGTCCAGATAGACCTTGGTGTTCGGGTTCCGCTTGAGCCGGTCGACGGCCTCCGAGAGCAGCCGGTAGCGCTCGGCGTGGTGATCGGCGCGGGTGCAGCCGTCGATGATGTGCGCGACGGCGTCCGGCTCCAGGATGACGACGGCCTTGTTGTCGGCGATGTTGTCGGCGAAGGCGCCGATCCAGCTGCGGTACGCGCGGGCGTCCCGGGCGCCGCCGGCCGAGTGCTGGCCGCAGTCGCGGTACGGGATGTTGTACGCGGTCAGCACCATCGTCCGCCCGGCGGCCCTGGCCCCCGCCCTGGCCCGGCGGATCTCGGGGCCGGGGTCGTCACCCGGTCCCCACAGGGCCATCGGCCGGTCCGCGATCTTGCGCAGCACCTGGGCGTCGCTGCTGCGGCCCTCCGCCTCCCAGGCGGCGACCTGCCGGGCGGCCTCGCTGTCCGGGTCGACCCAGAAGGGGGACGAGTTGTCGATGGGGGCGTGGGCCTGGGCGGCGGACTCGCGCTTCTGCCCGTGCTCGGGCCCGGAACTGCCGGAGGAGGAGCAGCCTGCGGCGAGGAGTGTGATGAGCGCGAAGAGGGCGACGCCTGCGGCGGTGAGCGAGCGGGTCGGTCTGCGGCCGGGCATCCAGCCCCCTTGGGTGGTTCGACGACTGGCGGTAGGTGCTGCGGACCGGGCAATCATTACATAAGGGGCGTATAGGGCATGGGTGCGACACCGGAGGTGCAGTGCGGGTGCCTGTGGCGCAGTTCCCCGCACCCACTCAAAGACCGAAGCGCGAGACGGGGCTGTTCACCATATGACCGGCGGGTAGGGTCGATGGCGTGCCGAAGCCGCTCAGCCTCCCCTTCGATCCCATCGCCAGAGCCGACGAACTCTGGCAGCAGCGCTGGGGCCCCGTGCCCTCGATGGCCGCGATCACCTCGATCATGCGCGCGCACCAGATCCTGCTCGCCGAGGTCGACGCCGTCGTCAAGCCGTACGGCCTGACCTTCGCCCGGTACGAGGCGCTGGTGCTGCTCACCTTCTCCAAGGCGGGCGAGCTGCCGATGTCCAAGATCGGCGAGCGGCTGATGGTCCACCCGACGTCCGTCACGAATACGGTCGACCGTCTGGTGAAGTCCGGCCTCGTCGACAAGCGGCCGAACCCGAACGACGGGCGCGGCACGCTCGCCTCCATCACCGAGAAGGGCCGCGAGGTCGTCGAGGCGGCGACGCGGGACCTGATGGCGATGGACTTCGGCCTCGGGGCGTACGACGCGGAGGAGTGCGCGGAGATCTTCGCCATGCTGCGTCCGCTGCGGGTGGCCGCGAAGGATTTCGAGGAGCAGTAGGGCGGTAGGCGGGTGGTGACGGGCTCCGCCCCGCCCGAAGATCGCCGATTGCGCCCGGTTACGCTCAATGCCATGAAGTCGAATGTGCTGTCCCGGTACCGGGTGATGGCCTACATCACCGCCGTATGGCTGCTGGTGTTCACCGCCGCGATCATCGCGAAGTATGCGTTCAAGGTCGGCGACACCATGCTGATCTCGCAGATCCACGGCGTGCTGTTCATCATCTACGTCGTCTTCGCCTTCGACCTCGGCACCAAGGCGAAGTGGCCGTTCGGCAAGCTGCTGTGGGTGCTCGCGGCCGGCTGCATCCCCTTCGCCTCGTTCTTCGTCGAGCCGAAGGTCACCCGCGAGGCCCGTTCGCTGATCACGGACGTGGCCCCGGCGACCGCCAAGGCGTAGGACTTCACCGCTTCACCGCTGACCATCGCCGCGAGCAAGGCTCGTGGCGGTCAGCCATCGACATTTACTAGGACGTCCTAGTAAATTCGAGGTATGGACGCTGACGCGATTGAGGAAGGCCGCCGACGCTGGCAGGCCCGCTACGACAAGGCCCGCAAGCGCGACGCGGACTTCACCACCCTCTCCGGAGACCCGGTCGACCCGGCGTACGGGCCCCGCCCCGGCGACACGTACGACGGCTTCGAGCGGATCGGCTGGCCCGGGGAGTACCCCTTCACGCGCGGCCTGTACCCGACCGGCTACCGGGGCCGGACCTGGACCATCCGCCAGTTCGCGGGCTTCGGCAATGCCGAGCAGACCAACGAGCGCTACAAGATGATCCTGGCCAACGGCGGCGGCGGGCTCTCCGTGGCCTTCGACATGCCGACGCTCATGGGCCGCGACTCCGACGAGCCGAAATCGCTCGGCGAGGTCGGCCACTGCGGTGTCGCCATCGACTCGGCGGCCGACATGGAGGTCCTCTTCAAGGACATCCCGCTCCGAGACGTCACGACCTCGATGACGATCAGCGGCCCGGCCGTCCCCGTCTTCTGCATGTACCTGGTCGCGGCGGAGCGCCAGGGCGTGGACCCGGGCGTACTCAACGGCACGCTGCAGACCGACATCTTCAAGGAGTACATCGCCCAGAAGGAGTGGCTCTTCCAGCCCGAGCCGCACCTGCGCCTTATCGGCGACCTCATGGAGCACTGCGCGAGCTCCATCCCCGCGTACAAGCCCCTGTCGGTCTCCGGCTATCACATCCGCGAGGCGGGCGCGACGGCAGCGCAGGAGCTCGCGTACACGCTCGCCGACGGATTCGGTTACGTCGAACTGGGCCTGTCCCGTGGCCTGGACGTGGACACCTTCGCGCCCGGTCTGTCCTTCTTCTTCGACGCGCACGTCGACTTCTTCGAGGAGATCGCGAAGTTCCGCGCGGCGAGGAGGATCTGGGCGCGCTGGATGAAGGACGTGTACGGCGCCCAGACGGACAAGGCGCAGTGGCTGCGCTTCCACACCCAGACGGCGGGCGTGTCCCTGACTGCGCAGCAGCCGTACAACAACGTCGTCCGTACGGCGGTCGAGGCGCTGGCGGCGGTCCTCGGCGGCACGAACTCCCTCCACACCAACGCGCTGGACGAGACGCTGGCCCTGCCCTCGGAACAGGCGGCGGAGATCGCGCTGCGCACGCAGCAGGTCTTGATGGAGGAGACGGGCGTAGCAAATGTGGCGGACCCGCTGGGCGGCTCCTGGTACATCGAGCAGCTGACCGACCGTATCGAGGCCGACGCGGAGAAGATCTTCGACCAGATCAAGGAGCGCGGAACGCGGGCGCACCCCGACGGGCAGCACCCGATCGGCCCGATGACGTCCGGCATCCTGCGCGGTATCGAGGACGGCTGGTTCACGGGCGAGATCGCCGAATCGGCCTTCCAGTACCAGCGGTCGGTGGAGAAGGGCGACAAGCGGGTGGTGGGCGTGAACTGCCACCACGGCTCGGTGACGGGTGACCTGGAGATCCTCCGCGTCAGCCACGAGGTCGAGCGCGACCAGGTACGAGTGCTGGGCGAGCGCAAGGCGGCCCGGGAGGAGGCCAAGGTCGAGTCGACCCTGGCCGCACTGCTGGCGGCGGCCCGCGACGGCTCGAACATGATAGAGCCGATGCTGGACGCGGTACGGGCGGAAGCCTCGCTGGGCGAGATCTGCGGCGTACTGCGGGACGAGTGGGGCGTGTACACGGAGCCGCCGGGCTTCTAATACGCGGGCTTCTAGTACGTGAGCTCGGCCCACACCGTTTTGCCCGGCGCGGGCGCGCGGCCGGTGACGGACCAGCGGGTCGCGAGCTGTGCGACGAGATACAGGCCACGGCCGCCCTCGGCGTCGGAATCCGGCGCGGGGGCGGCCGTTGTCGTGGGCTGCCGTTCGGTGCGGGTGTCGCTGACCTCGACGCGGATGGTGTGAGTGGCGGTTTGCGTGAGGCGTACGTGGAAGTCGCGGCCGGGGACGTGGCCGTGGCGCACGGCGTTGGCGGTCAGCTCGGCGGCGATGAGCGTGACGGTGGTGTTGGTGTCGGAGGTGTAGGGGTGGCCCCACGCGTCCAGGCGGTGGGAGACGAGCCGGCGGGCGAGGCGGGCGCCGCGTGTGGTCGAGGTGAAGTGCATGGCGAACTCGTGGGCTGCGGTGCTGGTTTGGGGGAGTACCTCGGACGAGGGAGCTTCTGCGTTCATGAGCATTACGGTCCCGGGCGCGGCGTAGCTTGGCGAGAAGGGACGCGCCTACCGGGGAGTCTGTAACGGGGGGTGCCGTACGTGTACGCGTGGTGGAGGTGCGGGGACCATGACCGACCAGTTGCCGGACGACCCGTCGGGGTCGGGGATTCTCCAGGTGTTCGGGCGCCAGTTGAAGCTGTTCCGCGAGCGGGCGAGCCTGGAGCGCGCCGAGTTCGGCTCGGCGACGGGGTATTCGCCGTCGTCCATCGCGGCGTTCGAGCAGGGGAGACGAATTCCGCCGCCGAAGTTCATCGACAAGGCGGATGAGGTGCTGGGCGCGTGTGGGGTGCTGAGCACGATGAAGGGCGAGGTCGCGCGGGCGCAGTATCCGGCGTTCTTCCGCGATGCGGCCCGCTTGGAGGCGGAAGCCGCTGACCTTCAGGTCTACGACACCCATGTAATCAATGGCCTGTTGCAGACAGAGGAGTACACGCGGGCGCTGCTCGCCATGCGACGCCCTGTGCTGGACGACGAGACGATCGAACTTCGGGTGGCTGCCCGACTGGCCCGGCAGGAGATGCTCGAACGCAAGCCGATCCCACTCTTGAGCTTCGTCTTCGAGGAGCCCGTCCTCCGGCGCCCCTTCGGCGGAAAGACAGTGCTTCGTGGCCAGTTGGAGCATCTGCTGCTCACCGGTCAGCGGCGTAACGTCGAGATTCAGGTCATGCCCCTGGATCGGGAGGACAACGCCGGGGTGGATGGTGCGTTCAAGGTAATTTCGCCGACAGACGGCGAGGAGGTCGCATACATGGAGGTCCAGGGTCAGAGCACACTGGTGACCGACCGTGCACATGTGCGAGCCTTCGCAGCGCGCTATGGGATTATCCGAGCACAGGCTCTCACCCCTCGTGAGTCCTTGGCCTTCATCGAGAAGTTGCTGGGAGAGGTATGAACGTCGTGCGCGAACTCGACTGGTTCAAGAGCAGTTACAGCGGCGCCGAGGGTGGCCAGTGCGTCGAAGTCGCCATGACCTGGCGCAAGTCCAGCTACAGCGGTGCCGAGGGCGGTGACTGTGTTGAGGTAGCCACCTGCCCCCACACCGTCCACGTACGGGACTCCAAGCGCCCCGACAGCGACGTGCTCACCTTCGACGCCGCCCAGTGGGCCGGATTCGTCGCCTTCGCGCAGCGGTAGATGCGAAGAGCGCGCTACGACCAACGCGTACAGGCCCTGATCGAAGTCCGCGGCGGCGAGCGCGACTGGCAGGAGGCCGAGCGGGTCTTCGAGGAGCACGGCTGGCCGGTCATCGGGCACGTACCGGACGCCGACGATCCGGCGGCGCGGCGGATGTACCGCGTCGAGGTGCGGCTGTACGGGTCAGCCTCGCGCGCCGCCGTCGGGGCCGCGTGGCGCGTCGAGCAGGCTGCGAAGGCCGCCCGGCTGGAGATGTACACCCGGCGCGCGGAACTCGTCGTCCGAGACCTTCACCCCTCCCTGGCATGGTGGGTGTTCAGCACCGCCGGGCGGCAGCTGCCCATGCGGCGCGGCGGTCGCCTCGGGGTGGCCGCCGGGCTCAGGGACACCGGCGTCCTGGTCGTCGGCCTGCCTCGGGCCGCGCTGCGGATGGCCCGTTCCGACGGGTGTACGGACGTTGCCGTACGCCCGACGTCCGGACCGTGGCGTGAACGGTCGATCTGGGGCCGGGCCAAGGCGCTGCCGATCCTGCTCTTCCTGGCCTGCGTCACGCTGCTCGCTCTGGTCACGTGGATGGGCTCCCAGTACCCGGAGCACAAACGTGCTTGGGATGTCGCCTTCCTCGTGGTGCTGGGGGTGTGCATGTGGCCTATGAGCGCGTTC
Organism: Streptomyces spiramyceticus; assembly: GCF_028807635.1. NCBI lineage: Bacteria > Bacillati > Actinomycetota > Actinomycetes > Kitasatosporales > Streptomycetaceae > Streptomyces > Streptomyces spiramyceticus. The sequence goes on from NZ_JARBAX010000001.1 coordinate 4,693,368, forward strand.
TACCGGTACGGCAACCCCTCGCATCGCAGTACGGCGGCGATCACGACCGCCGGAGGATTTCTGCTGCTGGGGCTCACGTGGCTCAAGCAGGAGGAGGATGTGTTCGTCTGGGCCAACCTCCTCACCGTCCCGTTGGCCATGGTCGCGATCTACGGCCTCTGGTTGCTGGTCAGACAGTGGACCTTGGGCGAGTGGGTGACCTGGGCCGTGCCGCTCGTCGTGTCCGTTGCCGTCACCTCGGTTGTCGGGGCCGGATCCGTACTGCATGCGCTGTATGCCAAAGCGTTGGGGATGTCCGCCGACGACCTTGACGTACCGGGGTTCTGGCAGGCCGCTTCCGCGCTGAAGCTGCTGACGTACCTGAGCCTGATGCTGCTCGCGCCCGCGCTGTGGGGCATAGCCAAGCACTTCCACCGCGTACGGTCGGGGGAGCAGTTCAATGGAGTGCTGTACGTCGTCCTGCTCGGGGCCATTCTCCTCGGCGTCGGCAAACTGGCCTGGTCGTCGGCCAGTTCGGCGGCGGAGGCCACCGCCGCAGCCGCCGCGAAGGGCGAGCAGCCGCCGTCGTACTTCGGTGTCGAACCCGAATGGACCTGCGTAGAGGCCGCGGTGCCGCCCGTCCAACTCCCGGGTGAAGGAGGCAGATTGGATCCCACCCGCCCCTACCTCGCCTTCGGGGTCGCAGGTGGCGACGCAGTGCTCTGGGACGCGCGGACGAGCAAACCTCTCAAGGTGCCTGCGGGCAAAGTCCGGCTCGTGCCTGCCGAGTCAGCCGGTGAGAGGTGCCCGCTCACAGCCCCGACGTCAGGCCGCTCACCAGCAGCGCCGTGAAGCTGCGCGCCCAGTCCGCGTCCACCGGTTCCGCGCTCACCAGCGCTCGGTGGACCACGGCGCCCGCGATCACGTCGAAGATCAGGTCCGCATTGCGCGCCGCCTGCGTGGGGGAGTCCTCGTACGGCAGCTCGCCACGGGCCTGCGCGCGTTCCCGGCCGAGCAGCACCAGGCACTTCTGGCGGTCGACGATCGCCGAGCGGATCCGCTCGCGCAAGATCTCGTCGCGCGTCGACTCCGCGACCACCGCCATCAGCGCCGTCTTCGTCTCGGGGCGTTCGAGCAGTGCCGAGAACTGGAGCACCACGCCCTCGATGTCGGCCGTCAGACTTCCCCGGTCCGGGAGTTCCAGCTCGTCGAAAAGGACGGCGACGGCGTCGACGACCAGTTCGTTCTTGTTCGCCCAGCGGCGGTAGAGCGTCGTCTTGGCGACACCCGCCCGGCTCGCCACATCGCCCATCGAGAACTTCGACCAGCCCAGCTCGACCAGCGCCGCCCTGGTCGCCACAAGGATCGCGGCGTCGGCCTCCACGCTGCGCGGGCGGCCCGTACGGGAAGGCGGAGTGGTCGGGGACTGGCTGGGCATGCCCGCGACCATACCGGCCAGTAGGGAATAGAGCGCCGTGAGGGAGATCACCGAAAGAGGGCAGCGCGGTCCCTGCCTTTGGAGTTACGCTACGACCCGTAGCGAAAAAGCGGTCAGCCAAGCGACAACCACGCAAGACAACCGCAGGCGCCGGGTGGGGACCCAGCGCCGACCCACGGTCCTCCTCGGGACCTCCGGCCGTGTACGACCGTACGCCCCGCAAACCGGCGGGGGCTGCGGACGGGCCCGGCTTGTGCATCCGGTTCGTGCACCGGTCCATGTATCCGGTTCGTGTATCCGGGCGCAGTTTTTCTCTACCGCGCGCGAAAGGGGGAGGATGTACGCATGCAGCCTAGGAACATGTCCATGAGCGGCGTCGTCGACCTCGCCGCGGTGAAGGCGGCCGGCGAAGCCCGGCAGAAGGCGGAGCAGGCGCGTGCGGAGTCCGCCCGGGAGGGCGGCGCTGGTGCGGTGTCTCCGTCGAGTCTGGTGTCCGATGTCGACGAGGCCAGTTTTGAGCGCGATGTCCTCCAGCGCTCCGCCGAAGTCCCGGTCGTCATCGACTTCTGGGCCCCGGGCGCCGATACGTCGCAGCAGCTCGGCCCGCTCCTGGAGCGGCTCGCCGTCGAGGCCAACGGCCGGTTCGTCCTTGCCAGGGTCGACGTCAGCACCAACCCGATGCTCACCCAGCAGTTCGCGATCCAGGCCATCCCCGCGGTCTTCGCCGTGGTGGCCGGGCAGGCACTGCCCCTCTTCCAGGGCGTGGCGTCCGAGCAGCAGATCCGCGAGACCCTGGGGCAGCTGATCCAGGTCGCCGAGGAACGCTTCGGCCTGACCGGCATCACCGTCGACCCGAACGCGGCCCCGGAAGGCGGTCCGGCCGAGCAGGCCGAGGCGCCCGCCGGTCCTTACGACGCGCTGCTCGAAGCGGCGGTACAGGCGCTGGACGCGAACGACTTCGCCGGTGCGGCCCAGGCGTACAAGAACGTCCTCGCCGACGACCCCGGCAACACCGAGGCCACGCTGGGCCTCGCCCAGGCGGAACTGCTCGCCCGCGTCCAGAACCTGGACCCGCAGCAGGTCCGCAAGAACGCCGCCGAGAATCCGGCCGACGTAACCGCGCAGATTGCCGCGGCCGACCTCGACCTGGTCGGCGGTCATGTCGAGGACGCCTTCGGGCGCCTGGTGGAAACGGTGCGCCGAACTGTCGGTGATGACCGGAATGCCGCACGGGTGCGGCTGCTTGAGCTCTTCGAGGTCATCGGCGCCGACGACCCGCGGGTGGCTTCGGCGCGAACAGCCCTGGCGAGGGTGCTGTTCTGACCGGTTGTGCCCCCCGGCACCACCGGTGATTTGGCGACACAGTGACAAAACGCGGCCGCGCTTTACCAAAACTTGGTAATCGCGGCCGCTGTTACTTGCAGTAAGCCGAGCGGGGTGTTCTGCCCGTTTCTGAGCGTCAATCACCACGTTTCTCTCGTCACTTGACGGCACCGTCCGTGGCTGCCCGATGCCCGGTGGTCGCGCATCGGTTATCGGGCCGTTACTAGCCAGTAACGAACCCCCTTGTGCCCCGGCTTCGAATGGACCACGATCGGCCACGCTCGGTCCAATACCGCGCCAGCCCGACAGCCAATCGTGCAGCGCGGTCCCGTGGGTCCCCACCGAGCCGGCCGGCGGCAGTGGCGCCGGCCGTGGACAGGGGGGTCTCTGCTGTTCGGCAGGGCCTGTCCAGCAGGTTGCGCGAACGCGTGGCCAGTGGTTGTCGCTCGGGGGTGATCGCCGGTGTTTCGGATGACGTTTCGCGCCTCCGAATCGGGCGCTCTCCTTCCCGAGGACGTAGCACTTCTCCCATCCCCCTGCGGGCTCCTGCCCGTACTGGAGATGTACGTCCGAGAAGGAGGAAAGTCATGGAGTCTGTAGTTCGTGGCGGGACCAGATGGAAGCGGTTCGCCGTTGTCATGGTGCCGAGTGTGGCCGCGACGGCTGCGATAGGTGTCGCCCTTGCACAGGGCGCGCTCGCGGCATCGTTCAGCGTCTCCGGCCAGAGCTTCAAGGTCAGCGCGGAGAGGCTTGAGGGTAAGGGCTTCTTCCAGTACGGAAGCCTTGCTCAGGGCACGGACCTGGAGGGCAACAAGACTGCCCACCCGGTCGCGGTGTCGGCGTTCAAGTCCGCCGAGATCACCAAGATGTGCCAGTCGGTCGTGACGCCCAACGTCCCGATCTTCGGAAACATCACCCTCCAGCTGAACGCCGGCGGGAACGGTACTCCGGTCAAGGCCGAGAACCTGTACCTGGACGTCGAGGACCTCGACGCCAACGCAGAGTTCAAGAACATCAACATCGGTGTTGCCGCGGGCAAGGCCAGCAAGGGCCCGGGTATCCAGCCGGGCACGGAGAAGTCGGTCAACCCGTACGGCTTCTCGCAGGAGGCCGACGAGGCCGTCCTGACCAAGGTGCGACAGAAGGCATGGGCCACGACGGCCGGAACCTTCAAGCTCAGCGGTCTGAGCATGCGCCTGCACAAGGGCATCAAGGAGTGCTACTAAGCACCCCCTCCGCGGGCGGGGCGCGTGACACGCGTGACTCGTGTGACATGTCGTCCCGCCTGCCGCCCCTCCCTTATCTCTGCATTGCAACACCGGTTCCAGGGAGCTGTTTTCCATGAGCGCCGAGTCCTCGGGTCCGAGCCGCGATTTCACATACTGGCGGCTGCGCTTCCGTGCCTGGCGGGGCAGTCGGCCGTTCTGGGCCGGCCTGCTCACGATTCTGGGCGGTGTACCGATCGCATGGCTTCCGTACGCGGAACTCCAGATCGGGCACCTCACGCTGGCCATGGCCACCACCGCGGGAGCGGGCTCGCTGATCATCGGCGTACTGCTCGTCACACTGGGCCTGACCATGTGGTACCACCACATCGTCCGGGTCTTCGCGGGTGTCGCCTCGATTCTGCTGGCACTTGTCTCCATCCCCGTGTCCAACCTGGGTGGATTCCTGGTCGGCTTCCTGCTGGCGCTGCTCGGCGGAGCCCTGTCGATTTCCTGGGCACCGGCCGATCCGGCCAGGCCCGTCGTCGACACCGCCGAGACCTCGCCCAAGGGCGACGAGCCGGACGGCGGCACCGACCAGGCCGACTTCCCGGACGACATGTACGACACATCTGTTGACGCCAATGGCGGGAGGAACAGTGCGGGGTGACGAGGCGGAGCTGACCGCGGCCGGAGGCGACGGGACCCGTGAGAGAAAGGGGCCGCGTCACGCGGCCCCCAGGAAGTCGCTCCTGACGAAGCTGCAGATACCCGCGGGCAAGGCGATGGCCCTGGCCGCGATGCCCACGGCCGTGTTCGTCGGTATGGGGCTCACGCCGAAGCTGGCGATCGCCGACGACGGGATCACCAACCCCTTCGCGCCGGGTCCCTGCGTAACCCGCTCGGACACGCCCGACCCGGACGCCTCCGAGTCCAAGTCCCCCTCGGACAAGCCCTCTTCGACGGCCACGCCGAGCCCGAGCGCCACCGCCGACAAGCCGGCGGAGACGGAGACCCCGACGCCGGGCGAGTCGCCGTCGGCGAGCGCGAGCAGCACCCCGCCGGCCACCGAGCCGACGAAGGAGCCCGAGGCGGGCAAGACCGAGACGCCTGCGCCGGCCCCGACGGAGAGCGAGACCAAGAACCCGCTCGACCCGCTGGGCGTGGGCGACGCGATCAAGGACGTCCTGGACGGCCCGGACGAGGAGACGGCCTCCCCGGAGCCGACCGAGTCGAAGCCGGCAGAGCCGGAGGCAGAGCCCGACACGGCAGCGTCGGACCCGGCCGAGTTGAAGCCGGCCGCCGAGCAGAGCGCGACCACGAAGCCCGACGACGCGAAGGACACCGCGGGCAACGCGGTGGCCGACGCGGCAGACAAGACCGCAGCCGCCATCAGGGACGCGGCGGACAAGGCGGGCGCGAAGGTCGAGGAACTCGGCGAGGACGCCAAGGAGTCCGCCGAGGACGCCGCTGACGAGGCCGGGGCAAAGGCCGATGACCCGGCCGAGGACGCCGACGGCAAGAAGCCCTTCCCCTGCCCGACGGCGGACCCGGAAGCGCTTGCGGCCGCCGACCTGGAACAGGGCATCCCGGACCTGCCGGACGACCCGTGGATCCTGGAGAGCTCGATGCTCACCTTGCGCGGGCTCGACTACGAGGGCATCGTCGAAGTCAGGACCGGCAGCGGCAAGATCAAGAAGGTCCTGAAGTTCACCGCCGTGGAAACCGACATCAAGGACCTGCACCAGAAGGTCGTCGGCCCCAACGGCACCACGGCGCACGTCCAGGCGGCCAAGGGCTCCACGTCGACCCTTCGCAACGGCACGGTCACCATGTACACGGAGGAGCTGAAGGGCAAGCTCTTCGGCCTCATCCCGATCACGTTCAGCCCGGAGACCCCGCCGCCGCTGAATGTTCCGATCGCCATGTTCACCGACGTCAAGGTGACGCAGGCCGGCCAGTTCGGCGGCACGCTCACGGTCCCCGGCCTGCACAACTTCTACACCGGCTGACCTGCTGACACAGATACCGGCCTACGACGGTGGCCCGCCCCCGAAGAACCAGGGGGCGGGCCACCGTCATGCCGTACAGCGGTACGGGCGTGCGTACTGCCGTCAGGCGCTCTCGCCGCCCAGGTGGTGGACCCGCACCATGTTCGTGGTGCCGGGGATGCCGGGGGGTGAACCGGCGGTGATGATCATGAGGTCGCCGTTGTTGTAGCGCTGGAGCTTGAGCAGCTCGGCGTCGACCAGGTCGACCATCGCGTCGGTGTTGTTCACGTGCGGCACCACGAAGGACTCGATGCCCCAGCTCAGCGCGAGCTGGTTGCGGGTCGCCTCGTCCGTCGTGAAGGCGAGGATCGGCTGGAGCGTGCGGTAGCGGGACAGGCGGCGGGCCGTGTCACCGGACTTGGTGAAGGCGACCAGTGCCTTGCCGTTCAGGAAGTCCGCGATCTCGCAGGCCGCGCGGGCGACCGAACCGCCCTGCGTACGGGGCTTCTTGCCGGGGACCAGCGGTTGGAGGCCCTTCGACAGGAGCTCCTCCTCGGCCGCGACGACGATCTTCGACATCGTCTTGACGGTTTCGATCGGGTACGCGCCCACCGAGGACTCGGCGGAGAGCATGACCGCGTCCGCGCCGTCCAGGATCGCGTTGGCGACGTCGGACGCCTCGGCGCGCGTGGGGCGGGAGTTGGTGATCATCGACTCCATCATCTGGGTCGCGACAATCACCGGCTTGGCGTTGCGGCGGCACAGCTCGATGAGCCGCTTCTGCACCATCGGGACCTTTTCGAGGGGATACTCGACGGCCAGGTCACCGCGGGCGACCATCACACCGTCGAACGCCATGACGACGCCCTCCATGTGCTCGACGGCCTGCGGCTTCTCCACCTTGGCGATGACGGGGACCCGGCGGCCCTCCTCGTCCATCACCTTGTGGACGTCCTTGACGTCGTCGGCATCGCGCACGAAGGAGAGCGCGACCAGGTCACAGCCCATCCGGAGGGCGAAGCGGAGGTCTTCGACGTCCTTCTCGGACAGGGCCGGGACGTTGACCGCCGCGCCGGGCAGGTTGATGCCCTTGTGGTCGGAGATGACACCGCCCTCGATGACGATGGTGTGGACCCGCGGGCCCTCGACCATCGTCACCTTGAGCTCGACGTTTCCGTCGTTGATCAGGATCGGGTCGCCCTTGGCGACATCGCCGGGCAGGCCCTTGTAGGTGGTTCCGCAGATGGACTTGTCACCAGGGACGTCCTCGGCCGTGATGATGAACTCGTCACCACGGACCAGTTCGACGGGTCCCTCGGCGAAGGTCTCCAGACGGATCTTGGGGCCCTGGAGGTCGGCGAGTACGCCGATCGCACGGCCGGTGTCCTCGGCGGCCTTGCGGACGCGGACGTACCGCTCCTGGTGCTCCGCATGGGTTCCGTGGCTCATGTTGAAGCGGGCCACGTTCATACCGGCCTCGATGAGCGCTTTCAGCTGCTCGTACGAGTCGACGGCGGGGCCCAGTGTGCAGACGATTTTGGAACGGCGCATGAGGCGGATCCTATCGGTTTGTTTCGCTGCGGAATATTCCGTCTGGTGGAATGTACAAATGGGCGGGAGGCCGCTCAGGCGTTGACCAATGCATACGTCTGCCGGGCGATTTCCAGCTCCTCGTCGGTGGGTATGACGGCGACCGCGACCCTTGCGTACTCCGGCGAGATGAGACGCGGCTCACCGGAACGTACGGCATTGAGGTCCGCGTCCACCGCCAGGCCCAGCTCCTCCAGGCCCGCGATCGCCGCCTCGCGCACGGGGGCGGCGTTCTCGCCGACGCCCGCGGTGAAGACGACCGCGTCGACCCGGCCCAGAACGGCGTAATACGCGCCGATGTACTTCTTCAGCCGGTGAATGTAGATCTCGAAGGCGAGCAGCGCCCGCCGGTCGCCCTCGTCGATACGGCGCCGGATCTCCCGCATGTCGTTGTCGCCGCAGAGACCGACCAGGCCGCTCTTCTTGTTGAGCAGTTCGTCGATCTCGTCGGTGGACATCCCGGCGACCCGCTTCAGGTGGAAGATCACCGCCGGGTCGACGTCACCGGAGCGCGTACCCATCACCAGACCTTCCAGTGGCGTCAGCCCCATCGACGTATCGACGCACTGCCCGCCCCGGACGGCGGACGCGGACGCTCCGTTGCCCAGGTGCAGGACGATGACATTGACCTCGGACGGGTCCTTGCCCAGCAGCTTGGCAGCCTCCCGGGACACGTACGCGTGCGACGTGCCGTGGAAGCCGTAGCGGCGGATGCGGTGGGTGTCGGCGGTCTCGACGTCCATCGCGTAGCGGGCCGCCGACTCCGGCATCGTCGTATGGAAGGCGGTGTCGAATACGGCGACCTGCGGGAGGTCGGGGCGCAGCGCCTGGGCGGTGCGGATGCCGGTGATGTTCGCCGGGTTGTGCAGCGGCGCGACCGGTACGAGCCGCTCGATCTCCGCCATCACCGCGTCGTCGATCACGGTGGGCGCGGTGAACTTCAGGCCGCCGTGGACGACCCTGTGACCGATGGCTGCCAACTCGGGGGAGTCGATGCCGAGTCCGTCGGTCGCCAGCTCCTCGGCGACGGCCTTCAGCGCGGCGTCGTGGTCGGCGATGGGTCCCGTGCGCTCGCGCTTGTCGGCGCCGTCGCCCGTGAGCGGGGTGTGCACGAGGCGGGACGTCTGCTCACCGATGCGTTCGACCAGGCCGATCGCGAGACGCGAGTGGTCGCGCATGTCGAGGAGCTGGTACTTCACCGACGACGAGCCGGAGTTGAGGACGAGGATGCGCGTAGCGGTCACGGGTGCGGAGCTTTCCTTGACGGGGGTGGTGGTCATGCGGACTCGCCCTGGGCCTGTATCGCCGTGATGGCGACGGTCTGGACGATGTCCTGGACCAGGGCGCCGCGCGAAAGGTCGTTCACCGGCTTGTTCAGGCCCTGGAGGACCGGGCCGACGGCGACCGCACCGGCCGAGCGCTGCACGGCCTTGTACGTGTTGTTGCCGGTGTTCAGGTCGGGGAAGATCAGGACCGTCGCCTGGCCCGCGACTTCGGAGTCCGGCAGCTTGGTCGCGGCGACGGACGGCTCGACCGCCGCGTCGTACTGGATCGGCCCCTCCACCCTCAGGTCCGGGCGGCCGGCCCGCACCAGCTCGGTGGCCTCTCGCACCTTGTCGACGTCCGCGCCGGAGCCCGAGCTGCCGGTCGAGTACGAGAGCATCGCCAGCCGCGGATCCACGCCGAACTTCTGCGCCGTGGCGGCCGACTGCACGGCGATGTCCGCGAGCTGGACGGCGTTCGGGTCCGGGTTGACCGCGCAGTCGCCGTACACCAGGACCCGGTCGCCGAGCAGCATGAAGAAGACCGAGGACACGATCTTGGCGTCCGGCTTGGTCTTGATGATCTCGAAGGCGGGGCGGATGGTCGCGGCGGTGGAATGCACCGAGCCCGACACCATGCCGTCGGCCAGGCCCTCGTGGACCATGAACGTGCCGAAGTAGTTCACATCGGCGACCACGTCGTACGCCAGCTCCATGCTGACGCCCCTGTGCGCGCGCATTTTCGCGTACGACTCGGCGAACCGGCCCCGCAGCTCGGAGGTCTGCGGGTCGATGATCTGCGTCAGCGCGAGGTCGATGCCCAGGTCGGCGGCCTTCTTACGGATGACGTCGACGTCGCCGAGCAGCGTCAGGTCGCACACGTCGCGGCGCAGCAGCACATCGGCCGCGCGCAGTACGCGCTCCTCCGTGCCCTCGGGCAGTACGACGCGGCGGCGCTTGGCGCGGGCCCTTTCGAGCAGCTCGTGCTCGAACATCATCGGTGTGACACGGCCGCTGCGGGCCACCGACATCCGGGCCAGCAGATCGGCGGTGTCGACGTGCCGCTCGAACACGCCGAGCGCGGTCTCCGCCTTGCGCGGGGTGGCCGCGCTCAGCTTGCCCTCCATGGCGAAGAGCTCGCCCGCGGTGGGGAAGGAGCCGCCGGCCACCGAGACCACCGGGGTACCGGGCGCGAGGCGCGAGGCCAGGGTCAGCACCTCGTCGCCGGGGCGCTCGTTCAGGGTGAGGAGTACGCCCGCTATGGGCGGGGTGCCCGCGCTGTGGGCGGCGAGCGAACCGACCACCAGGTCGGAGCGGTCGCCGGGGGTGACGACGAGGCAGCCGGGGGTCAGGGCGTTCAGGAAGTTCGGCAGCATCGCACCGCCGAACACGAAGTCCAGGGCGTCGCGCGCGAGACCCGCGTCGTCGCCGAGCAGCACTGTGCCGCCGAGGGCGCGCGTTATCTGGGAGACCGTGGGGGCGGAGAGCGTGGCGTCGTCCGGCAGCGCGTAGCACGGCACGGGCAGGCTGGCCGACAGCCGCTCGGCGATCTCGTGGCGGTCCATCGGGGCGACCCGGTTGGCGACCATGGCCAGAATGTCGCAGCCCAGGGCCTCGTACGCGCGGTAGGCGTTACGGGTCTCGGAGCGCACCGACTTGGCGGTCTGCTTCCTGCCGCCGACCACCGGGATCACAGAGGCGCCGAACTCATTGGCCAGCCGGGCGTTCAGGGCGAGTTCCTCGGGGAGCAGGGTGTCCGCGAAGTCCGTACCGAGGACCAGGACGACCTCGTACTCCCGCGCCACCTTGTGGAAGCGGTCGACGATGCGGGACACCAGCTCGTCGGTGCCCTTCTCGGCCTGGAGGGCGGACGCCTCGCTGTAGTCCATGCCGTACCCGGACGCCGGGTCCTGCGACAGCCGGTAGCGGGCGCGCAGGAGGTCGAACAGCCGATCGGGTCCGTCGTGCACGAGGGGGCGGAATACGCCCACCCGGTCCACTTGGCGGGTGAGGAGCTCCATGACTCCCAGCTCGACGACCTGGCGACCGTCGCCCCGGTCGATCCCGGTCACGTACACGCTGCGCGTCACGCGTGCTCTCCGTCCAGTTAGGGTGGGCTTGCCCTCTTGACAATACCTCTGAGGGTGGTTAGGGCGCCCGCCGGGCGAGGGGTTGCCGGACGCCTGCGGAAACGCCCCGCGGGGACCCTTCTGCGGGGTTTCTCCGGCGTTTCTGCGGCCTTCCTGCCGGAGTGTCCGAAAGCGCGGAGCCCATGCGAACCGTGAAACAATCGGACTCTGGCTCACGTGTATCACTAGCGAGCAGGAGACACAGCACGATGCGTATCGGAGTTCTCACCGCCGGCGGCGACTGCCCGGGGCTGAACGCAGTGATCCGGTCGGTTGTGCACCGTGCCGTCGCAGGTCACGGCGACGAAGTCGTCGGATTCGAGGACGGGTTCAAGGGCCTGCTCGACGGCCACTACCGCCCCCTCGACCTCAACGCCGTCAGCGGCATCCTGGCACGCGGCGGTACGATCCTGGGCTCCGCCCGCCTGGAGCGGGACCGGCTGCGCGAAGCGGCCGAGAACTGGCACGAGTTGTCGGAGCGCTCCGGCATCGACGCGCTCATTCCCATCGGCGGCGAAGGCACCCTCACCGCGTCCCGGATGCTGTCGGACGCGGGGATGCCCGTCGTCGGCGTACCGAAGACCATCGACAACGACATCAACGGCACCGACCGCACCTTCGGCTTCGACACGGCCGTCGGCGTCGCCACCGAAGCCATAGACCGTCTCAAGACCACCGCCGAATCGCACCAGCGCGTGATGGTCGTAGAGGTCATGGGCCGGCATGCGGGCTGGATCGCGCTGGAGTCCGGCATGGCGGGCGGCGCGCACGGAATCTGCCTGCCGGAGCGTCCCTTCGAGGTGGACGACCTGGTCAAGATGGTCGAGGAACGCTTCGCGCGCGGCAAGAAGTTCGCGGTCGTGTGCGTCGCGGAAGGCGCGCGTCCGGCGGAGGGTTCCATGCCGTACGAGAAGGGTGCCATCGACAAGTTCGGGCACGAGCGCTTCGCCGGTATCGGCACCCGGCTCGCGGGCGAGCTGGAGAAGCGCCTCGGCAAGGAAGCCCGCCCGGTCATCCTCGGCCACGTCCAGCGCGGCGGCACCCCGACGGCGTACGACCGCGTCCTCGCGACGCGCTTCGGCTGGCACGCGGTGGAGGCGGTGCACCGCGGCGACTTCGGCAACATGGCGGCGTTGCGGGGCACGGACATCGTGATGGTGCCGCTCGCCGAGGGCGTCGAGGAGCTCAAGAGGGTCCCCGACAGGCGGATGTACGAGGCGGAATCGGTCTTCTGACCCGGCTGGAGGGGGCCCGGGCTGCCCGAGCGGCCCGGGAGCCTGACCGAGAGCGCCGCCGCCCAGGTCAGGGGCGGCGTGCGAGCTGCCAGAAGTGGCCGACGATGGCGTCCAGGAACTCGCGGCCCGCCGCACCGTCCCCCGCCGAATCGCTGCCGCCCCAGCTCAGCGTCGACACCATCCGGGACTGGTAGTCGGCGTGCAGCCGCTGGAGTACGTCCTCCAGCTGGTCCCGCCGCACAGGCACCAGCTTGGCCGTCGGGCGTACGTACGCCTGCCAGCGCGTCATCACCGCGCTGCGCAGCACCCCGGCCAGCTCCTCTTCCCGGCCGGTCGCCTTCACGAACTCCTCCGGCGAAAGGCCGAGCACCTCGGAGAGCGCCGCGGACTGCCGCTCATTGCCGCGCCACCGCCCGGATTCCTCCATGCGCTGGTAGGAATTCAGCTCCACGCCGATCGCCCGCGCAAGATCGGGCACGGCGAGGCCGCGTGCCAGCCGGTGCTCGCGCAGCGTGGTCGGGGAGGCCAGCAGGTCGCTCAGCGAACACCACAGCACGCCGGCGAGCGCGGTGATCTCCCGTGAATCGGGTGCGCGCAGGCCGCGCTCCCAGGCGACGACCAGGTCGGGGACGACGTTCAGCCCGTATTGCGCGCGCAGGCCGTAGGCGACATGACCGGGCGCCATGCCGAGGGCTTCGCGCAGTCGTCGCGCGGCGGGGGCGTTAAAGGGCGGAGTGGTGTGCACGGGGCACACCGTACGTATGAAACGGGTGTGGTGACTACGGTGCGTTCACCCAAGATTACAAGTCGTAGGAACGTCCTACGATCCAATTCTGGTAGCCTCCCCGGCCGGACTTGGAGCGGGAGGGGAAACGCCTTGCGCGGGTTACGGGGGTACGTACGGCTGCGTCGCGCCGTTCCCGTGGTGGTGGTCATCGCGGTGATCGCGGTGGGCGTCGTCGTGTGGCTGGACCGGCGGAGTGAGCAACTGGCCGACAATCGCGCTCAGTTGAAGAGCGCCTGCGCGGGCCTGCTGCCGCAGGGGCATTTAGGGCAATTCCTGCCGAAGGGTGAGGCGGGTCGGCTGCATCAGTACGGCACGATGCTCGATCCGGGGCAGCAGAGCCGTGTCCTGCTGGACTGCCGGCTGTCCTGGGGCGGCGACGAGGAGGTCACCGTCAGGGCGAACGCCCTGCCGGCCCGGGCCGAGGAGACGCCCGGCGAGTTCGACAGCGACTTCCCCTTCCGCCTGCCGCCGAGCGCCCAGGGCACGGTGAAGACCGACCGGAGCAGTGCGGCGCGGGCGATCGCCTCCCTGATCGTCGAGTGCCCGAAGGGCCTGACGGGCCAGGTCCGGCCGAGCAAGGACCTCCAGGTGGCCGTGGGCCTGCCCGTGAAAGTGAAGGACGAGTACGTGAGCGAGCTCTCGCCGGGCAACCGGCGCCTGGTGGCCGGAGCGGCCGTACGCATCGCCAACTGGATCACCGAGCGGAAGAAGTGCGGCGGCGCCCCGCTGGACACCCGGCCCGCCCCGCTGGGCACCCGGCCCGCTGCCCCGGTGCCGGCCTCCGCCGACGCGCCGCGCTCAAGGCCTTCGCCGCCTGCCGCTCCCTGAACCCCAACTCCCGTTCAGCGCAGGGAAATCCACCGGTAGTGCAGCTCCGGGCGCCCGACCTGGCCGTACTGCGGACTGCGCTCGGCCCGGCCCGTGGTGACCAGGTGTTCCAGATAGCGGCGCGCGGTGATCCGCGAGATCCCGACCTCGGCGGCGGCCGCGGCCGCCGTGACCCCGCTCGCCGATGTGCGCAGCGTACGGGTCACTGCGTCCAGCGTCGGCGCGCTCAGGCCCTTGGGGAGGGCTGCGGGCTCGGGGGTGCGGAGGGCGGCGAGGGCGCGGTCCACCTCGTCCTGGCCGCTGGCCTCGCCGGCCGCCGCGCGGAACTCGGCGTAGCGGGTGAGGCGGTCGCGCAGGGTCGCGAAGGTGAAGGGCTTCAGGACGTACTGGACGACGCCGAGGGACACCCCTTCCCGTACGACGGCCAGATCGCGGGCCGAAGTGACGGCGATGACGTCGGCGGTGTGGCCCGCGCCGCGCAGTGAACGTACGAGCTGGAGGCCGTGGCCGTCGGGCAGGTAGAGGTCGAGCAGCAGCAGATCGACGGGCCGCCGGTCGAGCGCGCGCACCGCTTCGGCCCGCGAGTGGGCGACGCCGGAGACGGCGAATCCGGGGACGCGGGCCACGTAGAGCGCGTGGGCGTCGGCGGCGACGGGGTCGTCTTCGACGACGAGGACGCGGATGGGGGTTGCGTTCATGCGGCCACCTCGGGGTGGCGCGGGGCGTGCGGGTGCGGGTGCGGGTGCCTGCGGCGCTGTTCCCCTACCCTTCCCCAAGCTCTCAACTTCGTTCGAGCAGGGGAGACCCCATTCTTCCCGAAACTGGGGCTCCTCCCCAGACCCCCGGGACGCCCTACGGGCGTGTCCTCAATCGCCGGACGGGCTTGATAAATCAAGCCCGTCCGGCGATTGAGGACCGGGGTCTGGGGCGGAGCCCCAGTTTCGGGAAGGGGCGGGTAGGGGAAAGAAAAGATCCGCCGGATGCACAACGTCATGCCCGCACCTCCGCCGCCGCCCGCAACGGCAGCCGTACCGTGAAATCCGCGCCCCCGTCCGCCCCGTCCGCCAGGACCACCGCCCCACCGCCCCGGTGCACCGCCTGCCGGACCAGCGCCAGGCCGATCCCCCGCCCCGGGCTCTTCGTCGACCAGCCGCGTGCGAAGACCGCGTCGGCCGACGCGGGGTCGACGCCGGGCCCCGTGTCGGAGACACGCACCAGCAGCTCGTCGTCCTCCGTTCGGGCCGTCACCGTGACCCTCGCTCCGTCGCTGCCCTGCGCCGCGTCAACCGCGTTGTCGATCAGGTTGCCGAAGATCGTGACGAGGTCGCGCGCGGGCAGCGTGCGCGGCAGCAGGCCGTCGTCGATCCTGCTGTCCTCGTCCAGTACGAGCGCCACGCCCCGCTCGTTCGCCTGCGCCGCCTTGCCGAGCAGCAGCGCCGCGAGCACCGGTTCGCCGACCGCGTCGACGACCTGGTCGGTGAGCGCCTGGGCCAGCTCCAGCTCCGCCGTGGCGAACTCCACCGCCTCGTCCGAGCGGCCCAGCTCGATGAGCGAGACGACGGTGTGCAGGCGGTTCGCCGCCTCGTGGGCCTGCGAGCGCAGCGCCTGCGTGAAGCCGCGCTCCGAGTCCAACTCGCCCGAAAGCGCCTGGAGTTCGGTGTGGTCGCGCAGGGTCACGACCGTACCGCGCTGTTTCCCGGTGGAGACCGGACGGCTGTTGACGACGATCACCCGGTCCGCCGTCAGATGCACCTCGTCGACGCGCGGCTCGGCGGCGAGCAGCGCTGCCGTGAGCGGTTTGGGCAGGTCCATTTCGGCCACCGGGCGCCCGACCGCGTCGTCCCCGAGGCCGAGCAGCTCGCGCCCACCGTCGTTGATCAGCGCGATGCGCTGCCGGCTGTCGAGCATCAGCAGCCCTTCCCGTACGGCGTGCAGAGCGGCCTGGTGGTAGTCGTGCATGTGGCTCAGCTCGGCGGCGTTCATGCCGTGGGTGTGACGCCGCAGCCGGGCGTTGATGACGTAGGTACCGAGGCCGCCGAGGGCGAGCGCGCCCGACGCGACTCCGAGCAGCGCCGCCACCTGCTGCCGCAGCTGCGCGCTGATCCGCTCAATGGTGATGCCTGCGCTGACGAGCCCGGTGATCCGGCCCCCGTCCTCCGGGTCGCGCACCGGCGTCACCACACGCACCGAGCGGCCCAGTGTCCCCAGGTGGGTCTCGCCGTAGGTCCTGCCCTTCAGGGCGGGGCCGATGGTTCCCAGGTACGTACGGCCTATCTCGGTTCCCTCCGGGTGCGTCCAGCGGGTGCCGTCCGGGGCCATGATCACGACGAAGTTGACGCCGGATTCCTTGCGGAGTTCCTCGGTGTACGGCTGGAGGGCCACCGTCGGATTGTCCGAGCGGGCCGCCTCGATCACCGCGGGGGATTTCGCCACGGCGGTCGCGGTCGCGGTGGCCTGCCTGGTCGCGGTCTCCTCCGCCTGGGCCCGGTCGGAGACGTACGTGAAGGCCGCACACCCGGCGACGATCACCGCCACCAGCACGACCTGCATGGCGAAGAGCTGGCCGGCCAGGCTGCGGGGACGGGGTATGCGCATGCCGCCAGTGTGCATGGCCGTCCGCATGGCCGAAAAGCTGTGAACGAAATGCACGCAACGGTGACGGGGCTCACAGCGCTGATGGATAGTCGCCGGGACCCATCGGGACGTGGGTGCCGCAGCCAATAAGAGGAGAACCCCCGTGGCAGAGAAAGCCGCAAGGCGGGACCGTACTCATTATCTGTATCTCGCCGTCATCGGCGCAGTCGCACTCGGTGTCGTCGTGGGCTTCGCGGCCCCCGGCGTGGCCGTCGAGCTCAAGCCGATCGGCGCCGGGTTCGTCAATCTGATCAAGATGATGATTTCGCCCATTATCTTCTGCACGATCGTTCTGGGCGTCGGTTCGGTCCGCAAGGCCGCCAAGGTCGGCGCGGTGGGCGGGCTCGCGCTCGGCTACTTCCTGGTGATGTCGACCGTGGCCCTCGCCATCGGCCTGCTCGTCGGCAACATTCTTGAGCCGGGTGCGGGCCTCGACCTCACCGAATCGGCGCGCAGCGCGGGCGCGGCGCAGGCGGAGGGCGCGAGCGAGTCGACCGCCGACTTCCTGCTCGGGATCATCCCGACGACCCTGGTGTCCGCCTTCACCGAGGGCGAGGTGCTCCAGACCCTGCTGGTCGCCCTGCTGGTGGGCTTCGCGCTGCAGGCGATGGGCTCGGTCGGCGAGCCCGTCCTCCGGGGCATCGGACACATCCAGCGGCTGGTCTTCCGGGTGCTCGCGATGATCATGTGGGTGGCCCCGGTGGGCGCGTTCGGCGCGATCGCGGCGGTCGTCGGCGAGACGGGCATCGACGCCCTGAAGTCGCTCGCGGTCATCATGATCGGCTTCTACATCACATGCGCGCTGTTCGTCTTCGTCGTACTCGGCACGCTCCTGCGCCTGGTCGCGGGCGTGAACCTCTTCCTGCTGCTGAAGTACCTGGCCAGGGAATTCCTGCTGATCCTTTCCACGTCGTCCTCGGAGTCGGCGCTGCCGAGGCTGATCGCGAAGATGGAGCACCTGGGCGTGAGCAAGCCGGTCGTCGGCATCACCGTCCCGACGGGCTACTCCTTCAACCTCGACGGTACGGCGATCTATCTGACGATGGCTTCGCTCTTCGTCGCGGAGGCGATGGGCGACCCGCTAACGATCAGTCAGCAGATCTCCCTCCTCATCTTCATGATCATCGCCTCGAAGGGCGCGGCGGGCGTCACGGGCGCCGGCCTGGCCACCCTCGCCGGAGGCCTCCAGTCCCACCGCCCGGAACTGGTCGACGGTGTCGGCCTGATCGTCGGCATCGACCGCTTCATGAGCGAGGCGCGCGCCCTGACGAACTTCGCGGGCAACGCGGTGGCGACGGTGCTGGTCGGCACGTGGACCAAGGAGATCGACAAGGCCCGGGTCGCCGAAGTCCTGGCCGGACGCGCCCCGTTCGACGAGAAGACGCTGGTCGACGACCACGTCGCGACGCCGGACGAGACGCGGCCCCCGGGCGACGTCCCGGAGCAGCGGGACGGGGTGAGTGTGGAAAAGGCCTCGGCGCAGCTGTAATCAAGCGGCGCGATGTGACGGCGCGATGTGAGGGGAAGGGCTCGGCCGGCGACGGCCGGGCCCTTCCGCCCTTGATGCTTACCTTCTGGTGCGCGGTGCGGTGATGGTGCCGACCCCGCTCGTCGGCGGGCCCGAAGCGCTGATGCTCTACGCCGGTTCGCGGCCGGCTTTCGAGAAGTACGAGACCACTCTGAAGGCACTGGCCGGGCAGGCCGCCCACCTCGGCGAGGACCACGCCCTCGCCGCCGTCTACGACCTGTCGATGCTCGACTTCTTCTACGCGAGCATCTCGGGTCTGGTGCACGCCTTCGCCCTGGCGCGGGAGGACAAGGTGGCCGCGACGGCCCTGGCTCCGTATCTGAACACCATCACCTCAATCCTGCCGCCCATCGCGGCCGGTATGGCGACCGCGATCGCCAAGGGGCACGGCGCGGACGACTGGGCGAGCACGATCGAGGCACTCAAGGGCTGATCCCGCGCCCGGATCCACAGGCAAAAGAAATACCCCGGGGAATTGACACCCGGGGTTTTTCCCTGCGTATATTGAGCGTTTCTGCGACCAGGCGTAAATTGGGTTACAGAGGTGCCGTGTGAACACAGCGTAGCTTGTTGGGAGCTGAATTGTCAACCGAGGAATTTCAGAAAGAGCAGGAATTCATCACCGGTCTCTACGCGCGCCTCGATGACCTGCGAGAAGAGGCCGAGGCCACCGCACAGGCGGCGTTGACGCAGGTGAGGACGGGCCACCAGGCGAAGCTGGAGCGCGACGTGATGGTGGCCGAGCAGTCCGGACTGCTCGCCGCATTCAATGCGGGAGAGAACGGGCTGTGCTTCGGCCGGCTCGACTACCAGGACGGCCGCAAGTACCACATGGGCCGTATCGGAATCCGGCAGAACGACCCGGACCGTACGCCTCTCGTCGTCGACTGGCGGGCCGAGATCGCACGCCCCTTCTATCTCGCGACCGGTTATTCCCCGATGGGACTGCGCCGCAGGCGGCACATCTCCACGGAGGGCCGCGCGGTCACCGCGCTGCACGACGAAATCCTCGACCTCACCGACACCACCCGCACCGGCCACGAGGGCTCCGCCGCCGACACCGTGCTGCTCGCCGCGCTGGACGCGGCGCGCTCCGGGCGGATGCACGACATCGTGCAGACCATCCAGGCCGAGCAGGACCGCATCATCCGCGCCCCGCACCACGGCGTCCTCGTCGTCGAAGGCGGTCCCGGCACCGGCAAGACCGTCGTCGCGCTGCACCGGGCGGCGTACCTGCTGTACGCGTACCGCGACCTGCTCGCCCGCCGCGGCGTGCTGATCGTCGGGCCCAATCCGGCCTTCCTCGCCTACATCGGCGAAGTGCTGCCCTCGCTCGGCGAGACCGGCGTACTGCTCGCGACCGTAGGCGAGCTCTTCCCCGGGGTCACCGCCACCGGCACCGACACGGCCGAAGCCGCCGAGGTCAAGGGGCGGGCCGCGATGGCGGACGCGCTCGCCCGCTTCGTACGGGACCGGCAGACCGTGCCTCATCCGGGCATCGAGATCGAGCACGACGACGGCACGCTCTGGCTGGACCGGGCGATGGCGGAGGACGCCCGGGCCGCAGCCCGCGAGACCCTGCTGCCGCACAACCTCGCCCGCCCCCACTTCGCCTTCCGGATCATCGACGCGCTCACCGAGCAGCTCGCCGACCGGATCGGCGCCGACCCGTACGGCGGTCCCAACTTCCTCGGACCCGACGACATCGCCCAGCTGGGCAAGGCCATCGCGCTCAGCAATGACGTGCACGCGGCCATCGACACGCTGTGGCCGCCGCTCACTCCGCAGCAGCTGGTCGCGGAGTTCCTCGCGGAACCGGTTCATCTCCCGGACGCCGACGCCGAGTTGATCCGGCGCAACGGCGGTCCGTGGACGCCCGCCGACGTACCGCTCCTCGACGAGGCCGCCGAACTGCTCGGCGAGGACGACTCCGCCGCGCGGGCCGCCGAGGAGGCCGAACGGCAGCAGCGCATCGCGTACGCCCAGGGCGTGCTGGATGTCGCGTACGCCTCCCGCACCTACGAGTTCGAGGACAAGGAGGACATCGACAAGGACGCCTCCGAGGTCCTGGGCGCGCACGACATCGTCGACGCCGAGCGGATGGCCGAGCGCCACGAAGAGGCCGACCACCGCAGCGCCGCCGAACGCGCCGCCGCCGACCGCACCTGGGCCTTCGGCCACATCGTCGTCGACGAGGCGCAGGAGCTGTCCGCGATGGCCTGGCGGCTGCTGATGCGGCGCTCCCCGACGCGCTCGATGACCCTGGTCGGCGACCCCGCCCAGACCGGGGACGCGGCGGGATGCGACTCGTGGCAGCAGATCCTCGGCCCGTACGTCGAAGACCGCTGGCACCACACCCGCCTCGGCGTCAACTACCGCACCCCCGCCGAGATCATGGAGGTAGCGGCCGGCGTACGGCGGACCGAAGACCCCTCCTTCGAGCCGCCGAGCTCCGTCCGCTCCACCGGTGAACGCCCCCACGCGCGCGCAACCGAGCCGGACGCCCTCGCCCGTACCGTCGCCGAAACGGTCGCGGACGAGACGCCGGAGGAGGGCCGGCTGGCCGTCGTCGCCCCGCGCGAGCTGCACGGGGCGCTGGCCGCCGCCCTCCCCGGCGCCGCGCACGGCACCGCCCCCGACCTCACCCTGCCGGTCGTGCTCCTCGACCCCCGTCAGGCGAAGGGCCTGGAGTTCGACACCGTGATCGTCGTCGAGCCCGGCCGGATCCTGGCCGGGTCACCGCGCGGTGCCAACGACCTGTACGTGGCCCTGACCCGGGCCACGCAGCACCTCGCCGTCGTTCATACGGGGGTCCTGCCGGAGTGTCTCCGGGGGAACCTCCGGGAGGGGTTCCGGCAGGACCTGGCGGAGGGGCTCACGCCGGCCTGAGCCATACCGTCGCCAGCGGCGGCAGCGTCAGCTGCACACTGGCCGGACGCCCGTGCGCCCCGGTCGACTCGGGCTTGAGCGGCTCCGGGTTGTGTACGTCGCTGCCGCCGTAGCGGGCCGCGTCCGTGTTCAGGATCTCCGTCCAGGCCGGGATGTCGTCCATGACGCCCAGCCGGTAGTCGTGCCGTACGACCGGCGAGAAGTTGGACACGGCCAGCAGCGGTGAGCCCTGCGCGTCGAAGCGCATGAACGAGAAGACGTTGTCCTCGGCGGCGCCGCCGTCCACCCACGCGAAGCCTTCCGGGACGGTGTCCCGCTCCCACAGCGCGGGTGTGGCGGCGTACACCTGGTTCAGGTCGCGGACCAGGTCGCGCACGCCCCGGTGGTCGCCCGCCGAGTGGTACGTGTCGTCCAGCAGCCACCACTCCGGGCCGTGCGCCTCCGACCACTCGGCGCCCTGCGCGAACTCCTGGCCCATGAACAGGAGCTGCTTACCGGGGTGCGCCCACATGAAGCCGAGATACGCCCGGTGGTTGGCACGCCGCTGCCACCAGTCGCCCGGCATCTTCGACACCAGCGCCTGCTTGCCGTGCACCACCTCGTCGTGCGAGATGGGCAGGACGTAGTTCTCGCTGTACGCGTACACCATCGAGAAGGTCATCTCGTTGTGGTGGTACTTGCGGTGCACCGGCTCCTTGGAGACGTACACCAGCGAGTCGTGCATCCAGCCCATGTTCCACTTCAGGCCGAAGCCCAGCCCGCCGTGGTCCGTGGGGCGGGTGACGCCCTCCCAGGCCGTCGACTCCTCGGCGATCGTCACGACTCCCGGGCAGCGGCGGTAGACGGTGGCGTTCATCTCCTGGAGGAAGCCGACGGCGTCGAAGTTCTCCCGCCCGCCGTACTCGTTCGGGGCCCAGTCGCCGCCCTCGCGCGAGTAGTCCAGGTACAGCATCGAGGCGACGGCATCCACCCGCAGGCCGTCGATGTGGAATTCCTCGCACCAGTACGTGGCATTGGCGACCAGGAAGTTACGCACCTCCGTGCGGCCGTAGTCGAATTCGAGCGTGCCCCAGTCGGGGTGCTCGGCACGCCGCGGGTCGGGGTGTTCGTACAGCGGTGTGCCGTCGAAGCGGGCCAGCGCCCAGTCGTCCTTCGGGAAGTGCGCGGGCACCCAGTCGACGATCACACCGATGCCGGCGCGGTGCAGCGCGTCGACCAGGTGGCGGAAGTCGTCGGGCGTGCCCAGGCGGGCCGTCGGGGCGTAGAAGCCGGTGATCTGGTAGCCCCACGAGCCGCCGAAGGGGTGTTCGGCGACCGGCATCAGCTCCACATGCGTGAAGCCGAGGTCGGCGACGTACGAGGGCAGCTGTTCGGCCAGCTCACGGTACGTCAGGCCGGGGCGCCACGAGGGGAGGTGGACCTCGTACACCGAGAACGGTGCCTCGTGGACGGGGTGGTCGGCGCGGTGCGCCATCCACTCCTCGTCGCGCCACACGTGGTGCGAGGCCGTCACGATCGACGCCGTGTCGGGCGGCACCTCGGTGCGGCGGGCCATCGGGTCGGCGCGCAGGGTGTGGCCGCCGTCCGGCTGGGTGATCTCGAACTTGTAGCGCGTGCCTTCGCCGATGCCGGGGACGAACAGCTCCCAGACGCCGGACGCGCCCAGGGAACGCATCGGGAGGCCCGCGCCGTCCCAGTAGTTGAAGTCCCCGGCCAGGCGGACGCCCTGCGCGTTCGGTGCCCATACGGTGAAGCGCGTGCCGTCGACGCCCTCGTGGGTCATCGGCTCCGCGCCCAGCGCCCGCCACAGCTCCTCGTGGCGGCCCTCGCCGATGAGGTAGAGGTCGACCTCGCCGATGGCGGGCAGGAAGCGGTACGGGTCACGCATCTCCTGCTCGCTGCCGTCGTACGTGACGCGCAGCGTGTACTCCGGGACGGAGCGCAGCGGCAGTACGCCGGAGAACAGCCCGTCGCCGTCGTCGTTCAGCTGGAGACGGGTCTCCTTGGCCCTGCCCGTGCCTTCGGTGACCACGGCGACGGCCTGCGCGTACGGGCGCAGGACGCGGAAGGTTACGCCGTCGGGACCGGGGTGGGCGCCCAGCACGCTGTGCGGGTCGTGATGAGCCCCGGCCAGCAGTCGGCCGCGCGTCCCGGCGTCCAGCGGCTCGGCGGTGCTTACGCCGGTGCGGCGTCGCGGGGTCGTCGCCCTGGCCGTGGGGCTCTTCGCGGTCTGCGCCGTTTTGGGGGGTTTGGCGGTCTTGGCAGTCTTCGCTGTCTTGGCGGCGCTCTTGGTGGCCTTTGCGGTCTTGGCAGTGCCGGCAGTGCTGGCTGTTTTGGCGGTCTTCGCGGGCGCGGGCGGCTGCGGGGCCTGCGCCTCGGTCGGGGCTTCGGAAGACTTGCGGGACGGCGGACGGGGGGTCACGGGTGAGGCCTCCTTGGGAGGTTCCGGTCGAGGGTGCGGTGACTTCGGGCGTGGTGCGGTGGTCGGGGGGTGCGGTGCCTTCGGGTCGGTGCCGCGCTGGGGCGTCTCCTCGGGTGTCGAACGGGCGGGGGGTCGCAGTTGTACGCCGCCCAAACTGTGTTCGACACCCTGCGGGGAGCGCCCCTGCACGTCCCCTCCCGCACCTCGGTCTGCGATACCGGGCGGTGCGCGTCCCGGGGGGTTGTGGCGGGTCATGTGTTTGCCAGGCGGTGGATTGCTGCCAGGGGGACCGGGAGCCAGTCCGGGCGGTGCCTTGCCTCGTACAGGACCTCGTAGATCGCCTTGTCGGTCTCGTACGCCCGCAGCAGCTCCGGCTCCTCGCGGGGGTCGGCGCCCGATGCCTTCGCGTAGCCCGTGCAGTAGGCGTCGCGGCAGCGCACTGCCCATTCGGCGTCCCAGGGGTCGTGGGAGCGGGCCGCGTAGTCGAAGGAGCGCAGCATGCCCGCCACGTCGCGCAGGGGTGGCTGGGGGCGGCGGCGTTCCGTCAGGGGGCGTGTCGGTTCCCCCTCGAAGTCGATGACCGACCATTCGCCGGCCGGGGCTCGCAGGGTCTGGCCCAGGTGCAGGTCGCCGTGGATGCGCTGGGCGGCCCATGTCCGGCCCGCCCGGCCCAGCGTCGCCACCGCGTCGAACGCCGTGCGCAGCGCGGGGGCGTACGGGAGCAGGGCCGGCACTGCCTGGGCCGCCGCTTCGAGGCGTTCGGTCATCGTGGTGGCCAGCAGTTGTGTCTGTTGCCTGCGAAGGGTCCGGGTGGGCAGTGCCTCGGCCAGTGCGGTGTGGACTTCGGCGGTGGCGCGGCCCAGTGCTTGCGCCTCGGTGGTGAAGTCGTTGCCCACGGCGAGTGCGCGCAGCGCTCGTTGCCAGCCGTCCTCGGAGCCGTGCAGGAAGGGCTGGAGGACGCCGAGGGTGTACGTCTCGTCGCGGGAGGCGGCGTTGGCCGCTTCGTACCAGGCGACCGGCGCGGGCACCCGCTCGCAGCCCTTGCGGGCCAGCGCGAGCGGCAGCTCCAAGTCGGGGTTCGAGCCCGGCGAGACGCGGCGGAAGATCTTCAGGATGTAGGAATTGCCGTAGATCAGGGACGAGTTGGACTGTTCGGCGTCGAGCGGTCGTGGGGTGAGGGCGGGCGGGATCGTTACGGCACGGTCGCGTTGGAAGTGGAGGGAGCCGTGGACGCCCGGCGTGCGCAGGCGTTCCAGGAGCAGCCCGGCCAGGCGCGGGTCCTGCAGAGCCTCGTACACGGTGCGGTTGGCGATGGGGCCCTCCTGTACGTGGCCGATCAGGGCCGGGGCCAGATGCGGCGGCAGTGAGGCCCGTACGCCGAGGAGCAGTTGGTAGCAGTCGGCCACGGGCGGTGGTGTGGGCGGTGCGGGTTGATGGACTTGTACGAGCAGATGAAGCAGGCCCGGAGCGGACGCCGAACCGACCGGCAGCAGCTCCGTGGCGGAGACCAGCGAGAAGCCGGTGATCGGGCGCCCCTTCCCCGCGAACCACCGTTGCCTGGGCAGCCATTCGTGGAGCAGGTGTGTGAGAGAGGGGAGCAGCGTGGGGGGAGCGGCTGGAGGGGTGGCGCGGTGGGCGGCCGAACTCCGGGTGGATGCAGCCTCCGACATGGCATCGCGTCCTTTCCCCGGGCACACCACAGTTTGCGCAGAGTGTCCCGGATTGCGACCGTAGCTGTCCGGGCGGTGCGTGGGGTTCTCTCCGCGGCAGACGCGGGGAGTGTCGGGTCGGGATGGTCCGTACGGACCCGATATGAGGGGGAGAGTGCCCAAGGCGGGGCAGTGGAAACCGCCCCGCCCCGGACGGGAGCGTCAAACGCGCTTGGCGGGCAACGGCGCTGCGTCCTTGCGGAGCCGGAACCAGTAGAAGCCGTGCCCCGCGAGGGTGAGCAGGTAGGGCCACTCACCGATGGCGGGGAAGCGCACCCCGCCGATCAGTTCCACCGGATGCCGCCCGTTGAAGGACTGCAGATCGAGTTCGGTCGGCTGGGGGAACCGCGAGAAGTTGTGCACGCACAGGACCAGGTCGTCCTTGTACTCGCGGAGGAAGGCGATCACCGCCGGATTGGTGGACGGCAGTTCGGTGTACGAGCCGAGCCCGAAGGCCGGGTTCTGCTTGCGGATCTCGATCATCCGCCGTGTCCAGTGCAGGAGGGAGGACGGCGAGGTCATCGCGGCCTCCACGTTGGTCACCTGGTACCCGTACACCGGGTCCATGATCGTGGGGAGGAAGAGCCGCCCCGGGTCGCAGGACGAGAAGCCCGCGTTGCGGTCGGGTGTCCACTGCATGGGCGTCCGTACGGCGTCCCGGTCGCCCAGCCAGATGTTGTCGCCCATCCCGATCTCGTCGCCGTAGTACAGGATCGGCGAGCCCGGGAGGGACAGGAGGAGGGCCGTGAACAGCTCGATCTGGTTGCGGTCGTTGTCGAGGAGCGGAGCCAGGCGCCGACGGATGCCGATGTTGGCGCGCATGCGCGGATCCTTGGCGTACTCCGCGTACATGTAGTCACGCTCTTCGTCCGTGACCATTTCGAGCGTCAGTTCGTCGTGGTTGCGCAGGAAGATGCCCCACTGGCAGTTGGACGGGATCGCCGGGGTCTTGGCCAGGACTTCCGAGACCGGGTAGCGCGATTCGCGGCGCACAGCCATGAAGATGCGCGGCATCACGGGGAAGTGGAAGGCCATGTGGCACTCGTCGCCCCCCGCCTTGAAGTCGCCGAAGTAGTCGACGACGTCCTCCGGCCACTGGTTGGCCTCGGCGAGGATCACCGTGTCGGGGTACGACGCGTCGATCTCTGTGCGCACCCGCTTGAGGAACTCGTGGGTGCGCGGCAGGTTCTCGCAGTTCGTGCCCTCCTCCTGGTAGAGGTAGGGAACGGCGTCGAGGCGGAAGCCGTCGATGCCGAGGTCGAGCCAGAAGCGCAGCGCCGAGATCATCTCCTCCTGGACGGCCGGGTTCTCGTAGTTGAGATCCGGCTGGTGGGAGAAGAAGCGGTGCCAGAAGTACTGCTTGCGGACCGGGTCGAAGGTCCAGTTGGACGTCTCGGTGTCGACGAAGATGATCCGGGCGTCCTGGAACTGCTTGTCGTCGTCCGCCCAGACGTAGTAGTCGCCGTAGGGCCCGGTGGGGTCTGCCCGGGACTCCTGGAACCACGGATGCTGGTCGCTGGTGTGGTTCATGACGAAGTCGATGATGACGCGCATGCCGCGGTGGTGGGCGGCGTCGACGAACTCGACGAAGTCGGCCAGATCGCCGAACTCGGGAAGGACCGACGTGTAGTCCGACACGTCGTAACCGCCGTCGCGCAGCGGTGACTTGAAGAACGGCGGCAGCCAGAGACAGTCGACGCCGAGCCACTGGAGATAGTCCAGCTTGGCGGTGATGCCCTTGAGGTCCCCTACGCCGTCTCCGTTGCTGTCCTGGAAGGAGCGTACGAGCACCTCGTAGAAGACGGCGCGCTTGAACCACTCGGGATCGCGGTCCTTGGCGGGCGTGTCTGCGAAGGTGTCATGGACGGGCTCATTGACGATCATGATGTGGGTGACCCTCCGATCGGCGGGGACGGTCGCAGGACGACGATGTGCGCGGGTGTACGGCCCGGCTCGAGGCGCACATAGTTGGCCCTGCCCCAGTGGTAGGTCTCGCCGGTGAGCTCGTCGCGCACCGGGAAGGAATCACGCCAGTCGAGGCCGAGTTCCGGCATGTCCAACGAGACCGTGGCCTCCTGGGTGTGGTGAGGGTCGAGGTTGGCGACCACCACAACGATGTTCGATCCCGAGCGCTTCGAGTACACGATGACGGCGTCGTTGTCGGCGTGATGGAAATGCAGATCGCGCAGCTGCTGGAGGGCGGGATTGCGGCGGCGCACACGGTTGAGTGTGGTGATCAGCGGGGCGATGGTGCGGCCCTCGCGCTCCGCCGACTCCCAGTCGCGGGGCCTCAGTTGGTACTTCTCCGAGTCGGCGTACTCCTCGCTGCCCGGCCGGACCGGCCTGTTCTCGCAGAGCTCGTAGCCCGCGTACACGCCCCACGAGGGCGCCAGCGTGGCGGCGAGCACCGCCCGTACCTCGAAGGCGGGGCGGCCGCCGTGCTGGAGATAGGCGTGCAGGATGTCCGGGGTATTCACGAAGAAATTGGGACGCATGTACGAAGCCGCGTCGCCGGAGAGCTCCGTGAGGTACTCCGTGATTTCCTCCTTGGTATTGCGCCAGGTGAAGTACGTGTACGACTGCTGGAAGCCGATCGCGCCGAGGGTGTGCATCATCGCCGGGCGAGTGAAAGCCTCCGCCAGGAAGATCACGTCGGGGTCGGTGCGGTTGATGTCCGCGATGACCTTCTCCCAGAAGGCCACCGGCTTGGTGTGCGGGTTGTCGACCCGGAAGATCCGCACGCCGTGGCTCATCCACAGCCGCAGTACCCGCAGCGTCTCGCGGACCAGTCCCGGCATGTCGGCGTCGAACGCGACCGGGTAGATGTCCTGGTACTTCTTCGGCGGGTTCTCGGCGTACGCGATGGTGCCGTCCGCGCGGTGGTGGAACCACTCGGGGTGCTCGGAGACCCACGGGTGGTCGGGCGAGCACTGCAGCGCGAAGTCCAGGGCGACCTCCATGCGCAGGTCGCGGGCGCGTTCGACGAAGTCGTCGAAGTCGTCGAACGTGCCGAGGTCCGGGTGGATCGCGTCGTGGCCGCCGGCCGGGGAGCCGATCGCCCAGGGGACGCCCACGTCCGAAGCCGTCGCCGAGAGCGAGTTGTTGGCGCCCTTGCGGTGCGTGGTGCCGATGGGGTGTACGGGGGGCAGGTAGACGACGTCGAAGCCCATCGCGGCGACGGCGGGCAGTCGCTCGGCCGCCGTGCGGAACGTGCCGCTGACCTGCGTTCCGTCCTTCTTCGTACGAGCGCCCTCGGAGCGGGGGAAGAACTCGTACCAGGACCCGTAGAGCGCGCGCTCGCGTTCGACGAGCAGGGGCAAGGGGGCGGACGACGTGACCAGTTCGCGCAAGGGGTGGCGGGCCAGGGCGGCGTCGGCCTCGGCGGACAGTGCCGCGGCGAGGCGGGTGGCGGGGGGCTTCCTGGTGTTGCGCAGTGCGTCGACGGCGGCCAGGACGGCCTCGCGCCCGTCGCGCTTCGGGACTCCGGACGCGGCGCGCTCGTACAACTCGGCGCCCTCCGCGAGCACGAGCTCGGTGTCCTGGCCCGCCGGGATCTTGATGCGGGCGGTGTGCCGCCAGGTCGAGACCGGGTCGCTCCAGGCCTCCACGGCGTACGTCCACCGCCCCTCGGCGACCGGGGTCACCCGGGCGCCCCACCGGTCGGTGCCCGGGGCGAGTTCACGCATCGGGGTCCAGGGGCCCTCGCGGCCCGCGGGGTCCCGCAGGACGACATTGGCGGCTACGGCGTCGTGGCCTTCGCGGAAGACGGTGGCGGTGACTTCGAAGGTTTCACCGGCCACCGCCTTGGCGGGCCTTCTGCCGCAGTCGACGGCGGGGCGTACGTCCAGGACGGGGATGCGACCGATCATTGGCTCACCTGGGGGCTGTGCGACCGCGGGCGACCGCGGTTCGCGTTCGAGGGCTTTCTTAGGGTCTGTCCTTTTTAGCTGCTCCGTTGGAGAATGGCGGGCTGCGGGCATGACCGCTCCTGTCCACGTTCACTCGGGTGGACCGACTTTGGGGCGCGCGGGCGTGCGTACCGGGGGAGCCTTCCCTTGGTGTACGGGTGGGCAATCCGGTGCTTTGTTAACTACTTGCGCGTAATGGTTATGGCAAGAAACCGGCCCCGCCTTTTTGGCGGGGCCGGTTTCTTTTTTGGCTTGGTGGTGGAGTGCGTCCTTCATCAACTCGGGGCGCCTGCGGCGGGGTTGGGGATGGATTTTTCCCCACCCCGCCCCTTCCCGCTGTGACATTTTGCGGCTGCCGCCGCGTGGTGGGGCTCCGCCCCAGACCCCGCTCCTCAATCGCCGGAGGGGCTGGTAAATCCAGTTGAGAGCGTGGGGAAGGGTAGGGGAAAGCGCCGCAGGCGCCCTACGACGCGTCGGCCGCTTCGTCCGTCCAGATCTGCCACGGCTGCCTCGCCACCCACTCGTCCACCGGCGTCGGCTTCACCGCGAGCGCCTCCGCGGCCGTGCCTCCGTCGCCCGCCATCAGGTCGGGGCCCGCGCCGCTCGCCATGTAGTGGTAGATCCCCGCCACACCGGCCGCCGCCTCCGCGCCGATCGCCCGGGCCAGGCCCTCCTCGAACACGTGCGGCGGCAGTGCCAGGTAGCGGACCTCCCGGCCGAGGCCCTCGGCGAACGCCTCCGCGAGCTCGTCGCCGGTCAGGCTCTGCGAACCGCCGATGTCGAGCGTGCGGCCCGCGACGCCGTCCGCGGTGAGCGCCGCGTACACCGCCTCGGCGAGATCGCGGTGGGAGAGCCACGCGGTCCGGGTGTCGGCGGGCAGCGGGTAGGCGAGTACGCCCTCCTTCGCCAGCGCCGGGCCGTTCCACGGGCTGAACAGGTTGTCCAGATAGACCGGCGGCCGCAGCACCACCAGTTCCACACCGCTCTCGCGCAGGCCCTCCCGCAGCACCGTCTCGGCCAGTCGGCGGGTCTCGAAGGCCGCCACATTGGTGGAGGCCTCGGGGACGCGCGTGTTGGCGTTGTAGACGAGCCGCTTCAGCCCGGCCTCGCGCGCCGCGTCCGCGATGTGCTGTGCGTACGTCCTGACCGTCCCGGCGTCGTACACCAGCGGCATCACCACCGAGGCATGGGTGGCGCCGTCGAAGAGCTGTCGTACGTCGGCCGCCTTCGCGAGGTCGCCGGAGGCGAAGGAGACGCCCGGCATGTCGGGTCGCTCCGTCTCGTGCTTACGGGTCAAAGTGCGGACGCGGTGGTTCCGCTCGGCCAGCAGCCGGGCTACCGCGCCGCCCTGGAAGCCGGTCGCCCCCACGACCGCGACGCGCATCGGCATGTGATCGGACATGTGTCTGTAGAGCCCTTCGATAGGGTGTGGCTGTTGCCGTGACAGGCCCTTCAAGGCTGGCGGCGGGGGCTTCGGCCGATCAATTAACAAACCGGGGCGGGGGTTGAGGGATCGTCCAATGGACGCCATGGAACGAGAAGGAGACGATCTGCTCAGCGAGCTGCTGAAGCCCCTCCGCCTCACCGGAGTCTTCGACAGCCGCTGGCATGTCCGCGGGCCGTGGGCCATCGAGGGCGATGCCGAGCAGAGTTGCGCCGTACTCCACTACATAGTGGAGGGCGGCTGCTGGATCAGCGGCGACAACCAGACCCCCGTCGAACTGAGCGCCGGGGACCTCATCGTCTTCCCGACCGGCACCGCGCACCGGCTCTCCGACCGGCCCGACCGGCAGGGCGTGCCGCTCAAGGCCGTACTCCCCGAGCGCCAGCCCGGCACGTCCGGCGAGATCAGGATCGACGGGACCGGGCCCGAGAGCAGGCTGCTCTGCGCCGGGTTGCACTACGACGCGAGCGCCGCCACCGGCCTCTACAAAGCGCTGCCCAGAGCGCTGGTGCTCGACGGGCCGCAGGTCGCCGCGGAGCCGCTGCTCCGTGACACGCTGGAGCTGCTCGCCGCCCCCGACCGGCCCGTCGGGCCCGGCGACCGGCTGATCACGCTGCGCGCCTTCGAGATGGCGCTGGTGCTCGCGCTGCGACCGCTCCTGCGCGAACTGGCCGACAATCCCTCGGCGTTGCCCGTCCTGCGCCATGCGGGCATCAGCAGAGCCATGGTCATCATCGCCACCAGATTCGCCGAGCCGTGGACCATCGAATCGCTGGCCCGCGAGGTCGGCATGTCCCGGTCCGCGTTCACGGCCGCCTTCCGCAAGCTCGTCGGCGACGCGCCCGCCAAGCATCTGACCGGGCGTCGGATGCAGGAGGCGGCGCGGCTGCTCGGGGAGACGACGGTGGCCCAGTCGGCGGTGCCGCAGCGGGTCGGCTACCAGAGCTCCGTCGGCTTCCATCTTGCTTTCCGCAAGTGGTTCGGTACGACGCCGGGCGAGTACCGGATCGCGGCCGGCCGGACGGCCTAGACCCGTGACCCAGGCGTTGCTGGCCGGATTGTGTGGCCGGTTCATAAGTCCGGCTGGACGGTCGTTCATTGCCGCAGGTGGGTGCGGGCCGACAGTCTCGGCAGCGGCAGTGCCGTTCCGCATGAGGAGAAATGGTGACAAGGTCCGGTCAGGATTATCTGGAATCGCTGCGAGACGGCCGAGAAGTGTGGCTCGACGGTGAGCGGATCAAGGACGTCACCCAGCACCCCGCCTTCCGCAACACCGCGGCGTCCATAGCCCGCCTCTACGACCTCGCCCACGACTCCGAGCACACGCCGGTGCTCACCTCGCAGGGCGTGCACCGCGCTTTCGCGGTCCCCGAGTCGTACGAGGACCTGGTCGCCAGGCGCAAGGCGTACAAGGTGTGGGCGGAGGCCAGCTTCGGCTTCCTGGGCCGTACGCCCGACTACATGGCGGGCGGTGCGGCGGGCTTCGCCGCCCTGCCGCAGACGTTCACCACCGACAGCTTCGACGGCGCCCCGAACGCCCTCGCCTACCACCGGCGGCTCGCCGAGGGCGACCTGTACCCGACGTTCACCATCACCAACCCGCAGATCGACCGGACCAAGTCCGCCTCCGAGCAGGAGGAGGACGACCTGGTGGTCCGCGTCGTCGCGGAGCGGGACGGCGGGATCGTCGTACGCGGCGCCAAGATGATCGGCACCGGCGCCGTCTTCGGCAACGAGGTCATCGTCGGCACCATCGAGCCGCTCGCCCCGCAGGACATCGAGCACGCCGTGTGTTTCTCCGTGCCGATCGACACCCCGGGCCTGAAGTTCCTGTCGCGCACGTCGTACGAGGCGCAGGCGCGCAGCGTCTTCGACAACCCGCTGTCCTCCCGCTTCGACGAGAACGACGCCCTGCTGGTCTGCGAGGACGTCTTCGTACCGTGGGAGAACGTCCTCGCGTACCGCAATGTCGACGCGAGCTTCGCGATGTGGTGGCAGACCCCGGCGTACGTCAACTTCGTCCACCAGGCCGCGACCCGCTTCTGGACCAAGCTGGAATTCCTCACCGGCGTCGCGATCCTGATGACCAAAGCGAACAACACCTACAAGCTGCCGCCCGTCACCCAGGCGATCGGCCGGCTGATGGGCAAGGTCGCCCAGGCCAAGGCGTTCGTACTCGCCGCTGAGGCGTCGTACGAGAACGTCGAGGGCGGGCGCGGTGTGAAGCCCGGCAAGGAGATCTCCTTCGCGCAGCGCATCATGGCCGGCGAGCTCTACCCGCAGGCCGTGCAGGAGATCAAGATGCTCGCGGGCGGCGGCGTGATCCAGCTGCCCGCCTCCGCCGAGGACCTGCTGCACCCGGAGATCGGGCCGCTCGTCAGGAAGTACATCCGCTCGCCAGGACACCCCGCCGAGGACCGGATCAAGCTGCTCAAGCTGGCCTGGGACGCGCTCGGTTCGGAGTTCGCCGGACGCCACGAGCAGTACGAGCGCTTCTACCACGGCGCCCCGCACATCTACCTGATGCAGCAGGCGTGGGAGGGCGACACCGGCGCGTGCGAGTCCCTCGCGCAGGCCTGTCTCGACGGCTACACGCTGGGCGGCGGGACGTCCGGGGAGCGCTCGGCGCTGTGAAGGGCTCTCCGAAGGCCGCGCTCGCGCTGCTCGCCTCCACCCAGCTGCTGCTGATCATGGACACCGCGATCATCAACGTCGCGCTGCCGTCGATCGGCGAGGACCTCGGCTCGGGCTCGGCGGGACTGTCCTGGGTGGCCAACGCCTATCTCATTACCTTCGGCGGGCTGTTGCTGCTCGGCGGGCGCACCGCCGATCTCCTCGGCCACCGGCGGCTGTTCATCGCCGGTCTGGGCCTGCTCGCCGCGGCATCCGCCGTCGGCGGGCTCGCCCAGTCGTCGGGTGCGCTGATCGCCGCCCGCGCCGTCCAGGGCGTGGGCGCGGCGCTCGCCGCGGCGGCCGCGTTCGCGCTGCTGCTCATCCTCTTCCCGGACGGGCCCGGCCGGCACAAGGCGCTCGGCGCCTTCGCCGCGATGGGCGGACTCGGCGGCGTACTCGGCACCGTCATGGGCGGGGTCCTCACCGACCTGCTCGGCTGGCGCTCCACGTTCTGGCTCAATGTGCTCGTCGGGCTGCTGCTCGGCGTACTCGCCCTGCGCCTCCTTGACGGCGGTACACGCTCTGCCGAGGGCGGCTTCGATCTCGGCGGTGCGCTCACCGCCACCGGCGGGCTCGGCCTCATCGCGTACGCCCTCGTCGGGGCGGGCGAGGCGGGGTGGACCAGTGCGCGCACCCTCGCCGCGGGCGGCGCGGGACTGGCGCTGCTGGTCGCCTTCGCCGTACTCGAAGGGAAGATCGCCCGCCCGCTGGTGCCGCCCGCCGTGCTGCGCAGGCCCGCGCTGCGGCTCGCCAATCTACTGAGCGCGCTCGCCCAGATGGCGCTCTTCCCGATGTTCTTCCTGGTCAGCCTGTATCTCCAGAGCGTCCTCGGCTACTCGCCGCTGATCGGCGGGCTCGGGCTGCTGCCGCTGTCGCTGGTCGTCGTCGTCACCGCGCCGCAGAGCGGGCGCATCATCGCCAGGATCGGACTGCGGTCCACGATGACGCTCGGCTTCGGGCTGCTCTTCGCCGGGACGCTCTGGCTGGCCCTCGCGCTCGCCGCCGAAGGCACCTTCTTCACCACCGTCCTCGCCCCGAGCCTGCTGCTCGGCGTCGCCCTGCCGCTGGTCATGGTCACCACCAATGTGGCCGCCACGGCCGAAGCGGCGCCCGAGGAGACGGGGCTCGCCTCAGGACTCATCAACACCAGCCAGCAGTTCGGCTCGGTGCTCGGCCTCGCCGTCCTCGTCGCCGTTGCCACCGCCGTCACCGACGCCTCCGGAAGCGCCGCCGCCACGGCCGACACCGCGGGCTTCAGGGCCGCTCTGCTCGTCGGCGCCGCCTTCGCAGGGGCTGCCGCCCTGCTCTGTGTCCGGCTGCGCCTCCCGGCCCCCGCGGTACTCCCCGCGGAACCGGCGCGAGTGGGGGACGCCGTGAAGTGAGACAGGGGCGGACGGCACAGCGCCTCCGCTACCTGTGCTCCGCTGCGGTGGAGCGGCCCGGCGTACGGGACGACCTGGCTGGTCCAGCCACGCGCACCACCGCATTGCATCCACCGAACCCATTGTCCGAGGGGGACTTCGCCATGACCATGCACCTGAGGAACGCGACCGGCCATGCCGTGGCCGGCCTTGCGTCAGCCGGCCTCGCATCGCCGGGTCTCGCATCGCCCGGCCTCGATGCGCGCAACGAACCGCGCTACCGGATATCCGAGATACGCGAGGCGGACCCGCTGGCCGCCGATCCGCTGCTCGCCGTACTGCCCGCGATGAACCGCGACGCCGACGTGGCCGCGCTCACCGTCGCCCTGCGCACCCTCCTGCCGACCTCGGGGACCGTCGCCCAGTGGAGCGTCGTCGAGTCGCTCGCCGCGATGCGCGACCTCGGCATGATCCTCGGCTCGATCAAACGGCACGGCACCGAACCGCTGGCCGTGGTCCCCGAAGCCGTGACCGTCCTTGAGGCGCTGGGGCGGCGTACCGACATGGTGCCGCGCGACACCGTGCACCACTACACGACGTGGAACCCCATCGGCGCACGCCAGCGGATGTACACCGGCGAGGAGATGGAGGGCAACCTCCAGGACGCCGTCCGCATGGTCTTCCCGAGCCTCGCCGCCTCGCTGGACACGTGCGCTGCGCTGGCCCGGCTGGAGCCGCACGAACCGGGCTTCTCGCTCGCCCTCGACCGCACCGCCAAGCACGTCCAGGCGATGGTCGACTCCATCGACTTCACCGTCGCCAATGTCTCGCCGGTCTTCTTCGCACAGGTCCTGCGCCCGTACTTCGAGGAGATCGACGTCGCGGGCCGCGACTATCTCGGCCCGGCAGCCGCCCAGGTCCCGCTGTGGCTGATCGACCTGACGCTGTGGCAGTGCGACCACAGCAGCCCGCAGTACGACGAGTTCCTGGCCGAATCCGTGCAGTACAGCCTGCCGTCGTGGCGCGACTTCCACGCCACGCACAAGGGCGGCACCTCCGCCGTCTCCAAGCTGTCCGCCGCCATCAGCTGGGAGACCGTGGACCGGCTCCCTTCCGAACTGGCCGCGTCCGCCGTCTCCCTGGCCCGGGTCCTGCGCATCCTCAAGACGTTCCGCGCCCGCCACATCGGCATCGCCCGCAAGGCGTACAGCGAGGAGGTGCGGCTGTACGAGGTGGGCAGCGGCGGCGCCCCCATCGAACTCCTGCGCTCCGTACTCGACCTGACCCGGGACAACGAGACCCTGGTGCGCCGCGCCACCGAACGGCCGCGCACTCCGGCCGCCTGATCAGGCGAAGGGCTTCCCCCATGACGCACATTCTGATCGCCGGAGGCGGCATCGCGGGGCTCACCGCCGCCCTGAGCCTGCACGCGGCCGGCTTCGACCGGATCACCGTGGTCGAGGCGGCGCGCGAGATCCAGCCGGTCGGCGCCGGGCTGAACATCATGCCCAACGCCGTACGCGAACTCGACGCGCTCGGGCTCCTCGACGACCTCGAAGCGCAGTCCGTACGCACCCGTGAACTGCGCTACTACCACTGCACAGGCAGCCTGATATCCCGCGAGCCGCGCGGCCTCGGCGCCGGCTACGACTGGCCCCAGCTCTCGATCCACCGCGGCAACCTGCAACTGGCGCTGGCCGATGCCGTACGGGAGCGGATCGGCGCCGCCGCCATCGTCGGCGGCGTACGCCTGTCGGGCCTGTCCATGCTGGCGGACGGCCGAGCCCGCGTACACCTGGAGCACCGTGACCGCGGCACCTGCGGCCGCGCCGCCCTGGAACCCGACGTGCTGATCGGCGCCGACGGCATCCGCTCCACAGTCCGCCGCGCGCTCAATCCGGACGAGGGCGAGCCGCCGTGGAACGGCATGCTGGTGTGGCGCGGCACGTCCCGGATGCCCGAGGACCGGGCCGGCACGTTCATGTTCATCGCGGGCTCCGACCGGCAGAAGGCCGTGGTGTACCCGATGACGGAACCGGACCCGGAGACCGGCGAAGTGCTGGTCAACTGGGCCCTGGCGATGCCCGCCGACTCCATCGACGACGCCTCGCGCGGCGACTGGAACAGGCCGGTGCCGGTCACCAAGTTCCTCCACCACTACGACGGCTGGGAGTTCGACGGCGTCAGCGTCCCCGAGGTCCTGCTGGCCGCCGACGGTGCGTTCGAATACCCGATGGTCGACACCGAACCGCTGGAGCGCTGGACCCACGGCCGTACGACGCTGATCGGCGACGCCGCCCACGCGATGTACCCGATCGGCTCCAACGGGGCCACCCAGTCCATCGTCGACGCCCGCGCGCTCGCCCACGCCATGGCGACGCACGCGGACCCGGCCGAGGCGCTTGCCGTGTACGAGGCGGGGCGCAGGCCCCCGATGACCGAACTGCAATGCTCCAACCGGCAGTTGGGGCCGGAGGTCGTCATCAATCTGGCGCACGAACGGGCACCCGGAGGATTCGCCGACATCGACGAGGTGATCCCGGCCGACGAGCTGGCGGCCATCGCCGGGAAGTACGCCGCGACCGGGGCTTTCGACCCCGGGACGGTGAATCTGGGCTCGCCGTACGACGTACTGCCGCACGCGGTGCGCTGATCACACATGAGGCGCTCGCGGGGCAGGTCTGCCACCGCGAGCGCCCGCTGTGCGCCGTGGTTGCGAGGGCGGGGTGGCACTACCGTCGGAGGGAAGGCCGGAAGCACACCGTCGTGCGTCCGACCCGATTCGTTTGTCCCCTGCGAAGGTGGAACACGTGAAGGCCATTCGTCGATTCACCGTGCGCCCCGTTCTTCCCGAATCCCTCCAACCGCTCAGTGACCTGGCCCGCAATCTGCGGTGGTCCTGGCATACCGAGACCCGTGAACTGTTCCAGAGCGTCGACCCCGACGGCTGGGCGGCCGCGGGAGGTGATCCCGTACGGCTGCTCGGGGCCGTACCTGCCGGGCGGCTGGCCGAGCTGGCCGCAGACCGGCGCTTTCTGCGCAGACTGACCGCAGCGGCCGACGACCTGGACGACTACCTCCGCGGCCGCCGGTGGTACCAGTCGCAGTCGCCCGACACCCGATTGCCCGCCGCCGTCGCCTACTTCTCACCCGAATTCGGAGTCACCGCCGCCCTCCCGCAGTACTCGGGCGGCCTCGGCATTCTCGCCGGGGACCACCTCAAGGCCGCCAGCGACCTGGGCGTACCGCTCATCGGGGTCGGCCTGCTCTACCGGCACGGATACTTCAGGCAGAGCCTGTCCAGGGACGGCTGGCAGCAGGAGCACTATCCCGTACTCGACCCGAACGAACTTCCGGTCTCCCTGCTGCGGGAGGCCGACGGCACCCCCAGCCAGGTCGCACTGGCGCTGCCCGGCGGGCGGTCGCTGCGCGCGCACATCTGGCAGGCGCAGGTCGGACGCGTACCGCTGCTGATGCTCGACTCGGACGTCGAGGAGAACGCGGTCGGGGAGCGCGATGTCACCGACCGGCTCTACGGCGGGGGCAGCGAACACCGGCTGTTGCAGGAGATGCTGCTGGGAATAGGGGGTGTACGGGCCGTGCGGGCGTACTGCCGGCTGACCGGCCATCCCGCGCCCGAGGTCTTCCACACCAACGAGGGGCACGCCGGCTTCCTCGGCCTGGAGCGGATCAACGAACTGGCCGCCCAGGGACTGGAATTCGAGCCCGCTCTGGAGACGGTGAGGGCCGGAACCGTCTTCACGACGCACACGCCCGTACCGGCGGGAATCGACCGCTTCGACCGCGAGCTCGTCGCGCACCACTTCGGCGACGACGGCGAGCTGCCCGGCGTCGACGTCGGGCGCATTCTCCAGCTCGGCATGGAGACGTACCCGGGCGGCGAGCCGAATCTCTTCAACATGGCCGTGATGGGACTGCGGCTCGCCCAGCGCGCCAACGGCGTCTCCACCCTGCACGGCGCGGTCAGCCGCGACATGTTCTCGGGCCTGTGGCCGGGATTCGACCCCGAAGAGGTGCCGATCACCTCGATCACGAACGGCGTGCACGCACCGACCTGGGTCGCGCCGGAGGTCTTCCGGCTCGGCGCACGCCAGATCGGCGCCACCCGCACCGAGGACGCCCTGTCGGTCGGCGGATCCCGGCGCTGGGACACCGTCGCCGACATCGCGGACGCCGAGATCTGGGACCTGCGGCGCACCCTGCGCGAACAGCTGGTCCTGGAGGTACGGGAGCGGCTGTACGCATCGTGGCGGCAGCGCGGCGCCGCGGACGCGGAACTCGGCTGGATCTCCGGCGTACTGGACCCGGACGTCCTGACCATCGGCTTTGCGCGGCGCGTCCCCTCGTACAAGCGGCTCACCCTGATGCTGCGCGACCGCGACCGGCTGATGGAGTTGCTGCTGCACCCGACCCGGCCCATCCAGATCGTGGTGGCGGGCAAGGCCCATCCCGCGGACGACGGCGGCAAGCGGCTGGTGCAGGAGCTGGTGCGGTTCGCGGACGACCCGCGGGTGCGGCACCGCATCGTCTTCCTCCCGGACTACGGGATGGGGATGGCGCAGAAGCTCTACCCCGGCTGCGATGTGTGGCTGAACAATCCGCTGAGGCCGCTTGAGGCGTGCGGGACGAGCGGGATGAAATCCGCACTGAACGGTGGCCTGAATCTGTCCGTCCTCGACGGCTGGTGGGACGAGTGGTTCGAGCCGGACTTCGGCTGGGCCATCCCGACCGCCGACGGCGTGGGAGGGGGAGCCGGCCCGGCGGGCCCGGTGGGCCCGGCCAATGCGGCCATGGGTCCGGGCACGGGTCCCGGCCAGGTGCAGGACGAGGACCGGCGCGACGACCTGGAGGCCAACGCGCTGTACGAGCTGATCGAGCAGCGGGTCGCACCGCGCTTCTACGACCGGGGAGGGGACGGGCTGCCCGAGCGCTGGATCGAAATGGTCCGCCGCACCCTCGCCACCCTGGGGCCGAAGGTGCTGGCGGGGCGCATGGTGCGGGAGTACGTCGAGCGGCTGTACGCCCCGGCCGCCGAGGCGCACCGTTCCCTCGGACCCGACACCGCGAGGGAGCTGGCGGCCTGGAAGGCCCGGGTACGCGCTGCCTGGCCACGGGTCACGGTCGACCATGTCGAGGCGACGGCGGCCACCGCCGTCAACGGCACCGCGGAACTGGGCTCGACGCTCGGACTGCGGGTGCGGGTGGCGCTGGGGCCGCTGCAGCCGGAGGACGTGGAGGTGCAGGCGGTCGCGGGGAGGGTCGACCCGGACGATGCGATCGGCGACGCGCAGCCGTTTCCGCTGAAGCCCGCGAGCGGGCCAGACCTGGACGGCCGCTGGGTGTACGAGGGCCCGCTGGCCCTCGACCGCACAGGTCCCTACGGGTACACGGTGCGGATCCTCCCGGCGCACCCGCTGCTGGCGCACAACGCGGATCTGGGGCTGGTGGCGCTGCCCACCGGGGCGACGGGGGAGGGTGCGGGCGTACTGATGCGCTGACGCTGTGAGTTGGCGTGAGGTGGTCCGAGGGGCCCGGCACCTGCGAAGGGTGCCGGGCCTCTTCGTTTACGTCGTCACGTCGTCACGTCGTCACGTCGTCACGTCGTCACGTCGTTACTTCGTTCACTGAGCACCCATTCTTGTCGCCTGCGAAAAGCTGACGCACGCGGGCAACCCGGCTCAGCGGTTCTCCTCGTTGTCGACGTCTTCGGCGATCGACTTGGAGGAGAGGACGCCGTCCGTGAAGCACAGCCGG
The DNA here is from genome assembly GCF_028807635.1 of Streptomyces spiramyceticus. Classification (NCBI taxonomy): domain Bacteria; kingdom Bacillati; phylum Actinomycetota; class Actinomycetes; order Kitasatosporales; family Streptomycetaceae; genus Streptomyces; species Streptomyces spiramyceticus. The sequence goes on from NZ_JARBAX010000001.1 coordinate 4,733,478, forward strand.
TAGACGGGTGTCGCGTCGTAACGGGCGACACGGAAGTACTCGCAGTCGTCGGCCCCGGCCGGTTCGGGGCCGACGCCGTCGGGTGCGCCGTCCAGGGAGCGGCGCGGCAGGCGCGTCATGACGTCGGTACGGGTGTCGCCGACGCGGATGCGGTCGTAGTCGTCCCGGTCCAGGACCGCGCGGGACTGGCTGTAGAGGGCGAAGAGGCCCATCAGTATCCCGAGGGCGACGACCGCTGCCAGTGGCGCCAGGATCGCGTGCATCAGACCGCGCCGTACGCGCTGCCGGGCCCGGTCCAACTCCCGGGCGGAGGTGGGAGCTTCGGGCGCGGCCGCAGAGGGCGTCGGAGTGGCGGAAGGGGCCAGAGGCAGCCGGGCGGTCACCGCGAAGCCGCCGCCCGGGGTGGGTCCGTGCGCGAGGGTGCCGCCGGCCAGGCGTACGCGCTCGTCGAGGCTCACGAGGCCCGTACCGCTGCCTGGGGCGGGGCACGGGAGCGGGCCGCCGGGGCGGGGCGCGTTGGCGACGGAGACGGTGACGAATGCACCGCCCGTGCGCCCGTACGCGTCCCGACCGCTGTCGCCGTCCTCGCCGCCGTCCCGCGTCAGCCGCACCGCGACACGCGCGCCCGGTGCGTGCTTCGCGGCGTTGGTCAGGGCCTCCTGGACGACGCGATGCACCGCCCGGTCGGTCATCGGGGGGAGGACCGGCGGCCCTTCGTCGGTCAACTCCACCGCCATCCCCGAGTCCCGCGCCCGCTCCACCACCGCCCCCACCGCCTCGCCCGTCGGCGCAGTCGGTGCCGCCTCGCCGTCCGCCCGCAGTACGCCGATGATGTCCCGCAGCCGGGCCGTCGCCGAGGCCGTCGCCTCGCGCAGCTCACCGGCCGCCGCCTGCTCCCGTTCGCCGAGCGCCGGGGCGACCTCAAGGGCGGCCGCCCGTACCGCGATCAGCGCCAGATCGTGGCCCAGCGAGTCGTGCATGTCACCGGCGATACGGGACCGTTCGCGCAGCCGTTCCCGGTCGGCGACCGCGCGCTGCTCGCGCTCCATACGGTCGGCGAGCTGCCAGCCCGCACTGACCAACTCCGCGTACTGGCGGACGTATCGGCCGAAGAGGTAGGGCACGACGGCTGCGAAGAGCAGTGTGACGACAAGCGTGAACCACTCCCAGAGAGTGGCGCCGACAGCGAGTACGACCGCCAGACCGGCCGTCGCGATGGCGGCGAAGGTGAGGAGGGCGGGCCGGGCGAGTGCCGTGCGGCGGCCGCTCAGATAGCCGAAGACGACCAGCGCGAGGAGATGGCCCGCCGTGAACAGCTCCACATTCAGGGCCAGGCTGAACGCCGCCGCGATACCGAGCGAGATCAGCGGACGGTCGCGGCAGAGCAGCACGGCCACCCCGAGCGCCACCACGCCCGCGACGACCATCGGCCAGGAAGCGCCGTCGGTGTCGTGCGACATCATCAGCCCCGGCAGGCACAGCACCACCCAGAGCACCAGATCGACGATGTGGTCCCGGGTGCTCCGCTGCCGCAAGAATGGCTCGCCGCGCACCCCTAGGGGCCCTTTTCGTCGCCGCCGGCCACGAGCCCCGCTTCGTACGCCAGAATCGCCAGCTGCACACGGTTCTTGAGCCCGAGGCGTCCGAGGACCGCGCTGACATGCGCCTTGACCGTGCCCTCGACGACGTACAACTTCGCTGCGATCTCCGCGTTGGAGAGCCCACCGCCGACCAGCGCGACGACCTCCCGCTCCCGCACCGTCAGCGGTTCAAGCTGCTCCTTCGCCCCGGCGGCCCGCGTGAGCCGCCCGGCGCCGAGGTGCGCGATGACGCGCTGTGCGACCCCGGGGGAGAGGAAGGCGGCGCCTCCCGCGACGGCCTGGACGCCCGCGATCAGCTCGCGCGGATCGCCGGTCTTGAGCAGGAAGCCGGCGGCGCCGGAGCCGAGCGCCCGCGCGATGTACTCGTCCTCGGCGAAGGTGGTGAGCATGACGACGGCGGTCTCGGGCGCCGTACGCCGCAGCTCCTCGGCGGCCCGCAGACCGTCCAGCCGGGGCATCCGGATGTCGAGCAGCGCGACGTCCGGCCGGTGCTTGAGGGCGAGCTCGACCGCCTCGCGCCCGTCACCCGCCTCGGCGACGACCTCGATGGTGGGGTCGGTGCTGAGAATGGCTCGTACGCCTGCGCGGAGCATCGCTTCGTCGTCTGCCAGCAGCACCCTGATCATGCGGTCACGATACGTCGAACGGCCCTGGGGGTACGGAAGTTCCCCCAGGGCCGTTCACTCAACTACGCCTCGCGCTTCGTGCTCTACGGGAAGGTGAGCTTGAAGCTGTTGATGTAGCCGGTGTCCTGCGCGGCCACGTCCTGGACCTTGAGCTTCCAGATGCCGTTCGCGGTCTCGGAGGACGCGTTGACGGTGTACGTCTCGACGACGTTGTCCGCCGAGTCGGACCCGCTGGAGTTCTTCAGCCGGTAGGCAGTGCCGTCCGGGGCGATGAGATCGATCACCAGGTCACCGCGCCACGTGTGGACGATGTCCACGGAGGCCTTCAGGGTGCTGGGGGCAGCGCCCGTCTTGGTGGAGGTGACCGAAGAGGTGACCGCGGCGCCGTTGTCCGGAATGGCGACGTCCGTGGTGTTCTCGAACGACGTGCCGGTCTCGCCACCGGGACGCGACCCGACGTTGATGCCCGCCCAGGCGTTGGCGACGGCCTTGTACTCGGCGCTGCTGGTCCCGTACAGCTCACCGGCGACCGCGAGCGTGCCGGTGCGGGCACCCGCGTAGTTGGTCGTCGAGTTGAACTTGGTGGTGAGCGCCTTGAACCAGATCTGCGCGGCCTTCTCGCGGCCGATGCCGGTCACCGGCAGGCCGTCCGAGGTCGGGGAGTCGTAGTTGACGCCGTTGATGGTCTTGGCGCCGCTGCCCTCGGAGAGCATGTAGAACCAGTGGTTCGCCGGGCCCGAGGAGTAGTGGACGTCGATGTTGCCGATGCCGGAGTACCACGCGTCCTTGGACGAGCCGTCCTTGCTCGGCTTGTCCATGTAGCGCAGCGGCGTGCCGTTGCCCCGGATGTCGATCTTCTCGCCGACCAGGTAGTCGCCGACGTCCTTGGGGTTGTTGGCGTTGAACTCGACCGCGGCGGCGAAGATGTCGGACGTCGCCTCGTTGAGGCCGCCGGACTCGCCGCTGTAGATCAGGCCCGCGGTGTTGGAGGTGATGCCGTGCGTCATCTCGTGCGCGGCGACGTCGATCGACGTGAGCGGCTTGGTGTTGTTCGCACCGTCGCCGTACGTCATGCAGAAGCAGGAGTCCGACCAGAAGGCGTTGACGTACGCATTGCCGTAGTGGACCCGGGAGTACGCGCCGACACCGTCACCGCGGATACCGCTGCGGCCGTGCACGTTCTTGAAGTAGTCCCAGGTCAGGCCCGCTCCGTAGGCGGCGTCGGCGCCCGCGGTCTCGGCGTTCTGCGGAGTGCCGTCGCCCCAGATGTCGTCCGGGCCCTGGAAGAGGGTGCCGGTGCCGGAGGTGCCGCGGTTGAGGTTGTACGTCTTGTGATTGCCGCGCCCGGTGTCGGTCAGGGTGTACGACGGCGAAGTGCCCAGCGTCACCTGGCCGCTGTACTGGGTGTTGCCGGTACCCGTCTCGATGGCCTCGCGCTCGAAGAGCTTCTTGCCGGTGGTGGCGTCGGTGACGACGTGCAGCTCGCTCGGCGTGCCGTCGTGCTGGATCCCGCCGACCACGGTCTCGTACGCGAGCGTGGGCTTGCCCTGCGCCAGCCAGATGACCTTGCGGGGCGCGCGCTCCGCCTCGGTCTTCTTCGAACCCTCGGCCCTTGCGGCGCCGAGTGCCTGCTTCTCGGCGACGGCGGGGGCGACGTCGGCGCTCGTGTCGACGTTCTTGAGCTGCGCCTTGGAGGCCTTGATGACGTTCTCGGTCTTGCCGGCCTTCGTCTCGGCGACGATCAGGTCGCCGCCGAGGACGGGGAGTCCGTCGTAGGTGCGCTCGTACCGCGTGTGGGTGGTTCCGTCGCGGTCCTGGACGACGTCGCGGACCCGGAGCTGCTCCTTGGCGCCCAGACCGAGGTCCTTGGCGGTGGCCGCCTTGGTGGCATTGGCCTCGCGTATGAGCTCGGCGCGATGGGCGGGCGAGAGCTTGGCGGGCAGGGCGCCCGGGTTGGGCTTCGTGGCGGCGTTCGAGGACTTGGCCTTGGGCGAAACGGTCCGGGGATCGTCGGCCGATGCTGTGCCGGCCTGTACGCCGACGGTGAGAAGTGCTGCGGCGGTGAGCAGCGCGCCTGTCGCGGTGGCACGACGTCTGGGCGTGGATCTCACGCGAACTCCTTCTGCGAGGGGGGTGGCGGGCAGCTGGGTATGCCGCCCGGGCAGAGCCGGCGGAGCAAGGTGGAGCGCGGAACGGGGGAAGAGTCCCAGGAGTTACGGGGTCCTGTCAGGAGCGTGTCAACAACTTGGCCAGAAATCGTCCGTTGCCCGAATGGTCATGTTCGTTGAGCGGACGGTCGCTTGCGTGTCTCGCGCTGTTCTCCCCCGGGTGGGGGAGACGGATCCCACCGGCGGGGGACGCTGACGGCAGGCGTGGCATCCGAGACTTGAATTCCGGCTGGGGGGAGGGGAATTCGGGTGGAGCGAGAGAGCGTGGCGCCAAGTGAAAGGGGTGAAAGGGGTGAAAGGGGTGAATGAGGTGAAGGATGTGAACCGGGACAGCCGTCGCGGGATCGGTGGGAGCGGGTCGGCCGGGTGGCGGCGTACGGGGCGGCGCTGGCACTGACGCCGTATCTGCTGATCAAAGTGTCGTGGGTGATCGGGGCGCTGCTCGGGCTGGTGCCGCTGAGCGCCGAGTTCGACATGGCGGGCTGGGTGGTGCTCAACGTCGCGACGATCGGGATGGCGGCGACCGGGATCGTGACGGCCCTCGCGCTGGTGCGGCCGTGGGGGATGCGGATACCGGGCGCGGCGGTGGCGTTCTGCACGTGGGTGGGTGCGGGTTTCCTCGTACCGCTGCTGCCGTTCATGATTCTCGGTTCGCTGCTGGGACCGGAAGGCGGGGGTGAGGCCGGTGGCGGCGAGGAGCGGAGCGGCGGTGGGGGTGACGACGGAGCGGTGATGCCGGTCTGGGAGGGGCGGCTGATCCAGTTCGGCTTCGTGGGGATGGGGCTCTGTCTGGCCCTCGCGCTGCCGGCTCACCTGCGGCGGCGGTGGCCGGATGCGTTCGCCGGGCGCGTCGGGGAACGGGAGGGCGGCACGCCTTCGGGGCCGCTGCCGTGGGGCGTCTTCGTCGGCGCCGGACTCGGCGCGGTCTGGCTGTACTGGGCGGTGGGCGGCGCGGCAGGCATCGCGCAGTCGGCGGCACGGGACGCCAACTGGCACCTGCTCACCGGCACCGCAGGGGTCTGCGCGCTCGCGTCGGCCGCCGCCGTCTGGGCCCTCACCCGCGCACGGCCGGCCGGGCTGCCCCGATGGATCCCCATGGCGCTCGGCTGGCTCGGCTCGGGCTCGCTCTTCGCATGGAGTGGCTGGAAACTGCCGTACACGCTCGTTCTGGCGGCGGTGCGCCCGGACGACGTCACCCTGCCGGAGAACCTCGGCGTCGCGGCGGCCTTGCACATCGCCGCGGTGGTGGCGGGCGCGGCGATGCTGCGGGCCATTGTCCGCCCTTCAGGGCAAGGGGCGCTCGCCGTGCGATGAGCCCGGAGCGCGGCTCCCTCGCGCCAAGTCAACACACCTATTCAAGAGGGGAGTTACGCAAGGCTGTCCCGCCACGCACGGTGCAGGTCCGCGAAACGGCCCGCTCCGCCGATCAGCTCGGCAGGGGTGCCGTCCTCGACGATGCGGCCGTGTTCCATGACCAGTACCCGGTCGGCGATCTCCACCGTCGACAGCCGGTGGGCGATCACCACGGCGGTACGGCCGCGCAGCACCGTACGCATTGCACGCTGCACCGCCCGCTCGCCCGGAACGTCCAGGGACGACGTCGCCTCGTCCAGGATCAGCACTGCCGGGTCGGCGAGCAGTGCGCGGGCGAAGGCCACCAACTGGCGCTGTCCCGCCGAGATCCGTCCGCCCCGCTTTCGTACGTCCGTGTCGTAGCCGTCCGGGAGAGAGGTGATGAATTCGTGCGCGCCAATCGCCTTCGCTGCCTGCTCGATGTCGTCGCGGGTGGCGTCCGGGCGGCCGATGGCAATGTTCTCGGCGACCGTGCCGGAGAACAGGAATGCCTCCTGGGTCACCATCACCACCCCGCGCCGCAGTTCGGGAATGGCGAGATCACGCAGGTCCGTGCCGTCGAGCAGCACCCGGCCCTCCGTCGGGTCGTAGAAGCGGGCCAGCAGCTTGGCGAGCGTCGACTTGCCCGCGCCCGTCGAGCCGACGACGGCGACCGTCTGGCCGGCCGGGAGGGTCAGGCCGAAGCGCGGCAGGACCTCGCCGCCGGTGCGGTAGCCGAAGCTGACACGGTCGAAGACGACCTCGCGGCCCGGGTGACCGCTGTCGTGGGCGGGCAGCCGGCGCGGCTCCGCGGGCTCGGGTACGGTCGGCGCCTGCGCGAGCAGGCCCGCGATCTTCTCCAGTGAAGCGGCGGCCGACTGGTACGAGTTGAGGAACATACCGAGCCGGTCGATCGGGTCGTACAACCGCCGCAGATAGAGCACGGAAGCCGCCAGTACACCGAGCGCGAGGCTGCCGTCGGCGACCTGGTAGGCGCCCCACAGCACGATTCCGGCGACAGCGGTGTTGGCGACCAGCCGTGAGCCGACGACGTACTGGGCCATCTCCAGCAGGCCGTCGCCGTTCGTCCGCTCGTGCCGATGGTTGAGCGCGCGGAACTCCGCGTCGTTCGTGCGCTCGCGCCGGAATGCCCGCACCGGGCGGATGCCGTTCATCGTCTCCGCGAACTTCACGATGACGGCGGCGATCGCCGTCGACCGCTTGCTGAAGACGACGGCGACACGGGTCCGGTAGCGGCGGATGAGCAGATACAGCGGCGCGAAGGACAGCACCGCGAGCCCTCCGAGGCCCACATCGAGATACAGCAGCAGCGCGCAGATGTAGACGGACGAGAGGACGACGCCTATCAGCTCGTGCAGGCCGTCGATGAGCAGTTCGCGCAGCGACGCCACATCGGTCGTCGATCGCGAGATCAGCCGTCCGGACGTGTACCGCTCGTGGAAGTCCACGCTCAGTGCCTGCGCATGGCGGAAGATCCTGCCGCGCAGATCGAGGAGTACATCCTGATTGACGCGGGCGGAGACGCGGATGAAGGCGTACTGGAGGAGACCGGCGCCCAGCGAGCACGCCAGATAGCCCGCCGCGACAATGATCAGCGGCCCCATGTCGTCCTGCCGCAGCGCCGGTACGCCGCGGTCGATGGCGTACGCGACGAGCAGCGGGCCGGCCTGCACCGCGGCCTGCTGGAGCAGCAGGATCAGCGTGGCGAACGCGACCCTGCCCCGGCGCGGCCCCAGCAGCGAACGCAGCAGCACGCCGGTCGCGCCTTTGGGCGCGGGCAGCGCATCCCGGTCGAAGGGATCACCGCCGGGCGCCTCTCCCGCTTCCGGTTCGGCGTCGTCGGCCACCCGCCCGTCCACAGTCGTGGTCATGCGTCTTCCCCCTCACTGGTGGCCCCGGACATCAGCCAGGCGTACTCGTCGCTGCTGCGCAGCAGTTCCTGGTGGGTGCCGACGGCGGTGATCCGGCCGCCGGAGAGCAGCGCGACCCGGTCGGCGAGCATCACGGTGGACGGCCGGTGTGCGACGACGAGCGCGGTCGTGTCCTCCAGTACGCGCCGTAGCGCCGCCTCCACCAGCGCCTCCGTATGCACGTCGAGCGCCGAAAGCGGATCGTCGAGCACCAGGAACCGAGGTCTGCCCACCACGGCTCTGGCCAGCGCGAGCCGCTGCCGCTGCCCGCCGGACAGGCTCAGCCCCTGTTCGCCCACCTGGGTGTCGCTGCCCTCGGGCAGTTCGTTCACGAATCGGGCCTGCGCGGTGTCGAGGGCCCGCCGCAGGTCCGCCTCGTCCGCACCGCTGTCGGCGCCCATCAGCACGTTCTCCCCGACGCTTGCCGAAAAGAGCGTGGGCTCCTCGAAGGCGACGGACACCAACTCGCGCAGCCGCTCCCGGGGCATGGCGGTGACGTCCTCGCCGTCGAGCGTGATGCGTCCGGCGCTCACTTCGTGCAGCCGCGGTACGAGCGCGGTGAGCGTCGTCTTGCCGCTGCCGGTGGCGCCGACGAGGGCCAGGGTCTCGCCGGGCCGAATGTGCAGGTCGATGCACGCGAGCACGGGCGGAGTCCCGTCGGCGGCATCGGGATACCGGAACTCGACCCCGTCGAACACGATGCCGCCGCCGGCACGAAGCCCTCCCCGCCCGGCGCCCCCCGGGCCCTTCGCGCGCGGCCGGTCCACCGCCTCACCCACCCCGGAGCCGGCCCCGCTGCCAACCCCAGCCGCCCCGTCCGCCTCCTCCTGCGCGTCCATCACCTCGAAGTACCGCTCCGTCGCCGTCGCCGCGTCCTGGCTGATCGCCAGCAGGAAGCCGATCGAGTCCACCGGCCAGCGCAGCGCCAGCGCCGTCGACAGGAACGCCACCAGCGTGCCTGCCGACAGGGCGCCGTCCGCGACCTGGACCGTGCCGAGGACCAGCGCCGCGCCGATGGCCAGTTCCGGGAGGGTCGTGATCAGGCCCCAAATGCCCGCCAGCAGCCTCGCCTTGACCAGCTCCGTGCCGCGAAGTTTCAGCGAGAGCTCACGGAAGGCGAGGGCCTGGCTGCGGTGCCGGCCGAAGCCCTTGATGATGCGGATGCCGAGCACGCTCTCCTCGACCACGGTCGTCAGATCGCCGACCTGGTCCTGGGAACGCCGCGCCACCAGCGAGTACTTCGACTCGAAGACCGAGCACAGCACCACCAGCGGAATCACCGGCCCGAGCAGCACCAGTCCAAGCACCCACTGCTGCTGAATCAAAATCACGAAACCCACCAGGATCGTGACCCCGTTGACCAGCAGGAACGTCAGCGGAAACGCCAGAAACATCCGCAGCAGCATCAGATCCGTGGTCCCGCGCGACAGCAACTGGCCTGAAGGCCACCGGTCATGGAAGGCAATCGGCAGCCGCTGCAGATGCCGGTACAGATCGGCCCGCATCGCGGCCTCCACCCCCGCCAGCGGCCGCGCCACCAGCCACCGCCGGAGGCCGAAGAGCGCCGCCTCGGCGAGCCCGAGCAGCAGCAGGTACAGAGCGCCCAGCCATACCCCGTCCGGGTCGCCGTCCGCGACCGGACCGTCGACGATCCACTTCAGGACGAGCGGGAAGACGAGGCTGAGGCAGGAGGCCAGTACCGCGACAAATGCGGCACTGACCAGGCGTGTTCGTACCGGCCGTACGTACGGCCACAGACGCAGCAGCGTACGCACGGCCGATCGGTCCTTGGTGGGTGCAGGGGATCCGGTCATCAGGATCGAGCGTACGGTTCACCACTGACAGCGCCACCGGTTAAAAGTCGCCGCCTCCACGTCACGTCCCGACCTTCAGCAGCAGCACCGACCTCGCCGGGAGAGTGATCACCTCGCCCCCCGGATGTACCCTGCCCGGAGCGGCCTCCTGTGCCTCCTCCGACGTGTCGACGACCACCTCGTACACCTCCGCCCACGGCGGGCCCGGCAGCACGAAACTCGCCGGTTGGTCCCCCGCGTGCAAGACGGCCAGGAAGCTGTCGTCCGTCACCTTCGCTCCACGCGCGTCGCGTCCCGGGATGTCGCGCCCGGACAGATACATGCCCAGCGTCGCCGTCGGCGCGTACCAGTCCTGTTCCGTCGTCTCCTCGCCGCGCGCCGTGAACCAGGCCAGGTCCCGCAGCCCGTCCGCCGCCTGCGCCCGGCCCGAGAAGAAGGCGCGGCGCCGCAGCACCGGGTGTTCGTGGCGCAGGGCCAGCAGCCGTGACGTCAGCTCGAACAGATTTCGCCAGCCCGGATCGTCGAGCAGCGACCAGTCGATCCAGCTGATCGCGTTGTCCTGGCAGTACGCGTTGTTGTTGCCGCCCTGGGTACGCCCCATCTCGTCGCCCGCCACCAGCATCGGCACGCCCGTGGACAGCAGCAGCGTCGTCACCAGGTTGCGCAGTTGCTGCCGGCGCAGCGTGTTCACCCGGGCGTCGTCGGTCTCGCCCTCCGCCCCGCAGTTCCACGACCGGTTGTCGTTCGTCCCGTCCCGGTTGGCCTCCTCGTTCGCCTCGTTGTGCTTGTGCTCGTACGACACGAGGTCGCGCAGGGTGAAGCCGTCGTGCGCGGTGACGAAGTTGACGGAGGCGTACGGCCGCCGCCCGCCCCATGCGTAGAGGTCGCTCGACCCGGACAGGCGGTACCCCAGGTCCCGTACGTCCGGCAGAGCGCCCCGCCAGAAGTCCCGTACAGCGTCCCGGTAGCGGTCGTTCCACTCCGTCCAGAGGGGTGGAAACGCGCCCACCTGGTATCCGCCGTTGCCCACGTCCCACGGCTCGGCGATCAGCTTCACGCGCCGCAGCACAGGGTCCTGTGCGATCACCGCCAGGAACGGCGACAGCATGTCGACGTCGTGCATGGAACGGGCCAGCGCCGCCGCCAGGTCGAAGCGGAAGCCGTCCACGCCCATCTCGGTCACCCAGTACCTGAGCGAGTCCGTGATCAGCCGCAGGACGTTCGGCTGTACGACGTGCAGCGTGTTGCCGCAGCCCGTGTAGTCGGCGTACCGACGGGCGTCCGCCTGGAGTCGGTAGTAGCCCCGGTTGTCGATGCCGCGCAGCGACAGCATCGGCCCCAGCTCGCCGGCCTCCGCCGTGTGGTTGTAGACGACGTCGAGGATGACCTCGATGCCGGCCGAGTGCAGGGCCCGCACCATGCGCTTGAACTCCCCGACCTGCTCGCCGCGCGTGCCGCCGGAGGAGTAGCCGGCGTGCGGCGCGAAGTAGCCGATGGAGTTGTAGCCCCAGTAGTTGCGCAGGTCGCGGCGCAGCAGATGGTCCTCGTGGGCGAACTGGTGCACCGGCAGCAGCTCGACCGCCGTCACCCCCAGCCGTACGAGATGCTCGATCGCCGCCGGATGCGCGAGCCCCGCGTACGTACCGCGCAGGGGCTCCGGGATCTCCGGGTGCAGCTTCGTGAAGCCGCGCACATGCAGCTCGTAGATGACCGAATCCGCCCAAGGCGTCTTGGGCCGCCGGTCGTCCACCCAGTCGTCGTCCGGCGCGTCGTCGTGGACCACGACGCCCTTGGGGACGTACGGCGCGGAGTCACGGTCGTCGCGCACCGTGTCGGCGACATGCTGCTGCGGCCAGTCCCTGACGTGCCCGTACACCTCGGCGGGCAGCGTGCTGTAGTCATTTCCCGGGGCGCCGTCCACGGCCCGTGCGTACGGATCGAGGAGCAACTTCGCGTGGTTCCAACGGGCCCCGGTCCAGGGGTCCCAGCGGCCGTGCACGCGGTAGCCGTACCGCTGTCCCGCCCGGACGCCCGGCACGAAGCCGTGCCAGATCTCGTGCGTCAGTTCGGTCAACGGGCAGCGCGTCTCCGCGCCGTTGTCGTCGAAGAGGCACAGCTCGACCGCCTCCGCCCCGCCCGCCCACAGGGCGAAGTTGGTGCCGGCGACCCCGTCGGGTCCGACGCGAAAACGTGCCCCCAGGGGGGTGGGTGCCCCGGGCCATACGGGCGGCCTGCCCGCGTCGGGCCAGGGGCGGTGCCCGTTGACTCCGGACGGGGCGGGCCGCTTGTCCCGCACGGCCTCCCGCACCGCGTCCTGTACTGCCTCCTGCTCGGGTGCGCTGGACACCTGTAAGCCTCCCGCGGCTCGACTGGACCGGCGGATCCTTGAGGCCGTACGGCGTCCCGGCCGCGGTTCCCCTCGCATGGTCCTTCCCACCTGTTCTGCCCGGAACAGCGGTCGTACTCACGTTTCCCCTGGAGGGGGGCGGTCGTTGGGCCGGTCGTGAGAGACGCAGCGAGACGTGCGCGGGCGGCCCTGGCCGCCGCACTGGTTGGGGCAGGACTGATCGCCGGACTGACCGGCTGCACGGTGGGTGGCGGCGGTGACGCGTGGTCCGACGAGAAGCCGCGATCGCCCCGGGACACGATCCGGGTGGTCCCCGAGGACGGGGCGAGGGGGGTCAGGGCCGACAGCCGTGTCGAGGTGAAGGTGGACGACGGGCGGCTGGAACGGGTCACGGTCGTACGCGTCGAGGACGTGGAACAGCAGGAGGTCGAGGGCCGGATCTCGGCGGACGGCCGGTCCTGGGAGCCGCAGGAGAGCGGGCCGCTGCAACTGGCCGCCAAGTACTCGGTCGACGCGGTGGCCGTGGACGGCCGGGGCCGGCGCTCGGCCCGGCACACCTCGTTCACGACGGACGTCCCCCGGCATCGCTTCATCGGCTACTTCAAGCCCGAGAACCGGTCCACTGTCGGCACCGGCATGATCGTCTCGTTCAGCTTCAACCGTGCGGTCGCCGACCGTGCCGCCGTCGAACGCGCCATCAGGATCAGCTCGGAGCCGCCCGTGGAGGTGGCGGGCCACTGGTTCGGCAACCAGCGCCTCGATTTCCGGCCACGCGAATACTGGGCGCCCGGCACCGGCGTCAGCATCGATCTGCGACTGCGCGACGTCCAGGCCGCCCCCGGGGTGTACGGCATCCAGCAGAAGACCGTCGGCTTCACGGTCGGCCGCTCCCAGGTCTCCACGGTGGACGCGGAGGCGCACACCATGGAGGTACGGCGCGACGGCAGGGTACTGGCGAAGGTGCCGGTCAGCGCCGGGGCGCCCAAGACCACGACGTACAACGGAAAGATGGTCGTCACAGAGCTGTACGACGTGACACGGATGGACGGCAGAACGGTCGGCTTCGGCGGTGAGTACGACATTCCGGATGTGCCGCACGCGATGCGGCTGACGGCGTCCGGGACCTTCCTGCACGGCAACTACTGGGCACCCGCGGACACGTTCGGCACGGCCAACACCAGTCACGGCTGCATCGGCCTGCGCGACGAGAAGGGCGGCAGCCCGGACGCCCCGGCGGGCTGGTTCTTCGACCGCACGCTCATCGGCGACGTGGTCGAAGTGGTCAACTCCCGTGACCGAAAGGTCGCTCCCGACAACGGCCTCGGCGGCTGGAACATGGACTGGAACCGCTGGAAGGCCGGTTCCGCCCTCTCGTAACTCCCCCGCTGACCTGCATGGCCCGCACGCATCCCGGATGGACCGGATGAACCGGATGGACGGGATGAACCACTTGGGACCGAACGGTGACATTCATGGGGAGGCCCCGACACGCCCGGTGTGATTATCTATCGCCAGGCGCGCGGTAGCTGCGCGTGGGGGTGCGGGCCATGGCCAGGGCCAGGCCGTGCGAGGGGAGCAACACATTGAACAGGCAGCCGATATCGGGGGCATCGGCCAGATCGCGGCAAGGAAGTCGGCGAGGGCTTGGGGGCACCGCGCTGCCGGCTCTGCTGGCCGCGATGATGGTGCTGGCGACGGCCTGCGGCGGAAGCGATGACTCCGGCTCAGGCGACGGCAAGGGCACGGGCGGCGCCGGGAAGGGCGGCGACACCAAGGCATCGCAGGCCGTGGTGACGATCGCACCCAAGGACGACGCGAAGAACGTCGCCACCAGCGGGGCACTGAAGATCACCGCCGACAAGGGCAAGCTGACGTCCGTCACGGTCGAGGACACCAAGGGCAACGACGTCGAGGGCAGGATCACCGACGGCGGCACCGCCTGGAAGCCGTCGCACCACCTCGGCTCCGCGACCAAGTACAAGGTCCACGCGGTGGCGAAGGACTCCGAGGGCCGCGAGTCCGCGAAGGACACCACCTTCACCACACTCGTCCCGAAGAACACGTTCGTCAGTTACTTCACGCCCGAGGACGGTTCGAAGGTCGGCGTCGGAATGCCGGTCTCGCTCCGCTTCAGCCGCGGCATCACCGAGCCCGAGGACGTCGAGAAGGCCGTCAAGGTGACCGCCGAGCCCTCCGTCCCGATCGAGGGCCACTGGTTCGGCAACGACCGCCTCGACTTCCGTCCCGAGAAGTACTGGGCCGCGGGCACCAAGGTGACGCTGAAGCTCAACCTCGACGGCGTCGAAGGCCGTCCCGGGGTGTACGGCAAGCAGAACAAGACCGTGAAGTTCACCGTTGGCCGCAGCCAGGTCAGCGTCGTGGACGCCGGCGCCCACACGATGACCGTCAAGCGCGACGGCAAGGTCCTCAAGACCATCCCGATCACCGCGGGCGCACCGTCGACCACAACGTACAACGGTCAGATGGTGATCAGCGAGAAGTACAAGGTGACCCGGATGAACGGCGCCACCGTCGGATTCGGCGGCGAGTACGACATCAAGGACGTACCGCACGCGATGCGCCTGTCGAACTCGGGCACCTTCATCCACGGCAACTACTGGGCCGGCGCCGGGACGTTCGGCTCGGCGAATGTCAGCCACGGGTGCGTGGGCCTGCGCGATGTGCGCGGGGCGTACGACAGCAAGGTCCCCGCGGCCTGGTTCTTCGACAACTCGATCCTCGGTGACGTGGTGGTCGTGAAGAACTCCAACGACAAGCAGATCCAGCCGGACAACGGCCTCAACGGCTGGAACATGTCCTGGTCGGAGTGGAAGAAGTAACACTTGCCGTACGTAAACGGGCCCGTGCTGTTGTTCACAGCGGCGGGCCCGTTGTCGTTAGCGCCGGTTAACCTGCTGGGCATGACTGTGAATCTCGAAGTCTCCGAGGGCGTCGGCGTCATCCGCCTCGCACGCCCGCCGATGAACGCACTGGACATCGCCACCCAGGACCGGCTGCGCGAGCTCGCCGAGGAGGCGACCCGGCGCGACGACGTACGTGCCGTGGTCATCTACGGCGGCGAGAAGGTGTTCGCGGCGGGCGCGGACATCAAGGAGATGCAGGCGATGGACCACGCGGCGATGGTCGTACGGTCGAAGGCCCTCCAGGATTCCTTCACCGCCGTGGCCCGCATCCCCAAGCCCGTCGTCGCCGCGATCACCGGCTATGCCCTGGGCGGCGGTTGCGAGCTGGCCCTGTGCGCCGACTTCCGTATCGCCGGGGACAACGCCAAGCTCGGCCAGCCCGAGATCCTGCTCGGCCTCATCCCGGGCGCGGGCGGCACCCAGCGGCTCTCGCGGCTGGTCGGCCCGTCCAAGGCCAAGGACCTCATCTTCACCGGTCGCCATGTGCGGGCCGACGAGGCCCTGACGATCGGCCTCGTCGACCGGGTCGTACCGGCCGACGAGGTGTACGAGCAGGCGCACGCGTGGGCTGCGAAGCTCGCGCACGGGCCCGCGATGGCGCTGCGTGCGGCCAAGGAGTCCATCGACGCGGGGCTGGAGACCGACCTGGACACCGGTCTCACCATCGAACGCAACTGGTTCGCCGGGCTGTTCGCGACCGAGGACCGGGAGCGCGGTATGCGCAGTTTCGTCGAAGAGGGGCCCGGCAAGGCCAAGTTCCTCTGAGCGCGGGTCAGTTGAGGCGCCCTGGCGTACTCCTCCCGGGGCGGATTAACTGAGCCTTAAACCAGCCTGAAGGCAGCCTTGTCCCGGACGCTTTGTGATCATGCGTGAGCGGTGGGTCACCGCAGGTCAGGGGGTCGACGAAGGGTCACGCTGCCTCCGGCATATGCCAAACCGCACCTCTGGACGGGGCGGTTCCGGGGAAGCGAATCCCCCGGAACGGCCCCGGAGGGGGTTCTGGGCGGCCATGATGGGGGACATGGCGGGGCTGGATGGTGTGGAACAGCCGCGGCCGCGCGGGAGCGCGACCGCCGCGCGATGGTCACCGGCCGTCGAGGACGAACAAGCGTTCAAGGCGCTGGAGTTGTTCGGAAATCCGACGGATGAAGAAGTCCGGCTGCCCTCCCGCCCCGAGTCCGCCGCCACCGCCCGTCGGCTCACGCATTGCGTGGTGCTCCGCCAGTGGGGTCTCTCCCCGCAGACCGCCGAGCACGCCGTGCTGCTCGTGTCGGAGCTCGTCGGCAACGCCGTGCGGCACACCGGCGCCCGCGTCTTCGGGCTGCGCATGCTGAGGCGGAGGGGCTGGATGAGGATCGAGGTGCGCGATCCCTCGCGGGGCCTGCCCTGTCTGATGCCCGTACATGAAATGGACACCAGCGGCCGCGGGCTCTTCCTCGTCGACAAACTGTCCGACCGGTGGGGTGTGGACCTGCTCCCGCGCGGCAAGACGACGTGGTTCGAGATGCGCGTGTCGGAGCGCACCGCCGAGCATTGAGCGGCCGGCGCTGAACGGCTGTGCATGCACGAAAGCCCCCTGCGCGCCTTGGTGCGGCACTTCGGGGGCTCTCGTGGAGCGCCGTGGCATGAGGGGTGTAGTCACGGCCGCTTGTAATGACGACCTGGCCCGGGTCAATGGGGGTCGTGGGACCGACTATGGCAGACAGGTGAGCACGGCGCCAAAAGTCCTTACTCACACAAATCTGTACGTAATGGGTACTTCGAATCTGAATCGTAGGTGAGGTGAGCCACTCGCCTGTCAAAGGCTGCATAGTTATGAGACTTTGCGAGTGATTCATTGATCGCCGGGCCCGCCAGGCGGTCTGGTCGGGCGACCCGTGGAGCGCCAAATTGGGTCAATGATTACCTTCTGCTCTCATTCCCCCTTAAATGGGCGCGTGACATCGACAAGCCGCCGCAGCGCGCTGCGCGCGGGAGCAGGAGCGCTGGGGGCGGCCGTCGCGGACACGCTCGCCACCGGGTGCGGCGCCCCCGGAAGTACCGGGGGCGCCGCACCCCCCGCCCCGGCGAAACGGCCCGCAGCGCCCGCGGCCCCCCGCCGGGCTCCCGCTCCCCACCGCTTTCCCGGCCTGCCCGTCCAGATCACCAACGGTCCCCGCGACCGCCCACGGGTCGCCCTCACCTTCCACGGCCAGGGCGACCCGGCCACCGCGAAGGCCGTTCTCGCCGAGGCCGAGCGGGCAGGCGCCCACCTCACCGTCCTCGCGGTCGGCGGCTGGCTCGACACGTATCCGCGGCTCGCGCGCCGCATCCTCGACGGCGGCCACGACCTGGGCAACCACACTCAGCGCCACCTCACCATCTCCGCCATGGGCGAGCGGGAGGCGTACGCCGAGATCACCGGCTGCGCCGACCGCCTGCGCCGGCTCACCGGCTCCATCGGCACCTGGTTCCGCCCGTCGCGCACCCAGTACGCCACTCCGCTCGTCCAGAGGCTGGCGCGTCGGGCCGGTTACCCGCACGTCCTCTCGTACGACGTCGACTCCCTCGACTTCACCTCACCCAGCGCCCGGGCCGTCACCCGCAAGATCACCGGGGAGATCCGCAACGGATCCGTGGTGAGCCTGCACTTCGGCTACGCCGACACGGTCGCCGCTCTGCCCGCCCTCCTCGACGCACTCGACCGCCGCGGCCTGCGCGCGGTGACCACCACGGAGCTGCTGACCCGATGACCACGATCACTCGCCGTACGATCGCGCTGCTCGCCGGCGCCCTTCTCGCCGCCCTCGGGGGCTGCGCCGACCCCGCACCGAAGGGCCGGGCCGACGCGCTCGGCACCAACGGGGCCGCACCGCCCGCCAAGGTGAGAAAGGCCGTCCCGGCCGCCCCGCCAGGACTGCCCGGCATGCCGCCGGTGCTCGACCCCGACGACGTGTACGCGGCGGACCGGCCCAACCAGCTGTCGCCCGTCGTCAAGGACTTCCCGTCCCGGGTCTACGTCCCCAACACCAACTCCAACACGGTGTCGGTGATCGACCCCAGGACGTACAAGGTCATCAAGACCATCCCGGTCGGCGTCCAGCCCCAGCACGTCGTCCCCTCCTGGGACATGAAGACCCTGTGGGTCAACAACAACCGGGGCCACACCCTCACCCCGATCAACCCGGCCACCGGCGCCGTGGGCAAGCCCGTCGAGGTGCACGACCCGTACAACCTCTACTTCACGCCCAACGGCAAGCACGCCGTCGTCATGGCGTCGATGGACCGCGAGCTGGTCTTCCGCGACCCGCACACGATGAACCGCGTCAAGACCGAACCGGTCACCTGCGCGGGCGTCAATCACGCGGACTTCTCGGCCGACGGCCGGTACTTCATCGTCTCCTGCGAGTTCTCCGGCGAGCTGCTCAAGGTCGACACCGAGAAGATGAAGGTCGTCGGGCAGCAGAAGCTTCCGTTCCAGGGCGCGATGCCCCAGGACGTGAAGATCTCGCCCGACGGCAAGACGTTCTACATCGCCGACATGATGGCGCACGGCATGTGGGTCCTGGACGGAAAGAAGTTCACCACCCCGAGGCTGCTGCCCACGGGCAAGGGCTGCCACGGCCTCTACATCAGCCGCGACTCCAGGGAGATGTACGTCTCCAACCGGGGCGAGGGCTCCATCTCCCTCTTCGACTTCAAGGAGAAAAGGCTGACCAAGAAGTGGCACCTGCCGGACGGCGGCAGCCCCGACATGGGCGGGGTCTCGGCCGACGGCAAGGTGTTGTGGCTGTCGGGGCGTTACGACGACGAGGTGTACGCGATCGACACCACCACCGGCAAGCAGCTGGCCCGTATCCCGGTCGGCGGCGGCCCGCACGGCCTGGCGGTCTACCCGCAGCCGGGCCGCTACTCGCTCGGCCACACGGGCATCTTCCGCTGACCGGGCCCCGGAGCCGGACGGGCTGACAGACCAGCCCCTCCGGCTCCGGGCGACCGGCTACCACATCACCGGCAGCCGCTCCGGCAGGCGCTTGATGAAGCCCGTACGCCACACCAGTTGCTCCGTCGGAACCGCCAGCCTCAGCCCCGGCAGCCGCTCCACGAGCACCGCCAGCGCCGCCTCGGCGTGAGCCCGGCCCAGGGCGGACGCCGGACAGAAGTGGCGGCCGCCGCCGAAGGCGAGGTGCGGGTTGTGCTCGCGGTCCAGGTTCAGGTTCTCGGGGTCCTCGAAGACCGCCGGGTCGAAGTTGGCGCCCTCGACCAGCACCAGGACCAGCTCACCCTTGCGGACGAGTACGTCGCCGAGCTGTACGTCGTCGAGAGCGATCCGGGGCAGCCCGTCGCCGATCGACAGGTTCCAGCGCAGCAACTCGTCGACCGCACGCCCCATCCGGTCCGGGTGATCCCGCAGATAGCCGATCAGCTCGGGACGCTGGAGCAGCGCGAGAACGGCGAGCACCAGAAAGGCGGACGTGGAGACCGCACCCGCGCCGAACAGCGAGACGGCTACCGTGCCCAGGACCTCGTCCGTCAGGTGCTCCGAGCCCTCCTCGTCGCGCAGCGCCGCCAATTGCCCGAGCAGGCCCGAGCGTTCGGCAACGGGCGCGTTGAGCCGCTGCACCATGTAGTCGACGTCCTTGTACCAGTTGAGCTGCGAGCCCTCGAAGGCGTGCGCACTGGTCATGAACGCGATGTCCAGGCTCGACATCAGCCGTGGCCAGTCCTCGAACGGCACCCCGAGCACCTTGCAGTGCAGCGCCGCCGAGAAGGGATCGGCGAAACCCGCCCGGAGGTCGACCGGGGGCCCCCAGGCCAGCAGGTCGTCGATCAGCTTGTCGGCCGTGATGCCCAGCCAGCAGTGCAGCCCTTCGCCCGCACGCGGGTTGAGCGCCTTCATCACTGCCCCGCGCAGCCCGGCGCTGTTGATGTTCCCCATGTTGTTGACGACCTCGGGCGGGATGGTCAGCGCGTACTGGCGCGGCACACCGGGGGCGGCCGTGTCCTTGAGGCTGAACCGCTCGTCCTCCAGGACCTGTTTGGCCAGCGGATAACTGCTCACCAGCCACGCGCTGTCGCCGGTGAGCGTGCGCACCCGGGCCACCGGCTGCTGCTCGCGCAGCCAGGAACACTCCTCGGGGAGTACGTCGCCCCGCCGGGAGAACGGGAATTCAAGCAGCTCGTCGGACATCATCCGCAGTCCTTCCGAAGGCGTCGGGTTTTACAACGGCATATGCCTGGTTGCGGGCCGCCCGCAGACCGCCGCCCTTCGCGTAGAGGAGTTCTGTCAGCGGCAGCAGCAGGTGATAGCAGGAAACGGAGGTGGGAACGCCGAGAATTCCGGGAGTGTCCAGGAAGAAGGGAAGCTCTGCGGCGATGTAGTCCAGGCAGGCGGACCGCTGCTCGGCGGTCACGGACTGCCCGTCGGGAAGCTTCGTCGCAAGGAAGTGCTCCACCATCGCGTCGCAGCTCTTGCTGAATTCGTCGTCCGTGGCCAGGAAGTGCCGGACGCGACGGTGCAGCAGTTCGTACACGGCATTGCCGGAGAACTCCGACAGCGCCCGCACACGGACGGCACTGCTCGGTGGTCCTGCCGCCTCGACCCCGGTCAGGACGCGGCGGCGGACCGCCTTGAGGTCCTTGGCCGCGCGCCGGGCGGCATGTTCGCGGTTGTGACCGAGAGATGCGAACATCTCGGCGACGTACAGATCGGCATAGACGAAGTCCACTGCGGTGAATCGCTCGGTGGCCCACCGGGTGAGTTCCGTGATGCGGTTGGCGTTGAAATAACTGTTGCCCGGGGAAACCCCGATGAGGGCGTGATCGCCCTCGGCGCAGATGATTCGGCATTGGGGGGTGTAGGGCTGGATCGTGAATGCGTCAGTTGTGATCGTCACTTTTGGAAACGCCCTTGGCCGCCGCTAGTCCCGACGGAGCCCTGTGCTCCGGGTGTGGCGACGACGCCATGAAGTTATCGTCCGGCGGCGGAGAGTCACGAAGCCAGCCCCCCTGTTTGGCGTGAACTAGGCGCACCAGGGCGCAAATTGAACTGTCGGGCGGCTGAAAAAGGTTTACGGCGACACTATTTCAGTGGGCCACCATCAGCGCTTCCGAGCCCACGGGCCGGTAACCCGCCCGCTGAAAGGTGCGCACGCTGCGGGCGTTCCCCGGCGGCTGCTGCGCCCAGACGACCGTGTCCGGCGTCAAGTGGCGTGCTGCCAGGGCGAGTCGGCCACCGATGCCCCGGCCGCGTACCGCCTCGTCCACCTCGATCGCCGCCTCCCAGCGGCCGGCGATGCCCCGGCCGAGTATCAGGACGCCGCCGTCGGCGGACCACACCCGCACGTCGTGGCGGAACTTCATGGCCCGGGCCACGCGCGGGTGATCCGGGTCCTGGATTTCGAGCAGGTCGATGTCCGGGGCGCCCGGCAGGGCGTGCGCGCACGTCAGCAGGTCGATGGTGTCGTTCATCCGGCGGCCCGTGCGCTGCATCAGGGCCATCAGGAACGCCGGATTCATCGAAGCCGCCAGCGGGTCGCAGCGGGTCGCGGCCAGCGTGGACCGTACCCACTCGGGGTCCTCGTCCGTGAAGATCACCGAGTGGGCGGTAAAGGCCAGCACTCCGGCGTCCCGGCGGTTCGGCTGCGGGATCACGGTCGTGGAGCCGTCCGGCGCCGGGAAGTCGCCGTGCGCCGCCGCTGCCAGGATCGCTGCCAGTGCGCTGTCCGTAGCGTCAGTCATGTCTGCCATGCAGAGATCCAAGCATCCCAACGCGGGCGCGTACCAGGCACGATGGCCGGGCCGATAATCTGTTCGCGTACTGACAGCATCAGAAGGGGTGGATCCAGTGGCGGACATCGAGTCGGCGCGCAAGGCTTTCGCACGGTACGACGTCAACGGGGACGGGCTGATCTCTGCGGCCGAGTACAAGAGCGTCATGGCGCAGCTTGGTGACCCCTACGTCACCGAGACGGTGGCCCAGGCCGTGATCAACTCCCACGACAGCAACGGCGACGGCAAGCTCACCTTCGACGAGTTCTGGGCGATCCAGAACAAGGGCTGACACCCCCAGGGCTGACGCTCTCGTCGCCTCCCGAGACCCTGCGGGTCCGGAACTCACCCGGCGGTGGTGGGCTCCGGACCCGTTCGCGTACTCGCCCTGCTCGCGGCCATGTCCGCGAGCTCCGCCTGCGCCGCTTCGAGCCAGCCGATCCGGAACTTCTCCAGATCGATCCCGGCGCGCAGGACGAGATGGCGCAAACGGTCGCTCTCACTGTCCCTGCCGGCGCCGAAGTCGCGCTCCTCGATCGCGGTGTACTCCGCCAACTGCGCCCGGTGCAGCGCCAGATGGCGGCGTACCTCCTCCTCAAGTCCTCGCGCGCCCACCACGCCCGCCGCGCGCAGGCGCAGTGCGAGTGCGTCACGGACGGGCTTGGGGTCCTCGCTCCTCGCCACCCACTCGGCCAGCTCGGCGCGGCCCGCGGGCAGTACCTCGTACTCCTTCTTCTGGCCCCGGGTGGGCTGCTGCTGGGGCAGGGCCCGGATGGCACCGGACTGCTCCAGCTTGCCCAGCTCGCGGTAGATCTGCTGATGCGTGGACGGCCAGAAGTAGCCGATGGACTTGTCGAACCTGCGGGTCAGTTCCAGCCCCGACGACGGCTTTTCGAGCAGGGCGGTGAGGATCGCGTACGGGAGGGACATGACCGCATCCTAGGTAGTCACAATGCCGCCGCGAGTTCCGTTCCCTGCCGGATCGCGCGCTTGGCGTCCAGTTCGGCGGCGACATCGGCGCCGCCGATCAGGTGCACCGGCTGCCCGGCGGCGACCAGCGCGTCGTACAGCTCGCGGCGCGGCTCCTGCCCGGTGCACAGGACGACCGTGTCGACGGGGATGAGCTGCTGCTCGCCGTCGACCGTGACATGCAGCCCCGCGTCGTCGATACGGTCGTACGCCGCGCCCGCGACCGTGGTGACGCCCCGGTGCTTGAGCTCGGTGCGGTGGATCCAGCCGGTGGTCTTGCCGAGGCCGGCGCCGACCTTGGTGGCCTTGCGCTGGAGCAGGTGGACGGTGCGCGGCGGCGCGGAGCGGTCGGGCTTGCGGAGGCCGCCGGGGGAGCGGTAGTCGGTGTCGACGCCCCACTGCCGGAAGTACACCTCGGGGTTCTGGCTCGCACCCTCGCCCTCGTCGGTCAGGAACTCCGCGACGTCGAAGCCGATACCGCCCGCGCCGATGATCGCGACGCGCTTGCCGACGGGTGCGCCGTCGCGCAGGACGTCGAGGTAGCTGAGCACGCTGGGGTGGTCGATGCCGGGGATGTCGGGGGTGCGCGGGGTGACTCCAGTGGCCAGCACGATCTCGTCGTACCCGCCCGCCGAGAGGTCGTCGGCCGTGACCGGGGTGTTCAGCCGGACGTCCACGCCGTGCGCTTCGAGCTGCGTACGGAAGTAGCGGATCGTCTCGTCGAACTCCTCCTTGCCGGGGATCCGGCGGGCCACATTGAGCTGACCGCCGATAGCGTCGGCGGCGTCGAAGAGCGTGACCTCGTGCCCGCGCCCGGCGGCCGAGACGGCGAAGGCGAGCCCGGCCGGGCCCGCACCGACCACGGCGATGCGACGACGGAGACGTGTCGGGGAAAGGACCAGCTCGGTCTCGTGGCAGGCGCGCGGGTTCACCAGGCAGGAGGTGATCTTGCCGCTGAAGGTGTGGTCCAGGCAGGCCTGGTTGCAGCCGATGCAAGTGTTGATCGTGTCGCTCCGGCCCGCCTGCGTCTTGGCGACGAAGTCCGGGTCGGCGAGGAACGGCCGGGCCATCGACACCATGTCCGCGCGGCCCTCGGCGAGCAATTGCTCGGCGACCTCGGGGGTGTTGATGCGGTTGCTGGTGATCAGCGGCACGGATACCGAGCCCATGACCTTCTTGGTCACCCAGCTGTACGCGCCGCGCGGCACCGACGTCGCGATGGTGGGGATGCGGGCCTCGTGCCAGCCGATGCCGGTGTTGATGATCGTCGCGCCGGCCGCCTCGATCTCCTTGGCGAGCGAGACGACCTCCTCCAGCGACGATCCGCCCGGGACCAGGTCGAGCATCGAGAGCCGGTAGATCAGGATGAAGTCGGGGCCGACCCGCTCGCGCACCCGGCGGACGATCTCCAGCGGGAAGCGGGTGCGGTTCTCGTACGTGCCGCCCCACCGGTCCTCGCGGTGGTTGGTCGCGCTCGCGATGAACTCATTGATGAGGTAGCCCTCGGAGCCCATGATCTCCACGCCGTCGTACCCGGCGAGCTTCGCGAGACCCGCTGCCCGTACGAAGTCCTCGACGGTCTGCTCGACCTGCGCGTCGGTGAGGGCGTTGGGCACGAAGGGGCTGATCGGCGCCTGGATCGCGCTGGGTGCGACCAGGTCCTTGTGGTACGCGTACCGGCCGAAGTGCAGGATCTGCATCGCGATCCGACCGCCCGCCGCGTGCACGGCGTCGGTGACGGTGCGGTGCTGCGCGGCCTCCGCCTCGGTGGTGAGCTTGGCCCCGCCCTCGTACGGTCGGCCCTCGTCGTTGGGGGCGATGCCGCCGGTGACGATGAGGCCCACGCCGCCGCGGGCGCGCTCGGCGTAGAACGCGGCCATGCGCTCGAAGCCGCGCTCGGCCTCTTCGAGCCCGACGTGCATCGATCCCATCAGCACGCGGTTGGGGAGGGTCGTGAAGCCGAGGTCGAGGGGGCTCAGCAGATGGGGGTACGCACTCTTCGGGCTCATGGAGGCATTTCTAGACCACCGGAGAGACCTTGTGCAACAAGTTGCATAATGGAGAGAGGGGCATCACAGCGGCCGTGTCCCCGCGGCGTCACAGTGCGCTGTAGACGGCCTCGACCAGCGCCATCTTGCGCGGGTCGTCGGCGATGTTCGGCCCCATGCGGTTCATGACGTATCCCATGCTGATGTCCGCCTCCGGGTCCGCGAGCCCGCAGGAGCCGCCGTACCCGTCGTGGCCGAAGGCGCGCGGGTTGGGGCCGTACGAGCCGTTCGGCCCGCTCAGCCACAGGCCGAGCCCGAGCTCCGTGTCGTGGCCGAAGCCCACGCCCAGCACCAGGTCGCGGCAGCTGCCCTGGCCCTCCCGGATCCGCTCGGTGGCCTCGGGGGACAGGACGCGGTGCTCGCCGGAGCGGCCCTGGCGGGCGAAGATCCCGTACAGGGCGGCGACGGCGCGGGCGGTGCCGTGGCCGTTGGCGGCGGGGATCTGGGCGGCCCGCCAGGCAGGGGTGTTGGCCTCGGTGACGCCGGGGCCCGGGTTGAGGAGCGAGGCGAGCGCGAGCGGGGTCAGCTGGGCGAAGAGCGCCGCCTGTTCGCTGGTGGGCGTGGTCGGCGGATGCACCAGTTCGGCGGCCCGCCCCGCGTCCTTCTCCGGCAGCCCGATGGTGAAGTCGATGCCCAGCGGTCCGGTGACCTCCTGGTGGAGGAACTCGCCGGGGAGCAGACCCGTGATGCGCCGGACCACCTCGCCGACCAGGAAGCCGTACGTGATCGTGTGATAGCCGGACTGCGTGCCCGGCTCCCACCAGGGCTCGGTCGCCGCCAGCCGCGCGCAGGTCAGCTCCCAGTCGTACAGCTCGGCAAGGGTATGTGGCTCGCGCAGTCCGGCCAGGCCCGCGCGGTGCGAGAGGAGGTGGCGTACGAGAATGGCCGCCTTGCCGGCTTCGGCGAATTCCGGCCAGTACGCCGCGACCGGGGCGTCGAGGTCGAGCAGGCCCCGGTCGGCGAGCAGATGCGCGCACAGCGCCGTCGGCCCCTTGGTCGTCGACCAGACATTGACCAGGGTTTCCCGCTCCCACGGGCGGCTGCGGGCGTCGTCGGCCCAGCCGCCCCACAGGTCGACCACGGTCTCCCCGCCGGCCAGCACGGTCACGGCCGCGCCCAGTTCGCCGCGCTGTCGGAAGTTCTCCTCGAAGGCGGCGCGGACCGCGGAGAACCGGTCGTCGCAGTGGCCGTGGATCACGGGGTCCTCCAGGCGGCAGCAGTCGGTACGGTTGCCAGGAACGTACCGACTGGTCGGACTGGACGGAAGACGCCATGCACGGCCAACCGGGCTGTCCGTGCCGGAAATCCGGCACGGACAGCTCAGCGGCGTATCAAACGGCTTCTCGGACGGCTACTGAGACGGTTTCTCAGATGTTGACGCCGAAGTCCGTCGCGATGCCGCGCAGGCCAGAGGCATAGCCCTGGCCGACAGCGCGGAACTTCCACTCCGGGCCGTTGCGGTAGAGCTCGCCGAAGACCATGGCCGTCTCGGTCGAGGCGTCCTCGGAGAGGTCGTACCGCGCGAGCTCGTTGCTGTCCGCCTGGTTGATCACGCGGATGAAGGCGTTGCGGACCTGGCCGAAGCTCTGGCCGCGGCTGTCACCCTCGTGGATCGAGACCGGGAAGACGATCTTGTCGACCTCGGCGGGCACCGTCGAGAGGCTGACCTTGATCTGCTCGTCGTCACCCTCGCCCGCACCGGTGAGGTTGTCACCGGTGTGCTCGACCGACCCGTCGGGGCTCTTGAGGTTGTTGAAGAAAACGAAGTGCTGGTCGGACACGACCTTGCTGTTGACATCGAGCAGCAGGGCGCTGGCATCGAGGTCGAAGTCGGTCCCGGTCGTGCTGCGTACGTCCCAGCCGAGGCCCACCGTGACGGCGGTCAGGCCGGGGGCCTCCTTGGAGAGCGAGACGTTGCCGCCCTTGGAGAGACTGACACCCATGAAGATCCCTGCTCAATCCGGCGCGGGCCGCGCCCTTTGACATCTCTTTGCCCAACCCGCCAACGGTTGCGCGGCCTGCTCAGTTCCCGGGAATCGTCCGAATGGCCCCATTGGGCTTCCCCCTGTGACTTCCCGCGCGGACGGGACGCTCAGGTGACGACCGGGATGAACAGCTCCGGGCGGTCCCACATCACGGCGGGCGGATGGGCGGGCACGGTCCCCGTCCGCTCCGCGCCGACGCTGCGGTAGAAGCCCTCGGCGGGCGGGTGCGAGACCACGCGCACGCCGGTCAGCCCGGCTGCCGCCGCCTCGCCCAGCATGTGCTCGACGAGGAGGCGGCCGATGCCGAGGCCCTGGGCGGAGTCGGCGACGAACAGCAGGTCGAGCTCCGGCGGGTCGAGCACCAGGGCGTAGAAGCCGAGCAGCCGGCCGTCCTGGCCCACGGCCGCGAAGACCCGGTGTGTCTCGATGTAGTCGGGACCCACGCGGTAGGCCGCGACCATCGGGGCGTACGGGCCCTCGTACGCACGGGAGTTACGCACGAGCTTGGTGAGCCGCTTCGCGTCCCGGGCGGTCGCCCGCCGGATCAGCGTCTCCGTAATGCGCGCAGTCATGCAGCGAGTATTACTCAGGTGTGTGGGGGCTGCCAGCGGGCCTGGTTCCGACGACGACGGTCGCGTACAGCTCGTCGGAGGCGACCACCCGCGGGATCAGGCCGTTCCCGGCGAACGTTTCGACGGTCACCGGCGCCTGGCGCTCGCTCGTCTCGACCAGCAGGTGCCCGCCCGGCGCCAGCCACTGCGACGCCGCCGCGGCCACCCGCCGCTGCACGTCCAGCCCGTCCGTGCCGCCGTCGAGTGCCACCCGCGCCTCGTGGATGCGGGCCTCCGCGGGCAGCAGGCCGATCTCCTCGGTGGGAACGTACGGCGTATTCGCGAGGAGTACGTCGACGCGGCCCCGCAGCGCGGTGGGCAGCGGCTCGTAGAGGTCGCCCTCGTACACCTGGCCGCCGACGGCGCCGACATTGCGGCGGGCGCACCGCACCGCTGCCGGGTCGATGTCGGCGGCGTGCAGCTCGGCCCCTTCCACAGCCGTGGCGAGCGCGGCCCCCAAGGCGCCCGAGCCGCAGCACAGGTCGACGACGACAGCTCCGGGACGGGCGAGGGCGGCCGCTTCGGCGACGAGGAACTCGGTGCGGCGGCGGGGCACGAACACCCCGGCGTCCACGGCGATCCGCAGGCCGTAGAACTCGGCCCAGCCGATGACGTGCTCAAGCGGCAGGCCGACGACACGGCGCTCCACCATGGAGGCGAGGGCGTCCGGGCTCTGAGCTGCGGAGATGAGCAAATCCGCCTCGTCCTCGGCGAATACACAGCCGGCGGCCCTGAGCCTGGTGACGACAGCGGACGGAGACAGAGCAGACGAAAGAGAAGAACACAAAGAACGAGATGACGGTGAGACTGACACGGGAGCCTTTCGGGACACCTGTGGGGCTCCCTCGGTCACCTACGTCCAGTGGACCGCACGGCCGTGAAGGGGGAGCACCCGACCTGATACAGCGGTAATCGGTCCCACCTCCTCCGGTTGGCGTCCCCTGCTGAGGACGACCGCAACATTACATGATCATGATGATCGAAAGTTAGGGATGCGGCTGCTCTTTGTGCACTGCGCCGTTCAACAAGCCGCTTCTACGGTCCTTCCATGCTCTCGACCACCGCCGTGTCTACGGCCACCACCAGCTCGTACGTCACTTCCATCGCAGACTCCCAGGAGCAGATACGGGCCGCACAGCGGCTCCGCCACCTGGTCTTCGGCGAGGAGATGGGCGCCACCCTCGACTCGCCCCTGCCCGGTCACGACATCGACGCCTACGACGACCTCGTGGACCACCTGATCGTCACCGACACCACGACCGGCGACGTGGTCGGCACCTACCGGCTGCTCCCCCCGGGGCGGGCCGAAAAGTCCTACTCCGACAGCGAATTCGACCTGCGGTCACTCGACGGGCTCCGGCCGTCCATGATCGAGGCGGGGCGTTCCTGCGTACACCCGGACCACCGCTCGGGCGCGGTGATCAACCTCATGTGGTCCGCGCTCGCCCGCTACGTCCTGCTCTCCGGCCACCGCTACCTGGCCGGCTGCGCCTCCGTACCCCTGTCCGACGGCGGCAGGGCGGCCTCCAGTGCCTGGCTCCTCGGTACGTCCAAGCACGCATCGCCGCCCGAGCTGCGGGTGCACCCGCGCAGGCCCTGGATGCCCGCCGAGCTGACGGCGGAACGCCCCAGTTACGCCGACCTGCCTCCGCTGCTGCGCGGCTACCTCCGGCTCGGCGCGTGGATGTGCGGTGCGCCCACCCACGACCCGGAATTCGACGTCGCCGACTTCTTCGTACTCCTGGACATGGACCGGCTCGGCGACCGCTACCGCCGCTACTTTCTCGGGGAGACGCC
Organism: Streptomyces spiramyceticus; assembly: GCF_028807635.1. Lineage (NCBI taxonomy): Bacteria > Bacillati > Actinomycetota > Actinomycetes > Kitasatosporales > Streptomycetaceae > Streptomyces > Streptomyces spiramyceticus. Next base: position 4,762,381 of record NZ_JARBAX010000001.1, read on the forward strand.
GGGGGAGAAGCCCGGAGGGGCCCGGTGAACCCCTGGGCCGTGGACGAGGGGTGTACGCCCGTCTGCGCCACGCATGCGCTGTCGCCGGTTTCGCCGGCCGAAGCCGCGCGCCGGTGCGCCGCGCTGACGTACGTGATCGCGCGCGGCGTGTCGAAGGGGCGGCGGATCGCCGAGCCCCGGGAACTGCGTGCCCAGGCACGGGGGATGCTCGACGGGCTGGGCGTACGGCTGGAAACGGGGACGGGGACGGGGACGAGGGAAGGGGCAGGGGCAGGGGTCGGGGCCGGGCCGCTGAGTGTGAACGGCTCCGGCACCCTGGTCGCCGCCAACCACATCTCCTGGCTCGACGTCGTGGCCCTGCTGGCGGTGGAGCCGGTCCTGCCCTTGGCCAAGTGGGAAGTGGCCCGGTGGCCCGTCATCGGCACGCTGGCGCGGCGCGTCGGTGCGCCCTTCATCGACCGTGAGCGGATGCGACAGCTCCCGTACGCCGTAGCGGATTTGACGGCCACCTTGCGCTCGGGCCGCTCCGTTCTCGTTTTTCCTCAGGCGACGACCTGGTGCTCGGCGCCCGGCGGCCGGTTCAGGCGGGCCACTTTCCAGGCCGCGGCCGACGCTGGGGCGCCCGTACGGCCGGTCACGGTCGGCTACTACCAAAGCGGCGCCCCCAGTACCGTCGCCGCCTTCCTCGGTGACGAGGACTTCACCACCTCGCTGCGCCGGGTGGCCTCCGCACGTGACCTGACCGTACGGGTCACCGCTCACCCGGCCCTGTGGGGCTCCTCCCGGCGGCAACTGGCCGCCGGTGCACGGGCGGCCGTCTGCGCGGCGGAGCCGCCCGCCCATGTCCGGGCGCCCGTCACGCGGTACGCGTCGTCGCGCGACGCCACGCCGTCTCGCGCAGCAGGCGCAGGCCGTTGAGGCCGACGATGACGGTGGAGCCCTCGTGGCCCGCCACACCCAACGGCAGAGGCAGGTGACCCGCCAGGTCCCAGATCACCAGACCGGCGATGAACACCGAGGCGATGACCAGGTTCTGTACGACGAGCCGGCGGGCGTCGCGCGAGAGCCGGATCGCAGCCGGGACGGTGGCCAGTTCGTCGCGTACGACCACCGCGTCGGCCGTCTCCAGAGCGAGGTCGGAACCGGCGCGGCCCATGGCGATGCCGGTATGGGCCGAGGCCAGGGCGGGCGCGTCGTTGACACCGTCGCCGACCACCAGGACCTTGCGTCCGGCCCGTTGCAGCTCTTGGACGACCGCGGCCTTGTCCTGCGGAAGCAGCCCGGGGCGTACATCCGTGATGCCCACCTCGGCGGCCAGGGCCGCCGCGGCGCGCGCGTTGTCACCGGTGATCAGCAGTGGTGCGGTGCCCGTCAGTTCGGTGAGCGCACGGACCGTGGCGGCGGCGTCGGGGCGCAGCCGGTCGGCGATGCCGAGTACGCCCACGGGTACGCCGTCGCTGACGACGAGCACGGCGGTGCGCCCGGCGTCCTCCAGCTCGGCGACCAGTGCGACCAGTGCGACCGGCGCGACCGGTGATACGGCCTGCGGGCCGTCGTACCCCTCCAGCAGCCGCGCGGGGCTGCCGACCGCCACACGCGCGCCCCCGACGGTGGCGGTGACTCCGGTGCCCGGCGCGGACGCGAAGTCCCGTGCGTCGGCGAGGTGCAGGCCACGGGTACGGGCGGCGTCCACGACGGCGCGCGCGAGGGGGTGTTCGCTGGGGTGCTCGGCGGATGCGGCGAGCGCGAGCAGCGCGTCCTCGGTGAGGCCGGACGCGGGCAGCGCCCGGATGTGGGCGACGTGGGGGGTGCCCTGGGTCAGGGTGCCTGTCTTGTCCAGGGCGACGGTGTCGACCTGGCCGAGCCGGTCCATGACCACGGCGGACTTGACGAGTACGCCGTGGCGGCCCGCGTTGGCCATGGCGGACAGCAGCGGCGGCATGGTGGCGAGGACGATCGCGCACGGCGAGGCCACGATCATGAAGGTCATGGCCCGCAGCAGGCTGTCGGTGATGCCGGAGCCGAAGGCAAGGGGTACGGCGAAGACGGCGAGTGTGGCGGCGACCATGCCCACCGAGTAGCGCTGTTCGACCTTCTCGATGAACAGCTGGGTCGGCGCCTTGGTCTCGGAGGCTTCCTCGACCATGGCGACGATGCGGGCGATGACCGAGTCGGACGCGTCGCGCTCCACCCGTACCCGCAGGGCGCCGGTGCCGTTGAGCGTCCCGGCGAAGACCTCGTCGCCGCTCTCCTTCGGTACGGGCAGGGGCTCGCCGGTGATGGTGGCCTGGTCGACCTCGCTCGCGCCGTCCAGCACCCGGCCGTCGGCGCCGACGCGTTCGCCGGGGCGTACGAGGATCGTGTCGCCCACGACGAGGCTGCCGGCGGGCACCGTCTCCTCGACAGCGTCGCCGCCCTCGCCGCGCACCAGGGTCGCGGTCTCCGGCGCGAGGTCGAGCAGCCCGCGTACGGAGTCGGCCGTACGGGCGGTGGCCAGCGCCTCCAGGGCGCCGGAACCGGCGAAGATCACGATCAGCAGCGCGCCGTCCATCACCTGGCCGATCGAAGCCGCGCCCAGGGCGGCGACGATCATCAGCAGGTCGACGTCGAGGGTCTTTTCGCGCAGGGCCTGAAGCCCGGCCCAGGCCGGCTCCCAGCCGCCGCTGACGTATGCGGCGGCGTACACCGCACCCCACGCCCAGGCGGACATGCCGGACAGCTGAAGCGTCAGCGCGAGAAGGAAGAGTCCGAGGGCGGCGGCGGCCCAGCGGGCCTCGGCCAGTGCGAACACACGCGTCCGCCGCACGGGCACGGCGTCGCCGCGGCCCGCCTGTTCGGAGACGGACCGCTCGGTGAGGAGGGAAGACATGCCGGACACCATACAGGAATGAATGAATAGGTATTCATCCTTCGTCGATAGGATGGCGGCCATGGGCCACGGAGTCGACGACAAGAGCACCGCCACCACCCGCGAACGCCTCGACGCCGTGGGCATATCCGACGTCGCCGCGACCCTCCAGGCGCTCGCCACCCCCTCGCGGCTGAGGATCCTCGCCCGCCTCCAGGAAGGCCCGTGCGCGGCCGGCGAACTGGCCGAAGCCGTCGGCATGGAACAGTCCGCCTGCTCCCACCAGTTGCGCCTGCTCCGCAATCTCGGCCTGGTCGCCGGAGAGCGGCGCGGCCGCTCGATCGTCTACGCCCTGTACGACCACCACGTCGCCGAACTGCTCGACCAGGCCCTGTTCCACGTCGAGCACTTGAGGCTCGGCCTGAGCGACGCCCCCACCGGCTGACTCGCCTCGCGCTCTGACCCGCCCGGGGAGCCTGACTCGCCTCGCGCACCACGCGCGCGCACACTTGAAAACGGGTCCGTCCAGCCCGTACGGCACCAGACGGAAGGAGACTCCGCATGCATCCCGTCGCTCTCGCCGGTGCCGCAGCAGGACGTCTCGCCCACTACGCGGTGTCCGGAGTGGTGGGCGGCCTGATCATCCGATGGGCCTCCAAACGCCGCCCCGAAGCGAAACCGGTCGCGCGCAAAGCGCTCGTCGGCGGCATAGCAGGCGGAATCGTCGCCGGCCGCTGGCTGGCGTCGGCCGCCGAAGAGGCCCGGCTCAAGGCCGGGGACGTACTCGCCGAGGCCCGGACCACGCTGGGTGAAGAGTCGCCGCCGCCCTCCGCCGTCAGCGTCGACGTCCACGACCACGGACACGAGCACTGATCATGTCTGGAGGACCGGCGGGTGCGCTGACCAGGATCTCGACGTGAACGGTCCGCATCGCGGCGGGTTCGCAGGAGCGTCTCAGCACTCGATGATGTTGACCGCCAGACCGCCGCGCGCGGTCTCCTTGTACTTCACCGACATGTCCGCGCCGGTCTCCTTCATGGTCTTGATGACCTTGTCGAGGGACACCTTGTGGCTGCCGTCGCCGCGCATCGCCATCTTCGCCGCCGTGACCGCCTTGACCGCCGCCATGCCGTTGCGCTCGATGCACGGAATCTGCACGAGGCCGCCGACCGGGTCGCAGGTCAGGCCCAGGTTGTGCTCCATGCCGATCTCGGCCGCGTTCTCGACCTGCTCGGGGGTGCCGCCGAGGACCTCGGCCAGCGCGCCGGCCGCCATCGAACAGGCGGAGCCGACCTCGCCCTGGCAGCCGACCTCGGCGCCGGAGATCGAGGCGTTCTCCTTGAAGAGCATGCCGATCGCGCCCGCGGAGAGCAGGAAACGGACCACGCCCTCCTCGTCCGCGCCCGGCACGAAGTTCATGTAGTAGTGCAGAACCGCCGGGATGATGCCGGCGGCGCCGTTCGTCGGGGCTGTGACCACGCGGCCGCCCGCGGCGTTCTCCTCGTTGACCGCCATCGCGTAGAGCGTGATCCACTCCATCGAGAGGGCCAGCGGGTCACCCTCGGAGCGCAGCTTGCGCGCGGTGTTCGCGGCCCGGCGGCGCACCTTCAGGCCGCCCGGCAGGATGCCCTCCTGGGACATGCCGCGCGCGACGCAGTCCTGCATGGCCCGCCAGATCTCCAGGAGCCCCTCGCGGATCTCGGTCTCGGTACGCCAGGCCTTCTCGTTCTCCAGCATCAGCGCGGAGATCGACAGACCGGTCTCCTTGGCCAGGCGGAGCAGCTCGTCGCCGGTGCGGAAGGGGTACTTCAGTATGGTGTCGTCGAGCTTGATCCGGTCCTCGCCGACCGCGTCCTCGTCCACGACGAAGCCGCCGCCCACCGAGTAGTACGTCTTCTCCAGCAGAGGTGCGCCCTCGGCGTCGTACGCCCACAGGGTCATGCCGTTCGCGTGGTACGGCAGGGCCTTGCGGCGGTGCAGGACCAGGTCCTTGTCGAAGTCGAAGCCGATCTCGTGCACGCCCAGCAGATTGATGCGCTTGTCCGCCTTGATGCGCTCGACCTGCTCGTCGGCGGTCTCGACGTCGACCGTGCGCGGGGAGTTCCCCTCCAGGCCGAGCAGTACGGCCTTCGGGGTGCCGTGGCCGTGACCGGTCGCACCGAGCGAGCCGAAGAGCTCTGCGCGTATCGCGGCGGTGTGGGCGATCAGGCCGTCGTTCTTGAGCCGGCGGGCGAACAGCCGGGCGGCGCGCATGGGGCCGACCGTATGGGAGCTGGACGGGCCGATGCCGATCGAGAACAGGTCGAAGACCGAGATGGCCACGGGGGTACTCCTAAGGGGTTGGTAGACGCCGCTGTCTGCCGGGGTGGTGCAGATGATCAATGGCGGTGCACAAGGTGCGGGGCACCGCACTCACTGTCCAGTGTGCGCGGTGCCCCGATATTGAGTCTGTTGCGTACGGAACTACTTCAGACCAGGGTAAAGCGGGTGCTTGTCGGCGAGCGCCGTGACGCGGGCCGCCAGGGCGTCGGCGTCGTACGACGGCTTCAGGGCCTCGGCGATGATGTCCGCGACCTCGGTGAAGTCCTCGGCCTGGAAACCGCGGGTGGCAAGGGCCGGCGTACCGATCCGCAGACCCGAGGTGACCATCGGAGGCCGGGGGTCGTTCGGGATGGCGTTGCGGTTGACCGTGATGCCGAGCCCGTGGAGACGGTCCTCGGCCTGCTGGCCGTCGAGCTCGGAGTTCCGCAGGTCGACGAGGACCAGGTGGACGTCCGTGCCGCCGGTGAGGACGGACACGCCGTGCTCGGTGACGTCGGGCTGCACCAGGCGCTCGGCCAGAATGCGGGCGCCGTCCAGGGTGCGCTGCTGGCGCTCCTTGAACTCCTCCGACGCCGCCACCTTGAAGGAGACGGCCTTCGCGGCGATGACGTGCTCCAGCGGGCCGCCCTGCTGACCGGGGAAGACCGCCGAGTTGATCTTCTTGGCGAGCTCCTGCGTGGACAGGATCACACCGCCGCGCGGACCGCCGAGGGTCTTGTGCGTGGTGGTCGTGACGACGTGGGCGTGCGGCACCGGGTTGGGGTGCAGGCCCGCGGCGACCAGACCGGCGAAGTGTGCCATGTCGACCATGAGGTACGCGCCGACCTCGTCCGCGATGCGGCGGAAGGCGGCGAAGTCCAGCTGACGCGGGTACGCCGACCAGCCGGCCACGATCAGCTTCGGCTTCGACTCCTTGGCGAGGCGCTCGACCTCGGCCATGTCGACCTCGCCGGTGGTGTCGTCGACGTGGTACGCGACCACGTTGTAGAGCTTGCCGGAGAAGTTGATCTTCATGCCGTGGGTCAGGTGCCCGCCGTGGGCGAGGTTCAGACCCATGATCGTGTCGCCGGGCTTGATCAGCGCGAACATCGCGGCCGCGTTGGCCTGGGCGCCCGAGTGCGGCTGTACGTTCGCGTGCTCGGCGCCGAAGAGCGCCTTGATGCGGTCGATGGCGATCTGCTCGACGACATCGACGTGCTCGCAGCCGCCGTAGTAACGGCGGCCCGGGTAGCCCTCGGCGTACTTGTTGGTAAGGACGGAGCCCTGGGCCTCCATGACGGCGACCGGAGCGAAGTTCTCCGAGGCGATCATTTCGAGGGTGGACTGCTGGCGGTGCAGCTCGGCGTCGACGGCGGCGGCGACGTCCGGGTCGAGCTCATGCAGGGGAGTGTTGAGAAGCGTCATCACGGTCCCGATCGAGGTCTCAGTTGCCGGAGGTGAGGGCGATGTACTCGTCGGAGGAGAGCAGGTCGGCCGGCTCCTCCGCGACGCGTACCTTGAACAGCCAGCCGCCCTCGAACGGGGCGGAGTTCACCAGCGACGGGTCGTCCACGACGTCCTGGTTGGACTCGACGACCTCGCCGGAGACGGGCGAGTACAGGTCGCTGACCGACTTGGTCGACTCCAGTTCGCCGCAGGTCTCGCCCGCGGTCACCGTGTCGCCGACCTCCGGGAGCTGGGCGTAGACGACGTCACCGAGCGCGTTGGCCGCGAACTCCGTGATGCCGACCGTCGCGACGCCGTCCTCGGCGGTCGACAGCCACTCGTGCTCCTTGCTGTAACGCAGCTGCTGGGGGTTGCTCATGACCTGAATTCTCCTGTACGCGGGGGAGTGCTGGTGAACGGGCAGGTTGTGCGTGGGGTCACTTCTGGCGCTTGTAGAACGGCAGCGCGACGACCTCGTACGGCTCATGCGTACCGCGAATGTCGATGCCGACACCGGAGGTGCCGGGCGCCGCGTGCGCGGCGTCGACGTATGCCATGGCGATCGGCTTGCCCAGCGTCGGGGACGGGGCGCCGGAGGTGACCTCGCCGATGACCTTGCCGTCGGCCACGACCGAGAAACCGGCGCGCGGGACGCGACGGCCCTCGGCGATCAGGCCGACCAGCTTGCGCGGCGGCGCGGTCTCGGCGCGCTCGGCGGCGGCCTCCAGGGCGGCGCGGCCGACGAAGTCGCCTTCCTTCTCGAACTTGACGACCCTGCCCAGGCCCGCGTCGAAGGGGGTGAGCGCGGTGGTCAGCTCGTGCCCGTACAGCGGCATGCCCGCTTCCAGGCGCAGGGTGTCGCGGCAGGAGAGCCCGGCGGGGACGAGGCCGACGTCCTTGCCCGCCTCGGTCAGTGCCTGCCACAGTTTCTCGGCGTCGGCCGGAGCCACGAAGAGCTCGAAGCCGTCCTCGCCGGTGTAACCGGTACGGGCGATGAGGGCGGGGACGCCCGCGACGGTGCCGGGCAGGCCGGCGTAGTACTTCAGCCCGTCCAGGTCGGCGTCGGTGATGGACTTCAGGATGCCGGGGGACTCGGGGCCCTGGACGGCGATCAGGGCGTACGCGTCACGGTCGTCCCGTACCTCGGCCTCGAATCCGCCTTGAGCGGCAGCGCGCTCGGTGATGGCGTCGAGGACGATCTGCGCGTTCCCGGCGTTGGCGACAACCATGTACTCGGTTTCGGCCAGGCGGTAGACGATCAGGTCGTCGAGGATCCCGCCGTCCTCCTGGCAGATCATGGTGTAGCGGGCGCGGCCGGGGCCGATGGTGCCGATGTTGCCGACGAGTGCGTAATTCAGAAGGTCGACGGCCTGCGGACCGGTGACGGTGATCTCGCCCATGTGGGAGAGATCGAAGAGGCCGGCGCGGGTCCGTACGGCGTTGTGTTCGTCGCGCTCACTGCCGTACCGGAGCGGCATGTCCCAGCCCGCGAAGTCGGTCATGGACGCGCCCAGTGAGCGATGCAGCGCATCGAGGGCGGTGTGACGGGGGACATTGCTCATGTGCGGGGCTCCCAGGGCATGACAGGCGAGGACAATCCTCCCCATCTGTCATCGGAACCTGAGAGGTTCACCGAGAGCTCGCAAAGAGCCCCGGCTTGCACCTTGGGTGGAGCCGCACGACGGCGACTCGCTTTTCAGATCTGCCTCGCCCGCGCGGTACGGGGCCTGAGAGATTCAAGGGAGGAACTTGCTCCTTCGGCGTCCTGGGCACTGCGTACTGCTGGAGTACAACTGGGTGCTTCGGACTCTCCCGCGCGGATTCAAGCGGCCGGTATGCAGTTGGCGCGCACATCATTGCACGCATCGTCCGGGAGCGGGACGCTCGGGCTGCACCCCGCAAATCGCTTGTGGCTCATTACCTTTTCTTTACACTTCTTGGGCAAGGGTGGATGACACCCGACTGGGGGAGGACGATGACGTTGCAGCAGCCTGGCGCGTACGCGGCCACGGCAGGGACCGTGCACGGCGCGGTGCCCGCACAGCACGGCGTACCGGCGAGGCAGGCCACGCGCCGGCCCGCGCCGACCGTCCGCGACCTGCGCCTGCGCGCGGGCCGCAGCCCGCGCGTTCTGGGCTTCTCGGCGGGGGACGTGGTGGTCGTCTCCGGCCTGCCCGGCAGTGGCAAGAGCACGCTGATCCGGCGTACGGCCAGTGCCGCGCGCCGCATTGATTCGCAGGACGTACGGGAGCGGTGGGCGGCGCGGATGCCGAGGCTGCTGCCGTACGCCCTCTACCGCCCCCTTGTCCGGGCGGCCCACTACGCCGGACTGCGGCGCGCGCTGCGCTCCGGCGACAGCGTCGTGGTCCACGACTGCGGCACGCTCGCCTGGGTACGCCGCTGGCTGGCGCGCGACGCCCGCCGCAGGGGCGTCGCCCTGCACCTGGTGCTGCTCGACGTGACGCCGGAGGTGGCACGGGCGGGGCAGGAGGAACGTGGCCGAGGCGTCTCCGGCTACGCCTTCGCACGGCACCGGCGGGCGGTGGCCCGGCTCGTACGGGACGCGGAGCGGGGCAGGGTGCCGGCGGGGTGTGCGTCGGCGGTGCTGCTGGACCGGGATGCGGCGGGGGCACTGACGGTGATCGACTTCCCGCCGAAGCGGTAGGGAAGAGCCCCACAGGGCACGGCCACGCACCGGCGTTAAGGTCGTACCCGTGGATTACCCAGACTTTCCGGCACCCGCCCATCCGCACGGCGGCGGCGGCTGGCCGGGCAATGAACTCGAAGAGGTCCTGGCCGCCTCCTTGGGCAACCCCGCCGCGGGTGCCCGCATAGTCGAGGTGCTCGGCCGCAGCCAGGTATGGGTGCCGCTGCCGTCCGGCGGCGGCCCAGACTCGCCGGACCTGGATCTGCCGACCCTGGAGATCCAGGGCGCGGCGTACGTCCCCGTCTTCAGCTCCGAGCAGCAGCTCCGCCAGTGCGCCGGACCCCACATGTCCTTCGCCGTCGCCCCCGCCCGCGAGTTCGCCCGCGGCCTGCCCCCGCAGCTGGGCATCGCCGTGAACCCCGACGGTGCGGTCGGCGTGCCGCTGCCGCCGGCCGCCGTCGCCGAGCTGTGCCGGGCCGGCCGTACGCCGCTGGACGGACCGGCCGGCGGCGCCCGGGTGCGGCTCTTCGAGCCGGACTGGCAGGAGGAGCCGGTCGACTTCCTCGCCGCCGCCGCGGGGGAGTTCGAGGAAAGCCGGGTGGTGGTCACCGCCCGCAGGGTGCTCGCGAGCATTGAGGGCGAGTCCCCGACGCTCTTCGTCGGCGTACAGCTGTCGTCCTGGGAGGCCGCCGACGGCAGTGCCCCGATGGACGCCCTCGGCCGGGCGCTCGGCCGGGTCCAGGTGCCCTGGCCGGTCAACCTGCTTCTGCTGGACGTCGCCAAGGACCCTGTCGCCGACTGGATGCTGGAAAGGGTGCGGCCCTTCTACACCCGCGCCTGACACCCGAGGACTCCTGCGGACTGCTGCGGGCTGCTGCGGACTGCCAGGGCATCTGCGGCAAGCGTCAAGTCTGTGTCAGTGCTGCCGCTTAAGCTGGTTTGATGACCTCGCCATACGGGGGCGGTTGGTGACACGGTGGATCGAAGAGGGGCGGGACCAGGGTGAGCGCGTCAGGCACTGCGGCGGCCGGGCAGGTCGAGCACATGCTGCGCCAGGTGACACCCGGGCGGTACGACGCCTATGAGGCGCTGCTGCGCGCCCTCGCCGACCCGGCGGGCGGCCAGGTCTGGATGCTCCTCTGGCACGGCCAGGCGGGCTCGCCCGACGCGCAGTACGGAAACATGGAGATCGACGGCCTCGGTTACGCCCCGTGCGTCACGTCCGCCCAGGAGCTCGCCGCGAGCGGCTGGAGCCGGGCGTACGAAGTGATTTCCGGCCGCGACATCGCGCGCGCACTCTTCCCCGACCGCTGGGGCATCTGGCTCAACCCGCACGCCCCCGGCGGCGGCGTCGGCATCCCGTGGCTCGACCTGCGGCGCATCGCGAGCGGGCTCGACCGGATGCCCGCCGGGCCGCTGCGGCTGTCCGAACCGGCCATCGAGATCCCCCAGTTCTACGCCCTGCTCACGCAGAACGCCCACCGTACGCCCGCAGTCCGCTCGCTGCGCCGCGCTTGGGTGCAGCCTGCGCTGGGGGCGCCCTATCTGGCCGTCGGACTCGACCTCTACGACACGAGCCAGCAGTCGGTGGACGCGGTGCGCACGATGATGCAGCAGTCGATCGGTGTGGTTCCCGACGGCCTGCCCGTCTCCACCGTCGCGATGTCCGACGAGTACGACCCGGTCTCGATGTGGCTGCGTGCCAACGCCCGCCCGTTCTACGACCGCGAGGCGCACGCACCCGCCGCCCCCTCCTCCACCGCGTCCGGCTACGGCTACCCCGCTCCCCGCGCCTACTGACGGCCCCAGCCCCCAGCCCGTAGCCCTGCCCCAATCCAAGGGCACCCCATAGCCCAATTCGCCGGTTCATAACGGCCGTTGGGCGGCATGCCCGGTCTGGTGCAATAGACCACTTCTGATCCGCTGAGCCGAGCACGGCGTCCGCATAACGGAAGCCCACAGGCCACATCACGGTTACGCATCCATTGCCCGCCAGGTCTGGCGGGTGATCGCGCGCTCATTGAAGACTCCCGCAACAAGGAACGTCGGTCCTCTGTACGACCCGCTTTCCGCGCGTCAACTGCGTTTCTCTGAGCACCTTCTGCACCACATGCACCTGCGATGCGAAAAGCCGCTACAGCGGCGGGCGCGGGCCGACCACCGTCGGTCGAGCCGAGAGGGGTCCCCACCACGATGACGGCACCACTGCACGACACGAGCGCGGCCGAGACCGCGGCCGTTGACGTCGCGGCCGATGTCCCGGCGAAAGCCATCGAAGGCCGTTCGCCATGGAAGATCGCCTGGGTGCGGCTCAAGCGCGACAAGGTAGCGCTGGCCGGCGGCGTAGTCGTGGTGTTCCTGATCCTGGTCGCGGTCTTCGCGCCCTTGATCGTCAGTCTCCTGGGACACCCGCCGAACGAGTTCCACGAAGACCAGATCGACCCGCTGCTCGGCACGCCGGTCGGCTCACTGGGCGGCATGAGCTCCGACTTCCTCTTCGGGGTCGAGCCGATCAACGGGCGCGACGTGTTCAGCCGTGTCGTCTACGGAGCCCGCATCTCGCTGCTCGTCGCATTCCTCGCGGCCATGTTCGCCGTTCTGCTCGGCTCGGTCTTCGGCGTCATCGCCGGCTATTTCGGCGGCTGGGTCGACGCGGCGATCAGCCGGGTCATGGACGTTCTTCTCGCCTTCCCCCAGCTGCTGTTCATCATCGCGCTGGTCTCGGTCCTTCCCAACGAGCTGTTCGGCATCACGGGAAGCGGGGTGCGGATCGGTGCGCTCATCGTCGTCATCGGCTTCTTCGGCTGGCCGTACGTCGGCCGCATCGTGCGCGGTCAGACCCTCTCGCTGAGGGAGCGCGAGTACGTCGAGGCGGCACGCAGCCTCGGCGCCGGCCGGTCGTACATCCTCTTCCGGGAACTGCTGCCGAACCTGGTGGCGCCCATCACCGTGTACACGACGCTGATGATCCCCACCAACATCCTCACGGAAGCGGCACTGAGCTTCCTGGGCGCCGGGGTCAAGCCTCCGACGGCCTCCTGGGGACAGATGCTTTCCAAGGCGGTGAGCACCTACGAGAGCGACCCGATGTTCATGGTGATCCCGGGTCTGGCCATCTTCGTCACCGTACTGGCCTTCAACCTCTTCGGTGACGGAGTGCGTGACGCCCTTGATCCCAAGGGATCGCGCTGACCGCGCCTCGCCGCACCACCGTTCGGCCACAGTGACACGCCCCTGCCGACCTGTCAGGAGGCAACCCCCCAATGGCCGGTTCCACTTCAGGAACCGCCAATCTCACGGAGGATGCGAGATCGTGACAACCAACAGCTCAACCAGGCGCAGACTGGCCGCAGGGTCGGCACTCGTCGTCGCGGCTCTGCTGGGTACCGCGGCCTGCGGAGGCGGCAACGACAACGGCGGTGACGGCGACGGCAAGGCCGCCGGGTTCAACGCCGCGACCAAGGGCATCGCGAACAAGTCGGCCAAGAAGGGCGGGACGCTCAAGTTCGCGGGCTCCCAGGACTTCGACTCCCTCGACCCGGCGCGCATGTACTACGGCTTCGCCTGGGACTTCTCCCGCTTCTACACGCGTCAGCTCGTGTCGTACGCGACCGAGCCGGGCGTGAAGAGCACCTCCCTCGTCCCCGACCTGGCCACCGGCATGGCCGAGATCAGTGACGACGGCAAGACCTACAAGTACACGCTGCGCGACGGCGTCACCTTCGAGGACGGCTCGCCGATCACCTCGAAGGACATCAAGTACGGCATCGAGCGCACCTGGGCCACCGACGTGATCGCCGGCGGCCCCGGCTACCTCAAGCAGGTCCTCGACCCCAAGGGCGAGTACAAGGGTCCGTACAAGGACAAGTCGAAGGACAAGCTCGGCCTGAAGGCCATCGAGACGCCCGACGACAAGACCATCATCTTCAAGCTCCCCAAGCCCAACGGTGACTTCGAGCAGATCCTCGCGCTGCCGACGAGCACGCCGGTCCCGCAGGCGAAGGACACCGGGGCCAAGTTCGGGCTGAAGCCCTTCTCCTCGGGCCCGTACAAGTTCGAGTCGTACACGCCCGGCAAGGGCGGCACCCTGGTGCGCAACACGAACTGGAAGAAGTCGTCCGACCCGATCCGCCCGGCACTCCCGGACAAGATCACGGTCACGATCAGCTCCAACGCCGACGACATCGACAAGCGTCTGATCAAGGGCGACTACGACCTCGACCTGAACGCGACGGGCATGACCCAGTCCGGGCGCACCGAGGCACTGCAGAAGCACAAGGCCAATGTCGACAACGGTCTGACCAACTTCATCCGTTACGCGGTCTTCCCCGAGACCGTGGCTCCGATGAACAACATCGACTGCCGCAAGGCGGTCATCTACGCGGCCGACAAGAAGTCGCTTCAGACCGCCCGCGGTGGCCCGCTGGCCGGTGGCGAGATCGCCGAGAACATGCTCCCCAAGAGCATCAAGGGCACCGACAACTACGACCCGTACGGTGTGCTGAAGGACCCGGGCGCGAACGTCGCCAAGGCCAAGGAACACCTGAAGGCGTGCGGCAAGCCGAACGGCTTCAAGACCACGATCTCGGTGCGGAACAACAAGCCGCAGGAGGTCGCCACCGCCGAGTCGCTGCAGGCGTCGCTCGAAAAGGTCGGCATCAAGGCCGAGATCGACCAGATCGACGGTGCCCAGTCCAGCTCCATCAACGGTTCGCCGAAGGTGGTCAAGTCCAAGGGCTACGGCATCATCATCTCGGGCTGGGGCCCGGACTTCCCGACCGGCCAGGGTTTCTCCCAGCCGCTGGTCGACGGTCGCTTCATCGTCCCGTCCGGCAACTACAACAACAGCGAGACCAACGACCCGAAGATCAACAAGCTCTTCGACGACGCGATCGCCGAGACGGACCCGGACAAGGCCGGTGAGATCTACAAGGAGATCAACCACATGGTCTCCGACCGCGCCGTCTACCTGCCGTTCGTGTACGAGAAGACGATCACCTGGCGCAGCAGCCGCCTGACCAACGTCTACACGGCCGACTCCTACAGCGGCCGCTACGACTACGTCTCTCTCGGCGTCGTCAAGTAGTTGTGATGATCCGCCGACTCCGTCACCGGACCCGATAAGCCCGAAGGGCAGGTGATGGCCGTGTGCGGCGGCCCGGGAAACCCCTCCCACCATGCAGGGGACCCGGGCCGCCGCCGGGCCGAGCACAGTGTTCGCATACCTCATCCGGCGCTTGTTCGCCGTCGTCGTGATGCTGATGGTCGTCATTCTCGCGACCTTCGCCATCTTCTTCATGATCCCGAAGCTGACGGGAACCGACCCCGCTCTGCTCTTCGTCGGCAAACAGGCCGACCCGGAGGCCATCGAGGGCATCCGGCAGAAGATGGGACTCAGCGACCCCATCCTCGTCCAGTTCTGGCACTTCCTGCAGGGACTGGTGGTCGGCCGTGACTACGCCAACGGTATTGACGTCAGCCACTGTTCGGCGCCCTGCTTCGGTTACTCGTTCCGTACCGAGCAGGAGATCTGGCCGATCCTCATGGACCGGCTCCCGGTCACGGTGTCCCTGGCGATCGGTGCCTGCCTGCTCTGGGTGATCGGCGGTGTCGCGACCGGTGTGCTCTCGGCTCTCAAGCGAGGCACGCTGTGGGACCGCGCGGCCATGAGCATCGCGCTCGGCGGCGTCTCCCTCCCCATCTACTTCACCGGCCTGGTCTCACTGGCGATCTTCAGTTACGGACTGCAGTGGATCAGCGTCGACTACGAGGGCATCACCGAGAATCCGGCGGCCTGGTTCGAGAGCCTGCTCCTTCCCTGGGTCACGCTCGCCTTCCTGTACGCCGCGATGTACGCCCGGCTCACCCGCGCGACCATGCTGGAAATCCTCGGCGAGGACTACATCCGTACCGCCCGGGCCAAGGGCCTGCGGGAACCGGTGGTCATCGGCAAGCACGCCATGCGCTCGACCATGACCCCGATCCTCACCGTTCTCGGCCTGGACCTGGGTGCGCTGGTGGGCGGAGCGGTGCTGACCGAGACCACGTTCAACCTGCCGGGTCTCGGGGACGCAGCTGTTGAGGCGATCACTGGACGCGACCTGCCGCTGATCATCGGCGTCACGCTCATCGCCGCCTTCCTCATCGTGCTCGCGAACCTCGTCGTGGACCTTCTGTACGCAGTGATCGACCCCCGAGTGAGGCTCTCGTGACCGAGCTGACCAAGACCGGCGCCGTCGGCGAGCCCGTGAGCGCCGGCACCGAAATCCCGGACGCCTTCCTCGAAGTACGTGATCTGAAGGTGCACTTCCCGACCGACGACGGCGTGGTCAAGTCCGTCGACGGGCTCTCCTTCCAGCTGGAGAAGGGCAAGACCCTCGGCATCGTGGGCGAGTCGGGCTCCGGCAAGTCGGTGACCTCGCTCGGCATCATGGGCCTGCACACCGTCGGCCAGTACGGGCGGAGCAAGGCCCGTATCTCCGGCGAGGTCTGGCTGAACGGCAAGGAACTGCTCTCCGCCGATCCGGACGAGGTGCGCAAGCTCCGCGGCCGCGAGATGGCGATGATCTTCCAGGACCCGCTGTCGGCGCTGCACCCCTACTACACGATCGGTCATCAGATCGTGGAGGCGTACCGGGTCCACCACAATGTCGACAAGAAGACCGCCCGCAAGCGGGCGATCGAGATGCTCGACCGCGTCGGGATCCCGGAGCCGGCGAAGCGGGTGGACAGCTACCCGCACGAATTCTCCGGCGGTATGCGTCAGCGCGCGATGATCGCGATGTCGCTGGTCAACAACCCCGAGCTGCTGATCGCCGACGAGCCGACCACCGCCCTGGACGTGACCGTCCAGGCGCAGATCCTCGACCTGATCAGGGACCTTCAGGCCGAGTTCGGCTCGGCGGTCATCATCATCACCCACGACCTGGGCGTCGTCGCCGAGCTGGCCGACGACATCCTGGTGATGTACGGCGGCCGCTGCGTCGAGCGCGGCCCCGCGGAGAAGGTCTTCTACGAGCCCCAGCACCCGTACACCTGGGGCCTGCTGGGTTCGATGCCGCGCATCGACCGCGACCAGACCGAGCGCCTCATCCCGGTCAAGGGATCCCCGCCCAGCCTGATCAACATCCCCAGCGGCTGCGCCTTCAACCCGCGCTGCCCGTACGCGGACGTGCCGAAGGACGGCATCACCCGCACCGAGCGGCCGGAACTGCGTGAGGTCGGCGCCCGGCACCACTCCGCCTGCCACATGTCGCAAGCGGAACGGACGCGGATCTGGACCGAAGAGATTGCGCCGAAGCTGTGAGCGAGACAAAGGATCACGAAGTGACGATCCCTGAGCAGGCTCCCGCCGCTTCGGCCGAGCCGCTGCTGAAGGTCTCCGGCCTGGTCAAGCACTTCCCCATCAAGAAGGGGATGCTGCAGCGGCAGGTCGGCGCCGTGAAGGCGGTCGACGGGCTCGACTTCGACGTACGGCCGGGGGAGACCCTGGGTGTCGTCGGCGAGTCGGGCTGCGGCAAGTCGACCATGGGCCGGCTGATCACCAGGCTGCTCGAACCGAGCGGCGGGCGCATCGAGTTCCAGGGCGAGGACATCACGCACCTCGGCGTGGCGGCCATGCGGCCGATGCGCCGCGACGTACAGATGATCTTCCAGGACCCGTACTCGTCGCTGAACCCGCGGCACACGGTCGGCACGATCGTCAGTGCGCCGTTCCGGCTCCAGGGCGTCACGCCGGACGGCGGGATCAAGAAGGAGGTCCAGCGTCTCCTGGAGCTGGTCGGCCTCAACCCCGAGCACTACAACCGGTATCCGCACGAGTTCTCCGGCGGCCAGCGCCAGCGCATCGGCATCGCACGGGCGCTCGCGCTCAAGCCGAAGCTGGTCGTTGCCGACGAGCCGGTGTCCGCCCTGGACGTGTCGATCCAGGCGCAGGTCGTGAACCTCCTCGACGACCTCCAGGACGAGCTCGGCCTGACGTACGTGATCATCGCGCACGACCTCTCGGTCATCCGCCACGTCTCCGACCGCATCGCCGTGATGTACCTCGGCAAGATCGTGGAGCTCGCGGACCGCAAAGATCTGTACGAGGCGCCGATGCACCCGTACACCAAGGCGCTGCTGTCGGCCGTGCCGGTGCCCGACCCGAGGCGGCGCGGCGTCAAGAGCGAGCGCATCCTGCTCACGGGCGATGTGCCGTCGCCGATCTCGCCGCCGCCGGGCTGCCGCTTCCACACCCGGTGCTGGAAGGCGACCGCGATCTGCAAGACGCAGGAGCCGCCGCTGGTCGCCCTGAAGACCGGCCACCAGGTGGCCTGCCACCACCCGGAGAACGCGCCCGACCAGGCGCCGACGGGCCAGGAGAGCACGGGGGACGTCGGCAAGGAATAGAACCGGCACAATTGCCCGGTGTTCCAGGAACTCTTCACGCCCTCCGTCCAGCATGCGCTCGACCTCGCCGGGATCTTCGTCTTCGCGATCTCCGGCGCTCTGCTCGCCGTACGCAAGAACTTCGACGTCTTCGGCATCGCGGTGCTCGCAGAGGTCACCGCGCTGGGCGGGGGGCTGCTCCGCGACCTGATCATCGGGGCGGTCCCGCCGGCCGCCTTCACCGACCTGGGGTACTTCACCACCCCGCTCGTCGCGGCCGCCCTGGTCTTCTTCCTGCACCCCGAGGTGGAGCGTATCCAGGGCTCGGTCAACACGTTCGACGCGGCCGGGCTCGGGCTCTTCTGCGTCACCGGCACCACCAAGGCGTACGACCACGGGCTCGGGCTGACCGCGTCGGCGGCGCTGGGCCTGGCCACCGCGGTCGGCGGCGGCGTACTGCGGGACGTCCTCGCCAATGAGGTGCCCTCGCTGCTGCGCTGGGACCGCGACCTGTACGCCGTCCCCGCGATGGTCGGGGCCACGATGGTCGCCGTCTGCATCCGCTTCGACGTACTGAACGCGGCGACCAGCGGAGTCGCCGTCGTCACCGCCTTCGTGCTGCGTCTGCTCGCGATGCACTACCACTGGCGGGCGCCGCGCGCCTGGAACCGGAGCTCGGCGAAGTCCGAGGACCAAGCAGAAGCTACCGCTTAGTAACGTACGGGTGTAGCGTGCCTGCCATGGCAACGGCAACACAGGCATCCATCGGAGACAGCGAATTCGACCGCGACACCGCGGTCTCCTTGCGTGGAGCGGGCGACACGGGCGACACGGGCGACGCGCGTGTCTATGACGCGGAGCTCTCCGCGGGCTGGACGATCTTCCACGCCGTCAACGGCGGCTACCTCCTCGCCCTCCTCGGCCGCGCACTCGGCGACGCGCTGCCGCACCCCGACCCGTTCACGGTCTCGGCGCATTACCTGACGTCGTCCGTGCCGGGCAAGGCAGTCATCCGCACCCAGGTCGTCCGCACCGGACGCACGCTCTCCACCGGCCAGGCCTCCCTCTTCCAGTACGCCGAGGACGGCACCGAGGTCGAGCGGATCCGCGTACTCGCCTCGTACGGCGACCTGGACAGCCTGTCCGACGACGTCCGTACGACCGCCACTCCGCCGGCCATGCCGCCGTACGCAGACTGCCTCGGCTCGGACGCCGGGCCCGTCGCCATCCCGGGCGGGGCGCCGATCACCGAGCGGCTCGGCATCCGGCTCGATCCGGCCACCGTCGGCTGGGCCGTCGGGGCGCCGTCCGGCAAGGGCGAGATGCGCGGCTGGTTCGGCCTTGCGGACGGGCGCGACGCCGACCCGCTGTCGCTGCTGCTGACGGTCGACGCGCTGCCGCCGACCTCGTTCGAGATCGGCCTGGAGGGCTGGACGCCGACCGTCGAACTCACCACCCACATCCGCTGCCGCCCCGCCCCCGGACCGCTGCGCGTCTCCATCACCACCCGCAACCTCGCGGGCGGCTTCCTGGAGGAGGACGCGGAGGTCTGGGACAGCGCGGACCGCCTCGTGGCGCAGTCGCGGCAGCTGGCACGGGCGCCGCGCGACTGAGTTCCGCCGCTGTGACATCGAGGTGCTGTCGGCGTCCGGCGTACCTGTGTACGCGGAACGCGGGCGGCACGGCGGGATCTCGCTGCTCCCCGAACCGCACCAGCCCGCCGCGGAGTTGACCATTCGGCGCGTCATCGTCGACCCGGTGCGGGGGTACGCGGGAGCGGACTCAGTCCAGCCAGTGACGGCGGCCGAGACTGACCAGGCGCAGCTGACGGCGGGCGAGTGAGGCGGCGGCCTCGATGCGCTCCTCGCCGTACGGCTCGGCCTCCAGGAAGGCGGACGCCGTCATCACCATGTGGTCGACGTAGACATGCGCGAGCATCCGCAGATCGTCCTCGCTCCAGCCTGCGGACTCGGGCTGGGTGGCGAGCCAGGCCGCCACCTCGTCGGCGAACAGGCGCAGTTGCTCGCCAATCGCGGCCCGCACCGGCTCCACGCCCCCATGGCGTTCGCGGGCGATGAATCGGACATGGGCGGGGTACGCGTGGACGTGGCGCGCGATGAGGCCGACGGTGCTGTCGATGCGTTCCGCGCTGCCGCCGGTCGCGGCGAGAGTCGCGCGGATCACCGCGTGCAGGCTGCCCAGGGCCTCGTCGACGAGTGCGACGCCGAGGTCGGCCGTGTCCCGGAAGTGCCGGTAGAACGCGGTGGGGGCGACGCCGACGGCGCGGGTCACCTCGCGCAGGCCGAGACTGCTCAGGCTCTGGTGCTCCAGCAGTACGAGCGCCGCGTCCATGAGGGACTGACGGGTCTTCTGCTTCTGGGCCTGGCGGATGCCGACGCTGTGACTCATGACATTCAGTAAACAACCGTTCTCTGTTGACGGGAACCCTAGACTGGGAAGTCAGTGAACAGTCGTACTCCCAGGAGGGATTGCACGTGTTCGTTCTTGTAGCGGCTCTGCTGATGCTGGGGGTCCTGCTGGGCTCGGTGGCTCACGCGCCGCTTCCGGTCACCCTCGTCGGCGCCGCGCTCATCGGCAGCTGGCTGCTCGTCTTCGCCGCCCGTGAGCGCCACTCGCGCCGGTCCACCCGAAGGAGCTGAACGCGCCATGCGCACCATGAACCCGATGCACACCACGAACCCCATGAGCACCATGGAATTGAGCACCGTGGAACTGACCGCATCCGCACGCGGCCGGACCGGGGCGCGGGACGCCGACGGCATGGCCGTCGCCTCGTTCGTGCTCGGCCTTGTCGGGCTGCTCGTGCTGAACATCTTCCTCGGCCCCGTCGCCATCGTCCTGGCGTCCATGGCCCTGTGGCGCGGCACGGAACGCCGGGGCCGGGCGCTGCTCGGACTCGGGCTCGGAGTGGCCGACCTGGCCGTTCTGGCCGCGCTCGTATCCGCGGACAACACCGTGTCCTGGACCTTCGGGGGCTGAGCGGACGCCCGGTACAGGGGCGGGGGGCAAGGGCGGGGCAGGGGGGCGCCCAACGGGCTCGTAGAATCGAATCCACCATGGCTTACCTCGACCACGCCGCGACCACGCCGATGCTTCCCGAGGCGGTCGAGGCTATGACGGCCCAGCTCGCCGTAACCGGGAACGCCTCGTCCCTGCACGCCGCCGGCCGACGGGCCCGGCGTACCGTCGAGGAGGCCCGCGAGACATTCGCCGAGTCCATCGGCGCCCGGCCCAGCGAGGTGGTCTTCACCTCCGGCGGCACCGAGGCCGACAACCTCGCCGTCAAGGGCCTCTACTGGTCCCGCCGCGACGCCGACCCCCGCAGAACCCGCATCCTGGTGAGCCCGGTGGAACACCACGCGGTGCTCGACGTCGTCCACTGGCTGGGCGAACACGAGGGCGCGAACGTCGAATACCTGCCCGTCGACGCGTACGGCCGGATCCACCCCGGCGCGCTGCGCGAGGCCATCGAGCGCGATCCGTCCGACGTGGCCCTGGCGACCGTGATGTGGGCCAACAACGAGATCGGCACCGTCATGCCGGTCCGCGAACTGGCCGACGTGGCAAACGAGTTCGGCGTACCGCTGCACGCCGACGCGGTACAGGCCTTCGGCCAGCTCGAAGTCGACTTCGCCGCCTCCGGGCTGGCCGCGATGACCGTGTCGAGCCACAAGATCGGCGGGCCCTACGGCATCGGCGCCCTGCTGCTCGGCCGCGACTGCACCCCTGTACCCGTGCTGCACGGCGGCGGCCAGGAGCGGCACGTGCGCTCCGGCACCCTCGACGTACCCGCCGTCGCCGCCTTCGCGGTCGCGGGCCGGCTGGCGGCCGAGCGGCGCGAGCGGTTCGCCCGCGAGATCGGCGCCCTGCGCGACGACCTGGTGGCGGCCGTACGCGCCGCCGACCCCACGGCGATCCTCGGTGGCGACCCGTCCCCGGCCGGCCGCCTGCCCGCCAACGCCCACTTCACCTTCCCGGGCTGCGAGGGCGACTCGCTGCTCCTGCTGCTCGACGCGCAGGGCATCGAATGCTCCACCGGGTCCGCCTGTACGGCCGGAGTGGCGCAGCCCAGCCACGTCCTGCTGGCCACCGGAACCGACCCGGACCTGGCCCGCGGCACCCTGCGCTTCTCGCTCGGCCATACGTCGACCGCGGAGGACGTGGCGGCGGTGGCCGAGGCGATCGGGCCTGCGGTCGAGCGGGCGCGGTCGGCCGGACTCGTCTGACGGTCCGGACTCGTCTGACGGTCCGGGGGCTTCTGACGATCCGGGCGCCCGGTTACGCGTTGGCTTACGGCTACGCGTTGGCGTACGGCTATGCCTTGGTGTCCGGTTGCGCCTTGGTGTCCGGCCTCGCCAGCTCTTCCCGTACGAGCGTGAGATAGCGGGGCCAGTCCCAGTGCGGCCCGGGGTCGGTGTGGTCGGTGCCTGGCACTTCGACGTGGCCGATGATGTGCTCCCGGTCGGCCGGTATCCCGTACCGCCGGCAGATCCCGGCCGCGAGGCGGGCCGACGACCGGTACATCACGCCGGTGAAGGACTGCGGCCGGTCGACAAAGCCCTCGTGCTCGATGCCGACGCTCCGCTCGTTGTACGAACGGCTCCCGGCGTGGAAGGCGACGTCGAGCTCCCGCGCCATCTGCGTGATGTGCCCGTCGCTTCCGCGTATCACGTAATGCGCGGCGGCCGCGTGCAACGGGTCCTTGAAGACCTTGATGGCCGAGGCGAAACTGCCCTGGGTCACGTGAATCACGATGCGGTCGATGGAGTAGTCGTCCGGCCGGTCGGCGGTCCGCAGATTCGCCGCCGATGCGGCCACCCACTGCGCACCCGTGTGATCCACATCGCCTTCCGTGCGCTGCTTGTCGACGCCCGGTACGCGCCACCACAGCCGGGACAACTCGTCCCCGAATGCGGCGGCGGCCCCGCCCACGACGGCCGCCCCACCCCCGATGAGCAGCGCGCGTCTGCTCACGGTCCCCGTTCCTGCCGCCTTCTTCTGCTCCATGAGCCTCTTAACGCTTTCGGCCCTGTCGGTGGTTCCGTCTACCCTGGTGGAGCTATGACTGAGACCCCGCGCCGCCTCCGTGTCCTCGCCGCCATGTCCGGCGGTGTCGACTCCGCCGTTGCCGCTGCCCGAGCCGCCGAGGCCGGGCACGACGTGACCGGTGTCCACCTCGCCCTGTCCGCGAACCCGCAGTCGTTCCGTACGGGCGCGCGGGGCTGCTGCACCATCGAGGACTCGCGCGACGCGCGCCGGGCCGCCGATGTCATCGGCATCCCCTTCTACGTCTGGGATCTCGCCGAGCGCTTCCGCGAGGACGTCGTCGAGGACTTCATCGCGGAGTACGAGGCCGGGCGCACTCCGAACCCCTGCCTGCGCTGCAACGAGAAGATCAAGTTCGCGGCGCTGCTGGACAAGGCGCTCGCGCTGGGCTTCGACGCGGTGTGCACCGGCCACTACGCGACGGTCGTGCTCAACGACGACGGCACGCGTGAACTGCACCGCGCGTCCGACATGGCCAAGGACCAGTCGTACGTCCTCGGCGTCCTCGACGAGCGCCAGCTCGCGCACGCGATGTTCCCGCTGGGCGACACTCTGACGACCAAGGACGAGATCCGCGCGGAGGCCGAGCGGCGCGGCCTCGCGGTCGCGAAGAAGCCCGACAGCCACGACATCTGCTTCATCGCGGACGGCGACACCCAGGGCTTCCTGGCCAACCGTCTCGGTACGGCGGAGGGCGACATCGTCGACGAGACGGGCGCCAAGCTCGGCACCCACGAGGGCGCGTTCGGCTTCACGATCGGCCAGCGCAAGGGCCTGCGCATCGGCCACCCGGCGCCCGACGGCAAGCCGCGCTACGTCCTGGACATCTCGCCGGTGAACAACACGGTGACGGTGGGCCCGGTAGAGGCCCTGGACGTCACGGCGCTCACCGCGATCAAGCCCCGCTGGTGCGGAACGGCCCCGGAGGGCAGCGGCACGTACACGGCGCAGCTGAGGGCGCACGGCGGCGAGACGGAGGTGACGGCGGAGCTGATCGACGGCACGCTGAACGTCGAATTCACCGAGCCGGTGCGCGGCGTCGCACCCGGCCAGGCGATCGTCCTGTACGACGGCACCCGCGTGGTCGGCTCAGCAACCATTGCCACGACGGCACGGACGGCGGCGCTGGCCTGAGCCAGTTCAGGGAAGAATGGGGTCTCCCCCGCCCGAACGAAGTTGAGAGCTTGGGGAAGGGCAGGGAAAGCGCCGCAGGCACCCGCCACCGTCACCCCGCGAAAAACTCCTCCAGCACCGGCGCCAGCACGTGCGGTGCCACGTCGTGCACCTGCCCCGTGAGCGTCCGGTGCCGACCGCGCCGCACCGCCTGAGCCACACGCCGCGTAGCCTCCCGCATCGCCGACGGACTCGCCCCGCCGTCGACCACCGTCATGAAGAGCTCGGCGGCGCCCCCACGATCCCCCGCCGAGAGCAGGGCGGCGAGCTGCTCCGTACAGCGCGCCTTGGCGGCCAGGTCGCTCGCCCCGACCTCGACCTCGCGCTCGACCGCGTAGGGAGCGGTGTCGCGAGCGCACATGCGTTACGTTGGGTAGTCGTATCATTACGCAACGCCAAGGAGGCGTCATGGAAGCCGGCCGGCTGGCGAAGAACCGCAAGAGCCTCGCGCACCGGGTGCGCTACGTCCTACGGCATCCGGGCCGGGTGCCCGCCTACGTACGCCGGGCGGGCCGCGACGCCTGGCTGCGCGCCAAGCACCGTGACCATGTCGCCTACTACAGGGCGGTCATGGCGTCGGACGCCGCCCGCAGCGCGGAGGCGGCCGTCGGCGGACGCCCCTCGCGGGAGCGCTGGAACGCCATCGGGCAGATGCAGTTCGACTACCTCGTCGGGCACGGGCTGCGGCCCCAGCACCGGATGCTGGAGATCGGCTGCGGCAACCTGCGCGCCGGACGGCTCTTCATCGACCATCTGGAACCCGGCCACTACTACGGCATCGACATCTCGCCCGACATCCTGGTCGCCGCCAAGAAGACGCTCGTACAGTACGGACTCCAGGACAAGCTGCCGTACCTCACCATCACGGACGACTTGACCTTCGACTTCCTGCCCGACGCGTACTTCGACGTCGTGCACGCGCACAGTGTCTTCTCGCACTCGCCGCTGCATGTCATCGAGGAGTGCTTCGCGCATGTGGGACGGGTGCTGGCGCCCGGCGGTCACTTCGACTTCACCTTCGACCGGACGGAAGGCGCCGAACACCACGTCCTGCGCGAGGACTTCTACTACCGGACCGAGACCCTGACCGCACTCGCGGCCCGGTACGGCCTGCGAGGCGAGCTCATGGCGGACTGGGAGGCCCTGCCGCACGGCCAGTCCAAGATCCGCATCACGGCAGTGTCAGAGGTCGCCCGTACCGTTGGGGCATGAATATCTGCGTCTTCCTCTCCGCCGCCGAGCTCGACGAGCGCTACACCCGCCCCGCCCGCGAATTCGCCGAACTCATCGGCAAGGGCGGCCACACGCTGGTGTGGGGCGGGTCGGAAGCAGGCCTGATGAAGGTCGTCGCCGACGGCGTGAAGGATGCGGGCGGGCGGCTCGTCGGCGTCTCGGTGGAATTCCTGCACACCCTGGCGCGCGAGGACGCGGACGAGATGCTGATCGCCAGGGACCTCGCCGAGCGCAAGGCCATGCTGCTGGAGAGGTCCGACGCGATCGTCATCATGGTCGGCGGTACGGGCACGCTGGACGAGGCCACCGAAATACTGGAGCTCAAAAAGCACGGACTGCACACCAAGCCGGTGGTGCTGCTCAACACGGCGGGCTTCTACGACGGCCTCAAGCAGCAGTTCCAGCGGATGGACAAGGAGGGCTTCCTGCCCGTCCCCCTCACCGACCTGGTCTTCTTCGCCGAGGACGGCGTCGCGGCACTGGCCTACCTTGAGGAGTCTGCCGGGGTGCGGTGATGCGAGCATGGGCCGTATGGCTACACATGTGATCACCGGGGCAGGCTCCGGCATCGGCGCCGCTGTCGCCCGCCGTCTGCACGAGCGCGGCGACGACCTCGTCCTGATGGCCCGCGACGCGGGCCGCGCCAAGCAGCTCGCGGACGCCCTCCCCGGCGCCCGTACGCTCGTCGGCGACCTCGCCAATCCGGACCGGCTCTCCTGGGCCTTCTCGCACCAGCCGATGCCGGAGCGGGTGGACTCGCTGCTGCACATCGCGGGCGTCGTCGACCTCGGCCGCATCGGCGACCTCGGCACGAAGGCCTGGCACAGCCAGCTCAACGTGAACCTGATCGCCCCGGCCGAGCTGACCCGGCTCTTCCTGCCCCAACTCCGCCTCGACAAGGGCCATGTGGTCTTCGTGAACTCGGGTGCCGGACTCCATGCGCATGCCGAATGGGGCCCGTACGCCGCCAGCAAGCACGGGCTCAAGGCCCTCGCCGACTCGCTGCGCGAGGAGGAGCACGGCAACGGCGTCCGCGTCACCTCCGTCTATCCGGGGCGGACGGCGAGCGCCATGCAGGAGAAGGTCCACGCGCAGGAGGGCAAGGACTACGACCCGTCGCGCTGGATCGACCCGGAGTCGGTCGCGACGACGATCCTCATGGCCATCGACCTGCCGCGCGACGCGGAGGTCAACGACCTCACAGTTCGGCCGGGCCGATGAGCGGGCAGCCGATGAACGAGCACGCGTGGGGCGCCGCGACCGGCATCGGGTCCATGCCCGGCGGCGACGCGCGCGAGACCGCGAAGACCGTCGTCGGGTCCTTCGAGGACTTCCCGTTCCTGGCCGAGCTGCCCGCACGCGGACCCGGGGCCGACATGATCGGGCGGACCGCCGGGATGCTCGTCGAGATGTACGTCCATGTGGAGCCCAGCGGCTGGCGGTTCAGCGACCGCCCCGGGCGTGACACCCGGCGGGCACGCTCCTGGCTGGGGGAGGACCTCGACGCGCTGGAGGAGTTCACCCAGGGGTACACGGGTCCGCTCAAGGTGCAGGCCGTCGGGCCGTGGACGCTTGCGGCCTCGCTGGAGCTGAGGAACGGCGAGTCGGCGGTCGGCGATCCCGGCGCGGCCCGGGACCTGGCGGGCTCGCTGGCCGAGGGGCTGCGCGCACATCTCGCGGAGGTACGGCGCAGGGTGCCCGGCGCCCAGGTCGTGCTCCAGCTCGACGAGCCGTCGCTGACGGCCGTTCTGCGCGGGCACGTCAGGACCGCCAGCGGGTATCGGACGTACCGGGCGGTGGACCGCCAGGTCGTCGAGGGCACGCTGCGCGACGTGATGGCGGTCAACGACGGTCCGGTGACGGTCCATTCCTGCGCGCCGGACGTGCCGTTCGGACTGCTGCGCCGGGCCGGAGCCGCGGGCATCTCGTTCGATTTCTCGCTGCTCACCGAGCGTGACGAGGAGGCGATCGGTGAGGCGGTGGAAGGCGGCACGCAACTGTTCGCCGGAGTCGTACCGGGCACCGATGCTCCATTGTCAGACCCTGCCGGTAGCGTCATGGGTGTCAGGACGCTGTGGCGCAGGCTGGGGCTGAATCCGGGGACTCTCGCCGAGTCCCTGGTGATCACCCCGTCGTGCGGGCTGGCGGGGGCTTCCCCCGCCTATGCGCGCGCGGCGCTCGGGCACTGCGTGCGGGCCGCGAGATCGCTCGCGGACAACCCTGAGTAACGGGATTCGAAAACGGGAGGACAAGACGGTGGCTGGCGAACAGCACGCGGCGGTACCCGCAGAGGCACGGGAGCAGCATGCGCAGCTCGCTGAGCAGATCGAGGAGCACCGCTTCCGGTACTACGTGAAGGACCAGCCGGTCGTCAGCGACGCCGAGTTCGACAAGCTCCTGCGCTCACTGGAGGCGTTGGAGGACGAGTATCCCGAGCTGCGTACGCCCGACTCGCCGACCCAGAAGGTCGCCGGGGCGTACGAGACCGAATTCACCGCGGTCCAGCACCGCGAGCGCATGCTCTCCCTCGACAACGCCTTCGACGACAAGGAGCTGGAGGCCTGGGGCGAGCGCGTCGCCAATGAACTGGGCTCCGTTCCGTACCACCTCCTGTGCGAGCTGAAGGTGGACGGTCTCGCGGTCAATCTGACGTACGAGAAGGGGCGGCTGACGCGGGCCGCGACGCGTGGCGACGGCCGGACGGGCGAGGACATCACACCCAACATCCGTACGATCGCTGGCGTCCCGGACCGGCTGAAGGGCGACCGGATCCCCGACCTGGTCGAAATCCGCGGGGAGGTCTTCTTCCCGATGGAGAGATTCCAGGAGCTGAACGCGCGACTGGTGGAGGCGCACGACAAGCCTTTCGCCAATCCGCGCAACGCGGCGGCGGGTTCGCTGCGGCAGAAGGACCCCAAGGTCACCGCGACGCGTCCGCTGCACATGGTGGTGCACGGAATCGGCGCCCGCGAGGGTCTGGACATCGACCGCCTGTCGCAGGCGTACGACCTGCTCCGCGAGTGGGGCATGCCGACCGCGCAGCACAACAGGGTGGTCGACGACCTCGCGGGCGTACGGGAATTCATCGCGTACTTCGGCGAGCACCGGCACTCCGTGGAGCACGAGATCGACGGCGTCGTCGTCAAGGTCGACGAGATCCGGCTCCAGGGCCGGCTCGGCTCGACCTCGCGGGCGCCGCGCTGGGCGATCGCCTGGAAGTACGCGCCGGAGGAGGTCAACACCAAGCTGGTGAACATCCGGGTCGGCGTGGGCCGTACGGGCCGGGTGACGCCGTACGCCCAGGTGGAGCCGGTCACGGTCGCCGGATCAGAGGTCGAATTCGCCACCCTGCACAACCAGGAGGTGGTGAAGGCCAAGGGCGTACGCATCGGGGACACGGTGGTGCTGCGCAAGGCGGGCGACGTCATTCCGGAGATCCTGGGGCCGGTCGTCGACCTGCGGGACGGCAGCGAGCGGGAGTTCGTGATGCCGCACGAGTGCCCGGAGTGCGGCAGTGCGCTGCGGCCGATGAAAGAGGCCGACATCGACCTCCGATGCCCCAACGCCCGCTCCTGCCCCGCCCAGTTGCGGGAGCGGCTGTTCTATCTGGCCGGCCGCAAGGCGCTGGACATCGAGAACTTCGGGTATGTCGCGGCGGCCGCGCTCACCAGGCCGCTGGAGCCGGCCGAGCCGCCGCTGCGGGACGAGGGCGATCTCTTCGATCTCAAGGTCGAGCAGCTGCTGCCCATCAAGTCGTACGTCCTGGACCAGGATTCGGGTCTTCCCAAGCGCGACCCCAAGACGGGGGAGGAGAAGGTCGTCACCTTCTTCGCCAACCAGGAGGGCGTGCCGAAGAAGAACACCCTCGCGATGCTGGAGAACATCGCCGCGGCCAAGGAGCGGCCGCTGGCGCGTGTCATCACCGGCCTGTCGATCCGTCATGTCGGACCCGTCGCGGCGGAGGCACTGGCCCGTGAGTTCCGCTCGCTGGAGCGGATCGAGCAGGCGAGCGAGGAGGAACTGGCCGCTGTGGAGGGGGTCGGACCGACCATCGCCGCCTCGCTCAAACAGTGGTTCGAGGAGGACTGGCACCGGGAGATCCTGCGCAAGTGGCGGGCGGCCGGGGTCCGGATGGAGGAAGAGGGCGCCGGTGAAGACCATGGACCGCGTCCGCTGGAGGGCCTCACGGTCGTCGTGACCGGAACCTTGCAGAACCACACGCGGGATGGCGCAAAAGAGGCGCTCCAGAGCCGCGGAGCGAAGGTCACTGGATCTGTTTCGAAGAAAACCTCCTTCGTGGTGGTCGGTGACAGCCCCGGCTCGAAGTACGACAAGGCCATGCAGTTGAAGGTTCCTGTCCTGAACGAAGAGGGATTTGCCGTTCTTTTGGCGGAGGGACCGGAAGCGGCTCGTGAAGCGGCTGTGCCGACCGAGGAGTAGGCGGGCCGCGAGGCGGGGACAGGGGCGGTGAGAGGGGGAAATGGCAGCCGGGGTTCACCCGTTCGGCGCATACCAGACCGATGCGGGTGCCCGGGTCGCATTCGGGCAAGAGCGGTAGACCGCTGCCCGCAGGAGCCTCCTGCGGCCTACTGTTGAGATGTGCGCCTGTCGTGCACGGCTGCCATGGGGTGTCCCCCTGCTCCTCAGGAGCTCGGGGAAGGGATTTCAGTCGTGATGGCATGACAACGGGGCCATCGCGTGGCACGGGCACCGACGGCTGTGAGAGGGACGGAATGAAACCGACGGAGAGTGCCGACCCGGTCTCACGGCTGCGAGGTTGGGCAGCGGCCCAGAGGAAGCTGCCCGCCGTCGTGGCCGCACTGGCCGCCGTCGTCCTGGTGACCGGGATCTGTCGCGCCGTCACCCAGGGCCATGCCCTGTTCCCCGACGGCACAGTGGGCTGGTCGCTGGCCCTGCTCACCGGATTCATCGTGGGCCACCTGGTCGCCCTCGGCCGCGACCGATGGTGGGGCGGCACGGGCTCCGGCGCGGCGCTGACGCTCGCCGTCCTGCTGCTGTACGGCTGGCTGCCGGCCGGCCTGGTCAGCCTCGCCGTCGTCGTGCTGGTCGGACTGGCCCGCAGGCACCGGTGGCGCCAGGGTGTGCTGCACGGCGCGGTGGACATCCTGGGCATAGGCACCGCGGCGCTCGTCCTGGCCGCATTCGGCGACGTACCGACCGTCGAGAAGCCCTGGGATCCGCTGGAGTGGGGAATCGACGCAGTCCCCGAAGTCGTGCTCGCCGCCACGGCCTACCTTGCCGTCACCCGGCTCCTCCTCTGGTACGCCCTGGCGCCCCGGGGCGGGCGGCTGCCGTCCGTCGCCCGAACGGCCCTTTATCGGCAGGCACTCGTCGCGGTCGCGCTGCTCGGCATCGCCCCGCTCATATGCGTGGTCGCCGTGGCGCTGCCGTTCCTGCTGCCGCTCTTCTCGGTGCCCTTAATCGCGCTGGACTCCACGCTGTGGATCGCCAGGGCGCGTGCGGAGGAGCAGCTTCGGGATCCGCTGACCGGACTGCCCAACCGCCAGTGGCTGTTGGAGCGGGCCTGGCCCGCACTGGAGGAAGCCGAAAGCGTCGGCACCAGGTCTGCGCTCGTGCTGATAGACCTCGACCGCTTCCGGGCGGTCAATGACACGCTCGGCCACTTGGCCGGCGACCGGCTGCTGCTCCAGATAGCGGACAGGCTGCGGCTGGCCCTGCCGCGCGGGGCGGAGGCGGCGCGGCTCGGCGGTGACGAGTTCGCGGTTCTGCTCCCGAAGGCCGACTCCACGACCAGTGCGCAGCGCGTCGCCCGGCATCTCGTGGCCGAACTGTCGTCGCCGCTCGACCTGGACGGCCTGACGCTCGTCCTGGAGGCCAGTGCGGGGGTCGCCGTCTTCCCCGACCACGCGCTCGACGCGGAGGGACTGCTGCGGCGTGCGGACGTGGCGATGTATCAGGCCAAGCGGGACCGTACAGGCGTAGAGGTCTACGAGTCCAAGCGCGACAGCAACACCCCCGACAGGCTCGGCCTGTTGGGCGACCTCCGGCGGGCGCTGGACGCGAGCGAGGTCGAGCTCCACTACCAGCCGAAGGTCCGGTTCGACGGGCAGGTCGCCGGCCTCGAAGCCCTGGTCCGGTGGGTGCACCCGGAGCGGGGACGCGTCCCCCCGGACGAATTCATCGCCATCGCGGAGTCGTCGGGGCTGATGCCGCATCTGACGGAGTACGTCCTGGAGACGGCGCTGGCGCAGGTCGCGCGGTGGAGGGCGCAGGGGCTGAACGTTCCGGTCGCGGTGAATGTCTCGCCGCGCGACGTCCACACGCCGGGGTTCGCGGGCGCGGTCGCGGCCCGGCTCGCCCGGCACGGTGTCCCTGCGGGGTCCTTGCAGCTGGAAATAACGGAACACGTGCTGCTGGAGGACCCGCAGCGCGCGGCGGACACGCTGGCCGGGCTGACCGGGCACGGCGTGAAGATGTCCCTGGACGACTTCGGTACGGGGTACTCGTCCCTGGTCCACCTCCGTCGGCTCCCGGTGAGCGAGCTGAAAATCGACCGCTCGTTCGTGGCGAGGCTGGCGGTGGACAACGAGGACGCCGAGATCGTCCGCTGCACGGTCGATCTCGCCCACTCGCTCGGCCTGCTGGTGGTGGCGGAGGGCGTCGAGGACGACGAGACGTGGGAGCGGCTGAGGGACCTGCGCTGCGATGCGGTGCAGGGGTGGCTGGTGGCGGCCGCGATGCCGCCGGACGAGGCGACGGCGTGGCTGCTGGCCCGAGGTGAGAACGGCTGGCACCGCCAGGTCGATCTGGACCGCGTAGCCGCCGCAGCAGCCCTGGAGGAAGCAAAGCGCCCGGCCCCGTCCCCTTCCGGCCAGCCCGTGAAGTAACCACCGGCGGCGGGGTCGCACCCGGAAGACCGGCACCCCGGCCCCGTCGTCGGCGCACCACCCGCTCCGGCGCAGGCACCGCCGGACCGTGCTCGCGAACCGCTCGCCCGGGCGCGCAGCTAATCCGTTT
The DNA here is from genome assembly GCF_028807635.1 of Streptomyces spiramyceticus. Classification (NCBI taxonomy): domain Bacteria; kingdom Bacillati; phylum Actinomycetota; class Actinomycetes; order Kitasatosporales; family Streptomycetaceae; genus Streptomyces; species Streptomyces spiramyceticus. Next base: position 4,794,465 of record NZ_JARBAX010000001.1, read on the forward strand.
CGTGGGGAAGGGGCCGCGCCCCATAGGATTGGGCCAAAACCCACACACTCACCCCTGAGGATCGCTGCATGCCTGGCATCACGCGCGAGGAGGTCGCCCACCTCGCACGGCTGGCGCGTCTGGAGCTGAAGGGCGAAGAGCTCGATCACTTCGCCGGTCAGCTCGACGACATCATCGGCGCGGTCGCCCGCGTCTCCGAGGTCGCCGACCAAGACGTACCGCCGACCTCCCACCCGCTGCCGCTGACCAACGTCATGCGCGCGGACGAGGTCCGTCCGTCGCTCACCCCGGAGCAGGCCCTCTCCGGTGCCCCCGCCCAGGAGCAGCAGCGTTTCAAGGTGCCGCAGATCCTGGGGGAGGACTAAACAGTCATGTCGGACAACAGCAACATCATCAAGCTCACCGCCGCCGAGACCGCCGCGAAGATCGCTTCCGGTGAGCTCACGGCCGTCGAGGTCACCGAGGCCCACCTGGCCCGGATCGAGGCCGTCGACGAGAAGGTGCACGCCTTCCTGCACGTGGATAGGGACGGGGCACTCGCCCAGGCCCGCGCAGTGGACGCCAAGAAGGCGAACGGCGAGAAGCTCGGCCCGCTGGCCGGTGTTCCGCTCGCGCTCAAGGACATCTTCACCACCGAGGGCATCCCGACCACCGTCGGGTCGAAGATCCTCGAAGGCTGGATCCCGCCGTACGACGCCACGCTGACCAAGAAGCTCAAGGCGGCCGACGTCGTCATCCTCGGCAAGACCAACATGGACGAGTTCGCCATGGGGTCGTCGACGGAGAACTCCGCGTTCGGGCCGACCGGCAACCCCTGGGACCTCACCAAGATTCCCGGCGGCTCCGGCGGTGGCTCGTCCGCCGCCCTCGCGTCGTACGAGGCGCCCCTCGCCATCGGCACGGACACCGGCGGTTCCATCCGCCAGCCCGCCGCCGTCACCGGCACCGTCGGCGTCAAGCCGACCTACGGCGCGGTCTCCCGCTTCGGCATGGTCGCGTTCTCCAGCAGCCTCGACCAGGGCGGCCCCTGCGCCCGTACGGTCCTGGACGCCGCGCTCCTCCACGAGGTCATCGCCGGGCACGACCCGCTCGACTCGACCTCCATCGACGCCCCGGTCCCGCCGGTCGTCGAGGCGGCGAGGAACGGCTCCGTCGCAGGCATGCGCGTCGGCGTCGTCAAGCAGTTCCGCGGCGAGGGCTACCAGGCCGGTGTCCTCCAGCGCTTCGACGAGTCCGTCGAACTGATGCGGGAACTCGGCGCCGAGATCGTCGAGCTGGACTGCCCGTCCTTCGACCTCGCCCTCTCGGCGTACTATCTGATCGCCCCCTCGGAGTGCTCCTCCAACCTGGCCCGCTTCGACGCCATGCGGTACGGCCTGCGGGTCGGCGACGACGGCACGAAGTCCGCCGAGGAGGTCACCGCCCTCACCCGCGAGGCCGGTTTCGGCGACGAGGTCAAGCGCCGCATCATCCTCGGTACGTACGCACTCAGCTCCGGCTACTACGACGCGTACTACGGCTCGGCCCAGAAGGTCCGTACGCTCATCACCCAGGACTTCGAGAAGGCGTTCGAGAAGGTCGACGTGATCGTTTCGCCGACCACGCCCACCACCGCCTTCCCGATCGGCGAGCGCGCCGACGACCCGATGGCGATGTACCTCGCCGACCTGTGCACGATCCCGACCAACCTGGCCGGCAACGCCGCCATGTCGCTGCCCTGCGGCCTGGCGCCCGAGGACGGTATGCCGGTCGGTCTCCAGATCATCGCCCCGGCCATGAAGGACGACCGTCTTTACAAGGTCGGCGCCGCCGTCGAGGCCGCCTTCGTGGAAAAGTGGGGCCACCCGCTGCTCGAGGAGGCACCGTCGCTGTGAGTGCAATCAACAAGGCCAAGGGCTTCAAGAAGTCCAAGACCGGTACGTATCTGTCGATCGGCACCACCGCCTTCGGAGCGATCAGCGTGTTCAAGCAGGCCAAGAAGGCCCGCCACGAACACGACACGCTCCGACTGGTCGACGCCGTCGTCTCCGCTGCCGCCATCGCCACCGGCATCGCTCTGCTCTACCGCGAGCTGAAGCGCCTCGGCGACGACGACGTCCTGCTGGGCTGAGAGGGAAAGTTTCACCGTGACCGTCACTGAACTTGTGCCGTACGAGGACGCCCTCGCGGCCTACGACCCCGTCATGGGCCTTGAGGTCCACGTCGAGCTCGGCACAAAGACGAAGATGTTCTGCGGCTGCTCCACGGAGCTCAAGCAGGACGCCAACAGCCAGACGTGCCCCACCTGTCTGGGGCTGCCCGGCTCGCTCCCGGTCGTCAACGCGATCGGTGTCGAGTCGGCCATCAAGATCGGCCTCGCGCTCAACTGCGAGATCGCCGAGTGGTGCCGCTTCGCCCGGAAGAACTACTTCTATCCGGACATGCCGAAGAACTTCCAGACCTCCCAGTACGACGAGCCGATCGCCTTCAACGGCTATCTGGACGTCCAGCTGGAGGACGGCGAGGTCTTCCGTGTGCAGATCGAGCGCGCGCACATGGAGGAGGACACCGGCAAGTCGCTGCACGTCGGCGGCGCCACCGGTCGTATCCACGGAGCGTCCCACTCCCTCCTGGACTACAACCGCGCCGGTATCCCGCTCATCGAGATCGTCACCAAGCCGATCGAGGGTGCGGGCGTGCGTGCTCCGGAGGTCGCGAAGGCGTACGTCGCCGAGCTCCGCGAGCTCATCAGGGCGCTCGACGTCTCCGAGGCGCGCATGGAGCAGGGCCAGATGCGCTGCGACGTGAACCTCTCCCTGCGGCCGCACGGCCGTGAGGAGTTCGGTACGCGCTCCGAGACGAAGAACGTCAACTCGCTGCGCTCGGTGGAGCGTGCGGCCCGCTTCGAGATCCAGCGGCACGCCGCGGTCCTCAACTCCGGCGGCACGATCGTCCAGGAGACCCGGCACTTCCACGAGGACGACGGCTCCACCACGGCCGGCCGCATCAAGGACAACGCCGAGGACTACCGGTACTTCCCGGAGCCGGACCTGGTACCGGTGGCGCCGTCCCGCGAGTGGGTCGAGGAGCTCCGCAAGGGCCTCCCCGAGCTGCCGCGCGTACGCCGCAACCGGCTGCGCGAGGAGTGGGGGATCAGCGAGCACGACATGCAGTCGATGCTCAACGCCGGCGCGGTCGACCTGATCGCCGCCACGATCGATGCGGGCGCGGACTCGGCTTCGGCGCGCAAGTGGTGGATGGGCGAGCTGGCCCGTAACGCCAACGAGGCGGGCACCGACCTCGCCTCGCTGCCGATCACGCCGGAGCAGGTGGCCCGTGTCACCGCGCTGGTGGCGTCCGGCGATCTGAACGACAAGCTGGCCCGCCAGGTCATCGAGGGCGTCCTCGCAGGCGAGGGCGGCCCCGACGAGGTCGTCGAGAAGCGCGGCCTGAAGGTCGTTTCGGACGAGGGCGCGCTGGGCACGGCGGTCGACGAGGCCATCGCAGCCAACGCCGCGATCGCCGACAAGATCCGCAGTGGCAAGGTCGCCGCGGCGGGCGCGCTGGTCGGAGCGGTCATGAAGGCCACCCGAGGCCAGGCGGACGCGGCACGCGTGCGCGAATTGATTCTTGAGCGGCTTGCCCCGAAAGAATGATTGAGCACAGTCTGGAGAAGCTGGGCGTCGAGGGCTGATCGCCCGATACGCCGAAGGGCGGTGCACCGGTCCATGGACCGGTGCACCGCCCTTTGCGGTTCTTGGACTCCAGTTGGTACTTGGACTCCTGTTACGGGCTCTTGGATGTTTGCCGCTGCGCTGTCCTTGTGACTTCCCGGCGCCATCTGGCCTCGTTAGCTTCCCGGCGGTAACACCTGACTCGGGAGGATCACTTGGCCACTGACATTTCACGGCGCCGCCTGTTCGCACTCGGCGGGGGCGCGCTCGGCGCGGCAGCGGCGGGTTCGCTGCTGCCGCCGTCGCTCCAGGCCGCGCTCGCCGCCGAACCGGCGTCCGGCGGGCTGCGTGCCGTCAAGCACGTGGTCGTCCTGATGCAGGAGAACCGTTCCTTCGACCACTACTTCGGCACCCTGCGCGGCGTACGCGGCTTCGGCGACAGGAACGCCGTAGAACTGCCCTCGGGGAAGCCGGTCTTCGAGCAGCCCGGACCGCTGCGCACCGTCCTGCCCTTCCCCGTGCGGGACGCCGCCGAGGCGCAGAAGAAGGACCTCCAGTACATCGGCGACCTCGACCATTCGTGGGGCGGCGGCGCCAAGGCCTGGAACCAGGGCTGGATGAACGGCTGGGTGTCCGCCAAGACGGCCGCCACCATGGCCTACTACGACCGCCGCGATCTTCCCCTGCACTACGAGCTCGCAGACACCTTCACCATCTGCGACGCCTACCACTCCTCCGTCCATACGTCGACGAGCCCCAACCGGAACCATCTGTGGAGCGGCTGGACCGGCTTCGAGGCGGACGGCAGCCGGGCCGTCACCAATGCCGCGTACGCCGAGGGCACGCACCCGGGCTACCCGTGGCCGACGTACGCCGAGCGGCTGGAGAGCGCGGGCCGCAGCTGGAAGACGTACCAGGAGTGGGAGAACTTCACCGACAACAACATCGAGTTCTTCACCAGCTTCAAGAAGATCGCCCGCAAGGCGCTGGCGAAGGCCCCCGGCGGCTTCACGTACATGGAGGCCTTCTACGCCAAGGTCCGCGACACCACTGATACCGCCGAGCGTGAGCGGCTGCTCGCGGCGCTGGAGGAGGGCGTCGCCACGCTGACCACGCAGGAGCGCTCGCTCTTCGAGCGCGGGCTGCGGCGCGGCGAGACCGGCAGCCTCGCCGAACGGTTCCGGGCGGACGTGGCGGCGGGCGAGCTGCCCGAGGTGTCGTACTTGGTGCCTTCGGCGGTCGACTCCGAGCACCCCGGCTCGTCCTCGCCGATCGCCAGCGCCTCGCTCGTCTACAAGGTGCTGGACGCGCTCGCCTCGCACCCCGACGTATGGCGGCACACCGTCGTCCTGATCAATTACGACGAGAACGACGGCTTCTTCGATCACGTACCGCCGCCCGTTCCGCCCGCCGACAACACCGACGAGCGCTGGCAGGGCAAGCCGGTCGGGCTCGGCATCCGCGTCCCGATGCTCGTGGTCTCGCCGTGGACCGTCGGCGGCTACGTCTGCTCCGAGGTCTTCGACCACACGTCCGTCATCCGCTTCCTGGAGGAGTGGACGGGCGTGCGCGAGCCCAACATCACGGAGTGGAGGCGTACGGTCACGGGTGATCTGACCTCGGCGTTCGACTTCAGGCGCGGCCGGGCGCTGCCCGACGTGGAGCAGCCGGGCGCGATACCCCCGTTCACCGGGCGCTGGCGGCCCGTGCCTCCGCTGGAGCAGCACATGCCCGTACAGGAGGAGGGGACGCGGCCCGCGCGCCCGCTGCCGTACCAGCCGGACGCCCACGGAAAGGTCGAGGGCGGCGTATTCAAGGTCGCGCTCAGTAATACGGGGCGTGCGAGCGCACACTTCGCGCTGTATCCGTACGCCGCGGAGTTCGCCGTGCCGCAGCACCGGGATGTAAGGGGCAGGGCGCAATGGCCGGTGCCCCTTACCGGGGACTCCTACCGCTTCACGATCACCGGGCCGAACGGCTTCCGCCGCGAGTTCGCCGGTACGAAGACGGGCGCCGCCGAGGTCTCCTCGTACGTCGACGCACGCGACCGTGACCTGCACCTCACCCTCACCAACCGGGGCGCGACGCCGCTCACCTTCACGGTGCGGACGCTGGCGTACGCGGAGGAGGCCGACATCGAGGGCCCGCCCCGCGAGGTCACGGTGAAGCCGGGCCGCAGTCGCACCGTGGTGCACTCCGCCGCCGACGCGCACGGCTGGTACGACCTCGCGATCACCGTTTCGGGTGACCCTGCGTTCCACCGGCGCCTCATGGGGCACGTAGAGAACGGGCGCGCGAGCGTCTCCGGCTGATATATCGGGTATGTGCGGGAGTCCGGGACCAATGGCCCGGGCTCTCGCGCTGCCTGTGAGTAAGCGCACGAAAGGGACAAACGATCACGTTTGGCTGTCAGAGTGGACCGAGCGTAGGTCATGAGTTCTTTGCGGGCTGTTCCCGTGTAAAGATCCACGAACCCTTCAGGGAGCAAGTCCGTTGGCACGAATCGCACAGTGGTGCGTCGCGCACCGTCTCGCCTCGATCCTGCTCTGGCTGCTCGCGCTCGGCACAGTCGCCGGCGCCGCCGGAATCGCAGGATCCTCCTACTCGAACGACTACGAGGTACCCGGCACCGAGTCCGGACGGGCCACAGCCCTCCTCGACGCCGGGTTCGACGACCGGGGCGGCGACAACAACACCGTCGTCTGGCACACGGCAGGACGCACCACCGTGCAGGCCGCCGGAGTCGAGCAGCGGATGACGCAGACGCTCGACGACATCGCCGACCTCCCCGGCATCGCCACCGTCACCAGCCCGTACGAGCGCCAGGGCGCCGGGCAGATCAGCGCCGACGGACACACCGCCTACGCCACCGTCACCTTCGACGCGCAGGCCGACGACATCCCCCAGCCGCAGGCCCAGGCGCTGGTCGACACCGCGAAGAAGGCGGAGACCGACAAGCTCCAGGTGGAGCTCGGCGGCACCGCCGTCGCCTCCACCGAGGCCTCCAGCGCGCACCTCAGCGAGGTCGTAGGGGTGGTCGTCGCGGCTGTCGTACTCTTCCTCGCCTTCGGCTCGCTCGCCGCCAGTCTCCTGCCCATAGCGACCGCCCTGGTCAGCGTCGGCACGGCGTACGCGGGCATCGTGCTGCTCGGCCATGTCATGACGGTCGCCGACTTCGCGCCGATGCTCGGCATGCTGATCGGACTCGGCGTCGGCATCGACTACGCGCTGTTCATCGTCACCCGCCACCGCAAGGGACTGCGCCGGGGCCTGTCCGTGCCCGAAGCGGCGGCAAACGCGGTCGCCACGACAGGACGCGCCGTCGTCTTCGCGGGCGCCACCGTCTGTATCGCCCTGCTCGGCATGCTGATACTGCAGCTGTCGTTCCTCAACGGCGTCGCGATCGCCGCCTCGCTCACCGTCGTGCTCACCGTCGCCGCATCGGTGACCCTGCTGCCCGCCCTGCTCTCCCTCATCGGCATGAAGGCCCTCAGCCGCCGTGAGCGCAGGCACCTCGCCGAGCACGGACCGCAGCCCGAGCTGCCCACCGGCTTCGCCGCCCGCTGGTCCGCCTTCGTCGAGCGCCACCCCAAGCTGCTGGGCGCCGTCGCGGCCGTCGTGATGCTGGTCCTCGCGCTGCCCATGCTCTCGCTCCACCTGGGCACGTCCGACCAGGGCAACAACCCGGCAACCACGACGACCCGCTCGGCGTACGACCTGCTCGCCGACGGTTTCGGCCCCGGCAGCAACGGCCCGCTGACCCTCGTCGCCGAAGTCGACGGCGCCGACGACAAGGCCGCCATGAACGCCCTCGGGGACAGCCTGGGCACGGCCGAGGGCGTCGCCTCCGTCGGCCCGGTGACGTACAACAGCGGCGGCGACACGGCCGTCCTCTCCGTCGTACCCGAGACATCGCCGCAGTCGCAGGACACCAGCGACCTGGTCGACCGGCTGCGCGAGAGCGTCCTGCCCCAGGCCGAACAGGGCACGTCCCTGGAGGTCTACGTCGGCGGGGTCACCGCGAGCTACGACGATTTCGCCGAGATCATAGTCGGGAAGCTGCCGCTCTTCGTCGGCGTCGTCATCGCGCTCGGCTGCGCCCTGCTGCTGCTCGCCTTCCGAAGCGTCGGCATCCCGCTGAAGGCGGCGCTGATGAACGTGCTCGCCGTCGCCTCCTCCTTCGGAATCGTCGTCGCGATCTTCCAGTGGGGTTGGGGCAGCGAGCTGCTCGGACTCGGCAGCGCCGGCCCGATCGAGCCATTCCTGCCAGTGATCATGGTCTCGGTCCTTTTCGGCCTCTCCATGGACTACCAGGTCTTCCTGGTCAGCCGGATGTACGAGGAGTGGCTCGAAACCGGCGACAACCGGCGGGCCGTACGGGTCGGCCTGGCCGAGACCAGCCGCGTGATCAACTCCGCCGCGGTGATCATGATCGCTGTCTTCCTGGCCTTCGTACTGAGCGGCGACCGCGTCATCGCGATGTTCGGCATCGCACTCGCCTCCGCCGTCGCGCTGGACGCTTTCGTCCTCCGTACGCTCCTGGTGCCCGCCCTCATGCACATGCTGGGCGGGGCGAACTGGTGGCTGCCGCGCAGCCTCGACCGGTGGCTGCCGCGGATCAGCATCGAACCGCCCGAGTGCCGTCCTGCCCATGAAAAGATTCCGGGACAGCGCGCGAGCGAACAGGAAGAGCTCGTGCAATAGCCGTCGAGGAGCAGGATGTTCGCGATACCGCTGGGTGACGATGCCGAGCTGCGCCCCCTGGAGCCGTGGCAGGCCGAGGAGTACCTCGCTCACATCGACCGCGGTCGCGCACACATCGGCCAGTACATCGGGCTCGCGTCGGCGGCCACCGACCTCGCGTCGGCGCGGGCTTTCCTCCAGTCGTACGCCGACAAGCAGGCCGCCGACGCGGGCCGGATCTACGGCATCTGGCTCGAAGGCACGCTCGTCGGCGGGGTGCTCTTCCGGGTCTTCGACGCCGCCGCGGGCAACTGTGAGGCGGGCTGCTGGCTGGAGGAGTCCGCGGTGGGCCGGGGGCTGGTCACGCGCGCGACGCGGGTGCTGATCGACTGGGCGGTGGACGTGCGGGGGATGCACCGCGTCGAGTGGCTGGTTTCCTCCGCGAACACGGCCAGCGTCAATGTCGCGAAGCGGCTGGGGATGACGCGGGACGGCGTACTGCGCGAGAGCTACGCGTACCGGGGTGTACGGCACGACATGGAGGTCTGGTCGGTGCTGGGGCAGGAGTGGCGCGAGCAGCGTTAAGACGGCTCTCAGAAACGGCACCTAGCGTGCGAGGTATGACAGCCACACCCCCCGCCACCAAGTCCGACGAAGCAGCCGCACCCGAGGGCGAGCTCAAGAAGACCGACCAGGCCGAGAAGGCCGAAGAAATCGCGGACCAGGACGTCACCGACGCCGACGCTGATGTCGACTCCATCGACGACTCCATCGACGAGGGTGACGACGAGGACGACGATGCCGCGGACGACGACGCTCCGCGCGTCTCCTCCGGCGTCGGCACCGGCGCCGCCGCCGTCGTCTCCACGGTGCTCGGCTTCGCCGCCCTCACCGGCACCTGGACCAGCCGCGTCGCCGCCGAGCGCCAGACGCTCATCGGCCAGCTGACAACCGCCCAGACCAGCACTCCGGCCGAGCAGGTCGCCGCGATCTACGGCGACGCCTGGCACCTCACCGCCCTCGTCAACGGCGGCTTCGCGCTGCTCGCCCTGGTCGTCGGCGTCGTGGTGCTGGCCCGCCCGGCGTTCGGTACGCCCGGCAGCAGCAGCACGCAGGCCGGCTGGGTCCGCTCCGTGGCCTGGGCGGGCGTCGCGCTCGGCGTCCTGGGGATGATCATCTCCGCGGGCATGTACCTCGACCTCTTCGCCTCGATGCCGACGCCGCCCGCCACAGGTGCGGGCGCCGGAGCAGGGCAGTAATGAGGCAGTAAGGCAGCCGGAACAGGGGCCTTAGGCACGTACACGCCCGACCTCGTACGTACCTAAGGCCCCTCGTGCCACCAACATGCGGCACTCTCCCGATGTGCTGGACCCCCCTGGGAAACGAGAGTTGAGGCATCGCAGAAAGCGACCTCAACGAATGACTCACCAGGGAGCACACGATGTTCGAGTATGAAATGCAGAAGCTGCACGCCGCCGAACTCATCCAGCGGGCCGACGCCCAGCGCCTCGTCAAGCAGGCCGTCAACGCCGGCCGCGCCGACCGCAGGTCCGCCCGCCGGTCGGCGAAGAACGCATCGGAAGGGCCGGTGAGTTCACTGCGCAGCCGATTCGCCCGGGCCGCGTGACCTCGGCGTGACGGCCGAGGGACGACTCGCGCAATGAATCGCGTGACGACTCGCGTCATGACAGTCGTGCCGATCAAGGGTCCCGCACTGTCGGACCCCTGTGCGATGCTCAGCGATGTGGAGACCAGGTCCGTCAGCCCAGTGTTCGTCGGCCGCGCCGGCGAACTGGCCCAGCTCACCCATGCGCTCGCCCGCGCCGACGCGGGCGAGCCGCAGGCGTTGCTCGTGGGCGGCGAGGCGGGGGTCGGCAAGACCCGCCTCGTCGAGGAGTTCTTCTCTGCGGCCTGCGAGAGCGGCGCCGTCGTCGCGGTGGGCGGGTGCGTCGAAATCGGCGCCGACGGGCTGCCGTTCGCGCCGTTCTCCACCGCACTGCGCGCCCTGCGGCGCAGGCTCCCCGACGAGGTCGCCGCCGCCGCTGCCGGCCAGGAGGGCGAACTGGCCCGGCTGCTGCCCGAATTGGGGGAAACGACACACGGGCAGCACACCGAGGACGGCATGACGCGCCTCTTCGAGCTGACCGTACGTCTCCTGGAACGCATCACGGCGGAGCGTACGGTCGTCCTCGCCCTGGAGGACCTGCACTGGGCCGACACCTCCACCCGCCACCTCCTCGCGTACCTCTTCCGCACGCTGCGGCGCGGCCGCCTCGTCGTGGTCGCCACCTACCGCGCGGACGACATCCACCGCCGCCACCCGCTGCGCCCCCTCCTCGCCGAACTCGACCGGCTGCGCACGGTCCAGCGCATCGAACTGCCCCGCTTCAACCGCTCCGAAGTGCACCGCCAGCTGACCGGAATCCTCGCCAACGAACCGGCGCACTCGCTGGTCGACGAGGTCTTCACCCGCTCGGACGGCAACGCCTTCTTCGTCGAGGAACTGGCCTGCTGCATCGGCACGGGCTGCAGCACCGGCCTGAGCGAATCCCTGCGCGACGTCCTGCTCGTACGGGTCGAGGCGCTCCCGGACGATGCCCAGAAGGTCGCCAGGATCGTCGCCGAGGGCGGCTCCACCGTCGAGTACCCGCTGCTGCTCGCCGTCGCCAGGCTCTCCGAGGACGACCTGATCGAGGCGCTGCGGGCCGCCGTGGGCGCCAACCTGCTGCTCACCACCCCGGAGGGCGACGGGTACCGCTTCCGCCACTCCCTGGTGCGCGAGGCACTCAGCGACGACCTGCTGCCCGGCGAACGCTCCCGCCTCAACCGGCGGTACGCCGAAGCGCTGGAGGCCGATCCCTCGCTCGTACGGGCGGACGAGCGCGCCACGCGGCTCGCCAGCTACTGGTACGCCGCACACGACGCCGCCAAAGCCCTTCCCGCAGTACTGAAAGCCTCCGTCGAGGCACGTCGCCGCCACGCCTACGCCGAGCAGCTGCGCCTGCTGGAGCGGGCGATGGAGCTGTGGGACGACGCCCCCGACGACGTACGCGCCGTACTGCGGCCGCTCGACTACGCCGAGGTCTACCCTCCCTGCGGCTGCGACCCGGCGACGACGCCCCTGCGCTACCTCGACCTCATGGCGGAGGCGACCGTCGCGGGCCGGTTCGGCGGTGAGCGCGAACGGGCACTCAAGATCGCCAAGAAGGCGCTGCGGCTCCTTGAGAGCGAGGACGACGGCGCCCCGAGCTCTCAGCATGGTTCGAGCAGGGGGGACCCCCTTCGTTCCGCCTGGTTCTGGATCCAGCGCTCCAAGCTCATATCGAACCTCGCCCGGGGCGACGGCTGGGCCGAGATCGCCGTCGCACAGGACCTGGTGCGCGGACTGCCGCCGTCGGCCGTCCATGCCGAGGTCCTCGCCGCGGTGGCGTCCTGGGGCATGCTGCACGAGCCGGGCCCGGACAGCCTGGCCTCCGCCGAGCGTGCCGTGGAGTACGCGCGAATGGTCGGCGCCGCAGACACCGAACTCTCCGCCCGGCTCACCCTGGGCGGCCTGATGATCGACTCGGGCGACATCGAGACCGGCTTCAGCGAGCTGTACGCCGTCAAGGAACGGGCCCTGGAGCTGGGCATCGCCGGCGTCGCGGGCCGAAGCTACGTCAACGTGCCCTCCCACCTGGAGGCTGTGGGCCGCTCCCGCGAGGCGGCCGAAATCGCCGAGGAGGGCGTCGCTTTCACCCGGGCGTACGGCCTGGTGGACACCGAGGCCTGGGCCCGCGGGAACCTGGCCGAGTCGCTCACCTCGCTGGGACGCTGGAACGAGGCGGCGGAGCACGCGGTAAGCGTCGAGCGGGCCGCCGCCAGTGCCAAGCCCAACAGCGCGGCCGCCGTCGTACGGGCCGACCTCTCCGCAGCGCGAGGTGAACTGGCGGATGCCGACGCACAGTTGGCGGCTGCCCGCCAGCACTACGGCAACCACGACCGGATGCCCCAGAACGACGTCCCCATGCATCGGGTCGGGCTGATTCTCGCCGCCGCCCGGGGCCGCATCCTGGACGCCCGCGCCGAGTTCGCCGAGGCCACGGCGGCCGGCTTCCCCCTCGGAGCACACCGCTACGCGTGGCCGCTGCTCGCCGAGGCCGCCATCGCGGAGGCGGACGCACGCGGCCTCCCGGCGGCGGAGGAAGGCCGTCCCGAAGCGCTGGCCCAGATCCGCGCACGAGCGAAGCACCTGACCACGCCCGCCCCGATCTGGCATGCCTACGAACGCTGGGTCCGCGCCGAGCTGCGCCGAGCCGAAGGCCGCGCCACCCCCGACGACTGGACCGCTGCCGTCACCGCCTTCGAGGCCCTGGAGCGCCCGTACGACCTGGCTCGCGTCCGGCTGCGCTGGGCGGAGTCCCTGCTCGCCGCATCGGCCACGCCCACCCCGGAGCCCACCAGTGCCCTGGAGGGGACCGCCGACGCCTCCCCGGCCGGACAACCCGGTCAGGCCACTGCGCCGACAATCCTCCGTTCAGCGAACCCCGGCGAAGGCGACCCCGGCGAACGCGACCCCAGTGAACGCGAGCGCGCCGCCGAACTGCTCCGGCTGGTCCGCGCCACGGCGGACCACCTCGGCGCCCGGCCCCTCGCCGAGAGCGTCGAGCTCCTCGCCCAGCGCGCCCGGCTCTCGCTGACCTTGGTGTCCGAAGTCCCGGCACTCACCGCGAGTCCCGCCGCGTCGCTCGGCCTGACCCCGCGGGAGCAGGACGTGCTGCGCCTGGTCGCGGCCGGCCGCAGCAACCGGCAGATCGCCGAGGAGCTCTACATCTCCCCGAAGACCGCGAGCGTCCACGTGTCCAACATCCTCGCCAAGCTGGGCGTATCCGGCCGCGGCGAAGCCGCCGCCGTGGCCCACCGGCTGCGCCTCTTCACGGATGTGGTGGATCAGGCAGCCGTATGACGACCTTCCCGGAGGTGAGGTCTATCGGTCCTTGCCCCGGGTCGCCGTCGCCGAGATCGACCCGGGTCAGGGCCAGCCGCTTCTGCTCCTCGGCGGTGTGCTTGCGGCCGGGTGCGAACAATTCCTCGATCAGGTTGAACACGTGCCCCCCTGTCCTGGATCCTCCATTCCAGCGCAAAGAGCCGACCTCGGAAACAGTCCCGGCGGCTACTTCACTTCCAGCTTCAGCACCTTGTCGTCGCCCGACTCGGGTGTACCCCGGGTGTCCGTCTCGCTCGTGACCAGCCACAGCTTGTCGCCGCCCGCCGCCACGACCGTGCGCAGCCGCCCGTACTTCTCGTCCAGGAACGATGCGGGCTCGGCCACCGTCTTCGTACCGTCCAGCGGAATCCGCCAGAGCCGCTCGCCGCGCAGCCCCGCCATCCAGATCGAGCCCTCGGCGTACGCGATCCCGCTCGGCGATGCCTCGGCCGTCGTCCACACCGCCACCGGGTCGACGAATCCTTCCTTGTTCCCCTCGCCCTCGACCTCGGGCCAGCCGTAATTGCGGCCGGGCCGGATCAGGTTCAGCTCGTCCCAGGTGTTCTGGCCGAACTCGGCCGCCCACAGTCGCTTCTCGCTGTCCCAGGCCAGGCCCTGCACATTGCGGTGTCCGTACGAGTACACGACCGAGTCCGCCTCCGGATTGCCGTGCACCGGCTCGCCGTCCGGGGTCATCCGCAGGATCTTGCCGCCCAGCGACTTCTTGTCCTGGGCCAGCTCCTCGTCGCCCGTTTCGCCCGTGCCCGCGTAGAGCATCTTGTCCGGGCCGAAGGCGATCCGCCCGCCGTTGTGGATGGTGCCCTTCGGGATACCTCTGAGGATCGTGTCGGGTGCGCCCAGTTGCTGCCCGGCGGGTTTCCGCTCGTCGTACATCATCCGGGCGATGCGGTTGTCGGACTCCGTGGTGAAGTACGCGTAGACCATGCGGTCGGTGGCGAACGCGGGCGAGACGGCCAGGCCCATCAGCCCGCCCTCCCCGGCGGGCGCGACCCCCGCCACCGAACCGACCGCCGACTTCTTGCCGCTCTCGCCGTCGATCCGGGTGATGGTCCCCTCGTCGCGCGAGGAGACCAGCAGATCGCCGTCCGGCAGCGGTGCGAGTCCCCAGGGCGACTTGAGGTCCTCGGTGAGCGTGCTCACCACCTTCACCGAGCCTTTTGCCGGGGGCGGCTCTTTCCCGTCCCCGGCCCCGGAGGCGTCACCGGACGGAGAGGCGGTTCCGCCGCCGGTCGGCGTCGGCGCCGACGCGGGAGTCTTCCCGCCGCCGGGAGCCTCCTCCCCCGCGCCGGAGCACCCCGCCGCGAGCAGGAGAACGGCGGCAGCCAACACAGCTGTCACAGCAGGACGTTGCACGGTATGGATCCCTTCGACGGCCAGCAGCTCTCACTGGCAGCAGCTCTCACTCTTCATACACCGCTGCCCCGCTTCAGGTTCCCGATCTTCCCGGCGAGCCCGTTGTTGGGCCGGGGTCCGGGGGTTGCTCCCCGGGAATTGGGGCCACCGCTGCCGCGCTTCAGGTTCCCGATCTTCCCGGCGAGCCCGTTGTTGGGCCGGGGTCCGGGGGTTGCTCCCCGGGAATTGGGGCCACCGCTGCCGCGTCTCAGGTTCCCGATCACCCCGGCGAGCCGGCTGTTGCGCCCGTGGGTCGGCTGCGCGTCAGTCCCACGACCCCCGCGCCGCCGGCAGACCGGCGATCTCCGCGAGATCCTCCGTCGTCAGCCGCAGCCGGGCCGCCCCCGCGTTCTGCACCGCCCACCGCTCCCGCTTGGTCCCGGGCACCGGCACCACATGACGCCCGCGCCCCAGTACCCACGCCAGCGCCACCTGCGCCGGAGTCGCGCCGTGCCGCTCCGCGACCCGCCGCAGCCCCGCCACCACCGGCTGGTTCGCCGCCATCATCTCGGCGGTGAACCGGGGGTGCCTGGCCCGTACGTCGTCGGGCTCGAAGCCCTGGCCGGGCTTGAGCGTCCCCGTCAGGAAGCCGTTCCCCAGCGGCATGGCCGCCAGGAAACCGACGCCCCGCGCCTCGCACCACGGCAGCAGCGAAGCCAGCGCCTCCGGGGACCACACCGAAAGCTCGGCCTCCACCGCACTCACAGGAAAGACCTGCTGCACCCGTTCGAGCTGGCGAATCGTTCCGTCGTGCATTCGGGCCCCCGACCGCCGCGAAGCCCGCGCCCCCACGGCGCACAATCCCAGAGCCCGCACCTTCCCTGCGGTCACCAGCTCCGCCATCGCGCCCCAGGTCTCCTCGACCGGCACCTCGGGATCCGGCCGGTGCAGCTGGTAGAGGTCGATCACATCCGTCTGGAGCCGCCGCAAAGAGGCATCACAGGCCCGCCGTACGTAACCCGGCCGTCCATTGGCCACGATGTGCTGATCGCCGACGAGCAGCCCGCCCTTGGTCGAGACGAAGGCATCCGCGCGCCGCTCCCTGAGCACCCGCCCCACCAGGAGCTCGTTCGTGAAGGGCCCGTACATGTCGGCCGTGTCGAGCAGGCTCGACCCCTGATCGAGCGCGGCGTGCACGGTACGCAACGACCGGTCCCCGCGCTGCTGCGAGCCGGTGTACGCCCAGCTCATCGGCATGCATCCGAGGCCGATCGCGCCCACTTCGAGCGCTGTCGCACCGATTGTCCTGCGCTCCAACTCCCCGTACCCCTCCCTCTGCCGCTCCCAAAACTAACCTCTGCGCAACCCCGCCCTTCGCATAGCCTCCTGAGCATGACTTCAGACGTATGGCTGCCCGTCCCCGCAGCCGAGATCGAAGGGCTCCCCGAGGGCTTCAACTACCGGTTCTGGGACGGTGGCCAGGACTTTCCCGCCGATCCGGCCGACTGTGCCTTCTATGTGGTCCCGTACATGAAGGGCCCCGAAATCGCCGTACGCCCCTTCGCCGAAATGACGTCCGTACGTGCCGTCCAGACGCTGTCGGCAGGCATCGACCACGTCCAGCCGGGACTCGCGGACCTGCCCGCGGGCGTGCAACTCTGCAACGCCCGCGGCGTGCACGAGGCCAGCACCGCCGAACTCACACTCGCCCTGATCCTCGCCTCCCTACGCGGCATTCCCGGCTTCGTGCACGGCCAGGACAAGGAGGAGTGGCGGAGCGGTTTCTATCCGGCGCTCGCCGACAAGTCGGTCCTGATCGTCGGCTACGGTTCGATCGGCGCTGCCATCGAGGACCGGCTCACGCCCTTCGAGTGTGCGCGGGTGGCGCGCGTCGCGCGCTCCGCCCGTACAACGGAGCGCGGGCTTGTGCATCCACTGGCCGAACTGCCCCGACTGCTCCCCACGGCTGACGTCGTCATCCTCGCCACACCGCTCACCGAGGCCACTCAAGGCTTGGTGAACTCCGGCTTCCTGGCCCGCATGAAGGACGGCGCGCTGTTGGTGAACGTCGCACGCGGACCCGTCGTCGACACCAAGGCACTGCTCGCCGAGCTCGAATCGGGCCGGCTGCACGCCGCCCTCGATGTCACCGACCCGGAGCCTCTTCCCGCAGGTCACCCCCTCTGGCACGCCCCCGGGGTCCTGATCAGCCCCCATGTGGGCGGCAGTACTTCGGCGTTCATGCCCCGCGCCAAGCGGCTGATGGCCGGGCAGCTCAGCCGGTTCGCGGCGAACGAGCCGCTGGACAACCTCGTCCTCACCACCCACTGACGCCACCCGCAGCCATCCCGAAGTCACCTGGAGCCCTCCCCGGCAACGCTCCGAATACACCCGAATGCACCGCGTGCCGGAATCGCCAGCAGCAGTCACGCAGAGTAGAGGAACTATGTCCCTGAGTGACGATTTTGGTGTATCGTCCGGACTTAGGGGCTGCGCCGCGCACTGTCACGGCGCCGGGGAGCGAGCGGACTGTGAGGGGGGCGACGGGCGATGCACGGCCAATGGACCAACGATCCGACGCGGCGGGGCCACCGGCGGCGACCCTCGTGCGATCCGACGGGCGGACAGGATTCGCAGGCACCGCCAATGCCCGTATCGCCTCAGGCGCCCGCCGAGCCGCCCGCGCCCGCGAAGGTGGCCCGGTGAGTGCCCCGGGAGCGCTCCTGACCGGACGGCGGCAGTCGGTGCCCGGCAGCGGGGCGGGTCTGCGCTCCCAGGTTCTCCTCGCCCTGGTCTGCGGGGGGTACGCCACGGGCGCGGGCCTCGGCTGGGGCTCCCCCGAAGTGGCCCTCGTGATGGGCGACTTCGGTCTCGCCGCCGCCGCCCTGGTCGCCGCGGTCTCCTGCTGCCTCTACGCACGCGCGCGTGAGAGCCGCTTTCGGCCCGCCTGGCTGCTGTTCGGGGTCTCCTCCGCGATGGCCGCCTGTGGCAACGCCGTCTGGGGCTGGTACGAGGTGGTGCTGGACCTTCCGGTCCCCTCGCCCTCGTTCGCGGACTTCTTCTTCCTCTGCTTCGGGCCGCCCGCCATCGTCGGGCTGCTCGTCCTCGCCAAGCGTCCCGTGACCAGAGCCGGCTGGGTCTGCCTCGCGCTGGACTCCTGGCTCATCGGCGGCTCGCTGCTCACCCTCTCCTGGAGCCTCGCCCTCGCGCACACCGCGCAGTTCGAGGGCAAGAGCGTGGCCCACGCCGCGCTCCTGCTCGCGTACCCACTGCTCGACATCGCACTGGTCAGCATGGTCCTCGCGCTGCACTTCCGGCGCTCCAACGCCAACCGCACCGCGATCAACACCGCCATCGCCGCCCTCGCCCTGACCGTGCTGTGCGACGCCTTGTTCACCTCGCCGCTGCTGCGCGAGGACTACCGCTCGGGCCAGCTCCTCGACGCGGGCTGGTTCGCCGGCTCGCTGCTCCTCGCCTACGCGCCCTGGGGCGCGCGCCGCGCGGGGCAGTGGGGGGAGGGCGCTCCGCACGGCCGGAGCACTCGCAACCCGAGCAGCCGCCCCATCGGCGGCTCACTCGCCGCCCTCACGCCGTACCTCGCCGCAGCGGTCTGCACCCTCGGCATCCTGTACAACGTCATCGAGGGCCGCCGCCCCGACCGGGTGGTCGTCCTCACCGGCTGCACGGTCGTGCTCGCCCTGGTCGTACGCCAGGGGATCATGCTCCTCGACAACATCTCCCTCACCCAGGAACTGGCGCAGAAGGAGAACCACTTCCGCTCCCTGGTGCAGGGATCGAGCGACGTCATCATGATCGCCGCACCCACCGGCATACTGCGGTACGTCAGCCCCGCCGCCTCCGGCGTCTACGGACGCGAGGCCGAAGAACTCATCGGTTCCGAGCTCGCCTCGCTCATCCACTCCGAGGATCTGGGGAGAGTCGTCCACGAAGTCCGCCGGTTCCTCGCCGCTCCTCCCGCCGAGGAGCCGACGACCCGGATCGAATGCCGGTTCAAGTCGGGTACGGGGGAGTGGCTCAATGTCGAGTCCACCGTCAACAGGCACCAGGGCGGCCTGATCTTCAACAGCCGCGACGTGACCGAACGGGTCCGTCTCCAGGCCCAGCTGCAGCACAACGCCGAGCACGACCCGCTCACCGACCTGCCCAACCGCGCCCTGTTCACCGCCCGCGTCCGCCAGGCCCTCGGCGGCCGAAGGCACGGCGACCCCGGCACCGCCGTGCTCTTCATCGACCTCGACGGTTTCAAGGCGGTGAACGACACCATCGGCCACCAAGCCGGCGACGAGCTGCTGATCCAGGCCGCCCGCCGCCTCCAGGACTCCGTACGGGCGGGGGACACCGCCGCCCGGCTCGGCGGCGACGAGTTCGCCGCCCTCATCCTCGGCGAGGGCGCCCGCGACCAGGCCGCCCGCGAATGCCAGGTCCTGGAGATCGCCGACCGGCTGCGGCTCACGATCTCCCAGCCCTACCGGATCGGCAACAACGAGGTACGGGTCGCCGCGTCGATCGGCGTCGCCTTCGCCGAGCCCGGCGTGACCCCCACCGACCTCATGCGCAACGCAGACCTCGCCATGTACCGCGCGAAGGCGGCCGGCAAGGACCGCGTCGAGCTGTACGCCCCGCAGATGCAGGCCGACGTGGTCCGCAAGACCGAACTGGCCACCCGGCTGCGCACCGCACTCCACGACGGCGAGTTCGCACTGCTTCACCAGCCCGTGGTGAGCCTCGCCACCGGCCGTATCGCCTCCGTCGCTGCCCAGGCGCGCTGGCGGTCCGCCCAGGGCATCCTCTTCACGCCCGCCGAGTTCCTGCGGGTCGCCGACGCGGGCGACACCCCGGAAAGCGCCCGCACGTCCGAGCTCGGCCGCTGGCTGCTCGAAGAGGCCGTCGAGCAGGCCGCCGAGCGCCACCGCGCGGGCCACGAAGTGCCCGTGTCGGTCCGGCTCACGGCCCGCAGGCTCGTCGACCGGTCGATTCCGCTCGGCTCGATCGAGGCCCTCCTCACCCGGCACGGGCTGCCGTCCGGGGCACTGATGATCGAGCTGGCCGACAGCGACCCGCGGATCTCCTTCGACGAGCTGGAACGTCGCCTGGTGTCCCTGCGCAGACTTGGTGTCCGGATCGCGCTCGACGGCTTCGGCAGCGGTTACGCCGCCATCAACGCGCTGCGCCGGCTCCCCATCGACGTACTGAAACTGGACCGGGGCCTGGTCGAGGGCGTCGTCGAGTCCGCCCGGCTGCACAAGATCACCAGCGGGCTGCTCCGGATCGCCGGCGACCTCGGCATGCAGTCCGTGGCGGACGGTGTGGACGTACCCGAGCAGGTGCTCGCCCTGCGCGCCATGGGGTGCACGCACGGGCAGGGCATGGCCTTCTCCGGGCCGCTCGACGAGTACCGGCTGCGGCGCGCGCTGGTGCGCGGCGAATTTCCGGTGCCCGGCGGGGCTGCGCAGCCTGTACTGGCGGGCGGGGTGCTTCCCGTGCGCCACGTGGGCGCGAACGGCGGCGATGCGCTCAGCCTTCCGCCATTGCGCTCAAATAGTGAGACGCCCGTCCCACCTACTTGACACACCCGGTGCGCCGGAGGGAGGGTCAGAGCCATGCGCACCCGAATTCTCGTACTTGGAAAGCGCGTCGGCTGAAGCAGGGAGTAGACCCCCTGCAGACCGCACCGGCGCGCTCCCCTCGCTTGCCTCACGGCACGGGGGGTTTTTTGTTGCACTGGCGCTTCGCAAATCCGCGTAAAATACCCTCAGCTTCGAGAAGAGAATGCCGATGACCGAGCAGGCCTCCGGGGCCCACCATCCGCAGCCGCGGCCCCGCAACGGCGGACACCACGCCGCCACTGTCGAGCACGTGACGGGCGCCCAGTCGCTCATCCGTTCTCTCGAGGAAGTGGGAGCCGACACGGTATTCGGCATTCCCGGCGGCGCCATCCTGCCGGCGTACGACCCGCTGATGGACTCCTCGAAGGTTCGCCACGTCCTCGTCCGCCACGAGCAGGGCGCCGGCCACGCGGCCACGGGCTACGCCCAGGCCACGGGCAAGGTCGGCGTCTGCATGGCCACCTCCGGCCCCGGCGCAACCAACCTGGTCACGCCGATCGCCGACGCCCACATGGACTCCGTCCCCATGGTCGCGATCACCGGCCAGGTCGCCTCCAAGGCGATCGGCACGGACGCCTTCCAGGAGGCGGACATCGTCGGCATCACCATGCCGATCACCAAGCACAACTTCCTGGTCACCAAGGCCGAGGACATCCCGCGCACCATCGCCGAGGCGTTCCACATCGCCTCGACCGGACGCCCCGGCCCGGTCCTCGTCGACATCGCCAAGGACGCCCTCCAGGCACAGACGACGTTCAGCTGGCCGCCCACCCACGACCTGCCCGGCTACCGCCCGGTGACCAAGCCGCACGCCAAGCAGATCCGCGAGGCCGCGAAGCTGATCACCGCGGCCAAGCGGCCCGTGCTGTACGTCGGCGGCGGCGTCATGAAGGCCAACGCAACCGCCGAGCTGAAGGTCCTCGCCGAGCTCACCGGCGCCCCCGTCACCACCACCCTGATGGCGCTGGGCTCCTTCCCCGACAGCCACCCGCTGCACGTGGGAATGCCGGGCATGCATGGTGCGGTCACCGCCGTCACCGCGCTGCAGAAGGCCGACCTGATCGTCGCCCTCGGAGCCCGCTTCGACGACCGCGTCACCGGCAAGCTGGACAGCTTCGCCCCGTACGCCAAGATCGTCCACGCCGACATCGACCCGGCCGAGATCGGCAAGAACCGGGCCGCCGACGTGCCGATCGTCGGTGACGCCCGCGAGGTCATCGCCGACCTGGTCCAGGCGGTCCAGGCCGAGCACACCGAGGGCAACACCGGCGACTACACCGCCTGGTGGAACGACCTCAACCGCTGGCGTACCGCCTATCCGCTGGGCTATGACCTGCCGGATGACGGCTCGCTTTCTCCGCAGCAGGTCATCGAGCGCGTCGGACAGCTCGCCCCTGAGGGCACGATCTTTGCCGCGGGCGTCGGCCAGCACCAGATGTGGGCCTCGCACTTCATCCAGTACGAGCAGCCCGCGACCTGGCTCAACTCCGGCGGCGCCGGGACGATGGGCTACGCCGTTCCGGCCGCCATGGGCGCCAAGGCCGGCATGCCGGACCGTACGGTCTGGGCCATCGACGGCGACGGCTGCTTCCAGATGACCAACCAGGAACTGACCACCTGCGCGCTCAACAACATCCCGATCAAGGTCGCCATCATCAACAACGGCGCGCTCGGGATGGTCCGCCAGTGGCAGACCCTGTTCTACAACCAGCGCTACTCCAACACCGTGCTGCACAGCGGCCCGGACGCCACTGTGTCTGACAGCGGCTCCGCCGCGGGCAAGCAGCCGAGCGCGGGCACCCGCGTCCCGGACTTCGTGAAGCTGTCCGAGGCCATGGGCTGCTACGCGATCCGCTGTGAGGACCCGGCCGACCTCGACAAGGTCATCGCCGAGGCCAACTCCATCAACGACCGCCCCGTCGTGGTCGACTTCATCGTCCACGAGGACGCCATGGTGTGGCCGATGGTCGCCGCAGGCACCTCCAACGACGAGGTCATGGCAGCCCGCGGGGTTCGCCCCGACTTCGGCGACAACGAAGACGACTGAGAAGACGAGAGAGAGATTCAAGCCCATGTCGAAGCACACCCTCTCCGTCCTGGTCGAGAACAAGCCGGGCGTCCTCGCGCGGATCACGGCCCTGTTCTCCCGCCGCGGGTTCAACATCGACTCCCTCGCGGTCGGGACCACCGAGCACCCCGAGATCTCGCGCATCACCATCGTGGTGAACGTGATCGAGGCCCTGCCGCTGGAGCAGGTGACGAAGCAGCTCAACAAGCTCGTCAACGTACTGAAGATCGTCGAACTTGAGCCCGCTGCCGCGATCCAGCGTGAGCTTGTTCTGGTGAAGGTCCGGGCCGACAACGAGACCCGCTCCCAGATCGTCGAGATCGTCCAGTTGTTCCGCGCCAAGACCGTGGACGTCTCGCCGGAGGCCGTGACCATTGAGGCCACCGGCGGCGCCGACAAGCTCGAAGCGATGCTCAAGATGCTGGAGCAGTTCGGTATCAAGGAGCTCGTCCAGTCCGGAACGATCGCCATAGGGCGCGGCTCCCGGTCGATCACGGACCGCAGCCTGCGCGCCCTCGACCGCTCCGCCTGACCCAGCGCGCCGGTCCCGCTGTTCGCACAGCGCTGTGGTTTTTGTTCGCATAGCGAGACCCTCCGTCCTTCCTTCCGCACCCCGCCGTACGGTGGGACGCACAACCAGCACTCAAGGAGAATCCCAGTGGCCGAGCTCTTCTACGACGACGACGCCGACCTGTCCATCATTCAGGGCCGCAAGGTCGCGGTGATCGGTTACGGCAGCCAGGGCCACGCCCACGCGCTGTCGCTCCGTGACTCGGGTGTCGACGTCCGCGTCGGTCTGCACGAGGGCTCCAAGTCCAGGGCGAAGGCCGAGGAGCAGGGCCTGCGCGTGGTCACTCCCGCACAGGCTTCCGCCGAGGCCGACGTCATCATGATCCTGATCCCGGACCCGATCCAGGCCCAGGTCTACGAGGAGTCCGTCAAGGACAACCTGAAGGACGGCGACGCGCTGTTCTTCGCCCACGGCTTCAACGTCCGCTTCGGCTTCATCAAGGCCCCGGCCGGTGTCGACGTCGCCCTCGTCGCCCCGAAGGGCCCGGGCCACCTGGTCCGCCGTCAGTACGAGGAAGGCCGCGGCGTTCCGGCGATCGCCGCCGTCGAGCAGGACGCCACGGGCAGCGCCTTCGCGCTGGCGCTCTCGTACGCCAAGGCCATCGGCGGCACCCGCGCGGGCGTCATCAAGACGACCTTCACCGAGGAGACCGAGACCGACCTCTTCGGCGAGCAGGCCGTGCTCTGCGGCGGCGCCTCGGCGCTCGTCAAGGCGGGCTTCGAGACCCTGGTCGAGGCCGGCTACCAGCCGGAGATCGCGTACTTCGAGTGCCTCCACGAGCTGAAGCTGATCGTGGACCTCATGTACGAGGGCGGCCTGGAGAAGATGCGCTGGTCGGTCTCCGAGACCGCCGAGTGGGGCGACTACATCACGGGCCCCCGCGTCATCACGGACCAGACCAAGGCCGAGATGAAGAAGGTCCTCGCCGAGATCCAGGACGGCACGTTCGCCAAGAACTGGATGGACGAGTACCACGGCGGCCTGAAGAAGTACAACGAGTACAAGACGCAGGACTCCGAGCACCTGCTGGAGACCACCGGCAAGGAGCTCCGCAAGCTCATGAGCTGGGTCGACAACGACGAGGCGTAAGCCTCGGAAACGGGGGGCCGTGGCCGTGCGCCGCGGCCCCCCGTTGCACAACTGGACAGAACGTCCAGCCACGGACGGGTGATCCTTCCGCGGAGGCGGAAGACGCTCCCCCCGGCGCCACTAGACTGTTGAATAGATAACGCGTCAGGCCCACAGCGTCGTGCGTCTCACACGCGACCAGCCCCTCCCACCGCCTGCGGCCGTCGGGACGGCCGTCCGCAAAGGACCAGTGAGGACTCACGTGAGCTCGAAACCTGTCGTACTCATCGCTGAAGAGCTGTCGCCGGCCACAGTCGACGCCCTGGGCCCCGACTTCGAGATCCGGCACTGCAACGGCGCCGACCGCGCCGAGCTGCTGCCGGCCATCGCCGACGTGGACGCGATTCTCGTCCGCTCCGCGACGAAGGTCGATGCCGAGGCAATCGCCGCCGCGAAGAAGCTCCGCGTCGTCGCCCGTGCGGGCGTCGGCCTCGACAACGTCGACGTCTCCGCCGCCACCAAGGCGGGCGTCATGGTCGTCAACGCGCCGACGTCGAACATCGTCACCGCCGCCGAGCTCGCCTGCGGCCTGCTCGTCGCCACCGCGCGCAACATCCCCCAGGCCAACACCGCCCTCAAGAACGGCGAGTGGAAGCGCTCCAAGTACACGGGCGTCGAGCTGAGCGAGAAGACGCTGGGCGTCGTCGGCCTCGGCCGCATCGGTGTCCTCGTCGCGCAGCGCATGTCGGCCTTCGGCATGAAGATCGTGGCGTACGACCCCTACGTGCAGCCCGCGCGGGCCGCCCAGATGGGCGTCAAGCTGCTCTCGCTCGACGAGCTGCTCGAAGTCTCGGACTTCATCACGGTCCACCTCCCCAAGACCCCCGAGACGCTCGGCCTCATCGGCCACGACGCGCTCCACAAGGTCAAGCCGGAGGTCCGGATCGTCAACGCCGCGCGCGGCGGGATCGTCGACGAGGAGGCGCTGGCCTCCGCCCTCAAGGAGGGCCGCGTCGCGGCCGCCGGTCTGGACGTGTACGCGAAGGAGCCCTGCACGGACTCCCCGCTGTTCGAGTTCGACCAGGTCGTCGCCACCCCGCACCTCGGTGCCTCCACCGACGAGGCGCAGGAGAAGGCGGGCATCGCGGTCGCCAAGTCCGTGCGTCTCGCGCTCGCCGGTGAGCTCGTGCCGGACGCGGTCAACGTCCAGGGCGGTGTCATCGCCGAGGACGTACGCCCCGGTCTGCCGCTCGCCGAGAAGCTGGGCCGGATGTTCACCGCGCTGGCGGGCGAGGTCGCGGTGCGTCTCGATGTCGAGGTGTACGGCGAGATCACCCAGCACGACGTCAAGGTGCTCGAACTGAGCGCCCTGAAGGGTGTCTTCGAGGACGTCGTCGACGAGACCGTTTCGTATGTCAACGCGCCGCTCTTCGCGCAGGAGCGCGGTGTGGAGGTCCGGCTCACGACGAGCTCGGAGTCCCCGGACCACAAGAACGTCGTCACCGTGCGCGGCACGCTCTCCGACGGTGAGGAGGTCTCGGTCTCCGGCACGCTGTCGGGCCCCAAGCACCTCCAGAAGATCGTCGGGATCGGCGAGCACGACATCGACCTGACACTGGCCGACTACATGGTCGTCCTGAGCTACCAGGACCGTCCCGGTGTCGTCGGTACGGTCGGCCGGATCCTCGGGGAGGGCGGCCTGAACATCGCGGGCATGCAGGTCTCGCGCGCGGATCAGGGTGGGGAGGCGCTGGCCGTTCTGTCGGTCGACGACACGGTCCCGGCGGCGGTTCTCACGGAGATCGCGGACGAGATCGGCGCGTCTTCGGCGCGGTTCGTGAACCTCTCGGACTGAGTTCCCGCACGTACGCGGTGCGCACCCGGTGCCTGGACGATCGTCCAGGCACCGGGTGCGTTGCTGTGTGGGGCGGGTACCGGAGAGAAGCGCCCTGGCCGACCCAGGCGCTACAGGCGTGCCGCCTTCAGCGACATGTGCAGCAGTAGACGGTCCTCGCCGTCGTGGAGGTTCAGGCCCGTGAGCTGTTCCACGCGGGACAGGCGGTAGTAGAGCGTCTGGCGGTGGATGTTCAGGGCCGATGCCGTGCGGCCCGCCTGGCCCGCGCAGTCCAGGAATGCCTCCGCCGTGCGGGCGAGTTCGGCGTGTGCCGGTTCGAGCAGGGGGCGTACGGCAGGGTCCACGGGGTGACCGGGGCCGCTGTCCGGGAGTGCGGCCAGCAGGCGGTACGGGCCGATCGCCGACCACTCCGCGACCGGGCCGAGATGGGGCCGCGCCAGCGCCGCGCGGGCCGCGGCCGAGGCTTCGCGCCAGGCGCCCGGCAGGTCGTCCAGTGTGCGTGCAGGGTTGCCGATGCCTACGACCGGGCCCGCCACCGCGAGCAGGGTCGTGGCCGCCTGGTGGGCGGGGGCGAGGTCCGTCGGCGTACGGAGCCGGATCAGCGCCGCGAGGCGGGGACCGGCCGGACCGGGCACCGGGAGCAGGCAGAGAGCTGCCGCGCCCGGGACCGTACGCGCGCCCGGCACCGGATCCGCCCACGGCGCGACGCACAGCAGGGCGTACGTACCCCCGTCGCCAAGGGCCGTACGCAGCGAGTCCAGCGCATCGGCCCGGCGCTCGGCGGAGTCCGAGACGAGCAGCGTCCGCAGATGCGGGCCGAGGTCGGCGCGGGCGCGGGCCTCGTCCGCCAGGAGCGCCCCGATCCGGGCGCACACCGCCATCGCAGGACCCGGGACGGGGGCCGGCGGCCCTTCGCCGTCCCCGGCGAGCAGCCATACATAGCCGTAGACGGTGCCCCGATGGCGTACAGGAAGACACAGCCTGCCGCGCAGGACGCCCGCGGCGGGGTCGGCCGGGATGTACACGGGGTCTTCCGCGGTCGCGATGCCGAATTTCTCGAACCAGGCCCGCACCTCCGCCGTCGAGCGCCGGGTGAGGATCGAACGCGTACGGACCGGGTCCAGGGTTGCTTCGTCGAAGCCGCTGCCGCTGTCGTGCGCGCCGAACGCGATCAGCTTGAAGTCCCGGTCCTCCAGCGTCGCGGGGGCACCGAGCAGCGCCGAGATCTCGTCGACCAGGTCCTGGTAATCGCCTTTCACGCTTCCCATTCTCGCATCCATTCAGACATCTGTATGAGATAGAGGCCACGGATGCGTGACAGCTGTCGATGGCTGAGGATGCGAGCAATCCTTAGATTTCACGGTGGTTATGCGTGCCGTACCGAATTCTCCTGGTCGCGGCCCCCTTCGAGCCTTTCCCGTGGAGGTGCCCGTGCTGGGTCCCGTGATCCTCGCCGCGTCGCGCAGCGACCGAATGCGCCGCTTCGTGTCGGCTGCCCCGGGCACCAAACAGGTCGTCGCCCGGTTCATCGCCGGTGAGACGGTCGACCAGGTCATTCCGATCGTCCGGGACGCCGCCGACAAGGGGCTGGAAGTCACCCTGGACGTAGTGGGCGAGGACATCACGACCCGCCAGCAGTCCTTCGCCGCCCGTGACGCGTACCTGGAGCTGATCGAGCACCTCAGGGACCTCGGCCTGGGCGCGAGGGCCGAGATGTCGGTGAAGCTGTCGATGTTCGGCCAGGCGCTGGCGGGCGGCCACGAGCTTGCGCTGGCCAACGTCCGTCCGGTGGTCGAGGCCGCCGCGGAGATCGGCACCACGGTCACGCTGGACGCCGAGGACCACACCACCCTCGACTCGATGTTCGCCATCCACGAGGAGCTGCGGAAGGACTTCCCGCAGACCGGCTGTGTGATTCAGGCGTACCTCTTCCGCACCGAGGACGACGCGCGCCGCTTGTCCGGCGCCGGCAGCCGCGTCCGTATCGTCAAGGGCGCCTACAAGGAGCCGGCCACCGTCGCGTTCCAGGACAAGGCCGAGATCGACAAGGCGTACGTCCGGATTCTGAAGATCCTCATGGCCGGTGACGGGTACCCGATGATCGGGTCGCACGACCCGCGACTGATTGCCATCAGCCAGGAGCTCGCCCGCCGCGCTGGGCGCAAACTGGATGAGTACGAATTCCAGATGCTCTACGGGATCCGCAGCGAAGAGCATGTGCGGCTCGCGGCCGAGGGCCACCGGATGCGTGTGTACACCGCGTACGGCACCGACTGGTACGGGTACTTCATGCGGCGCCTCGCGGAGAAGCCGGCCAACCTGCTGTTCTTCGTCCGCTCGATGATCACCAAGAACTAAGGAGTCACGGAACTCATGGACGCAGTAACCCAGGTCCCCGCCCCGGTCAACGAGCCGGTCCACTCGTACGCCCCCGGCTCCCCGGAGCGTGCGCGTCTGGAGGCCAAGCTCAAGGAGCTGGCCGAAAACGCTCGCGACCTCCCGATGACGATCAACGGTGAGAAGCGGATGGGCGGCGGCGAGCGTTTCGACGTCGTACAGCCGCACAACCACAAGTCCGTGCTCGGCACCGCCGCCCACGCCACCCAGCAGGACGCGCAGGACGCGATCGACGCCGCGCTGGCCGCCGCTCCGGCGTGGCGTGCGATGTCCTTCGACGACCGCGCCGCGATCATCCTGCGCGCCGCCGAGCTGCTGTCCGGGCCGTGGCGCGAGACGCTGGCCGCCTCGACGATGCTCGGCCAGTCGAAGACCGTCCAGCAGGCCGAGATCGACACGCCGTGCGAGCTCATCGACTTCTGGCGCTTCAACGTCAAGTACGCCCGTGACCTGCTCGCCGAGCAGCCGCCGGCGAACTCCCCGGGCGTGTGGAACCGTCTGGACCACCGTCCGCTGGAGGGCTTCGTCTACGCGATCACGCCCTTCAACTTCACGGCCATCGCGGGCAACCTGCCGACCGCTCCCGCCCTGATGGGCAACGTGGTCGTCTGGAAGCCGTCCCCGACGCAGACCCACGCGGCCGTCCTGCTGATGGAGCTCCTGGAGGAGGCCGGCCTCCCCAAGGGCGTCATCAACCTGGTCACGGGCGACGGCATCGCGGTCTCCGAGGTCGCCCTCAACCACCGCGACCTGGCCGGTATCCACTTCACCGGCTCGACCAAGACCTTCCAGTACCTGTGGAAGACGGTCGGCAACAACATCGAGAAGTACCGCTCGTACCCGCGCATCGTCGGCGAGACCGGCGGCAAGGACTTCGTCGTCGCCCACCCGAGCGCCGACCGCAAGGTCCTCAAGACCGCGCTGACCCGTGGCTCGTTCGAGTTCCAGGGTCAGAAGTGCTCCGCGTCCTCGCGTGCGTACGTCCCGGCCTCCATCTGGAACTCCGGCTTCAAGGAGGAGTTCGCGGCCGAGGTCGACGCCATCGCGATGGGTGACGTCACCGACCTCTCGAACTTCATCGGCGCTGTCATCGACGAGCGTTCGTTCGCCAAGAACAAGGCGGCGATCGACCGCGCCGCGGCCGACCCGACGTGCACGATCGTCGCGGGCGGCACGTACGACGACTCGGTCGGCTACTTCGTACGCCCGACGGTCATCGCCTGCACCGACCCGGAGAACGAGGTCTTCAGGACCGAATACTTCGGCCCGATCCTGGCGGTCCACGTCTACGAGGACGCGGAGTACGACGCCATGCTGGAGCAGATGGAGTCGGTCTCCGACTACGCCCTGACCGGCGCCGTCATCTCCAACGACCGCGCGGCGGCCGCCCACACGATGGACAAGCTCCGCTACGCCGCGGGCAACTTCTACATCAACGACAAGGCGACCGGCGCCGTCGTCGGCCAGCAGCCCTTCGGCGGCGGACGCGCCTCCGGTACGTGCGACAAGGCCGGCGCCCCGCAGAACCTCCAGCGCTGGACCCTGACCCGGGCCATCAAGGAGACCCTGGTCGCGCCGACCGACTACACGTACCCCCACCAGGGCTGACCGCCCGCGCGGTACGCGCCCGCGAGACCCCGCCCCTGTCCCGGCCCCCACGCCGGACGGGGGCGGTTCGCGTTCCGGGCGGCGCTCTTTCCCCCCAAGGACACTGACGCCCGGGTCCCCGCGCGGCCTTGTGGGATGACAATGGGCATGTCAAATTCCTCAGTGGTGTCTCCGTTCCCCGCGGAGACCTGACTGAGGAGCCCCCACATGAGACGCACCCTCCGTGCGCGACGCACGGCCCTGACCGCCTTAACAGCCGCCGGTGCACTCTGCCTCGGCGCGGCCCCTGCCGGGGCCGGCACCGCCGGCGAAGACGCTGCCGCAGGTCCGGCGACGTACGCCCTGAACTCCGCGCTCTCCCAGCGGCTCGGCGACGACACTGCCGGGAGCTACATCGACCGCCGTACCGGAGAACTGACCGTCACCGTCACCAGCGACCGCGCCGCCGAGCAGGTCCGCGCGGCCGGGGCAACCCCGCAGCGCGTGACGCGCAGCGCCGCGCAGCTCGGCGAGGCCATGGCCTCCCTGGAGGCCGGTGCGAAGATCACCGGTACGTCCTGGGGCATCGACCCGCGGACGAATCAGGTGGCTGTCCAGGCCGACCAGTCCCTGTCCGCAAGGGAGTTGGCCCGGCTGAAGAGGGTCGCGAACGCGCAGGGCGGCGCCGTACGCGTCGAGCGGGTTCCCGGGACCTTCAAGCGTGAGGTGGCCGGAGGCGACGCCATCTACGGGGGCGGGTACCGGTGTTCGGCCGCCTTCAACGTCTCCAAGGGGACCACGCGCTACTTCGTCACCGCGGGCCACTGCACCAACTCCGCCACCAACTGGTCGGCCACCTCCGGCGGTCCCGTGATCGGCGTCCGCGAGGGCACCAGCTTCCCGACCAACGACTACGGCATAGTCCGCTACACCAACGGCTCCGCGCCCGGCGGCAACGTCAACCTCTACAACGGCAGTTACCAGGACATCTCGTCCGCCGCCAACGCCGTCGTGGGCCAGGCCATCAAGAAGAGCGGCTCCACGACGAAGGTGACCAGCGGCACCGTCACCGCCGTGAACGTCACCGTCAACTACGGGGACGGCCCCGTCTACGGCATGGTCCGCACCACCGCGTGCTCCGCCGGCGGCGACAGCGGCGGCGCCCACTTCGCCGGCAGCGTAGCCCTCGGCATCCACTCGGGCAGCTCCGGCTGCACGGGCACCAATGGCTCCGCCATTCACCAGCCCGTGAAGGAAGCCCTGTCCGCGTACGGCGTGAACGTGTACTGACCGGCCCTGCCCCTGGCCCTGTACTGAGTGAGCGCGTGGGCCCGCCGCCCGGTGTGGGCGGCGGGCCCTGGGAGACTGCGATGCATGACTGAGCCCATTCGTACCGCCCACACCGCCGACCTCAGCACCGCCGAGCTCCACGAAATCCGCGCCTTCCTGGACACCGCCTTCGACGGCGACTTCAGTGACGAGGACTGGGACCACACCATCGGCGGCCTCCACGCCTTCGTCCGCGACGAGCACGGGCTCGCCGCCCACGGCAGCCTCGTCCAGCGCCGGGTCTTACACCGCGGCCGCTCACTGCGCACCGGTTACGTCGAGGGCGTGGCGGTGCGGGCCGACTGCCGCAGGCATGGCCTCGGCGGCCGGGTGATGGACGCGCTGGAGCGGGCGATCGACGCGGCGTACGTACTCGGCGCGCTCTCCGCCTCGGACGAAGGCGCAGTACTGTACGAGGCGCGGGGCTGGCAGGTGTGGCCCGGCCGGCTCGCCGCGCTGGGGCCCGACGGCGTCGTACCCCTGCCCGACGAGGAGGGCACGACGTACGTACGGCCCGCCGCCGGGCGCAAGCTGCCCGAAGCCTCCGACGCGCTGCACGACACGCTGTACTTCGACTGGCGCGACGGCGACGTGCTGTAGCTGCGGGACGAGGAAGTCCTCCCATGCACCTTGTCGCTGCCGCTGGTCGGCTGGGCCGAGAGCTGCACGTCGCACACGCCTGAGCGGGCAGTTCATGATCGCTGTCTCAGATAGTAGGAAGTCCGAGTAATTGTGGAGACAGGCTGGCTGAGGTCGCTTACGTTTGTAGAAGCCGAATGCTTCGCTGCATCCGCGAATGGCGGTCGTGAGCCGGTGCCCCTATGCAGGAGAACCCTGCGGCTTCCGCTCCCCGCCCCTTCCGGCGCCCTGAAATCATTCTGATCTCAAGGAGTCGATCATCATGGCCGAGACCGTGCGTCGCCGCGTCCGCCACACCTCCCGTTCGAGCGAGACCGACCGTAAGCAGGCTGCCGCAGCGCTTCAGCGTGCGCTTGACCGCCGCGACAACGGTGGCGCGACGGGTCACTAAGACTTGATCCGCAATTCACCAGAGGGTGAGCTGTGGACTGCACGCGGTGCGGGGACCGGGCTTTCCGGCGTGGTCACGCACGGGGCGTGTCTCATCCGGGGTTGCTCGGTGCCGCTGTCCGGCGGTTCGGAGAGCAGAGGCCTCACGGCGTTGCCGTGGGACTGCCACGCGACCTGACCGCCGGGGCGGTTTCGGGCTCGGTGTGGTTGACTCCCTCAGCGCTTCTTCCAGCGCTTGTGCGTAGGTGATCTGGGCGTTCTTGGATGCGGTGGTGTCCAGGTACGCGGTCTTGGGGTCGTCCATGTCGGTGAAGCGGACGAAGGCGGCCAGCGCTGCGGATACGAGGTCTCGCTTGCCGACGAGGCCGCACGCGGTGCACTTGTGTTCGCGGTCCCGCAGCGTCTTGTGCACCCGCTCACCACAGAGGCAGTGCTGGGACAAGGCCGTTGACCAGGTGGAGGCCCGCACGAGCCTGCCCCCGGCGGCTTCGCACTCCACCTTGAGGGCGGAGATGAGCATGCCGGGTGTGGTCTGCGAGAGGCGCTTGCCCCACAGCCGGTACCAGGTGCGGATGTCGCAGTCCTCGACCACGAGCACGGGGCCGTGGGCGGCGATGATCTCTCGTGCCACCAGGCGGGCGCGGTGGCGTCGGTGTTCGGCGATGCTGGCGGCGTGTTCGGCCTGGCGGGCGCGCTGCTCCCGGTAGTTGGCGGAAAGCCGGTCACGCCGGAACGCCTGCTTCGGCACCCCATCAGACCTGGCAGCACGGGCGCCACCGGGCACCGTCACCGTCTTGGGCCCCAGACCCTTCTCGGCGCGGCGTGCGGCGCGTGCGGTCTGCTTCTTCGACAGGCCGTACTGTGCGGTGTTCGTCGCCCGGCGGGAGCGTCCCAGCGCCCGCGCACGGCCCCGCCGCTTCTTCGCCTGCTTCTCGATCAGTCGCTGTTCGGCGTCGGTGAGCGTGACCTCGGTGGAGACCGGCTTGCCGGTGGTGAGGTCGGCGGGGAAGGAGACGACGGAGAGGTTGGAGACGTTGCCGTCCACCCCGCCGATCCGGTCGAGCTGGGCCGCTTGGTCGCGCATGGTCCGTACGGCCGGGGAGCTGTATCCGGGGCCGAGCACCATCAGGTGCGCCTCATACACCCAGCCGCCCGGCGCGGACGCCTTGCGGCGGCGTACAAGGTCCACCTTGTGCCAGGTCAGCGGGTTCGAAAGGAAGTGCTGCACTCGCTCCCACTGGCCCGCACCTGGGGGGATGCGGACGGGGAGCACGAGGTCACCCCGGCTGCCGTCGGGGCCTCCGGCGAAGACGACGGCGAGGGGGCCGGTGTGGTCCCACCACGTGGCCTTGCGCATGCCCGGCTTCCCAGCGGCGGTCATCTTGCCCGTGGGCAAACGGCCCTCGGGAACGGTCGGCTTCGGCATCCGGCAGGGCTGCATCAGCGTGTGCTGGCCGCCGGAGGTGTAGGCCATGGCGTGACCGGTCAGGGTGCCGACGAGACGGAAGGTCTCCCACTTGTTGGCGGTGGTGTGGGAGCGGGCGCGGCCGGGGATGCGGGTGAAGTCGTGCCAGTTGCCGACCTTCGGTCGCCCGAAGCGGTGGCCGGTGGCGTCGGGGAACAGGTGCCGTGAGACGCCGTTCCACACCTCGTCGGCGATGTGCATGGCCAGGGCCTTGGAGGCGTGGTGCTTCAAGTGCCCCGAGGCTTCGAGGTGCTTGTAGGCGCAGCGTTCCAGGGCCTCACGGGAGAGGCCGAGGCGCTGCCGTGAGGCCTTCGCCCCGTCGCGCTCCCGCTCGTGGTACGCGGCCCAGTAGGCATCGACCTTGGCGCGGGCGTCGCGCTGGACGACGCGCTTGAGCGACCACATCGCCCCGAACAGGCCATCGAGCCGGGCAAGGTCGGCGGGATCGGTGACGGCCAGAGGCAGCACCATCACCGACACCAACCCGTCGCTGGGCTTGGTCCACTTCGGGGCCTTGTTCTTCCCCCGGAACTTCCTTGGCTGGGCAGCCTGCATCACCGTCACCCCCCGTCACCAAATTAGCTGACCTACGACACGCTACGTGAGTAGTTCAGCTATGACAAGCGGAGTAGAGTGGGATCATGGCAGCGACGATTCCTGGGTATGTAGACGCACGGCAGGCAGCGGAACGGCTCAAGGTGACCGTCCAGCACGTCTACAACCTCAACAGCAGCCGCGACGACTTCCCGGCCCCCATCTACGTCGGCCGCACCCCGCTGTGGCCCGTGGACCAGCTGGACGCCTGGCGCGAAGCCCACCCCAAGCGCGGGGAGTAGGTCACCTATCCTCGATTCGGGAAGTAATTGACCTAAGAGGCTGTTGTGTCCGTTCGTGTCGAAGATCAGTGTCACCAGCCTGCGGCCCTCGCTCCCTGACTGCCCGTCAAAGCGTTCCTCGCCCTGGTCGCCCGCGTCGCAGCCCTCCTCCCCGAGACGGATGCTGTTGGCCAGTCCGGGGGCGCGCGTGACGTCGGCCTTCAGGACCCGGTTGTGGTCTTGAAGGCCGACGTTGTCGTATGGGGTGGGTGCGGGTGTCGATGCAGCCGAGCGGGCCGGGCGAGGACCGACTCCACCCACGTGCTGTCGGCGGCGCGGGAAGTGTGCTGGCTGGAACGGGTCGCGGAAACGCTGCGGTCGGCCTTGAACGCGCTGGCTCAGGCTGCCCCTGACTGGCTGGTCGAAGTTGCTGAGCCGGACTGGTTCAAGCACTACGCCACCAGAGCCGAGGGCTCCCGGTTTCCCAAGGCCCGCACCCAGCGGGACGAGGTGGGACTGCGGATCGGCCGGGACGGGACGCGGCTGCTTGAGCCGCAGAGTCAGGCGCCGGCCGACGCTGGAGGTGGTGCACTGCTCGCGGACCGAGCAGGGGCGGCAGTCCCCGCCATTGAACCGGACCCGGATCAGTGGGGTGCCCTCGGGAGAGCGGTCGAGATTCCAGCACGTGGCGGTCTTCCCGTCGGGGCAGGTGACCTGCTCGCGTGCCCAGTCGATGGTGAAGTCGTCGGCGGTGAACCCACCGCCTGCGGCTGCCTGGTGGCTGACGACGCCGGCGACCGGTCCGGTGAGGGTGAGGCCGTACTGGCGGCGGGCGCCGACCAGCACGTGCGCGTCGACGTATCCGGGCCTGCAACACCAGCTCACCGGCGCCGCCATCAACCTCGCCCGCCTCGACGCCCACCTCACTGAAACGCCCCGAGCCCGCACCCGCACCAGCCACTTCGCAGCACTTCGGCCCGCCGAGCCGCAGCTCGACGGGCCGAAGTAGCAGGCCCCCGGATTCACCAACAGCGTCCAGGCGCGGGGGGCGGGGGCGAGGTCGTGCGGCTTCAGCCGTCGAGCGACACTCAGCCGAGCTTGGCCAGCTGCGCGTCGATGGCGGCCTTCGGTTGCTCCGTCTTGCCCGAGAAGCTCACCGCGTAGAAGGACGCGAGGGTGTTGCCCTTGCGCACCGCCACGAACTGGGAGGTGCCGGATTCGCCGTCCACTGCGGTCGTCACCGTGAAGGCGACCGTCTCGTCACCACCGGTGTAGGTGCTCGGAGCGAGCTTGGTCACCTTCGTCTTGTCCGGGCCGGCGATCATGGTGAAGCCGTCGGCGCAGGCCTTGCCCGCAGTGCGCAGCCCGGCGAGCGCCTCATGGGCGCCCTTGCCGTCGTACGAGCCGAGTGTGTCGGACATGAGGATCGTGCTGCCGAAGCCGGCCACGGCGGCATCCAGCTTCTCCTCGGGCGAAGCGTCCTTGGCCGGCTTCTCGGGCATGGTGGTGATCCTGCGGGTCGAGGTCGCGGCGGGCGAGCCCACGGGCCGGAGCGCCATCGCGTCGACGATCGGCTTGCACTCGGCCTTGTCGGCGGTGGCGATCTTTGCCCCGGCAAGGTCGGCCTTCGAGGGCTTGGCGACCTTGTGGTTCTTCACGTCACCGTTGGCCAGGACGAGCTTGTCCAGCTCAGCCTGCGACAGGGCCTTCGCGGCAGGCTCGGCGGCTGCGCTTTCCTTGCCCTTGCCCTCGGGGGTGGCATCGACGGGCTTGTCGGACCCGCAGGCGCTGACGAGCAGGGCCAGCGAGAGCGCGGAGGCGGCGACGGCGGTACGGCGGACAGTGGTGCGACGCATGAAACAGCATTCCTCTGGTTCGGTGAACAACGGTCCCCCCGCGCGAGGTTCACCACCGGGTGACACGCGGAATCTGTTGTGACCAGTGAATCTACGGCCTGCGTCCGTTCGATGATCAACGAATTTGACCCGCCACCATGATCGTGACGGCTGTGCAATCCCAGAGGGATCCAATCGAGACGCGTTCGAGTACAACCCTCGTACAACCTCGCCCACGTGGGCTCAGTTGAGAGGGAGCGCGTACAAGTTGCGGCCGCGCCACAGGACGGCCGTGCTGCCTGACGTCTGCGCGCGGTACCCGGCCGGGGCCGCGGCGCTCTCGGCGCCCGCGTCCTGGAACTCCACAGCCGCTGACCGTCGCGCGCGCTGAACGCGGTGGCCTGCGTGTCGTCGAGCGCGAACGGTACGGCCGGCGCCGCTCAGGACAACTGCGGGGGTGGACCTGCCCGGGTACTCGGTGGCGCGCTTCCACTGCTCGCTGCCGGTCGCCGTGTCGACGGCGTACACCTCGCTCCGGTCGTTGGCGACGTACAGCGTCTTGCCGTGTACGACGCCACAGCCGAAGCCGTCCGAGGTGTTCTTGAGCTTGAGTGTCGTACGCCCGCAAGTCGCCGTCCACCGCCGCGTACAGCGGGCCCGACGCGTCGTCCGTCGCGCCCGCGCCGTCGCGGGCCCCGTCGAAGAACTTGCGCCACAGCGTCTTGCCGTTGACCAAGGTGAGCGAGGTGGTCCGACGGCTACGCACCCGCACCAGCCACTTGGCAACACTTTGCCCCGCCGAGCAACTCGACGGGGCAAAGCAACGCGGCCCGAAAATAACCAACGGCGTCCGAGACGGGACGGGGGCGGCCGTAGGCGCTCCTGCTGGACAACCGGGTTCTCCTGGCCGCCATCGCGTGGCGCACCAACCTCACACACCGCCAACTCGCCGACCTCTTCGGCGTCGGCGTGGCCACCGTGCACTGCATCCTCGACCGCCTCACGCCCCTGGTCGCGCAGCTCCTCGAACCGCCCGGTGGTAGCCGCTCGGATCTGTGGGTCGTGGACGGCACGCTCATCCCCGTTGAGGACCAGACGATGACCGAGTGCTCCAAGAACTACCGCCGCAGCGTCAACGTCCAGTTCACCTTCCGCGCCCGCGACCGGCGCGTCATCGCCGTCGGCGACGCCTGGACCGGCAACCGCAAAGACACCACCCGCGCCGTCGCCGTACGCCACAACCTCAAGATCGACACCGCCTGAATTACGGATCAAGTCTTAGGGCCGTGCGGTGCGGGCGCGGGTGGCTGAGTGTTCAGCGTCCGCGCTGGATCTCGAAGTAGTCGATCCGTTCGCCCGATTCCGCCAGTGCCGAGACCTTCAGCTTCGGTGACGTGCCCGTCTCCGCCTCCACCGCGAGGAACGAGAAGCCGGTGTACCGCACCCGCGACCACTCCACCGTGTCCGGGTCCGGAAGCCGCAGCTTCGTCCAGTGGAAGCTGACGATGTGGTCGTGGTCGTGGACGTTGCCCTCGTAGCTGTCCTTCACGCCCGGACCGAAGCTGTACAGGTCCTTGCCCGCCCCGCCCGCGGTGACGTACACGATGCCGTCGCGCGTCGGGTCGGTGCTCGCGCCGACCGGGACCGGCTTGCCCACCTCGCCGTTCTTGATGGCGTCGGTCCGCTCGTACACATGGTTGTGCCCGTTGATCACCAGGTCGACCTGGTGCTTGGTGAAGAGCGCCAGCCACGCGTCACGCACCCCGCCGTCCGAGGCGTGTGTGGATGTCGAGTACATGCAGTGGTGGAAGAAGACGACCAGGAAGTCGACGCCCGCCTGCCGCCGGAGTTCCCCCAGCCGCTTGTCGAGCCACGCGGTCTGGGCGCCGTCCGTGTAGCCCTTGTTGGCCGGTATCTCGTACGAGACGTCATTCGCGTCCAGCGCCACGACGCCCACATTGCCGTACGTGAAGGAGTAGACGCCGGGGGCGTTCTTCGCGTCCGGCCCGTTGTCCGGGAGGGACCAGCGGGCGGACTGGCCGCCGTAGCCGTTCGGCGAGTACCAGGCCTCCATGTCGTGGTTGCCGGTGGTCACCATCCACGGCACCTGCGACGCCACGCTCTCGGTCTGCGCCAGGAACTGGTCCCACACCCGCGCGTCGTACGTGTCCGATTCCTTGCCGTGCCCGCTGCTGTCCGCGTAGCAGATGTCGCCCGCGTGCAGGTGGAAGGACGGGTTCTGGCCGAGGATCAACTGGTCGTTGGCGAGGGCGTCATAGCTGACCCCCTGGTCGCCGAAGGCCGTGAAGACGAACTTCTCGGGCTGCGCGGGCGCCGTACGGAACGACCCGATCGTCGCCAGGCGCGACGCGTCGGCCGGGTCGAAGCCGTCGTGCCCCACCCCGTAGTAGTACGTCGTCCCGGGCCGCAGTCCGTCGAGCCCCGCATGCAGGTAGAACTGGTCGACCGCCGGCAGCTTCCACGACAGCGACGGCGTGTGCAGATCGCGCACCTCCGCCTCGATCTTGCGGCTCAGCTCCCAGGGCTTCAACCCCACCCGCACATAAGGGCTCTTGACCGCGAAAGGCACCTGCCAGGAGATCCGCATCTGCGTCTTCGGGTCGGCGCCGAAGGCGAGGTGCCGGCCGAAGGGCGCGACGAGCGACCCGTCGACCCGGGCGGTGACCGAGGCGGGCAGGAGGGCGGGGGAGCCCGCGTACGCCGGACTCGCGCCGCCGAGCAGGGCGGCTCCGCCCACTGTGGCGGCGGAGGAGGAGATGACGCGGCGGCGGGAGAGCTTCGTACGCAGGTACTCGTGCTGCTCCGGCATGCTCATGCGGCGTGCGAGCTGGTCCGGGATGCCGGTGCGGGGGGTGTCAGCCATGCAAGAAAACTTCCCAGTAACAACCAACTCTGGCCAGTACAAAGGGTGAACAGAAACTGTCGAGATTTTGAGTCCGAATGGCGGACGCCCGGTGTCAGGGGCTGGGACGCGGGAGTAGGGTGCCGTCATGTCTCGCAGCCTCAATCTCGCAGTGGTCCCTGGTGACGGCATCGGCCAGGAGGTCGTGGCCCAAGGGCTCAAGGTCCTCAACGCCGTCCTCCCGCAGGATGTGAAGCTGCAGACCAAGGAGTACGACCTCGGCGCTCAGCGCTGGCACCGCACCGGAGAGACCCTCCCGGACGCGGAGCTCGACTCCCTCAAGCAGCACGACGCCATCCTGCTCGGCGCGATCGGCGACCCGTCCGTGCCGTCCGGTGTCCTGGAGCGCGGGCTGCTGCTCAAACTGCGGTTCGCCTTCGACCACTTCATCAACCTGCGCCCGTCGAAGCTGTTCCCCAACACCGCCACGCCGCTGGCCGGCCGCCCGAACATCGACTTCATCGTCGTCCGCGAGGGCACCGAAGGCCCGTACACCGGTAACGGCGGCTCCATCCGTACCGGCACGGAGCACGAGGTCGCGACCGAGGTCAGCCTCAACACGGCGTACGGCGTCGAGCGCGTCGTCCGTGACGCGTACGAGCGGGCCAACGCCCGTCCGCGCAAGAAGCTGACGCTGGTCCACAAGAACAACGTCCTCGTCTATGCCGGCCACATGTGGAAGAACATCTTCGACAAGGTCGGCAAGGAATACCCCGAGGTCACTACCGACTACCTGCACGTCGACGCCGCGACGATCTTCTTCGTCACCCAGCCGGAGCGCTTCGACGTCATCGTCACCGACAACCTCTTCGGCGACATCCTCACCGACCTCGCCGCTGCCGTGACCGGCGGCATCGGCCTGGCGGCCTCCGGCAACATCAACCCGACGGGTGCCTTCCCGTCCATGTTCGAGCCCGTCCACGGCTCCGCGCCCGACATCGCGGGCCAGGGCAAGGCCGACCCGACGGCCACGATCCTCTCCGTCGCCCTGCTGCTGCGCCACCTCGGCTTCGAGGCCGAGGCCGGCCGTATCGAGGCGGCAGTCTCCGCCGACCTGGCGGAGCGCGACGGCAGCACGATCCGTACGACGGACGAAATCGGCGACGCGCTCGCGGTACGAGTAGCGGGCTGACCCGACGGACTCCTCCCACAGCCGCCGGGTCACAGACACCCGGCGGCTGTGCTTTGCCGCGGCCGGGTGCGACCATCAATCCTGGGCCGCATTTCACGCCGTTTCATGCACCGACTCCCACGGGCGATAATCGAACGTGGGGCCGTGGCATGAAGGGAAGCTCGGACGTCCTACTAGAGGCGTGAGCGCGGTCCACCACACACAACCGGTGAAGGACACGCACTCATGACGACGCCCACGATCGAGCTCAAGCCCTCCTCGCACCCCCTGTCCGACGCAGAGCGCGAGGCGATCCTGGCCCACCCCGGATTCGGCCGCCACTTCACCGACCACATGGTGACCATCCGCTGGACGGAAGGCCGTGGCTGGCACGACGCCCAGCTCGTGCCGTACGCGCCGCTGTCGATCGACCCGGCCAACATGACCCTGCACTACGCGCAGGAGATCTTCGAGGGCCTCAAGGCCTACCGGCACCCCGACGGCACGGTCGCCACGTTCCGCCCCGACATGAACGCCAAGCGCTTCCAGGTGTCCGCGCGCCGGCTGGCCATGCCGGAGCTGCCGGTCGAGACGTTCGTCGCGGCCTGTGACGCGCTGGTCCAGCAGGACAAGGCATGGGTTCCCGCGCACGGCGGCGAATCCTCCCTCTACCTGCGGCCCTTCATGATCGCGAACGAGGTCGGTCTCGGGGTGAAGCCCGCCAACGAGTACCTCTTCATCGTCATCGCCTCGCCCGCCGGCGCGTACTTCCCCGGTGGCGTCAAGCCCGTCTCCATCTGGCTGTCCGAGGACTACGTCCGCGCCGTCCCCGGCGGCATCGGCTTCGCCAAGACCGGTGGCAACTACGCGGCGTCGCTGCTCGCCCAGGCCGAGGCGGCCGCGAAGGGGTGCGACCAGGTGGCGTACCTCGACGCGGTCGAGCACAAGTGGGTCGAGGAGCTCGGCGGCATGAACCTGTACTTCGTGTACGGGGATAAAATCGTCACCCCGGAGCTGACCGGCTCGCTGCTCGCCGGCATCACCCGCGACTCGCTGCTCAAGCTGGCCGGTGACCTCGGGTACACCGCGGAGGAGGGCCGCGTCTCGATCGACCAGTGGAAGCGGGACACGGAAAACGGCACGCTGACCGAGGTCTTCGCCTGCGGCACCGCAGCGGTCATCACCCCCGTCGGCACCGTCAAGTCGACGGGCGGGGAGTGGACGCAGTCCGGCGGTCAGCCGGGTGAGGTCACGCTGAAGCTGCGCAAGGCGCTGCTCGACATCCAGACTGGCAAGGCGGACGACGTCCACGGGTGGATGCACGAACTGGGCTGACGCGCGGATGGTTGTGCGCGGAGCTTTTCTTTCCCCTACCCGGCCCTTCCCGAACTGGGGCTCCGC
This sequence comes from Streptomyces spiramyceticus, assembly GCF_028807635.1. Taxonomy (NCBI): domain Bacteria; kingdom Bacillati; phylum Actinomycetota; class Actinomycetes; order Kitasatosporales; family Streptomycetaceae; genus Streptomyces; species Streptomyces spiramyceticus. The sequence continues at coordinate 4,836,201 of NZ_JARBAX010000001.1, forward strand.
CCCAGACCCCGGTCCTCAAACGCCGGACGGGCTGAAGATCAGCCCGTCCGGCGTTTGAGGACACGCCCGGAGGGCGTCCGGGGGTCTGGGGGCTTGCCCCCAGTTTCGGGAAGGGGCGGGGTGGGGAAAGAAAAGCTCCGCCGGGCACCGCTAGCCCCGGCCGCTACCAGCCACCGCGGCTGCGACCCCTCGCGCCCACGCCAGCAGCTGCTCGTCCGCGCCGTGCGCGCCGACCAGCTGAAGGCCCAGCGGCAGGCTCCCGCTCCACCCCGCCGGCACCGCCAGCGACGGCAGCCCCGCGTTGCTCCACGGCAGGCACATGATCGAGCTGCCGGTGGTTTCGAGGCCGCGCGGGGCCGGGCCCGTCGCGGCCGGGGTGATCCACAGGTCGATGCCGTGGGCGGTCATTGAGGCCGCGATCCGGTCCCGGAACTCCTCCCGCTCCCGCTGCGCCCGCGCATACGCCTCGTGCCCGATCTCTTGACCCTCGTGGATCGCCTTGACCGTCTCGGGCCGGTAGAGCTCGCCGTACGCCGCGAACCAGTCGGCGTGGGTCCTGGCCACCTCGTAGCGGTTCATCGTGAACAGCTGCGCGCGGATCTGCTCGAAGTCGGCCATGACCGGGACCCGGCGTACGTCGAAACCGGCCGCCCGCAACAGCTGAACCTGGGCGTCGAAGGCGGCGAGTGCCTCCGCCCCGGCGCACTCCAGATACGGGCCCTCCGGGACGCCGAGCACCGGCAGGGCGGAGGGGGCAGCGACCGGGTGCCAGCCGTCGCACACCGCACCCGCCGCCAGTGCGACCCCCGCGACGTCGGACGCGTAAAGGCCCAGCGTGTCGAACGACGGCGCGTTGGCGATCACGCCGTCCATGGGGATGCGGCCGTACGTCGGCTTGAATCCGGTCACTCCGCAGTACGCGGCGGGGCGGATCACCGAGCCGACCGTCTGCGTGCCGACGGCCAGCGGCACCATCCCGGCGGCGACCGCGGCCGCGGAACCGCTGCTCGAACCGCCCGGCGTGTGCTCCGGGTTGTGCGGGTTGCGCGTCGGGCCCGGCGCCAGCACGGCGAACTCGGCGGTCACCGTCTTGCCCGCGACCAGCGCTCCGGCCCGCCGCAACCGGCCGACCACGGTGGCTTCTTCGCCCGCCAGCACCTCGGGCGGCAGCGCGGACCCGGCCCGGGTCGCCAGCCCGTCGACGCGCACGATGTCCTTGATGCCGACCGGGATCCCGTACAGCGCGGGCCTGGCGGCAGGGTCGGGCCACCGGGCCTCGATGGCCGCCGCCTCGGCGCGCAGCCGCCCGCCCCTGTCCGGCTCGGGCACGAACGCCCGTATCTTTTCGTCCAATTGGTCGATGTCGATGTCGATGTCGAACCGGTCGTTATTCACGTACGCCAGGCTAATCCGCGAGGTCCGCGACCACAGCCGCATGATCGGAAGGCCACACACCGTCGACGGCGCCGTGCCCCGCGCGGTGGGCCGAGCGGACGCCGCCCTGCCCCTCGGGGCCGCGCCAGCCGACGTGGATGTAGTCGATCCGTACGCTCGGCTGGCAGGTGCCCGCGATGTACGCGTTGGTGTTGTCCCAGGTCGCGGAGGGCGCGGCCGGGTCGGCGTACTCCCAGGCGTCGATGAAGGACTGGCCGGGGACGGGCGGGGAGGTCCGGTAGCCGCCCAGCAGCCGGATCTCGTCCGAGTCGGGCCACGCGTTGAAGTCGCCGGCGACGACCGCCGGGAAATGACCGTTGCCGCGGTGTTCGAAGACGAAGTGGACCAGGCTCCTGACCTGGGCGCAGCGCATCCCCGAATCGTGCACGGCGGAGTTCAGGTGGGTGGTGAAGAAGGGCACAGGACCGGCGGGGGAGTCGATCCTGGCGTGCATCGCCACCCGCCCGTCGTCCCTGCCGCCGGCGACGGGCAGCCGTACCGAGTGCCGGGCGACGACCGGCCATCTGCTCAGGACGGCGAGGCCGACGTCGACCGAGCTGTCGCCGATGCGCTTCTGCCACCGCTCGGGCAGGTAGTACGGGGTCCAGGCCCAGTGCATGCCGAGTTCCCCGGCGAGCCACGCGGCCTGGTTATCGTTGCCGCGCGCCCACACCTCCTGGAGCCCGATCACATCGGCCCGCTGCTCACGCAAGACTGCGAGAATCGCTTTCTGCCGGGCTTCCCACGGTCCGAACCTCCACCACAGGTTCCACGTCAGTACGCGCATCAGCTCGCCCCTTCACCGTCAGTGCGGCGTACGCGATGCCGCCCACGAGCCCCGAGAGGATGAAGCTACAGTCCACGCCGCCGGTCAGGGCGAGCAGCGGGCCCTCGTAGAGGGTGGTCGAGACCGCCGCGAGGCCGACCGCCGCGCCCAGTGCCCAGGAGACCGTGGCGCTTACATTCCAGCCTGCCCGGTACCAGTAGATACCGCCCCTGGCGCGGTTGTTGAAGACCTGAAGGGCTTCGGGGTCGTACTGGCCGCCGCAGCGCACGTACCCGATCAGTGAGATCACTGCCCACGGGGTGCCGATCGCCGTCAGCAGAAGGACGAAGGACGTCATGGCGGACTGGGCGTCCCAGGCGAAGGAGCCGAGGAAGACGAAGACGGTCGCGACGACCGCGACGATCACGGTGGCCCGTGTGCGGGTGGTCTTCGGCAGGATCGCGTCCAGGTCGAGGCCCATCGAGTACAGCATCAGACCGGCGTTTCCGACCGACCCGGCCGAGGCCGCCAGGAGCAGCGGCGCCAGGTACCAGAAGGGCGCGGCGTCGACGAGCGGTCCGGCGTAGTCCAGTCCCGCACGGGCGGCGAGAGCGGTGTACGTGCCGAACAGCTGCGGCACCAGCAGGCCGAGGAGCAGGCCCAGGCAGGTGGCCCAGAACACCTTGCGGGAGGTGTGGCGGCGCGGCGAGATGTAGCGCGTGTAGTCACCGAGGAGGGTGATGAAGGCGACCGGGCCGCTCAGTCCGGCGGCGACGGCCGCCAGGAGCCAGGTGGACCAGAAGGAGCCGAGCAGGTACGGGGTGTCCGGGGGTGCGGCCGTGGTGAAGTCGCCCGCGTAGGCGAGGACGCCGAGGGCCAGCAGGGCGATCATGCCGATGGACAGGACCTTGCTGAGCCGGAGCAGCAGCCGGTAGCCGTAGACCGCGGCGACGACCGTACAGACGGCGAGCAGCGTGTACATCACGGCGCGCGAGGCGCCGCTGTTGGGCAGCCCGACCAGCCGGGACAGCGTGCCGACCATGACGTCGCCGCCGATCCACAGCGTCAGCGCGGTGTACCCGAGCGAGAGCAGCAGGCCGACGACCGAGCCGACGAGCCGGCCGCGTACGCCGAACTGGGCGCCGCTGGAGGTGGAGAGGTTGGTCGCCGTGCGCAGGGAGATCAGCGCGAGCGGCGCGGTGACCAGGATGCCGACCAGCGTGCCGACGACGATCGAGGTCACCGAGGGCCACAGGCCGAGCCCGAAGGACGGCGGCAGCCAGCCGAAGACGATCACGCCGAGGCAGAGGTTGGAGCCGAGAAGGATGGAGACGAGGTCGCGCGGACCGCTGGTGCGCTCCTCGTCGGGGATGGTGTCGACACCGCGCTGTTCTATCGGCATGGGGGACTCCCGGTTCGCCGGATAACAAAGTTTGAGCAGTGTTCAATGTGACTTAGGCCTGTTCCGCGAGTCAAGGTTTCCGGCGAATTAAGACTGTGGTTAGAGTGAAGTTCTAACGATGGAGGTGTGGCGGCGTGCGACTGACCCCGACGGAACGCGACCGGCTGCTGCTGTTCGGAGCGGCCGAGCTGGCGCGTGCGCGCCGGGCCCGCGGACTGCGGCTCAATGTGCCCGAGGCAACCGCGCTGATCGCGGACACGGTGTGCGAGGCGGCTCGCGACGGCCGACGGCTCGCGGAGGCGATCGAGGCGGCACGCTCCGTGCTCGGCCCCGACGACGTGCTGCCCGGCGTGGCGGATGTGGTGACCGAGGTGCATGTGGAGGCCGTGTTCGACGACGGCTCCCGGCTCGCGGTCGTGTCGTCCCCGATCGGCGGCGGCGCGCAGGGCGACGACGCCCCCGGCGCCGTACTGCCCGGTCCCGCGGACGCGGAGCCGGAGCCCGCGGTGCGGCTGACCGTACGCAACACCGCGACCGTGCCGGTCAGCGTCACCTCGCACTTCCACTTCTTCGAGGCCAATCCGCGCCTCGACTTCGACCGCCGGGCGGCGTACGGCATGCGGCTGTGCGTACCGGCCGGGTCCTCCGTCCGCTTCGACGCGGGAGGCGAGGCCGAGGTCGGCCTCGTCCCGATCGGCGGCGACCGGATCGCGATCGGCTTCGCGGGTCTGGTCGACGGCGCGCTGGACGCGCCCGGCGCGAAGGAAGAAGCCCTGCGCAGAGCCGCCGCCTGCGGCTATCTGGGAGCTGAGCGATGAGCATCGATCCGCATGAGTACGCCGCCGTGCACGGCCCCCGCGCCGGGGACCGGGTCAGGCTCGGGGACTCCGGACTGACCGTCCGCGTCGAATCCGACGCGCAGAAGCCCGGCGACGAGTTCCTCGCCGGCTTCGGCAAGACCGCACGCGACGGCCTGCACCTGAAGGCCGCCGCCGTCCGCGAGACCTGCGACGTCGTCATCAGCAATGTGCTGGTCATCGACGTGGCGCAGGGCATCCGCAAGGTGTCGATCGGCATCAGGGAAGGCCGGATCCACGCCATAGGGCGGGCAGGCAACCCGGACACCCTCGACGGCGTCGACGTCGTCGTCGGCACCGGTACGTCGATCGTGTCCGGCGAGGGCCTGATCGCCACCGCGGGCTCGGTGGACACGCACGTCCACCTGCTCTCGCCCCGCATCATGGAGGCCTCGCTGGCCTCCGGCGTGACGACGATCATCGGCCAGGAATTCGGCCCCGTCTGGGGCGTCGGCGTCAATTCGCCGTGGGCCCTGCGCCACGCCTTCGGCGCCTTCGACGCCTGGCCGGTCAACATCGGCTTCCTGGCGCGCGGCTCGTCCTCCGACGGCGCACCGCTCGTCGAGGCGCTTGCCGAGGGCGGCGCGTCCGGCTTCAAGGTGCACGAGGACATGGGCGCGCACACCCGGGCCCTGGACACGGCGCTGCGCGTCGCCGAGGAGCACGACGTACAGGTCGCGCTGCACAGCGACGGACTGAACGAGTGCCTGTCGGTCGAGGACACCCTCTCCGTCCTCGAAGGCCGTACGATCCACGCCTTCCACATCGAGGGCTGCGGCGGCGGTCACGTCCCCAACGTCCTCAAGATGGCGGGCGTCCGCAACGTCATCGGCTCCTCCACCAACCCCACCCTTCCCTTCGGGCGGGACGCGGTCGCCGAGCACTACGGGATGATCGTCTCCGTACACGACCTCAAGACCGACCTGCCCGGCGACGCCGCCATGGCGCGCGACCGCATCCGCGCCGGGACGATGGGCGGCGAGGACGTCCTCCACGACCTGGGCGCGATCGGCATCACGTCCTCGGACGCCCAGGGGATGGGGCGCGCGGGCGAGACCGTGCGCCGTACGTTCCAGATGGCCGGGAAGATGAAGGCCGAGCTCGGCCCGATGGAGGGCGACGGCCCGGACGACGACAACGCGCGCGTCCTGCGGTACATGGCCAAGCTCACCATCAACCCCGCCATCGCCCACGGTCTCGCCCACGAGATCGGTTCGATCGAGGTCGGCAAGATGGCCGACATCGTGCTGTGGCGGCCGCAGTACTTCGGCGCGAAGCCGCAGATGGTGCTGAAGTCCGGCTTCCCGGCGTACGGCGTCACGGGCGACCCCAACGCCGCGACCGACACCTGCGAACCGCTGGTCCTCGGACCGCTGTTCGGGGCGTACGGCGCGACCCCCGCCGACATCTCGGTGGCCTTCGTCGCACAGGCCGCCCTCGACCAGGGCAACGACCTGATGCCCACCCGCCGTCGCCGCGTCGCCGTACGCGGCACCCGCGGCATCGGCCCGGCCGACCTCCGCCTCAACTCCCGTATCGGGCAGGTCGGAGTCGACGGGCACAGCGGACTCGTCACGCTCGACGGCGAGCCGCTCCGCTCCGAACCCGCCGAATCCGTCTCCCTCAACCGTCTCTACTTCCTGTAAGGACCCCCCATGGCTTTCCGTATGCCCGCCGAGTGGGCCCCGCACGAGCGCACCTGGATGGCGTGGCCCGGCCCCAACGTCACGTTCTCGAACGAGGAGGAGCTCGCCGCCTCCCGCGAGGCGTGGGCGGGCGTCGCTCGCGCCGTACGCCGCTACGAGCCGGTCACCGTGGTCTGCGGGCCCGGCCAGTCGGCCGGGGCCCGCGAGCTGCTCGGCCCGGACATCGAGCTCGTCGAGCGTGAGCTGGACGACGCCTGGATGCGCGACATCGGCCCGACCTTCGTCACCGACGAGAACGGTCAGCTGGCCGCTGTGGACTGGGTGTTCAACGGCTGGGGCGCGCAGGACTGGGCGACCTGGGAGCACGACGCGAAGATCGCGGGCATGGTCGCCGATCTGGTGGGCGTACCGACGCTCAGCTCGACCCTCGTCAATGAGGGCGGCGGCATCCACGTCGACGGCGAAGGCACGGTCCTGCTCACCGAGACCGTCCAGCTCGGCCCCGAGCGCAACCCCGAGTGGACGCGCGAGCAGGTCGAGGCGGAGATCCACGCCAAGCTCGGCACGACCAAGGCCATCTGGCTGCCGCGCGGCCTGACCAGCGACTACCCGCCGCACGGCTTCGGCACCCTCGGCCACGTCGACATCGTCGCCGCGTTCGCCGCGCCCGGTGTGGTCCTCGCCCACACCCAGCCCGACCCGTCCCACCCCGACCACGAGCCGTGCAAGGAGATCGTCGCGCTGCTCCGCTCCCAGACGGACGCCAAGGGGCGCCCGCTCAAGGTCATCGAGGTGCCGGCGCCGACGAAGGTGCAGGTGGACGGGGACTGGGTCGACTACTCGTACATCAACCACTACCTCTGCAACGGCGGCGTCGTGCTGTGTGCCTTCGACGACCCGCGCGACGAGGAAGCCGCCGAGATCTTCCGCGGCCTCTTCCCGGACCGTACGGTCACGCTGGTCGACGCCCGCGAGATCTTCGCAGGCGGGGGCGGTATCCACTGCATAACGCAGCAGCAGCCCGCCGTACGCAGCTGATCAGGTAGAACAATCAGGTAGAACATACGGGTGCTTAATGTGAATGCCTCATGACCGGGCCCGCCGCCAAACCGCCGTCCCGTCGGCGCAACGCCGCCCCGCCCCGCGAGACCGTGCTCGCCGCCGCCATGGCGAGCATCGCCGAGCGCGGGCTGGAGCGGCTGACCATGGCCGGGCTCGGCCGTGAGGTCGGCATGAGCAGCGGGCACCTCCTGTACTACTTCCACAGCAAGGAGGAGCTGCTTCTCCAGACGCTGGAATGGAGCGAGGAGCAGCTCGGCGTGGAGCGCAGGGCCGCGCTGGCCCGCCAGGTCCCGGTGCGCGAGCGCCTCGACGCGTACGTCGACCTGTACGTCCCGGCGGGGCCCCGCGACCCGCACTGGGCGCTGTGGCTCGAACTCTGGAACCGCTCGCACGCCGTCGACGAGGACACCCGCGCCCGCCTCCTCGACATCGAGCTCTCCTGGCACCGCGACCTGGTGGCCCTGCTCGTCGAGGGCGCGTCGCGCGGCGAGCTGCGCGCGGTCGACGCCGACCGGTTCGCGACGCGGATACGGGCCCTGCTCGACGGCTTCAGCACGCATGTGGCGATGGCGCTGCCGGGGTCGGAGCGGTCCCAGGTCCTCGCTCACATCGGCGAGTTCCTCGACGAAACGCTGCCCTGACTGCGGGGCTCCTGACGGGAGCTCGTGCGGCGGCTCGGGTGGTGGCTCGTGCGGTGGCTCGTGAGAGGGCTCGCCCGCATGGTGAGACAGGAGTACCACGGAGGGGCAGGCGTGGCAGACTGCCCTCGTGTTCTCGTTCGCCATGATTATGGGCAGCAGGCGCGCCGGTCCCCAGTGACTGCCTCCGTACCACCACGTACGGTCGCGGCCACCGTGCCCCAGACCCGCGCGCAGACCTCTCGCACCCGCGAGGGGTTTTTTCGTTTCCCGGCCTCACCATCGCCGGGCGAGGTGCGCGCGATGATGGGGGCAAGTGGAGCCAGCCCTTCCACTCGACAGGAGTCCAGACAGCCATGACCACTTCAGGCCCCGACGACAGTTTTCACGTCTTCGACACCACGCTGCGCGACGGTGCGCAGCGCGAAGGCATCAATCTGACGGTCGCCGACAAGTTGACCATCGCCCGGCACCTGGACGACTTCGGCGTGGGCTTCATCGAGGGCGGCTGGCCGGGCGCCAACCCGCGCGACACCGAGTTCTTCGCCCGCGCGCAGAGAGAGATCACCTTCCAGCACGCCCAGCTCGTCGCCTTCGGCGCCACCCGCCGCCCGGGCGCCAAGGCCGAGGACGACCCGCAGGTCGGGGCCCTGCTCGCATCCGGCGCACCGGTCATCACCCTGGTCGCCAAGTCCCACGACCGCCACGTCGAACTCGCCCTGCGCACCACCCTGGACGAGAACATCGCGATGGTGCGCGACACGGTCTCCTACCTGTGCGCCCAGGGCCGCCGCGTCTTCGTCGACTGCGAGCACTTCTTCGACGGCTACCGCGCCAACCCCGAGTACGCCAAGTCGGTTGTACGAGCCGCCTCGGAGGCCGGCGCCGGCGTCGTCATCCTCTGCGACACCAATGGCGGCATGCTCCCCGCCCAGATCCAGGCCGTCGTCGCCACCGTCCTCGCCGACACCGGCGCCCGCCTCGGCATCCACGCCCAGGACGACACCGGCTGCGCCGTCGCCAACACCCTTGCCGCCGTCGACGCGGGCGCCACCCACGTCCAGTGCACGGCCAACGGCTACGGCGAGCGTGTCGGCAACGCCAACCTCTTCCCCGTCGTCGCCGCCCTTGAACTCAAGTACGGCAAGCAGGTGCTTCCCCCGGGTGCGCTCGCCGAGATGACCCGCATCTCGCACGCCATCGCCGAGGTCGTCAACCTGGCGCCCTCCACCCACCAGCCGTACGTCGGCGTCTCCGCCTTCGCGCACAAGGCGGGCCTGCACGCCTCCGCGATCAAGGTCGACCCCGACCTCTACCAGCACATCGACCCGGGCCTGGTCGGCAACCGCATCCGGATGCTGGTCTCCGACATGGCGGGCCGCGCCTCCATCGAGCTCAAGGGCAAGGAGCTCGGCGTCGACCTGGGCGGCGACCGCGAGCTGATCGGCCGCGTCGTCGACCGCGTCAAGGAACGCGAGCTCAAGGGCTACACGTACGAAGCGGCCGACGCCTCCTTCGAGCTCCTCCTGCGCGAGGAGGCCGAGGGCCGCGCCCGTACCTACTTCCGTACGGAATCCTGGCGCGCGATCGTCGAGGACCGCCCCGACGGCACCCACGCCAACGAGGCCACCGTGAAGCTGTGGGCCAAGGGCGAGCGCATCGTCGCCACTGCGGAGGGCAACGGCCCGGTCAACGCCCTGGACCGGGCCATGCGCGTCGGCCTGGAGAAGATCTACCCGCAGCTCGCCAAGCTGGAGCTGATCGACTACAAGGTCCGCATCCTGGAGGGCCGCCACGGCACCGAGTCGACCACCCGCGTGCTGATCACGACGGGCGACGGCACCGCCGAATGGGCCACGGTCGGCGTCGCCGACAACGTCATCGCCGCCTCCTGGCAGGCCCTGGAGGACGCGTACACGTACGGGCTGCTGCGCGCCGGGGTCGAGCCCGCGGAGTAACCGGTCCCGGCCCCTTGAGTCCGGTCTGAATCCCCGCTCCGACCTGTCCGAAATTGCACCCATTCGGGTAGCGTCGAGGGTATGAAGACCAGGCTGCTCACCGCACTGTCCGGTCTGCTGCTCGCGTTCTCGGCGACCGCCTTCGCGGCGGCGCCGGGAGCCGTGGCGGCCACCGGCCCCGAAACCGTGGCCGAAGCGCTCAAGGACGGCCCGGTCTACGTCGATCCGCGCGCCAGGGGGCAGCTGTCCGAGGCGGACGAGAACGCCCTGGCGGAGAAGATCAAGGACGCGGACAAGCCGCTCTTCGTGGCGGTCCTGCCCACGGGCGCGGAGTTCCCCGAAGACACGGTCCTGCAGAACGTCCGCGCGCTGACCGGTGTCACCGGTCTCTACGCCATCCGCCTCGGCGACGGCTTCAACGCGGGCGCGGACGGCAGCGTCATGTCCAACCAGGCAGTCGAAAACCTGGTCACCGCGGTCAAGACGCCCGCCGGCACCGACGCAGACACCCAGCTGAACAACTTCGTCGACCAGGCACTGCCCCAGATCCGTGGCGACGCCCCTGCCTCCTGGGGGACGGGCGCCGGTGACGAGGGAGTGGATCCCGGAGCCCTGATCACGGTCGGCGCGGTCGCGGCCGCGGGCGGCGCCGGGGCGTACGCCATCGTCCGCCGCAAGCGCCGGCTGAAGGCGGAGGAAGAGCGTGCCGCGCTCGACAAGCTCCGCGTGGTCGTGGACGAGGACATCACGGCGTTCGGCGAGGAGCTGGAGCGCCTGGACTTCCACCCCTCGGAGAAGGGCGCGGACGATGCGATGCGCCGCGATTACGAGCAGGGACTCGACTCGTACGACAAGGCGAAGTCGCTGATGGGGTCGGCCGAACATCCCAACGACGTCCGCGCCGTCACCCAGGCGCTTGAAGACGGCCGTTACTCCCTCGCGGCCCTCGACGCGCGCCGTACGGGCCGACCGGTGCCCGAGCGCCGCACGCCCTGCTTCTTCGACCCGCGCCACGGACTCTCGGTCGCCGACATGCCCTGGTCGCCGGCGGGCGGCGCGGAACGCGACGTCCCGGTGTGCGCCGCCGACGCGGCCCGGCTGAAGGACGGCCTGGACCCGGTGGCCCGCACGGTCGAAACGAACGACGGCCGCCGCCCGTACTGGGAGGCGGGACCGGCGTACGGCCCCTGGGCGGGCGGCTATTTCGGCGGCGGCATGCTGCCCGGCCTGCTGGTTGGCACGATGCTCGGCACCATGCTCTCCACCCCGGCGTACGCCGCTGACTACGGCGGCGGCGAATTCAGCGGCGGCGAGTACTCCGGCGGCGATTACTCGGGCTCGGACTTCAACTCCTCCGACTTCGGCGGTGGAGGCTGGGGCGGCGGCGGAGACTTCGGCGGCGGCTTCGACGGAGGCGGCGGCTTCTAGACCGCCGCGTCCGGGTCAGGCCTGCGGGACTGCCTTGATGATCACGCCTGCGGGCCTGCTGCCTTGATGGCGGAGATGTCGAAGTTCAGCCTGACCTTGTCGCTGACCATCACGCCGCCGGTCTCCAGCGCCGCGTTCCAGGTCAGGCCCCAGTCGGAGCGCAGGATCTCGGCGGTGCCCTCGAAGCCGACGCGCTCATTGCCGTACACGTCGGTGGCGGAGCCGTTGAAGTCCAGGTCGATGGAGAGCGGGCGTGTGACGTCCTTGATCGTCAGGTCGCCGGTGATCCGGTACGCGTCGCCGCCGAGCTGCTCCGCGGTCGTCGAGCGGAACGTCATCAGCGGGAACTGCTCGGCGTCGAAGAAGTCGGCGCTGCGCAGGTGGCCGTCGCGGTCGCTCATCCCGGTGTCGATGCTGGCGATCTTGACGTCGATCGCGGCGGCCGAGCGGGAGGGGTCGGAGCCGTCGAGGCTCAGCGTGCCCTCGTGGTCGGCGAAGGTGCCGCGGACATTGGTGACCATGGCGTGGCGGACCGTGAAGCCGATGCTGCTGTGCGCCGGGTCGATGGTGTAGTCGCCGGTCAGGGCGGCCAGGGCCGGGTCCACCTCGAGGGTCGCGGTCGCGGCCGGGGCGGTGGTGTTCTTGAACAGAGCCATGGCTCCTCCTCGGAGTGGTGTGGTCCTGATGCAGGCCAGTTGTTTAACCTTCAACGAGATTGACTGTAGACCCATCTCGTTCAAATTTCAACCTCTTGGTTCGGTGTGTCCTCGGCGCCCGCTCCGACGCCCGAGACAACCTGATCGCGCTTCGGCTCATCTCTCCTCACAAGCCCGCATCGCTCCGATGCGGACTTGTGAACGAGGAGCTGCCGGAGCATGAGCCGACCCCCCACCCGCACCCCCGCCCGCAAGCGCCGCATCGACTACCCCAGGCGGGGGAGAAACGGCTGGCGTCGCTGGGTGCCGTCCTGGCGGCAGGTGGTGGGTACGGTCCTGGGCGGTTTCGGCGTACTGGCGGCCCTGTTCACCGTCGTCTACCTCAGCGTGGACATCCCCGACGAGAACGACGAAGCGAGGAAGCAGGCCACCGTCTACTACTGGGCCGACGGCAGCCAGATGGTGAGCACGGGCGCCGTCAACCGGCAGAACATCACGCTCGCCGAGATACCCGACTCCGTGGAGCGCGCCGTCATCGCGGCCGAGAACGACAGCTTCTACACGGACTCCGGCGTCTCGGCGACCGGCATCGCCCGCGCGGCCGCCAGTGTGCTCGGCGGCGGACAGACCCAGGGTGGCTCCACCATCACCCAGCAGTACGTGAAAAACACGTACCTCAGCCAGGAGCAGACCGCCGAGCGGAAGTTCAAGGAATTCTTCATCTCGCTGAAGCTGAGCAACAGCAAGACCAAGCCGGAAATCCTGCAGGGCTATCTCAACACCAGCTGGTTCGGGCGCGGTGCGTACGGAATCCAGGCCGCGGCCCAGGCGTACTACGGGATTCCCGCCAAGGAGCTCGACGCCGGCCAGGCGGCCATGCTCGCCTCCCTGCTCAAGGGCGCCGAGGAATACGATCCGGCGGGCGGAAACGGCAATCACGAACGGGCCGTCGCGCGCTGGAAGTGGATTCTCGACCGGCAGGTGAAGACCGGCGCGATGACGAAGGAAGTACGCGACGGATACCGCACGTTCCCCGAGCCCCGGAAGGTGTCCAAGCCGACCAGCCTCGGCGGACAGACCGGCTATCTCGTAGACATCGCCAACAAATACATCAAGAAGCGCTCCGGCCTCACCGACAAGGACCTCGCCCGCGGCGACTACCGCATCCACACCACCTTCGAGAAGGACAAGGTGCGCCGTCTGGAGCAGGCGGTGCGGCAGGTGCGCGAGCGCGACCTCGACCCCGACAAGCGGCCGCAGGACCGGCACGTCCAGGTCGGCGCCGCGTCCGTACGGCCCGAGGACGGGGCCGTGATCGCGGTGTACGGCGGAGCCGACGCGATCCGCCACTTCGCCAACAACGCCGATACGGCGGGAGTCCCGGCAGGTTCCGCCTTCAAGCCCTTCGTGCTGGCCGCGGCCCTCCAGCACGGCACTGCCGCCGGCGAGGAGATCACCCTGGACAGCTCGTACGACAGCCTGGGCCGGCTCGTCGCGGGCGGCCCGATGTCGGTCGTCCCCGCCCCGCCGGGAACATCGCCCGACCAATCGCCCGACCACCGGTGGATCATGCCCACGACCCTGCGCGAGTCCCTGATCGAGTCCGGCAACGCCGCCTTCGTCCAGCTCGGCAGGGACGTCGGCCTGACGAAGGTCAAGGACCTGGCGGTCGCGTCGGGCCTCCGCGAGGAGAGCATGGCGCCTCTGGAGCAGACCTTCCCCCTCGGTACGTCCACTCCCAGCGCGGTCAGGCTGGCGGACGCGTACACGACCTTCAGCAATGACGGGACCCGCGCCGAGCCCTACTCGGTGACCAAGGTGCTGCGCAACGGCGAGGCGCTAGCCGGTTTCGACAAGCCCCAGGTGCAGCGCGTCATGGACGCCGACGTCGCGCGCGACGTCAATGACACGCTGCGCACGGTCGGCTGGCTGGCCATGGACCCTGCGGCGGGCAAGGCCGAGGCCCGTTCGCTGGACGACCTCTCTGCGGGCAGCACCGGCAAGGGCGACCGGATGAAGTCGGCCTGGTTCATCGGCCACGCCGACGGGCTGACGACCGCCGTCACCCATGTTCCGTACGAAGCCCGACACGCCTCAGCTGCTGCCGATGCAGGGTGTCGGCGGACCCGGGTCCGAGCGCGGCAACGTCTTCCCGCCCCGGATCTGGACCGCCTACACCACTGCGCAGTAGTTACGAGCGGTACCGGTCGCGGGTCAGGAACCGACGGTCAGCGTGAAGCGCCGGGGGTTGCCGTCGTGTGCCGCTCCCGACACGTCCGGCCGGCTGCCGGCCCGGAAACGCGGGTGCGGGTACGGCGGACGCCATGCCCGCCTGCGGTGGCTGCGTTTGCCCACCCCGGCCGCCCCTTGGAGGGGGTCGGAAGGTGAGCGCCCCTGTGGGGGCTGGGGCGCCGTTGGCGGCTGCGGGCTTGCGGGTGGTGTGCCCCCTGCGGCGCCCGCCCTTTTGCCCACCCCGCCGCTCGTTGGGGGGGCCGGAGGGTGAGTCCCCCTGTGGATGCTCGGACGTTGCTGGCGGGTGCGGACCGGTGGGTGGTGTGCCCGCCTGGTGGGCGCCTTGCCCACCCTGCCGCCCGTTGGACGGGGCCGGGAAGGCGTGCGCCCCTGTGGGGTGTGCGGCTGCCGTCGGCGGGTTCGGGCTGCGGTGGGCGTGCCTCGCCCGTCGCGGGGCGGCTTTCGTACGTCGGAGCAGCGATCGACGCGCTCGACGTCGCCCCGTCGGAGGCGCGGATCACTCATGCGGAGTTGATCGTGATTCACCGCGACAACCGGATGTACGAGTGGGAGCCCTTTGCCAGGGTGCCGCTCGGTTGACCGGGACACAGGAAAGCGCCTCTGCCTGACGCGGCGAGTTCTGCCGCACCCCGCCGCACCGGGGCAAGCGCTTTCCATTCACCCTGTCGTGAGCATTGAATGCTCCCGGAAGCTCGTGCTAGACCATCCCGCAACCGCTGTCCCAACCGGTCTACACCACTTCCCCCGGGAGGACTCCCCGTGCCGCTCCTGCCTGCCGACGCCGCCGCCTGGTCCCGCCGTGTTTTCCTCGCCACCGCATCGGCCACCGCGCTCGGTGCCGCATTCTCCGGTGGCGCATTCACCGGGGTCGCCGCCGCCGCGCCCGCTTCCTTCGGTGGTGACGAGTACGACGAGCTGCGCCTCCGTTGGGTGCAGCTCTCGCTCGGGGCCGGGTTCGACCCCGTCGTCGAGCCCTACGCCTCCCGCCTCGCCGAGATCGGGCGGTTCGCCGCAGGGTTTCGCGCATCCATGGCGCCGGCCGACAACTCCCTCTGGCCGGGCCGCACCTTCGACCCGCCCTCCGGCATCACCTACAGCTACGGCCGCCTCTGGACCATGACGCAGGCCTACCTCCAGCCCGGCACCGGGCTCACCGCCGACGCCTCCCTCCTCGCCGACATCGTCCGGGGCCTCGACCACCTCTCCGCCCGCATCTACAACCCCTCCACCACCCGCTACGGCAACTGGTGGGAGTGGCAGATCGGCAGCCCCCGTCTCCTCATGGACATCGTCGCCGGGCTCTACGACAAGCTCACCGACGCCCAGCGCCAGGCCGCCTGCGCCGCCGTCGACCACTTCGTCCCGGACACGATGCTCACCAACTACTCCGGCACGAGCACCGGCGCCAACCGCGTCGACCTCTGCCGCTCCGTCGCCCTGCGCGGCATACTCGGCCGAAGCCCGGCGAAGATCGCCCTCGCCCGCGACGCGCTGTCGCCCGTGTTCCCGTACGTGACCAAGGGCGACGGCCTCTACGCCGACGGATCCTTCGTCCAGCACACCTGGGTCGCGTACTCCGGTACGTACGGCCAGGTCATGCTCGACGGGCTCGGGCGGCTCTTCACCCTCCTCGCGGGCTCCACCTGGGACGTCACCGACCCCAACCGGCAGATCATCCTCGACTCCGTCGAGAACGCCTACGCGCCCCTCATCTACAACGGGCTCATGATGGACAGCGTCAACGGCCGTGCCATCAGCCGCGGTTACCTCAAGAGCGACGACCGTCACGTCATGCGCAGCGACCATTTCCACGGCCAGGGACTGATCGCCGCCATCCCACTGCTCGCCGGCGGGGCATCGGAGGCCGAGCGCGAGCGCTGGACCGCGATGGTCAAGGGCTGGATCGAGCGCGACCGTACGACGCCACTGCTCGCCGCACCTCAGTTCAACGTCGCCGACCTCTCCCGGCTGCACGCCGTCGCCGCGTCGCCCGTCGCCGCCGCCCCGGAGCCCGTCGCGCACAAGCTCTTCGCGTCCATGGACCGTGCCGTGCACCGGCGCTCAGGCTGGGCCGCTGGCCTCTCCATGGCCTCGGAGCGGATCTCGTACTACGAGTGCGGCAACGGCGAGAATCCGCGCGGCTGGCACACCGGCGCCGGAATGCTCTACTGGTGGCCGGGGGAGCGGGCCAATGATCAGTACACCGACTGGTTCTGGCCCACCGTCGACTTCTACCGGCTGCCCGGAACCACCGTGTCCACCAAGCGACTTGCCGACAAGGCGGGCGGTGAGTGGGGTGTCCCGAAGCCCGCCACCAAGTGGGTCGGCGGGGCCACCGACGGCGAGTTCGCCGCCGTCGGGCAGCATCTCAAGGGCCTCGGCTCCACCCTCGAAGCCCGCAAGTCGTGGTTCTGCGTCGCCGATACGGTCGTCTGCCTCGGTGCCGGCATCACCTCCACCGACGGTGTCCCCGCCGAGACGATCGTCGACAACCGGAACCTCGGCGAGTCCGGTACGAACGCCCTCACCACCGGCCCGCACTGGGCGCACCTCGAAGGCCACGGCGGCTGGGTCCTCCCGGACGCGGTCGGCACGGCCGGGCTGCACACCCTGCGCGAGGACCGCACCGGTTCCTGGAGCGACATCAACACCACCAGCACCACCGAGCGCCGGACCCGCCGCTACCAGACCCTCTGGTTCGACCACGGCACCGACCCCGTGGACGCCGACTACCTCTACCTCCTGATGCCCGGCGCATCACGCCGCACCGTCGCCGCCCGCGCGGCCGACGGCCACTGGCTGAAGGTGCTCGCCAACACCCGCGCCGTCCAGGGTGTCGAGATCCGCTCCCTCGGCTTCACCGCCGCCAACTTCTGGCAGCCGGGCAAGGCGGGGCCCGTGTCCACGACGGCTCCGGCGAGCGTGCTCGTACGCAAGAAGTGGCGCACCGCCACCCTCGCCGTCAGTGAGCCGACGCGCAGCGGACAGCCGCTGGAGGTCACCTGGGCGCACCGCGCCGCCCGTGTCATCTCGAAGGACCCCGGCGTCGAGGTGCTGTCCACCGGCCGTACGCTGAGGCTCCGCGTCACGCCTGGGACGGCGGGCGCGACGCACCTTTGTGAGGTGGCTCTCAGTTGACTTTTGTGGCGCCCTTGTTGGACTCCGACAATCACGAACGGCTCTGAGCTGGTACTTCGGCTGCACCGCCGGAAGGTTCTGTCCAAGGCTGACAGGAGAACGGGCCGGAGACTGTCTGGAGTCGACGGCCTGTTTTTCTTGTCCGGCTTCGTAGGGTCGACACATGACCGTTTTGGACGAGACGCCGGCCGAGCCCACAGACGCCCGCGGCCGCGTGGCCGAGCTGCACGCCCTGCGCGAGCAGGCCCGCCGCGGACCGAGTGACCGTGCGACCGAGGCTCAGCACGCCAAGGGCAAGCTGACCGCCCGTGAGCGCATCGAGCTGCTGCTCGACCCCGGCACGTTCAAGGAGGTCGAGCAGCTGCGCCGGCACCGGGCGACCGGGTTCGGCCTGGAGGCCAAGAAGCCGTACACCGACGGTGTCATCACCGGCTGGGGCACTGTCGAGGGCCGCACGGTCTTCGTCTACGCACACGACTTCCGCATCTTCGGCGGCGCGCTGGGCGAGGCCCACGCCACCAAGATCCACAAGATCATGGACATGGCCATCTCGGCCGGTGCCCCCCTGGTCTCCCTCAACGACGGCGCCGGCGCCCGCATCCAGGAGGGCGTCTCCGCGCTCGCCGGCTACGGCGGCATCTTCCAGCGCAACACCCGCGCCTCCGGTGTCATCCCGCAGATCAGCGTGATGCTCGGCCCGTGCGCGGGCGGCGCGGCGTACAGCCCCGCCCTCACCGACTTCGTCTTCATGGTCCGCGAGACCTCGCAGATGTTCATCACGGGCCCGGACGTCGTCCGCGCCGTGACCGGCGAGGAGATCACCCAGAACGGCCTCGGCGGCGCGGACGTGCACGCCGAGACCTCGGGCGTCGCGCACTTCGCGTACGACGACGAAGAGACCTGCATCGCCGAGGTCCGCTACCTGATCTCGATGCTCCCCTCCAACAACCGCGAGAACCCGCCGACGACCCCCTCCGAGGACCCGGCGGACCGCCGCAGCGACGTACTCCTGGACCTGGTCCCGGCCGACGGCAACCGCCCGTACGACATGCGCAAGGTGATCGAGGAGCTCGTCGACGACGGCGACTACCTGGAGATCCACGAGCGCTGGGCGACGAACATCCTCTGCGCCCTGGCCCGGCTCGACGGACAGGTCGTCGGCATAGTCGCCAACCAGCCGCAGTCCCTGGCCGGTGTCCTGGACATCGAAGCCTCCGAGAAGGCCGCGCGCTTCGTGCAGATGTGCGACGCCTTCAATATCCCGATCATCACTCTTCTGGACGTCCCCGGCTTCCTGCCCGGCGTCGACCAGGAGCACGGTGGGATCATCCGGCACGGCGCCAAGCTGCTCTACGCGTACTGCAACGCCACCGTGCCGCGGATCTCCCTGATCCTGCGCAAGGCCTACGGAGGTGCGTACATCGTCATGGATTCCCAGTCCATCGGTGCCGACCTCACCTACGCCTGGCCCACCAACGAGATCGCGGTGATGGGCGCCGAAGGCGCCGCCAACGTCATCTTCCGCAGGCAGATCGCCGAAGCCGAGGACTCCGAGGCGATGCGTGCGCGCATGGTCAAGGAGTACAAGGCCGAGCTGATGCACCCGTACTACGCCGCCGAGCGCGGCCTGGTCGACGACGTGATCGACCCCGCCGAGACCCGTGAGGTGCTGATCAGCTCTCTCGCGATGCTCCGGAACAAGCACGCCGACCTGCCGTCGCGCAAGCACGGCAACCCCCCGCAGTAATCCTGCGACGAATCGAAGAAGACGGAGCGCCTGATGAATGAATCCATGCTGCGTGTCGAGAAGGGCAACGCCGAGCCCGAGGAGCTGGCGGCCATCACCGCCGTCCTGATGGCCCGTGCCGCCTCCCGGTCCGGCGGCGACACGCCCCACCGCGGCCGCTCCACCGCCGGCTGGCGCCGCCTGGAGCGCACGCCGGGCTTCCGGGCGCCGCACAGCTGGCAGCGCTGAGGCCCACGTGCTGCTGGAGGTCCGGGGGTCGTCCCCCGGGTAGGCACAGTCGGGCGCCGCACGGCCGGCAGGGCTGAGCGGCAACGCGTAGCGCCTGACGAGAAAGGCCCCCCGCACTCCTCGGAGTGCGGGGGGCCTTTCTCGTACGTACGACGCTCCTGCCTACCGCAGGCGTGCCATCAGCGCGTGCTCCACGAGCGTGATGAGTGCGCTCTTGGCGTCCGCGCGGTGGCGGGCGTCCGTCGTGAGGATCGGGGTGTCGGGGCCGATCTGCAGGGCCTCGCGCACCTCGTCCGGGTTGTACGGCTGATGTCCGTCGAAGCCGTTGAGGGCGATGACGAAGGGCAGCCCGCTGTTCTCGAAGTAGTCGACGGCGGGGAAGCAGTCGGCGAGCCTCCTCGTGTCGACCAGGACTACGGCGCCGATGGCGCCGCGTACGAGGTCGTCCCACATGAACCAGAAGCGGTCCTGACCGGGCGTACCGAAGAGGTACAGGATCAGGTCCTGGTCCAGGGTGATACGGCCGAAGTCCATGGCCACCGTGGTGGTGGTCTTGTCTCCGGTGTGCGTGAGGTCGTCGATGCCCGCCGATGCGGACGTCATGACGGCCTCGGTGCGCAGCGGGTTGATCTCCGAGACGGCTCCGACGAACGTGGTCTTGCCCACGCCGAAGCCGCCCGCCACCACGATCTTCGCGGAGGTAGTGGAGCGGGCTGCTCCGCTGCTAGAGCTTGCGAAGTCCACTGAGCACCCTTTCGAGCAGTGTCACGTCTGGCTGGCCGCCGGCGGACTCGTCGCCGCCGGGCTGGTGAATGGCGACAAGTCCGGCCTCCGCCAGGTCGGCGACGAGGATCCGGGCAACGCCGAGGGGGATGGTGAGAAGTGCCGAGATCTCGGCAACGGACTTGATCTCACGGCACAGATGGCAGATCCGCTGGTGCTCGGGCAACTGCCCTTGCAGCCGTGACGGGTCCGCCGTGGTGCTGACCAGTGCCTCGATGGCGAGCTGGTAACGCGGCCTGGTGCGGCCGCCCGTCATGGCGTACGGGCGCACCAGCGGGTTGTGGTTCGGCTGCGAGGGAGAGGGAGCCCTGCGCTGCTGCACCGGCTGGATGCGGGGCGGCTGCTGAGCGTGCCGCTGAGGCTGCTCGTACGGCTGAGAGCGGCTCGGCCCGGAGGGGAAGTTGAACCTGTTCTGCGAGGTATCACCCTGATTCTGACCCTGGCCGTAAGGCCAGTTGGCCGAAGAACCGTCCGGGGGTGTTGCCACGTTTCCTCCTCCGACTGCCGGGCGCCGTTCACTGTGGCGCCGCGTCCCCGAACATTAAAGCGCGGGGACGCCAAAGCGCACTGTCTGTCTGCTAGTTGAGAAGACTTCCTTGCAGCTCGGCGCGCAGGTCCGGGGTGAGGACGCTACCCGCACGGTCGACAAGGAGTGCCATCTCGTAACCCACGAGACCGATGTCGGCCTCGGGGTGGGCGAGCACGGCCAGCGAGGAGCCGTCCGAGATCGACATGAGGAAGAGGAAGCCGCGCTCCATCTCCACGACGGTCTGGTTGACCGCGCCGCCCTCGAAAATCCGGGAAGCCCCTGCGGTCAGCGAGGTCAGACCGGAGGCCACAGCCGCCAGCTGATCGGCGCGGTCACGCGGGAACCCCTCGGACATCGCCAGCAGGAGTCCGTCGGCGGAGACCACCACCGTGTGGGACACCCCGGGGGTGTTGTCCACGAAGTTGGTGATCAACCAGTTCAGATTCTGCGCCGCCTGGCTCATCGGGCTCACACTAACGCTCCTGGTTGTAGGTGTTGCCGTGGCCACCGTGCTGATCGTAAGTGGCCGCTGTGTTCGTGTCCGTTCCCGCATTGCGTCCCTGCTGGACACCGCGCCGCAGGTTGCTCAACCTGCCACGCACGTCCTCAGGAGCACGGGAGACCTGGGGGCCGCCCTGCGGAGTCTGTTCCGCGGTGCCCTCGACCAGATTGGCCTTGGGAACCCGCCGGGGAAGACCGGAGGAGGTGACTCCGCCTGCCTTGGGCTCACGGAGCTTCTCCGCCCGCTGCCAGCGCTCGTCGTTCGACGAACGCCACTCGTCAGTACCGCCGCTGCCGTTCCCGTCGCCGCCCTGCTGCGCGTCCTGCTGCTGCGGCTGTGCGGTGACCGGGTGCTGCGCCGCGCCCTGTCCGGCGGACTCACCGGCGGGCTGCCAGTGCTGCTGACCGCCGCGGCGCGGGAGGCCCGCATCGGTCAGCGGGGGGCCGGAGGCCGGGGTGGGACCGGGACGGTCGAAGCCTACGCGCTCCTGGGCGCTTGCGGGAGCGCCCGGTGCAGATTCCGGTTCCGATCCGAACTCGCTTTCGTACGCACCCTGGTAGGAGGTCTCCTCCTGCCAGTTCCCCTGGTGGGAGGGGGCGTCGAACGTCTCCTCGTACTGGCCCTGCGTAGTCGCGGGCTCCTGGTACTCGCCCTCCGGATACGTCTGGTACGCCGGGTAGTCGTCATACCCGCCCTGGTCGTACGCGGGCTGCTCCGGCTGCGCGTACTGCTGCTGAGCGGGGTCTGCGCCGTTGTCGTACGACGCCTGCGGCGCCTCGTCGCGGAACAGCGGACGGTCGCCGGAAGCCTGCGCCTCCAGCTGCGCACGCCGCTCCTCGCGCATCAGCGAGCGGCCCACCGGGTCCAGGTCACGGGCGTCGTCCGGGACCTCGTATCGCGAGTCGTCGAAGCCGAGCTCGGCCGCGGTGCGCATCGGGGCACTCTCGAAGGACTGCTGCGCGGGCTCGTAACTCTGCTGCTCGGGAATGATCGAGGAGACCGTGAAGTCGTCCTGCGGCAGCATCTCGCCGCCGCCACCGTGGGTGATGGCGTCGGGAAGCATGACCAGCGAAGTGGTGCCGGCCTGCTCGCCCGAGGGGCGCAGCTGGACACGGATCCGGTGCCGGTCCGCCAGGCGGCCGACCACGAAGAGGCCCATGCGCTGCGAGACGGCGGCGTCCACGGTCGGCGGGTTCGCCAGCTTGTGGTTGATGTCCGCGAAGTCCTCGGCGGTGAGGCCGATGCCCTTGTCGTGGATCTCGACCATGACGCGGCCGTCTGGGAGACGGGTCGCGGTGACACGCACCTTGGTCTGCGGCGAGGAGAACGTGGTGGCGTTCTCCAGCAGCTCGGCCAGCAGGTGCACGAGGTCGGTCACGGCCTGGCCGTGAATCTCCGACTCCGGTACGCCGCTGAGCTCGATGCGCTCGTACGACTCCACCTCGGAGGAGGCCGCGCGCAGCACGTCGACCAGCGGAACCGGCTGGTTCCAGCGACGGCCGGGCTCCTCGCCCGCGAGGATGAGGAGGTTCTCGCCGTTGCGGCGCATACGGGTCGCGAGGTGGTCCAGCTTGAAGAGGTTCTCCAGCTGGTCCGGGTCGGCCTCGTTGTTCTCCAGATCGGTGATCAGGGTCAGCTGGCCCTCGATCAGGGACTGGTTGCGCTGCGAAAGGTTGGTGAAGATCGCGTTGACGTTGCCCCGCAGCATGGCCTGCTCGGCGGCGAGCCGCACGGCCTCACGGTGCACCTGGTCGAAGGCGCGGGCGACCTCGCCGATCTCGTCGACGGTCGTGATCGGGATCGGCTCCACGCGGGTGTCGACGCGGCCCGGCTCCGTACGCGAAAGCTGGTCGACCAGCATCGGCAGGCGCTGCTCGGCGATGCCGAACGCGGCGGTGCGCAGCTGGCGCATCGAGCGGCTCATCTGGCGGGCCATGAGACCGGCCAGGATGACCGCGGTGAGCATCGCGATGACCACGATCAGACCGTTGGTGATGGCGTCGGTCTTGGCGTCGGAGGAGATCTCGGCGGCCTCGGTCACGGCCTTGTCGACGAGGTCGTTCTCGACCTCGGTGTAGCCCTCGAACTTCGCGGTGGAGGCGGCCATCCAGAACTGGGGTGTGACGCCCTTCTGCTTCAGCGTGGAGGGCTTGCCCTGGCCGATCTCCTCGGCCATGCCGGCGAAGACCGAGCCGTCCTTGCTCGGCGGGGCCACGAACGGGACGCCGGCCTGATCGGCCTGCTGCTTGGCGGCGGCGAGCTTCTTGGCGCCGTCCTCCGCCTTGCCCTTCATGATGGCCTTGAGCTTGTCGGTGTCCTCCTGCGTACCGCCCGACTGGTACTCGGCGAGGGCGATCTGCTCCAGGTAGTTGTACGAGTTGAAGGCGACCGTCTGCTGCGCGAGCTTCTCCGGCTTGCCGCTCGGGCGGACCAGGAGGTGCGTGCCGATCGAGCGCTGGAGCGACGTGGCGGCCTTGGCGAGCTGGACGGCGTAGACCGTACGGCCGTAGGCGGTGATGTTGCCGGTGCCGAGGCCGAGCTCGTTCGACAGCTCCATCAGCGAGTGCTGGATCTGGACGTAACCCTCTTCGGTCTTCACCGGGTCGAGGGCCTCGCTGTACGCGGCCTTGCGCAGCGCTGGGAGCTTGGGCTCCTCCTTCGCGAAGAGGCCGAGACGGCGCTCGAGGCCCTCCTTCTCCGGGAGGTTCTCCGTGGCTTCCTGGAAGTTCTTCGCGGCGGCGTCGGTCGTGGCGTACGCCTGGGTGACCTCCGGGCTGGTCCGCTTGCCCTGGAGAAGCGGTACGGCGGTGAGGTCACGCTCGTTGAGCAGCGCCTGGCCGTACTCGGACGCGGCGCGCACGAGGACGGCGGTCTTCTCGGCGTCCTGCGCTTCCTGCCAGGTGTCGATCGAGCCCTTGACCTGGAAGCCGCCCATGACGAGGCCGACTCCCACGGGTATGAGGAGGATCGCGTTCAGCCTTGTGGGCACGCGCCAGTTGCGGGGCGCAAATTTGCTGCTGCTGCCGCTGCTCGCGGGGGCGGCAGCGGGCGGGGTCGCGGGCGACGCCACTGTGCGCGGCGGCGGGGTGAAGTTGCCCCGCGCCTGCTGCTGTGCGGAGCTCGTGTTGCTACGCCTCACTCGACCAACAACCTCTCGGCGTCGGCACCTACGCTGTGCCGTTTTTTCGTTCAGGGCCGTACTTACTCGGGAGTTCGACGAATTCCAGCACGTCGGACGGCTGCCATCCAAACACCCGGAAGCACCGATTCCGAGTGGTGTAAGCCTCAGATAAAACGGTCAAAACGGAACGAGCCCCACCAAAAGGCAGGGCCAATGTGAGCACAGCGGTACTGCACGAACGCGTGGGGTGTCCGTGGCGGGGCAATTCTCTGTCGAAATGTTATGAACAGAGGGGCGGAGAGTGTCAAAGGACACAGTCCGCCCCCTGTTCCGGCTACGACAACTGCCGTGGAGCGGCGACTACTTGAGTCGTGCCATCAGCGCGTGCTCCACGAGCGTGATGAGTGCGCTCTTGGCGTCCGCGCGGTGGCGGGCGTCGGTGGTGATGATGGGGGCGTCGGGGCCGATCTGGAGGGCCTCGCGTACTTCTTCGGGGGTGTAGGGCTGGTGTCCTTCGAAGCCGTTGAGGGCGACGACGAACGGCAGGCCGCTGTTCTCGAAGTAGTCGACGGCGGGGAAGCAGTCGGCGAGACGGCGCGTGTCGACCAGGACGACGGCGCCGATGGCGCCCCGTACGAGGTCGTCCCACATGAACCAGAAGCGGTCCTGACCGGGCGTACCGAAGAGGTACAGGATCAGGTCCTGGTCCAGGGTGATACGGCCGAAGTCCATGGCGACGGTGGTCGTCGTCTTGTCTCCGGTGTGCGTGAGGTCGTCGATGCCCGCCGATGCGGACGTCATGACGGCCTCGGTGCGCAGCGGGTTGATCTCCGAGACGGCTCCGACGAACGTGGTCTTGCCGACGCCGAAGCCGCCCGCCACCACGATCTTCGCGGAGGTGGTGGAGCGGGTCGCTCCGCCGCTAGAGCTTCCGAAGTCCACTGAGCACCCTTTCGAGCAGCGTTACATCCGGCGTTCCGCCGGCCTCTCCATTGCCCGGCTGGTGGATCGCCACCATGCCGGCCTCCGCCAGGTCGGCGACGAGGATCCGAGCGACACCGAGCGGCATCGAAAGCAGTGCCGAGACTTCCGCCACCGACTTGACCTCGCGGCACAGGTGGCAGATCCGCTGGTGCTCCGGCAGGAGCGTGGCGAGATGCGCCGGGTCGGCAGTTGTGCTGACCAGAGCCTCGATGGCGAGCTGGTAGCGCGGCCGGGTCCGGCCGCCGGTCATCGCATAAGGACGTACCAGCGGCTGGTCGCCTTCGTGATCGTACGACGCGTCGAAACGCGCTCCGTACGGATCGCGAGAGGCGGGGGGCGGGGTCATGGATCCTCCGGGCATGACAGCACGTGGTGTGCGGGCCGTCTGACGGGGCCGGGGTGGGGGGCTGTGCGCGGCCTGAACGGTTTGTTTCTCGGCAAGACCTGGGCGTGCGCGGCCTAGTGGAGCAGACTTCCCTGGAGCTCCGCTCGGAGATCCGGGGTGAGGACGCTGCCCGCACGGTCGACGAGCAGCGCCATCTCGTAGCCGACGAGGCCGATGTCGCAGTCGGGGTGCGCGAGCACGGCGAGCGAGGAGCCGTCCGAAACGGACATGAGGAAGAGGAAACCGCGCTCCATCTCGACGACGGTCTGGGTCACAGCCCCGCCCTCGAAAATCCGGGAAGCCCCCGCGGTCAGCGAGGTCAGGCCGGAGGCCACGGCCGCCAACTGGTCGGCGCGGTCACGCGGGAATCCTTCGGACATCGCCAGAAGGAGTCCGTCGGCGGAAACCACCACCGTGTGGGACACCCCGGGGGTGTTGTCCACGAAGTTGGTGATCAACCAGTTCAGATTCTGCGCCGCCTGGCTCATCGGACTCAACTAACGCTCCTGCTGGTGAGTGGGGTCAATGTTGAAACTGCCGGTCGACGAGCCGCTGCCGGCCTGCCGACCCTGCTGGATACCCCGACGAAGATTGGTCAGCCGGCCGCGTACGTCGTCAGGCGCACGCGAAACCTGCGGACCGGTCTGGTGGTTCTGCTGCTGCGCGGTTCCGGGCACCAGATTGGCACGCGGGACGCGACGCGGCAGACCCGAGGTCGTGACACCGCCGGCTGCGGGCTTTTTGACCCGCTCTGCCTGCTTTACGAGTTCGTCGTTCGGCGAGGTGCGCCAGGTGGCGCCGTTGGTGGCGTTCGTACCGTTGGTGGTGCTGTTCGGGGCACCCGTCTCACGTGCCTGGCCGCGCTGCGTCATCGGCGGAGCGATCGGGGCGGACGAGCCGGGCGTCTGCTGCGTGGGCCGCCCTGCTTGCTGCTGGGGCTGCTGCGGCTGCTGAGGCACGGCGGGAGCCTGTGGGGCGTCCTGCTGGAACCAGTTCGACTCCAGCGTGTCGAAGAGCGGCGTACGTCCGTCACCGGGACCGGAGGCGGGCGGCAGCTCGTGCGGCTGCGGCTGCGGGGGCAGGCTCGCGGCGGGCGGACGCGGCGCCGTGTTCCTGGCGGGCTCGGGGTTCTCCCGGCCGCCACGCCGACGCTGGGCGGCGGGACCGAGCGCCTGCGGGCCGCCCGGGTTCTGGTTCTGGCCCTGCGGCCGGCCCTGGCCCTGACGGCCGTAGGCGCCCGAGGGGTTGGCCGACTGCGGCGCGTTGAAGTCCGGCCTCGGGAACTGCTCGGTGGACGCCGGGTCCTGCGCACCGCGGGCCTCGGGCCGCTCGAACTGGCCGGTGGAGCCGCTGCCCTGCGGTACGGGGCCGCGGATGTCGCTGCGCTCGTACATGCTGCCCGTGGGCAGCGCCGGCGGCGGCGCGTCGAAGTCCGGCCGCTGGAACTCGGCGGTGACGCCGGGACCCTGGTGGTCGTCCGCCGAGGGGCGGGCGTACTGGCCGGACGTCTCGTCGTGGCCACGCGGCTGGTCGTTGCCCCAGCTGGTGGCCTGCGGACGCGCCTGGCGCTGCGAGGCCGGGTTACCGCCGGGCAGCTCGGGACGCGAGCCGCCGCGGGGCGGAAGCTGCTGCGGCGTACGGCCGCCCTGGTCGCCTGCGGCAGGGCCGCTCTGGAAGCCGTTCTGGCGTACGTCGGAACGCTCGTGGTTGCCGGTCTGGCGGCCGCCCCCACCGAACATCCCGCCACCCTGGCCGGGCTGACCACCCTGACCGGAGCCGGGCTGCTGCCCCTGACCCCCGTCACGGCCGGGCAGAGCCGCACGCGCACCGGGGCTCGCGACCTGGCCGCGGGCACCACCGGAACCGGCGGGAAGCCGCCCGGCAGGCGCGGGTCCGCCACCGAGACCGGGACGGGCGCCGCCGGCGGACCCGCTGCCGACCGCACCGGGGGAGTTCGGCTGGCGGGCGCCGGGACCGGCGGGCACCTGCGGCTGAGCCGCGGCGCCCTGCTTTGCCGGAGCCTTCTTGCCGCCCTGGGCGACATCGACGGGCAGCATGACCAGCGCGGTCGTACCACCGGAGTCGGACGGACGCAGCTGGATGCGGATGCCGTGTCGCAGGGACAGGCGGCCGACCACGAACAGACCCATGCGGCGCGAGACCGAGACGTCCACGGTGGGCGGCGAGGCGAGCCGCTCGTTGATCGCCGCGAGGTCCTCCGGCGACAGGCCGATACCGGTGTCGTGGATCTCGACGAGCACGCGCCCGTCGGGCAGCGCGTGACCGGTGACGCGGACCTTGGTCTGCGGCGAGGAGAACGACGTGGCGTTCTCCAGCAGCTCGGCGAGGAGGTGTACGAGGTCGTTGACGACGCGTCCGGCGACCTCGGTGCCGGGCACCGACGACAGCTCGATGCGCTCGTACTGCTCCACCTCGGAGGCGGCGGCACGGAGTACGTCGACCAGGGGAACGGGGCGCGTCCAGCGACGGCCGGGCTCTTCACCGGCGAGGACCAGCAGGTTCTCGCCGTTGCGGCGCATGCGGGTCGCGAGGTGGTCGAGCTTGAAGAGCGAGGACAGCTGGTCCGGGTCGGCCTCGCGCGACTCCAGCTCGGAGATGAGCGAGAGCTGACGCTGGATAAGGCCCTGCGAACGCCGCGAGAGGTTGGTGAACATCGCGTTGACGTTGCCCCGCAGCAGCGCCTGCTCGGCGGCCAGTCGGACCGCCTCGCGGTGCACGTCGTCGAAGGCCGCGGCCACCTGGCCGATCTCGTCGCGCGAGTGGACACCGACGGACTCCACGGACGTGTCGACGTCCTGCGGGTCGGCCTCGGAGAGCTGCTTGACCAGCTCGGGCAGGCGTTCCTGGGCGACCGTGGTGGCGGTGTCCTGGAGCCGGCGCAGCGAGCGGATCATGGAGCGGGCCACGACGAACGCGCCGATGAGCGAGACGCCGAGGACGAGGACGATCAGGGCACCGTTGAGGATGGCGTCCTGCTGCGAGTCCTCGCGCAGCTCACGGGCCTTCTGCTCCATCTCGTCGAGGAGCGTCGCCTCGATCTGCTTCATGGACTGGATCTTGCTGGAGTTGGCGTCTGTCCAGTCCATGTACGAACGCTTGGTCTGGCTCTTGAGGCCGCCCGGGGTGGAGAGCACCCGCTGCGAGTACTTGTCGGCGGACGCGATGTCGGGGTTGCCGCTGTCCAGCGGAGCCGTCAGTACATCGGCGTCGCCGTCGTAGACCTGGGCGAACGACTTGCGTGCCGAGTCCTCGCTGTCCATCGCGGACTTGGCGTAGAGGCGGTCGCTCTCGTTGAGCTTGCCGGCCTCGCGGTCGTTGGGCGGCAGGGCGGCCGCGATGATCGCGCGCTGGACGGAGGCGTACTCCTTGGCGGAGGAGAAGGCCGCAAGGGCGCGCGTCCGCTTGATCATCTCCGGGTTGGAGGTCGCCTGCGCCATGTCCTGGGAGAGGCTCAGCAGCGAGTCGATCAGCTGGCTGTAGTTGTTGACCGTCTGCGAGTTGGTCGTGTTGCCCTGGTAAGCGTCCTCGCGGATCTGGCGGATCGACTTCAGCCGGACGGCGATCTCCAGGAGGCTGACGCGGATGCTCTGGAGGCCCTCGTCGCCCTCTGTGTCGATGTTCTGCGTCCCGCTGATGAACGCGTCCCTGGCCCGGTCGGTCTTGTCCCGGGGGCTCTTGACCTTGAAGTCGGCGGGGCTCACGCCGTTGGCGAGCGGACCGGCCGACTTCTCGCGCTCCTCCTGGAGCGCGGCGGCGAGCTCGGTCGCCTGCTTGGTCATCTCGGTCAGCAGCTGCATGTGCTCCAGCTGCTCCATGTTGTTCATGGACTCGTTGATACGCAGCCCACCGAGCGTGGTCGCCGCGACCACCGGCAGTGCCAGCAGGGAGACCAGTCGGGTGCTGATGCGCCAGTTGCGCAGGGCTATTCGTGAGCCCGTGGAGACCGGCTCCTTGGCTCTCACCGGATTCGCCTGTTCGCCACCGCCCTGAGCCCCGGGGCGAGCGGCGCGATCGTTGCGATCGCCGCCGTCACCGGCCCCTGTCGGCACCTGGTTCTGGGCGTGCTGGGGCGAGGATCCGCGGTCGGTCCCGCCGCGCGGCTCCTGCTCCGCCGCAGCGCTGCCATCCCTCTTGAAACGTCCCTGCACTAGCGTCGCAACCTCTGGACCAGGCGTTCCCCCGCGTGAACGGCGGAACGGTGTCGAGTCGTGGGGCACCGAGCGGCCCCATGGGTGGTCGTGAGTGACCGGCGCTTCTCCCCTTCCCGCCGCCACTCGGCGCTGCGTTGCGCCCTGCGCGCCGGCTGGAATCTGAAATCTCGCGGCGGTCCGGGGAATTCCAGCACAGTGCCGGATCTCCAACAAGGGCCGGGCATGAGGCCGTGACCTGAGTGACACCGTGTAAGTGTTGCGTAACAAGGCGTAGAAAGTGTTCAGGGGTAAAAAGGGCATAAGCCAACGAGTCGCTTAGGGGTGGGGGGTGTCCCAGTCCTGATGATCAGGAGCGGAATGATGCCTTCAGGGCGGAATGTCCAGTTCGCGGACCCATGGGGGCTGCCCGAATTGGTCGATATGCCCGCCATCTCGTGAGGAAACTCACACACTGTTCTTGTCTGCTTCACATCTTTGACGGGGAACCGGATGTTTAGCCTGACGCTTTACAGGGATGGCGAATCCGACAATCAGCGCGCCCAAGATGGCGCCCGTACCGACAGGGCCCGAACACCAGATGAAGACCACGACGATGTTCCGCAGCACGGCCAACCCCCGACGGACCACGCTCGCGCATCTCGAAGACGCTGTGGACCTGCTGACCGCCGAGCGGCCGGAGCACCCTGTCGACCTCCCCGCCGAGACCGCCAACCCGCGCCGCACGATTCTGATGGAAGCCCCGGTGGAAGCCCCGGTGGAAGCTCACGCTGCAGCCTAGGCGCGCAGGTAATACGGGCAGTCGGCCCCCTCACCCGCGTTAGCCTGGAGCGTCAGTCTCCGGCCAGCAAAAAGTGAGGGGCGACAGCATCCCGTGCGCATCGCCAGGTTCTCCATCGACGGCAATGTCGCCTTCGGCGCGGTCGAGGGCGACAGCCCGGACGACCTCGTCCTCGACATCATCAAGGGCATCCCGTACGCGGACTTCGAGCTCTCCGGCGTCAAGGTCCCGCTGAGCAAGGTCCGCCTCCTGCCGCCCGTGCTCCCCAGCAAGGTCGTGGCCATCGGCCGCAACTACGCGGAGCACGCGGCGGAGCTCGGCAACGAGGTCCCGGACATCCCCGTCGCCTTCCTCAAACCGTCCACCGCCGTGACAGGCCCAGGCGACCCCATCGCGTACCCCTCCTTCTCCAGCGAGCTGCACCACGAGGCCGAACTGGCCGTGGTCATAGGCCGCATGTGCCGCGAGGTCCCCCGCGAGCGCGTCAAGGACGTCATCTTCGGCTACACCTGCGCCAACGACGTCACCGCGCGCGACGTCCAGAAGCGCGAGAAGCAGTGGGCCAGGGCCAAGGGCTTCGACACCTCGTGCCCGCTCGGCCCCTGGGTGGAGACCGGCCTCGACCCCGCAGCGATTGCCGACGGCCTCGCCATCCAGTGCACGGTCAACGGCGAACAGCGCCAGCTGGGCCGTACGAGCGACATGGTCCGCTCCGTCGAGGACCTGATCGTCCACATCACCGAGGCCATGACGCTGCTCCCGGGCGACGTCATCCTCACGGGGACCCCGGCCGGAGTCGGCCCCCTCAACGTCGGCGACGAGGTCGCCGTCACCATCGAAGGCATCGGCACTCTCACCAACAAGGTGATCAAGCGTGACTAACGCGAACTCCCCCAAGCTCTCGACTTCGCTCGACCAGGGGGTACCCCCACGCGTACGTTTCTGTCCCTCCCCGACCGGCAACCCCCACGTGGGTCTGGTCCGCACCGCTCTGTTCAACTGGGCGTTCGCCCGGCACAACGGCGGCACCATGGTCTTCCGAATCGAGGACACCGACGCCGCCCGCGACTCCGAGGAGTCGTACAACCAGCTGCTCGACTCGATGCGGTGGCTCGGCCTGGACTGGGACGAGGGCCCGACTGCATTCGACAGCGCCTCCGGCGCGGGCGGCGGCCCCCATGCCCCCTACCGCCAGTCGCAGCGGATGGACATCTACAAGGACGTGGCCCAGAAGCTGATGGCGGGCGGCTACGCGTACGAGTGCTTCTGCACCGCCCTGGAGCTTGAGGTACGCCGCGACGCCGCCCGCGCGGCCGGCAAGCCGTCGGGCTACGACGGCACGTGCCGCAACCTCAGCGCCGACCGCATCGAGCGGTACAAGGCCGAGGGCCGCGAGGCCATCGTGCGCTTCCGGATGCCCGACGAGCCGATCACCTTCACGGACCTGGTCCGCGGCGAGCTGACCTTCAACCCGGACAACGTCCCGGACTACGGCATCATCCGCGCCAACGGTGCCCCGCTGTACACGCTCGTCAACCCCGTCGACGACGCCCTGATGGAGATCACCCACGTCCTGCGCGGCGAGGACCTCCTGTCCTCGACCCCGCGCCAGATCGCGCTCTACAAGGCGCTGATCGAGCTGGGCATCGCCAAGGAGATCCCGCAGTTCGGGCACCTCCCGTACGTCATGGGCGAGGGCAACAAGAAGCTGTCCAAGCGCGACCCCGAGGCGTCCCTCAACCTCTACCGCGAGCGCGGCTTCCTCCCGCAGGGCCTGCTCAACTACCTCTCGCTCCTCGGCTGGTCCATCGCGGAGGACCGCGACATCTTCTCGATCGAGGAGATGGTCGCCGCCTTCGACGTCAAGGACGTCAACGCCAACCCGGCGCGCTTCGACCTGAAGAAGTGCGAGCACATCAACGCCGAGCACCTGCGCATGCTCTCGGTCGACGAGTTCATCGCGGCCTGCGAGCCGTGGCTGAAGGCGCCGTACGCCAACTGGAAGCCGGAGTCCTTCGACCGGGCCGCCTTCGAGGCGATCGCCCCGCACGCCCAGACCCGCGTGACGGTCCTCTCCGACATCACGGCCAACGTCGACTTCCTCTTCCTCGACGAGCCGGTCGAGGACGAGGCGTCCTGGGCGAAGGCGATGAAGGGCGAGCCCGTGCCGCTCCTCACCACCGCCCGCGCCAAGCTGGAAGCGGCCGACTGGACGAGCCCCGAGTCCCTCAAGGAGGCCGTCCTGGCCGCCGGTGAGGAGCACGGCCTGAAGCTCGGCAAGGCCCAGGCCCCGGTGCGCGTAGCCGTCACCGGCCGCACGGTCGGCCTCCCGCTCTTCGAGTCCCTGGAGATCCTGGGCAAGGAGAAGACGCTGGCCCGCATCGACGCGGCGCTGGCCAAGCTCACCGCGTAAAGAGCTGTACGACGACAGGGCCCGGAGGCGGCACACGCTTCCGGGCCCTTCGCATGCCCGAAGAGACTCTCCGGGGGGACAACCCCCAACCCCCAGCCGTGGGGGGCGGCTCGGCGGTAGCGTCGCGCTCATCCGATCAACGCCGTCGTCTGGGACATCGACACTGCGTTCTTCGGGGGATAACCCCCGATCCCCCAGCCGTGGGGGCGGCTCGGGGGTAGCGTCGCGCTCATCCGATCAACGCCGTCGTCTGGGACATCGACACTGCGTTCTTCGGGGGATAACCCCCGAACCCCCAGCCATGGGGGCGGCTCGGCGGTAGCGTCGCTCCCATGCCGATCAACGCCGTCGTCTGGGACATCGACGACACGATCTTCGACTACGCGACCGCCGACCACGTCGGCATGCGGGACCACCTCAGGGCCGAGGGGCTCGCCGACGGCTACGCCACCGTCGATCATGCCCTTGCCCGATGGCGCGAGATCACCGAACTCCACTGGGCGAGCTTCGCCTCGGGTGAGACCACCTTTGAGGGGCAGCGCCGGGACCGTGTGCGGTCGTTTCTCGGTGTGCCGCTGAGCGACGACGCGGCCGACGACTGGTTCGGCCGGTACGTCGCCCACTT
This sequence comes from Streptomyces spiramyceticus, assembly GCF_028807635.1. NCBI lineage: Bacteria > Bacillati > Actinomycetota > Actinomycetes > Kitasatosporales > Streptomycetaceae > Streptomyces > Streptomyces spiramyceticus. The sequence goes on from NZ_JARBAX010000001.1 coordinate 4,869,706, forward strand.
CGAGGCCGCCTGGAAGCTGTTCCCCGACACCGTTCCGGTGCTCGACGTCCTGGCCGAGGACTACCGACACGCCGTGCTCTCCAACTCCAGCGTCCACAACCAGGACCGCAAGCTGCGCGTCCTGGGAGTGCGCGACCGTTTCGAGGCTCTGCTGTGTGCCGCCGAACTGGGTGTGTCCAAGCCCGCCGCCGAGGCCTTCCACGCCGCCTGCGACGCGCTCGGCCTGCCGCCCCACGAGGTCGCGTACGTCGGCGACCAGCCCGACATCGACGCCGGCGGCGCCGACGCCGCCGGTCTGGCCGGGATCTGGCTCGACCGGGGCGGACTCGGCGGCCGCCCGGACCTCGTGCGCATCACCGGGCTTGAGCAGCTACCTGGGCTGTTGCGGGGCGATACCCGTTTTGGAGCGCCGTCCACCTTCGGGTAATGTTCTTTCTGCGCCGCCCGAGAGGGCCGAAAGGTCTGGCCGGAAGGCGCAAACCAAACAAACCCCCACCAGGGGGTTGTGTTTTGGTGGGCTATGGTGTAATTGGCAGCACGACGGTTTCTGGTTCCGTTAGTCTAGGTTCGAGTCCTGGTAGCCCAGCTCTGCAGAGCTCATCTGCAAAGGCCCCCGTTGTGTAGCGGCCTAGCACGCCGCCCTCTCAAGGCGGTAGCGCCGGTTCGAATCCGGTCGGGGGTACAGATCCTTTCTTTCCACCACCTCCGGGTCGCTCCTGGATGCGGTGACGTAGGGATCGCCAAGGCCCCCGTTGTGTAGCGGCCTAGCACGCCGCCCTCTCAAGGCGGTAGCGCCGGTTCGAATCCGGTCGGGGGTACTGGTCTAAACCAATAGGTCTAAACCACCATGGGCTATGGTGTAATTGGCAGCACGAGGGTTTCTGGTTCCCTTAGTCTAGGTTCGAGTCCTGGTAGCCCAGCGCAGTACAACTCGCAGTAAACAGGCCCCCGTTGTGTAGCGGCCTAGCACGCCGCCCTCTCAAGGCGGTAGCGCCGGTTCGAATCCGGTCGGGGGTACGCACAGAGAAGACCCTCCGCGATGCGGAGGGTCTTTCTCGTATGCGGGCACTACGGGCACTACCGCACGCGTGAACCCGCCGCCATAATCCGCGCATGGCGCTCCTCCATGGCATGCACCGTACGGTCGCCGTCGCCGATCTGCGCGTCGGGGACCACGCCTGTCTCTTCTTCGGCTCGAAGGAGGAGCAGTTGTCCGTGCTGGGATCCCTGGTCGTCGCGGGCCTCGCGGCCCGGCAGAAACTCCTGTTCCTCGCGGGCAGCGACGGCCCCCACACTCCGTACGACCTCCTCGACCGCTGCCGCATACCCCTCCCGGCGGGCAACACCCGCGACGACGGCGTGGCGGAGCGCATACAGATCATGGACGCCGAGGAGTTCTGCCTGTACGCGGGCCACGTCGAACCCAGGCGCATGGTGGGCCGGTTGCGCAAGGAGGCCGACCGGGCGCTCACCGAGGGCTATGCCGGTCTGCGCATCGTCGGCGACATGAGTGTGGCCATCCGCGACGAGGACGCGCTGGGGCAACTGCTGCAGTACGAGGCCCTGCTCGCCCGGGAGTTCAGGCGCGGATCCACGCTCGCCGTCTGCCAGTACGACGCACGGCGCTTCGACACCGCACAGCTGAAGGCCTTCGCCTCCGCACACCCGAGGAGCGTCGACGTCGAACCCCTCGTGCGTACCGCGGAGTTACGCGTTGTCCGTACGTACCATCCGAGCGGGCTCCGGGTGGAAGGAGTCGTGGACATCCGCACGCACCGGCATCTGCGCGGCGCACTGGGCACGCTGGAGCCGGTCGACGGCGATGTCCAACTCGACCTGTCGCGCCTGGAGTTCCTCGACCTCGGCGGGCTGCGCCTGCTGATGGCGTTCGCCGGATCACGCCGTGCGGGCAGCCAGGTCGAACTGGCCGGTCTCGCACCGCATCTGCGCGAAGTGATCGCACTCGTCGGCTGGGACGACACTCCCGGTCTGCGACTGGGAGCGGACCATGTCAACTGACCGTGGTGCGAACGGCAGAGGCTTCGTTCACCACGCCTCGCTCTACGACAGCGACGAGGCGTTCCTGGCGATGGCCCTGCCGTTCGCCGAGGCGGGACTGGAAGCGGGGGAGCCGGTTCTGGCCGCGACCACACCCGCGAATATCGAACTGCTCCGGGACGCCCTCGGGAAACGCGCCCACGCACTGGACACCGCGGAGACGGCATATTTCGGCCGCCGGCCCGTGGAGCGGATCTCGTCCTTCCTGCGCTACTGGAACCACCGGCAGGTGCCCGGCCGCGGGATGCGGATCATGGCCGAGCCCGTGTGGTCGGGCAAGTCCGCGCGTCAGATCGCGGAGTGGAAGCGGATGGAGTCGGGGCTGAATGTGCTGCTCGCGGAGGCTGCCGACCTCTGGATGATCTGCCCGTACGACACCAGGACGGTGCCCCGCGACATCGCGGAGGCGGCCCACGCCACGCACCCCGGCCATGTGGTCGGGTCCGAGATCCTCCCCAGTGCGGCATACGTCGATCCGCATGCCTACGCAGCGGCTGCGGACGCCCCGCTGCCGGCGCCGCCCGGTGGTGCCGCCGTGCTGGAGGGGCGTGCCACCCCGGCCGCCGTACGCCGCTTCGTACGCGACCGGGCCGAGGCGGCGGGCCTCGCGGGGGCACGCCTGGCGATGGCCGAGACCGTGGCCAACGAGGCGCTGACCTACCTGATGAGCCACGGGGCCACCGGCGCGCGGGTGTGTGCCTGGGAGGAGCCCGGTGTCCTCGTCTGGGACCTGTTCGCCGGGGACCGCGCGCCCGCACCGGCCACCTGGGCGGGATTCGCACCGCCCGGCGCACAGGCCGGCGCCGATGACGGGCTGTGGCTGATGCGCAACCTCTGCGAATCGGTGGAGATCCGCACGGTGGACGGCCGGCTGAGGCTGCGCCTGCGGTACGCGGGGGCGACCAACGCCGAGCGGCTCTGAGCCGACGGCGTTCCCGCCCCCGGCTTCCGCCCGCACCGCCCGGATCAGCCGCCGGAGCGGCGCAGGGCCTCCGACAGGCGCGCGGCCGAGTCGATGACCGCCTGGGCGTGCATCCGGCCCGGGTGGCGGGTCAGCCGCTCGATCGGTCCGGAGACCGAGACGGCGGCGACCACCCGGTTGGAAGGACCGCGCACCGGCGCCGACACCGAGGCCACGCCCGGCTCCCGCTCGCCGATCGACTGGGCCCAGCCACGGCGGCGTACGCCGGAGAGGGCGGTCGCCGTGAAGCGGGCGCCCTGGAGACCGCGGTGCAGGCGCTCCGGCTCCTCCCAGGCCATCAGGATCTGGGCGGACGAGCCCGCCTTCATGGTCAGCGTGGAGCCGACGGGGACGGTGTCCCGGAGTCCGGACAGCCGTTCCGCGGCGGCCACGCAGATGCGCATGTCTCCCTGCCGGCGGTAGAGCTGCGCGCTCTCGCCGGTCACGTCACGCAGGTGCGTGAGCACGGGCCCTGCCGTGGCCAGCAGCCGGTCCTCGCCCGCTGCGGCAGACAGTTCCGACAGCCGGGGGCCGAGGATGAAACGGCCCTGCATGTCCCTCGCCACCATCCGGTGGTGTTCCAGTGCCACGGCAAGGCGATGTGCCGTGGGTCGTGCGAGCCCGGTCGCCGCGACCAGCCCGGCGAGGGTGGCCGGACCGGACTCCAGAGCGCTCAGTACCAGAGCTGCCTTGTCGAGAACGCCGACGCCGCTAGAGTTGTCCATGCGTCGATACTCGCGTCTCACTCTGTGAAACGCAAGTTCAATTTTCTCGGGAACTTGCGAATCTGGAGGGGAGGCCACACGACGGCCCGTAGCCACCGCCCTGTACGGGGGTCCGGACGGGGGCGACCCGATCTCTAGATGGGTCCGGCGAAGACGCCGGCCGAAGGGAAAGCGATGGGTAGGACACTCGCGGAGAAGGTCTGGGACGACCATGTCGTCAGGCACGCCGACGGCGAGCCCGATCTCCTCTTCATCGATCTGCACCTGCTGCACGAGGTGACCAGCCCGCAGGCCTTCGACGGCCTCCGCAAGAGCGGTCGCCAGGTGCGCAGGCTCGACCTCACCATCGCCACCGAGGATCACAACACCCCGACCATCGACATCGACAAGCCGATCGCGGACCCGGTCTCCCGGGCCCAGCTGGAGACGCTGCGCAAGAACTGCGCGGAATTCGGCGTCCGGCTGCACCCGCTGGGCGATGTCGAGCAGGGCGTCGTCCACGTAGTGGGACCGCAGCTGGGACTGACCCAGCCCGGCACCACCGTGGTCTGCGGCGACAGCCACACCTCGACCCACGGCGCGTTCGGCGCGCTGGCCTTCGGTATCGGTACGTCGCAGGTGGAGCACGTACTGGCCACCCAGACGCTGCCGATGGCCCCGCCGAAGACCATGGCGATCACGGTCGAGGGCGAACTGCCCGCCGACGTAACCGCCAAAGACCTGATCCTCGCGATCATCGCGAAGATCGGCACCGGCGGCGGTCAGGGCTATGTGCTCGAATACCGCGGTTCCGCCATCGAGAAGCTCTCGATGGAGGCCCGGATGACCATCTGCAACATGTCGATCGAGGCCGGCGCGCGGGCGGGCATGATCGCCCCGGACGAGGTCACCTTCAACTACCTGAAGGGCCGCGTACACGCCCCGCAGGGCGAGGACTGGGACGCCGCCGTCGCGTACTGGCAGACGCTGCGCACCGACGACGACGCCGTTTTCGACGCCGAGGTCGTCATCGACGCCGCCGAACTGGCCCCGTTCGTCACCTGGGGCACCAACCCGGGCCAGGGCGTGCCGCTGTCGGCGAACGTCCCCGACCCTGCTTCGTACGAGGACGCTTCGGAGCGCTTCGCCGCCGAAAAAGCCCTGGAGTACATGGGGTTGACCGCCGGGCAGCCGCTGCGTGAGATCAAGGTCGACACCGTCTTCGTAGGCTCGTGCACCAACGGCCGCATCGAGGACCTGCGTGCCGCGGCCGCGCTCATGGACGGCCGCAAAGTCGCCGACGGCGTACGGATGCTGATCGTTCCCGGTTCCGTACGGGTCGCCCTCCAGGCCATCGAGGAGGGCCTGGACAAGGTCTTTACGGCATCGGGCGCCGAATGGCGGCACGCCGGCTGCTCGATGTGTCTGGGCATGAACCCGGACCAGCTGGCCCCCGGTGAGCGCTCCGCGTCCACTTCCAACCGCAACTTCGAGGGCAGGCAGGGCAAGGGCGGCCGTACCCACCTGGTGTCGCCGCAGGTCGCCGCGGCCACCGCCGTACTGGGCCACCTGGCCGCGCCCGCAGACCTGTCCGACGCTCCGACGCTCGTGGAGGCCTGAGCAGCATGGCCATGGAAGCTTTCACCGCACACACCGGCCGGGCCGTCCCGCTGCGCCGCAGCAACGTCGACACCGACCAGATCATCCCGGCCCACTGGCTGAAGAAGGTCACCCGCGACGGCTTCGAGGACGGGCTTTTCGAGGCCTGGCGCAAGGACCCGGAGTTCGTCCTCAACCGCCCGGAGCGCAAAGGCGCCACGGTTCTGGTGGCGGGTCCCGACTTCGGTACGGGCTCCTCGCGCGAACACGCCGTGTGGGCCCTGCAGAATTACGGCTTCAAGACCGTGATCTCCTCGCGGTTCGCCGACATCTTCCGCGGCAACTCGCTCAAGAACGGCCTGCTGACCGTCGTACTGGACCAGAAGACGGTCGACGCGCTCTGGGACCTGGTCGACGCCGACCCCACGGCCGAGATCACGGTGGACCTCCAGGACCGTCAAGTTCGTGCCAAGGGCATCACGGCGGACTTCGAACTCGACGAAAATGCCCGCTGGCGGCTGCTGAACGGTCTGGACGACATCAGCATCACCCTCCAGAATGAGCCAGACATCGCGGCGTACGAGGCCGGTAGGCCGTCGTTCAAGCCGAGTACGGTGCAGCTCTGACCCCTCGTATCACCCCGTTGCCCCCCGCCGATCACGGCGGGGGGCAACGGCATGTTCCGGCCTCAACTGGCCTGTAAGTGCGGGGAAGTTGACGATTTTTCGGGGCACATCGGCCAGGTCTCCTGGAGGCCCGGATTCCACTAGTTGCCCCCGCCGGAGGCGACAACTCGCCCCAGATGGCACAATCGGTGCATGGAACGCGACAGCCAACTCAAGCTCTATGAGGCAGTCGCGGACCGGCTGAAAGAAGCACACACAAGGGTGCGCACACTGCAAGTCCCGGAGGGCGTACGGATGGCGCTGACCCGGAAGCTGCTGGTCATAACGGCCGCGGCGAAACACGATCTCGCCGATGCGGCAAGGCGCCTGGACAGGTTGATGAAGGACCTCGACGAGGGTCGATTCCCTGAAGGCGACTGAGACCTGCGGAACTCTGCCAGGTCTACTTCGTTGCGGCACTAGGGTGATTAGCCCGTTTCGTGTTTGATTTGCGGTATATATCTGCCTAACGTGCGAAAAAGCTTGAACACATTCGTTCTGGCAATGTCTCCGAAGGGGAAGACGTGAACAAGGCGCAGCTCGTAGAAGCGATTGCCGACAAGGTCGGCGGCCGCCAGCAGGCCGCCGACTCGGTCGACGCGGTACTCGACGCGATCGTCCGTGCGGTTGTCGCCGGCGACCGTGTTTCGGTCACCGGATTCGGATCGTTCGAGAAGGTCGACCGTCCGGCCCGTTACGCCCGCAACCCTCAGACGGGTGAGCGCGTGCGGGTCAAGAAGACCTCCGTTCCGCGTTTCCGTGCGGGACAGGGCTTCAAGGACCTGGTCAGCGGCTCGAAGAAGCTCCCCAGGGGCGGCGAGGTTGCCGTGAAGAAGGCGCCCAAGGGCAGCCTGACCGGCGGTGCTGCCCCGACGGTCAAGAAGGCCGCGGCGAAGAAGGCCGCCGCCAAGAAGGCCGCGGCGAAGAAGGCGCCCGCGAAGAAGGTCACCGCCGCCAAGAAGGTGGCGGCGAAGAAGGCGCCCGCGAAGAAGGCTCCCGCCGTGAAGGCCGCGGCGGCCAAGAAGGCGGCCCCGGCGGCGAAGAAGGCCGCGGGCGCCGCCAAGAAGGCCGCCGCCAAGAAGACCGCGCCGGCCAAGAAGGCCACCGCGAAGAAGGCACCGGCCAAGAAGGCCACGGCGCGCAAGACCACCGCGAAGAAGACCACTGCCAAGAAGTAAGGGCAGCAAGGAACACGCGCCGGGCCGGGCTCCCTCCGGGGAGCCCGGCCCGCGGTGTTTACGCGCCCCAGCCGGGGCCCCGGATCAGAAGGTCTGGAGCGTCACCAGCGTGATGCGCAGATCCGCACCCTCGCCCTCCGCCTCGATACGCACCCGCTGCCCGGGGCGCAGCAGCCGCAGGCCGCCCGCGTCGAAGGCCCGGGCGTCGAATTCCACCGGGGTGCCGTCGTCGAGCAGCACACTGCCGCTGCGGGTCTCGGAGTCGTACGTGTACGCGGTCGCCTGCATGGCCGCAGCGTACCTATACAAGCGGCGGCCCGTCGGCTAGGGGGTGTCCGGTCGGTCTCCGCGGCGTCGCGGGGCTTGGCACGCACATCTGCGGCGTTGTCGTCGGTCACTGACTCCCCCAAGTTCTCGACTGCGCTCGAACAGGGGGACCCCCATCGCGTCGCCTCCCTCCTCCGCCTTGCAGCTGCACGCACCAAGCCCCGCTCCTTCACCCACGGAGACCGACCGGACACCCCCGAGGGCCTCGCTCTGCCGGGCCGTGCGCGGGCCGACACCGAGCGTCAGCGCCGCTCGCAGATCGTTACCGGTGTCCACGTCCTGGCGTACGGAATCCACCGCGTCGAGCAGGATTTCCCGCGCCCCGGAAGCGGAATGCCGGGCACGCGAAGGGCCGCCGAACGACGGCGCCAATTCCGCACCGGGCGCAGCAGAAAGCAGAGTCGTCCCGATTCCCGCCGCGTCCGCCAGAAATGCACGAGGAAATACGGCCGCATAATCGAGCACCTGCTGCAATTCGGCGGGACGCAGTGCGGGCAGATCCGCATTCAGCGCGGCGACCGCTGCGCCCGGCCGCAGCGCCCGTATCGTGCGCGCCCCGTGCGTCAGGGCGGCGTTGAGGCCCGCGCCCGGGGTGTCCGCCACTATGCGCGCCCCGAGGGTGGCCAGGGCGGCCCCCGCCGAGGCGTCGTCCGTGACGACCACCACATCACGTACGGCAGGACAGGCCAGCGCCGCGGCCACCGTGTCCTGGGCAAAGGCGAGAGCGAGCCCCGGACGCAACGCGTCGCCGACGAAGGGGGCGAGCCTGCTCTTGGCCAGCAACAGGGGCTTCAGCGGGACGACCAGGGACCAGGGAGCGGTCCGGAGCGTGTTCAGTGGCAAGCCTCCGTCCAATGCGCGGCCCAATGCGCGTCGGGCCCCATTGTGGCCTGTCCGTGCGGCAGTCAGGCGGTCCGGGCGCGTACCCGGGGCGTACGGTGTTCTCGACAGACAGGGGGCATGGGGCGACACTTGTGCGGCTGACCAGGCACACAAGTACAAGCAGCCCGGTCCTAGAGGAAGGTGTCCGAGTGTCCCGCCGCAGAATCGGCTTCTGGTACCGCCTGGCGGCGGTCATCGCTAAACCGCCGCTGGTGGTTCTGTTCAAGCGGGACTGGCGCGGAATGGAGCACATTCCGGCCGAGGGCGGATTCATCACCGCGGTGAATCACAACTCGTACCTCGACCCGCTCTCCTACGGGCACTTCCAGTACAACACCGGACGCGTTCCCCGCCTGCTCGCCAAGGCCGGTCTGTTCAAAACCCCTTTCGTCGGCATGATGCTGCGCGGTACGGGCCAGATCCCCGTCTACCGCGAGACCACCAACGCACTTGACGCTTTCCGGGCCGCCGTGGACGCCATCGAGCGCGGCGAATGCGTCGCCTTCTACCCCGAAGGCACCCTCACCCGCGACCCCGACATGTGGCCCATGGCCGGCAAGACGGGAGCGGCGCGCGTGGCCCTCCTGACCAAGGCACCCGTCATTCCGGTCGCCCAGTGGGGCGCCAACTTGGCGATGCCGCCGTACGCCAAAGAGGACAAACTCCGGCTCTTTCCGCGCAAAACCCTTTCGGTGCAGGCCGGACCGCCGGTCGACCTCAACCGGTTCTACGACATGGAACCGACCCCCGACGTGCTGCGCGACGCAACCGAGGCCATCATGGCCGCCATCACCGAGCAGCTCGCCGAACTGCGCGGCGAAACCGCGCCCGCCCAGCCGTACGACCATCGCAGGGCCCGTGCGCAGCAGCGGCGCGAGGCCGAAGGAGAGAGCGCAAAGTGACACGCCAGCCGGTCAAGGCGGCCGTATTCGGAACGGGCTCCTGGGGTACGGCCTTCGGCATGGTGCTCGCCGACGCGGGCTGCGAGGTGACCCTCTGGGGCCGCCGAGCCGAGCTCGTCGACGCCGTCAACACCACCCGTACCAACCCGGACTACCTGCCGGGCATCGAACTCCCTGCGGCGGTACGGGCCACCACCGACCCCGCCGAGGCCGCACAGGGCGCCGACTTCACGGTGCTCGCCGTGCCCTCGCAGACGCTGCGCGGGAATCTGGCCGCCTGGGCGCCGCTGCTGCGCACCGACACCGTGCTCGTATCCCTGATGAAGGGCGTCGAACTCGGCACCGCGAAGCGGATGAGCGAGGTGATCGAGGAGGTCGCCAAGGTCCCCGCCGAGCGCGTCGCCGTCCTCACCGGGCCCAACCTCGCCAAGGAGATCGCCGCGCGCCAGCCGGCGGCAGCCGTGGTCGCCTGCCGCGACGAGGAGACGGCCATCCGCCTCCAGTCCGCCTGCCACACGCCGTACTTCCGCCCGTACACCAACACCGACGTCGTCGGCTGCGAGCTGGGCGGCGCCGTCAAGAACGTCATCGCGCTCGCCGTCGGCATCGCGGACGGCATGGGCCTCGGCGACAACACCAAGGCGTCGCTGATCACCCGCGGACTCGCCGAAACGACCCGCCTGGGCCTCGCGATGGGCGCCGACGCGCACACCTTCGCCGGCCTCGCCGGCATGGGCGACCTGGTCGCCACCTGCTCGTCGCCGCTCTCGCGCAACCACACCTTCGGTACGAACCTCGGCCGCGGCATGACGCTCCAGGAGACCATCGCCGCGACCAAGCAGACCGCCGAGGGCGTCAAGTCCTGCCAGTCCGTGCTGGATCTGGCGCAGCGCCACGGTGTCGACATGCCGATCACCGAGACGGTCGTGAGCATCGTCCACGAGGGCAAGCCGCCGATCGTCGCGGTCAAGGAACTGATGTCACGCAGCGCCAAGCCCGAGCGCCGCTGAGCCCTTCCAGACGCACCGCTCGCACCGCTTCGCGGGCTTCCCGATGCTGCGGTGGCCTCCGGCCCCGGGCCCGGGAAGCTCCGGCCACCGGCCCGGGGCGCCGGGCAGCACGCCGCGCCGCGCCCGCACTCCACGGCGCCGGATGTGCACGGTAGTCTCATCGCGATATGAGCAGCGAGAACCTCCCCCAGAGCCCTGCGCAGGAGTCCCGCAAGCCGCGGGTGGCCGTCGTTTTCGGCGGTCGCAGCTCCGAGCACGCCATCTCGGTCGTCACGGCCGGCGCCGTACTGCGGTCCATCGACCGTGAGAAGTACGACGTACTGCCGATCGGCATCACGACGGACGGCCGCTGGGCCCTGACCGCCGACGATCCCGACCGGATGGCCATCGCCGACCGCGCGCTGCCGAGCGTCGAGGACCTCGCCGAGTCGGCGGAGGGCGGCGTGGTGCTTTCGGTCGACCCGGGCAGCCGCGAAGTCGTCTACAGCGAACCGGGCGCGGTGCCCAAGGCGCTGGGCGAGGTCGACGTGGTGTTCCCCATGCTGCACGGCCCGTACGGCGAGGACGGCACCCTCCAGGGCCTCCTCGAACTCGCCGGTGTCCCGTACGTCGGCTCAGGTGTGCTCGCATCGGCCGTCGGCCAGGACAAGGAGTACATGAAGCGGGTGTTCATCTCCTTCGGGCTGCCGGTCGGCCCGTACGAGGTCATCCGCCCACGCGAGTGGGAGAACGACCCCTCCGCAGTACGCAAGAAGATCATCGGCTTCGCCGGCGACCACGGCTGGCCGCTCTTCGTCAAGCCCGCCCGCGGCGGATCGTCCATGGGCATCACCAAGGTCGACGACCTCTCCGGTCTCGACGAGGCGATCGAGGAGGCGCGGCGCCACGACCCCAAGATCCTGGTCGAGTCGCTGCTGCGCGGCCGTGAGATCGAGTGCGGTGTGCTGGAGTTCGAGGACGGCCCGCGCGCGAGCGTGCCCGCCGAGATCCCGCCCGTCACGTCCCACGACTTCTACGACTTCGAGGCCAAGTACATCGACTCGGCGGCCGGCCTCGTGCCCGCGCCGCTGACCGAGGAGCAGACCGCCGAGGTACGGCGCCTCGCGGTCGACGCCTTCGACGCCGCGTCCTGCGAAGGCCTCGTACGCGCGGACTTCTTCCTGCTGGACAGCGGGGAGTTCGTGATCAACGAGATCAATACGATGCCGGGCTTCACGCCGATCTCGATGTACCCGCGCATGTGGCAGGAGACCGGCGTCTCCTACCCGGAGCTCGTCGACCGGCTGATCCAGGCCGCGCTGCGCCGCTCCACGGGCCTGCGCTAGAGCGCGAAGGGTGCGCTAAAGACTCTTGGGCACCGTCTTCTTCACGGCCCCCGCGAAGGCTGCCAACGGCGTGACGTCGTGGGCGTACTTCGCGGGGAGCGTGACCTCGACGTAGGCGTCGCGGTAGGTGGTGGTGAAGCGCTGGCGGGCGTCGCCCTGCGGCTCCAGCATCCAGTTCACGCCGTCCGCTTCCACCGCCTTGGCCCGGGGGTCGCTCATCTTCTCCGGCCGGGGCACACCGCAGCGCAGTACGATCGCCGGATCTCCCCACACAGCGGTGAGGTCCGACTCCGGCTCCGCGGTGCGCCGCTCGTGCCCCGCGACGGACTCCGGCAGCTCCCGGTGCAGCGCCCGGCACATCCCGGCCTCTTCCACGGACGGAGCGGGAGCAGGGACCGCCACGGCGTCGTCCGTGAAGGAGCAGCCGGCGGCGGCGAGCAGCATCAGCGCGGCGGACGGCAGGCAGAGAAGCCGGCGGGAAGAAGTCACCGGCCAAGCGTAGACGGGGGCTAGATGTGCACGACCGGGCAGGTCAGGGTGCGGGTGATCCCGTCCACTTGCTGGACCTTGGCGACCACCATGCGGCCGAGGTCATCGACCGTATCGGCTTGCGCGCGCACGATCACGTCATAGGGTCCTGTCACGTCCTCGGCCTGAATCACTCCCGGGATCTTGCCGATGGTCTCGGCGACGGTCGACGCCTTTCCGACCTCGGTCTGGATGAGGATGTACGCCTGTACCACGGAACCTCCAGGGCGGCCACGAGGATCATGTGGGGAGAAGAGACGCCACCGTATCGCGTCGTCGTGGGCATCGGGGAGACCCGCGCGCCCGCCGACGCGGGGAGCGCGGCGTACGGAGAACTTAAGTTGACGTATGAGTTGACGGTACCTACAGCAGTGATGGCTCGCGACCGCAAGCGCACTGGGGCAGAAGGGGCATATCCATGAAGGGCACAGTGGGCGAGCTGGGCGAGTTCGGGCTCATCAGGGAGCTGACCTCCCGGCTCACCACCACACCGGCGGTACGTCTCGGGCCCGGCGACGACGCCGCGGTCGTGGCGGCACCCGACCGACGGGTCGTGGCGAGTACGGACATCCTGCTCGAAGGCCGCCACTTCCGGCGCGACTGGTCGACGGCGTACGACGTGGGCCGCAAGGCGGCGGCCCAGAACCTCGCCGACATCGCCGCCATGGGCGCGGTCCCGACCGCGCTGCTCCTCGGCCTCGTCGTCCCCGCCGAACTTCCCGTCGCCTGGCCGACCGAGCTGATGGACGGCATCAGGGACGAATGCCAGGTCGCGGGCGCCGCAGTCGTGGGCGGCGATGTCGTACGCGGGGACACCATCACCGTCGCGATCACCGCGCTCGGCGATCTGCGCAATCACGAGCCCGTGACGCGGTCCGGCGCCCAGCCCGGCGATGTCGTCGCGGTCACCGGCTGGTTGGGCTGGTCGGCGGCCGGGCATGCGGTGCTCTCGCGCGGCTTCCGCTCGCCGCGCGCCTTCGTCGAGGCGCACCGGCGCCCCGAGCCGCCGTACCACGCGGGCCCCGCGGCCGCCGGGCTCGGCGCCACCGCCATGACCGACGTCAGTGACGGGCTCGTCGCCGACCTCGGGCACATCGCGGAGGCCAGCAAGGTCCGTATCGACCTGCGTTCCGGGCTCATCGACATCCCGACCCAGATGTCGGACATCGGGCAGGCGGTGGGTGTGGACCCGCTGCAGTGGGTGCTCACCGGGGGAGAGGACCACGCGATCGTGGCGACGTTCCCGCCGGACGCGAAGCTGCCCGCCCGCTGGAAGGTGATCGGCGAGGTCCTCAACCCGTCGGTGCTGCCGCAGGTGACGGTCGACGGGGCGCCCTGGACCAGCAAGGGCGGCTGGGACCACTTCGGCGACATTGAGACGGCTCCGTAGAACCGGGTGGGACCGGCTAGATTCGCAGGCATGCGAATACTTCCTTGCGTCCTCACCGTCGCCGGATCGGATTCCGGCGGCGGTGCGGGTATCCAGGCGGATCTCAAGACGATGCTGGCGCTCGGCGTGCACGGCATGAGCGTGCTGACGGCGGTCACCGCGCAGAACTCCCTGGGCGTGCAAGGCGTCTGGGACCTTCCGGTCGAGGCCGTACGGGCCCAGTACCGCAGCGTCGTCGACGACATCGGCGTACAGGCCGTCAAGACCGGCATGCTGTCCTCGGCCGAACTGGTCGAAACCGTCGCGGAACTGCTGGCAGACACCGGCGCCCCGGTGGTCGTCGACCCGGTGGGCGTCTCCAAGCACGGAGACCCGCTGCTCGCCACCTCCGCCCTCGACGCCGTACGCAAGCGCCTTCTGCCGACGGCGACCGTCGCCACCCCGAACCTGGACGAGGTGGCGCAGCTCACCGGCGTACGCGTGGAATCCGAGGCCGACATGCGGCGGGCGGGCGACGCGATGCTCGAATTCGGGCCGCGCTGGGTCCTGGTCAAGGGCGGCCACCTGCCCGGAGACGCGCTGGACCTGCTGACGGACGGCCGCGAGGAACACTGGCTCCGCGCCCCGAGGCACGACAACCGGCACACGCACGGCACGGGCTGCACCCTGGCCTCCGCGATCGCGTCGGGACTCGCGAAGGGGCTCGACGTGCCGCAGGCCGTGGCCGCGGCCAAGGAGTACGTGACCGAGGCCATCGCCGCCGGGTTCGCACTCGGCGCGGGGATCGGCCCGGTGGATCACGGCTGGCGGCTCAGGCGCAGTCCTTCAGCCTGATGTCGGGGGGTCAGGTCCCCACCTCTGCCGGCAACTCGACGGCGAGCGGCTGGAGCTCACCGTCCCGAGCGCAGTGCCGGCACACAAAAAAACCGGCCCACCCGAAGGTGGACCGGTTCTTAAGCAACCAGCAGGTGGCCGCGCTTGGCATACGTCAGCGCGAGACCTTGCCGGCCTTGATGCACGAGGTGCAGACGTTGAGCCGCTTCGGCGTCCGACCGACCACTGCACGCACGCGCTGGATGTTGGGGTTCCAGCGACGAGACGTACGGCGGTGCGAGTGCGAAATGTTGTTGCCGAAGCCCGGCCCCTTGCCGCAGACGTCGCAGTTGGCAGCCACGGGTCACTCCAAAGACTTCAGGTGCACTTACAGTGGATCCCGGCATGCCGGGATCGAAGAATCGAGTGGCGTAGCCGGGGGAAAGTCCCGATTTTCATCGGGCAACCGGAGCAGCATACATCGGCTGCTCCCGTACAACGAAACTACCATGGCTGCCGCGGCCCCCGTCCCGGCCCCTGCCTCTGAGCGGGCCCCTTGCGGGACTACCCTGCGGTGCTAACCGCTCTCAAGGAGGACGCCAGGTGCCGCAGACCCTCGACGCCGTCGCGGTGCGAGCCTGGTGCTCACTGGCCTTGGAAGCGCTGGGCAGAGCCCGCGAGGAAATCGACGCGATCAACGTCTATCCGGTCGCGGACGGAGACACCGGAACCAACCTCTATCTGACCGTGGAATCCGCCGCCCAGGCGGTCGAAGCCGTCTTCACCGCGCACGAGACCGTGACGGACCCGGCATCGGTGCCCGCTCTCGCGGACGTCGTACGGGCGATGGCTCACGGCGCGCTGCTGGGGGCGCGGGGCAACTCGGGCACGATCCTGGCGCAGCTGCTGCGCGGCATGGCGCAGGTGCTGTCCGACGACTCGACCGCCCTGCGCGGCGCCCTGCGCAAGGCGGCCGAATCGGCGTACCGGGCGGTCGCACACCCCGTGGAGGGCACCGTCCTGACGGTGGCCACTGCGGCGGCCACCTCGGCGGAGACCGTCGACGGAGGGACGGTGGAGGTGGCGCGTGCGGCGTACGAAGGGGCGCGCACGGCCCTCGACGCGACACCTGGGCAGCTGGAGGTGCTGGGCCGCGCGGGTGTCGTCGACGCGGGCGGGCAGGGGCTGCTGACCGTACTCGGCGCGCTGGTCGAGGCGGTCTCGGGCGAAGCGGTCGCTGTACGACGGCGCGGAGAGCTGCCACACCCGGTGGACCACTGCCCGGCGGACTCACCGGACTCGGCGGGCTCTACGGAGGGGGCCGGCGGCCCAGCCTTCGAGGTGATCTATCTGCTGGAGGCGGACGACGCGGCGGTGGATCGGCTGCGGACCCGTCTCGACGGCCTCGGCGACTCGCTCGTGGTCGTCGGCGGCGACGGCCTCTGGAACGTCCATGTGCACGTGGACGACGCCGGCGCGGCAGTGGAGGCGGGCGTCGAGGCAGGCCGCCCGTACCGCATCCGCATCACCCACTTCGCCGCCGACCGTGGCGCACCCCGCCGCGAGCGGGCCCAGCGGGCGGTCGTGGCCGTGGTCCCCGGCGAAGGCCTGGCGAGCCTGTGCGCCGAGGCGGGCGCGACCACGGTGCTCGCACGCCCCGGGGAGCCGCCCGCGAGCGGCGAGCTGGCGGAGGCGATCCGGCGCGCGCACGCGCGCGAAGTGGTCCTGCTGCCCAACGACGCCGACCTGCGACACACGGCAGCCGCAGCGGCGGAACAGGTCCGTACGGAAGGTGTACGGGTCGCGCTCATCCCCACCCGCGCGGCGGTCCAGGGCATCGCGGCCCTCGCCGTCC
This sequence comes from Streptomyces spiramyceticus, assembly GCF_028807635.1. NCBI lineage: Bacteria > Bacillati > Actinomycetota > Actinomycetes > Kitasatosporales > Streptomycetaceae > Streptomyces > Streptomyces spiramyceticus. The sequence goes on from NZ_JARBAX010000001.1 coordinate 4,885,903, forward strand.
ACGAGCCGGACCGCAGCTTCGACGAGGACGTGGTGGCGATGACGTCGGCGGCGGGAGCCACCCGCTACGGCGAACTCACCGTCGCGGAACGGCAGTCCTGGACGATGGCGGGCATCTGCCAGGCCGGCGACGTGCTCGGCCTGATCGACGGCGATGTGGTGGTGATCGGTTCCGACCTGACGGCGGCGGCCCGTACGGTCCTGGACCGGATGCTGGCCGCGGGCGGCGAAATGGTCACCCTGGTCCTGGGCGAAGAGGCGCCGGAGGGGCTGGCGGAGTACCTGGAGGCCCACGTCCGCGAATCGCACCTGGCGGTGGACACGGTGACGTACGACGGCGGTCGTCAGTCGTCCCCGCTGCTGATCGGCGTGGAATGAGAGCGCCCGGGAACAGGGCCCGCGGCATCGCGGATCCTGTTCCCGGGCGCTTCGGGCACACCTGTCGGGCCCCGAGCCAGAGCCATGGTGTCCAGTGACTCCGCCTGTGCGTGAACGCGGTGGCTTCTCACTCGCCCGCTGATGCGGACTCATGACGGACAAGCCCTGCCCGATGCCGAAGGGCATGCTGCGAAGGTAGCGCCTTGCAGGCGTCTGTGCTCCCGGATTCCGGGATCGGGCGGCCGCCAATTGTCAGAGCGATAGTGTCCAATGGATTCCGTGCCCGCGCTCGACGAACCACTCAAGAAGACGCTCGGCGGCACCACCGCGAAGGTGATGGCCGAGCACCTCGACCTGCACACGGTCGGCGACCTGTTGCACCACTACCCGCGGCGGTACGCCGAGCGCGGCGAGCTGACGCAGCTCGCCGACCTCCCGCTCGACGAACACGCCACCGTCGTCGCGCAGGTCGCCGACGCCCGCGTCCTGAGGTTCAACAACGGCAAGGGCCAGCGGCTGGAGGTGACCCTCACCGACGGCAGCGGACGGCTTCAGCTGGTCTTCTTCGGCAAGTCGATCTACCACCACCAGAAGGAACTGCTCCCCGGCCGCCGAGGCATGTTCTCCGGCAAGGTCGGCATCTTCCGCAATGTCCGCCAGCTGTCCCACCCGGCGTACGAAATGCTCGGCAAGGACAGCGGCGCGGACGCCGTCGAGGCGTGGGCGAACCAGCTGATCGCGCTCTACCCGGCCTGCGCGCAGATGGAGAGCTGGAAGATCGCCAAGACCGTCGACCTGGTCCTGGCCTCCTTGGAAGCCACCGGCTGGCAGGAGGTCGCCGACCCCCTGCCGCCCGCCCTCCGCGAGGGCCGCGGACTCACAGACCTGCCCGACGCGTTCCGCAAGGTGCACCGGCCCCGTACGAAGGCGGACATCGCCGAGGCACGTGAGCGCCTCAAGTGGGACGAGGCGTTCGTCCTCCAAGTCGCCCTCGCCCGGCGCCGGTTCGCCGACACGCAGCTCCCGGCGGTCGCGCGTCGACCCGTCCCCGGCGGCCTGCTCGACGCCTTCGACGCCAAGCTGCCCTTCACCCTCACCGACGGCCAGCAGAAGGTGTCGAAGGAAATCTTCGACGACCTGGCCACCGAACACCCCATGCACCGCCTCCTCCAGGGCGAGGTGGGCAGCGGCAAGACCATGGTCGCGCTGCGCGCGATGCTCGCCGTCGTCGACGCGGGCGGCCAGGCCGCGCTGCTCGCGCCCACCGAGGTGCTCGCCCAGCAGCACCATCGCTCCATCACCGAAATGATGGGCGAGCTGGCCGAGGGCGGAATGCTCGGCGGCGCGGAGCAGGGCACCAAAGTCGTGCTGCTCACCGGATCCATGGGCATGGCGGCCCGTCGGCAGGCCCTGCTCGACCTGGTCACCGGCGAGGCCGGAATCGTCATCGGTACGCACGCGCTGATCGAGGACAAGGTGCAGTTCCACGACCTCGGCCTGGTCGTCGTCGACGAACAGCACCGGTTCGGAGTCGAGCAGCGCGACGCCCTGCGCTCCAAGGGGAAGCAGCCCCCGCACCTGCTGGTGATGACGGCGACACCCATCCCGCGCACGGTAGCGATGACCGTCTTCGGCGACCTGGAGACCTCGGTCCTCGACCAGCTCCCGGCCGGCCGCTCGCCGATCGCCACCCATGTCGTCCCGGCCAAGGACAAGCCGCATTTCCTCGCCCGCGCGTGGGAGCGCGTGCGCGAAGAGGTGGAGAGCGGGCATCAGGCGTACGTTGTCTGCCCCCGCATCGGCGACGACGAGGACGAGCCGAAGGGCGCGAAGGCCGCCAAGAAGAAGGCCGCCGCCGACGAGGACCCCGAGAAGCGGCCGCCGCTCGCCGTTCTGGAGATCGCCGATCAGATCGCCTCGGGCCCCCTCAAGGGCCTGCGCGTCGAAGTCCTGCACGGGCGGATGCAGCCCGACGACAAGGACGACGTGATGCGCCGCTTCTCCGCCGGCGATGTGGACGTCCTGGTCGCCACGACCGTCATCGAGGTCGGCGTGAACGTCCCCAACGCCACCGCCATGGTGATCATGGACGCCGACCGGTTCGGCGTATCGCAGCTGCACCAGCTGCGCGGGCGCGTCGGCCGTGGCTCGGCCGCCGGGCTGTGTCTGCTGGTCAGCGAGATGCACGAGGCGAGCCCGGCCCGCGCCCGCCTCGCAGCCGTGGCCGCCACCCTCGACGGTTTCGAGCTCTCCCGTATCGACCTGGAACAGCGCCGCGAGGGCGACGTACTCGGGCAGGCCCAGTCGGGCGTCAGGTCGTCGCTGCGGATGCTCGCCGTCATCGACGACGAGGAGGTCATCGTGGCCGCCCGCGAGGAGGCCGTCGCCGTCGTCACCGAGGACCCCGACCTCGAACGGCTCCCGGAGCTGCGCACCGCCCTGGACGCGCTTCTCGACAAGGAGAGGGAGCAGTACCTGGACAAGGGTTGACAATGGGGGGAGCAGGATCCCCTCCACCCCCACGGCATACGACCCCGAGGACCCGACACCCATGACCCGCGTGATCGCCGGCACGGCCGGCGGACGCCGCCTGGCCGTCCCGCCGGGCAACGGCACCCGCCCCACCTCCGACCGTGCGCGCGAAGGCATGTTCTCCACGTGGGAGTCGCTCCTCGGCTCGCTGGAGGGCATCCGGATCGCCGACCTGTACGCGGGCTCTGGCGCCGTAGGCCTGGAGGCGCTGTCCCGCGGCGCAGTGCACGCCCTCCTCGTCGAGGCCGACGGCCGGGCAGCCCGCACGGTCCGGGACAACGTCCGCACGCTCGGCCTCCCCGGCGCCGAAGTCCGGGCGGGCAAAGCGGAACAGATCGTCACAGGCCCGGCGCCCGAGGCCCCGTACGACGTGGTGTTCCTCGACCCGCCCTACGTCGTCACCGACGACGATCTTCGCGAGATCCTCCTCACACTCCGCACTCAGGGGTGGCTCAAAGACGATGCCCTCGCCACCGTTGAGCGCAGCACAAGAGGTGGCGAATTCAAGTGGCCCAAGGGATTCGAGCCGCTGCGGGCCCGTCGCTACGGCGAGGGCACGCTTTGGTACGGTCGCGCCGCCTCTACGTGCGAAGACGCACGATGACCGGACCGGAGAGCGAGGGACTACAGATGCGCCGCGCCGTCTGTCCCGGGTCATTCGACCCGATCACCAATGGACATCTCGACATCATTGCCCGCGCCTCCAAGCTGTACGACGTCGTACACGTCGCGGTGATGATCAATCAGTCGAAGCAGGGACTGTTCACGATCGAGGAGCGGATCGACCTGATCCGCGAGATCACCGCCGAATTCGGCAATGTCGAGGTCGAGGCCTTCCACGGCCTTCTCGTCGACTTCTGCAAGGAGCGCGACATCCCGGCCATCGTCAAGGGCCTCCGCGCGGTCAGCGACTTCGACTACGAGCTGCAGATGGCCCAGATGAACAACGGCCTCTCGGGCGTCGAGACCCTGTTCGTCCCGACCAACCCCACCTACAGTTTCCTCTCCTCCAGCCTGGTCAAGGAGGTCGCGGCCTGGGGTGGCGACGTCTCCCATCTGGTCCCCCCGAGGGTCCTCGGCGCTCTCACCGAGCGCCTCGCGAAGAAGTGACATCCTGACGGACCGTCACCAGGTGTCGGGCGGGGGCCGACTGCCCGTACAGTCGTCCCGTCCGTCTCCAGCCGGAAGAACAGGTGGCGAGCACACGGTGGACGTGCAGAAGAAGCTCGACGAGATCGTCGAGGCGGTCGGCAGCGCCCGGTCCATGCCCATGTCGGCCTCGTGCGTGGTCAACCGCGCCGATCTGCTCTCGATGCTCGAAGAGGTGCGCCAGGCGCTGCCCGGCTCCCTCGCACAGGCCCAGGAGCTGATCGGCGGCCGCGAGCAGCTGGCCGAACAGGCCCGCCAGGAGGCCGAGCGGATCATCGAGTCCGCGCACGCCCAGCGCGGCTCGCTCATCTCCGACACCGAGGTCGCCCGGCGCTCCCAGGAGGAGGCCGACCGCATCCTCGCCGAGGCCCGCCGTGAGGCCGAGGAGATCCGCGCCGAGGCCGACGAGTACGTCGACTCCAAGCTCGCGAACTTCGAGGTCGTCCTCACCAAGACCCTCGGCTCCGTCGACCGCGGCCGCGAGAAGCTGCTCGGCAGGGGCCCCGGCCTCGACGAGCAGGGCTACGCCGACGAGGAGGCCCCCGAGCGCAGCCACGACCCGGAGACCCTGCGTCAGCGCGCGGACGAGTACGTCGACACCAAGCTCGGCGCCTTCGAGGCCGTGCTCTCCAAGACCCTCGACGCTGTCGGCCGCGGCCGGCAGAAGCTGCACGGACGCGTGGCCTCGGACGATCTCGGCGCGCACATGGTGGCCCAGGACGGCGCGGGGCAGCAGCACAGCAGCGACGCGGACTTCCTCGCGGACCTCGCCGAGCCGCAGGGCGCACTCGCGCCGCAGGACGTGGTGCCGATGGACGTGGTGCCGATGGACGTCGTGCCGGTGCCGGAGCAGCCGCAGATCCCGGCGCAGCAGCCGTACGACCCGTACGGCTACCAGCAGCCGCAGCCGCAGCAGCCGCAGGACCCCTACGCGTACCAGCAGCACCAGCAGGACCCGTACGCCGGTCAGCAGCAGGACCCGTACGGCTACCAGCAGCAGGACCCCTACGCGTACCAGCAGCAGGGTTACGACCAGGGCTACGGCCAGCAGCCGCAGGTGCCCGCACAGCCCCCGCAGCAGGCCGCCGCGCTGGACGAGACCAGCCTTTTCGACACCAGCATGATCGACCTCGATCAGCTGCGGGAGTACGAGCAGGGGCGTTAGGGGTCTCCGGTCACCGGATTGGGCCCTGAGCGAAGCGTCAAGTATCCTGGCGCTTCGGTCGCGCGTATGACCGCGATCTCGGCTGCCCGTTTCGTTTCTGCGACATGGCGGCCCACCACAGCAATCCGAAAGCAGGAAGACCCCTGAACGCCCACCTCGACCACCGCAACCCCCTCGTGTTCGACACACACGAGCTGGGTCGGCGTCCCGGTGCGCTCCAGCGGCTGACCCGCTCGGTAGTGGCCCCCAAGGACTTCGGTATCGAAGGGGTCGTCGGAGTGCCCGAGGGCGCACCGGTGGATCTCAAGCTCCGCCTCGAATCCGTCATGGAAGGGGTGCTCGTCACAGGCACCGCCCGTGCGACGGCCAAGGGGGAGTGCGTAAGGTGTCTGGAGCCGCTGGAGCTCGACGTTGCAGCGGATTTCCAGGAGATGTTCTCGTACCCTGACGCCGATGACCGGGGCCGCCACAAGGCGGAGCCGGCCGACGACGCCGAGGACGACGAGGACACGCTCTACCTCGAGGACGGCTTGTTCGACCTCGAGACCGTGCTGCGTGACGCGGTAGTGCTCGCACTGCCGATGCAGCCGGTGTGCCGGGAGGACTGCCCCGGCCTGTGCCCCCAGTGCGGGGTCAGGCTGGACGAGAATCCCGATCACAACCATGACGCCGTCGACATTCGTTGGGCGGCACTGCAAGGACTCGCCGGGACCATCCAGGACGGCGAGAAGGACAACATCAGCGGCGCCGCCGAGTCGGGCGTCGACGAGAAGCAGGAGAAGTAGCCGTGGCTGTTCCGAAGCGGAAGATGTCGCGCAGTAACACGCGCCACCGCCGGTCGCAGTGGAAGGCTGCGGTCCCCACCCTGGTTTCGTGTGAGCGTTGCCAGGAGCCGAAGCTGCAGCACATCGCGTGCCCGAGCTGCGGCACCTACAACAAGCGCCAGGTCCTCGAGGTCTGAGCGGCTGGTGAGAGGCACCGTGTCTAGCCACAAAATGGCGGATGACGCCAAGGCGGTCAACGCCAAGAAGCAGGCGGAAAACACGGCCTCGTCCCACACGCTTCTGGAAGGGCGGCTCGGGTATCACCTCGAGTCCGCCCTTCTGGTGCGTGCGCTGACCCACCGTTCGTACGCGTACGAGAACGGCGGTCTGCCCACCAACGAGCGCCTCGAGTTCCTCGGGGATTCCGTGCTCGGCCTGGTGGTCACGGACACGCTGTACCGAACCCACCCCGATCTGCCGGAAGGCCAGCTGGCCAAACTGCGGGCCGCGGTGGTCAACTCGCGTGCACTTGCGGAGGTGGGCCGCGGCCTCGAACTCGGCTCCTTCATCCGGCTCGGCCGGGGCGAAGAGGGCACGGGTGGCAGGGACAAGGCATCCATCCTCGCCGACACCCTTGAAGCGGTGATCGGCGCTGTCTATCTCGATCAGGGTCTCGGGGCAGCATCAGAACTGGTGCACCGCCTCTTCGATCCGCTGATCGAAAAGTCTTCGAGCCTCGGTGCCGGCCTGGACTGGAAGACCAGTCTCCAGGAGCTGACCGCGACCGAGGGGCTCGGGGTTCCCGAGTACCTGGTCTCGGAGACAGGACCGGACCACGAGAAGACCTTCACTGCTGCTGCCCGCGTCGGTGGTGTCTCGTACGGCACCGGCACCGGCCGCAGCAAGAAGGAAGCGGAACAGCAGGCGGCGGAGTCCGCGTGGCGTGCGATTCGCACGGCCGCGGAGGAGCGCGAGGTGGCGGCCAAGATCGCCGCCGAAGCGCCCACGGCGACCGACGACGCATCGCCGTCGGCCCCGGCCACTGCCTGAGGTACGCAGGCCTTTGCCTCGGTGCCCCCGACCGGATTCCGGTCGGGGGCACCGAGCTATGCTGCATCCGTGCCTGAGCTGCCTGAAGTCGAAGTCGTACGGCGCGGGCTGGAGCGTTGGGTCACCGGCCGCACCGTCTCCGAGGTGCAGGTGCTGCATCCCCGGGCCGTACGCCGCCATCTCCCAGGCGGTGAGGACTTCGCCGTACGCCTCAAGGGGCACCGCATTGGCGCCGCGCGGCGCCGCGGCAAGTACCTCTGGCTGCCGCTCGAAGACGCCGCCGCGTCCGTGCTCGGCCACCTCGGGATGAGCGGCCAGCTGCTCGTACAGCCGGAGACGGTCCCTGACGAGAAGCACCTGCGCATCCGCATCCGCTTCGACGACGCTCTCCACACCGAGCTGCGCTTCGTCGACCAGCGCACCTTCGGCGGCCTGTCGCTGCACGCCAGCACCGCTGACAGCACGGACGGGCTCCCCGACGTCATCGCGCACATCGCGCGCGACCCCCTGGACCCGGCTTTCGACGACGCCGCGTTCCATACGGCGCTGCGGCTGCGGCGTACGACCGTCAAGCGGGCCCTGCTGGACCAGTCGCTGATCAGCGGAGTCGGCAACATCTACGCGGACGAGGCGCTGTGGCGCGCACGACTGCACTACGAGCGCCCCACCGCGACCCTCACGCGCCCCCGCTCGACCGAGCTCCTCGGTCATGTACGGGACGTCATGAACGCCGCGCTCGCCGTCGGCGGCACCAGCTTCGACAGCCTTTACGTCAACGTGAACGGCGAATCAGGCTATTTTGAGCGGTCGTTGGACGCCTACGGGCGTGAGGACGAGCCCTGCCGCCGGTGCGGTACGCCGATGCGCCGACGCCCCTGGATGAACCGCTCCAGCTACTTCTGCCCGCGCTGTCAGCGCCCGCCCGTCTCCCGCCGCCACCCTCAATAGAGCGCTACGCGCGCCCCTCTTGATTGCCCCGCGTCTCCTCGTAACGCCCGCGCGCTGTCAGGACGTCCGGCATGCGCCCCTCGACGAGTTCGATCAGGGCATGCAGGCGCTCCGCGATGTCCTGTCCCAGGGCCGTCAGCTCGTAGTCGACGCGCGGCGGATTGGTCGGCTGGGCCTGGCGGCGTACGAGCCCGTCCCTCTCCAGCGCGTGCAGCGTCTGGGACAGCATCTTCTCGCTCACGCCGTCGATCCGGCGCCGTAGCTCATTGAAGCGGAACGTGCCCTCACGCAGAGCTCCGAGGGTGAGGCTGCCCCAGCGCCCCGTCACATGCTCCAGCGTGGCGCGCGACGGGCAGTCCCGGGAGAACACGTCGAACGCGAGATCGTCGCCGCACTGCTGTACGGGGCTCCTGTCCATGCGGTCAGGATACTCTTCCGCAGCGCTAACTGCTGGGTTGCGCTTTCTGAAAGTTAGTGCTTTCCTTTCGTTGCCAGCCCACCGAGCAGAAGTGCCGACGAGGAGCCACCACCGTGACCACCCCCGCTGTATCGCCCGTTGTCTCGATCGCCTACCACTCCGGCTACGGCCACACCACGGTCGTCGCCGAGGCCGTCCGGGCCGGAGCCGCCGACGCCGGTGCCACCGCCCACCTGATCAACGTCGGCGAGATCACCGACGCCGAGTGGGAGCTGCTCGACGCCTCCGACGCGATCGTCTTCGGCTCGCCCACCTACATGGGGACCGCCTCCGGGGCCTTCCATCAGTTCGCCGAGGAGACCTCCAAGCGCTGGTTCACGAAGACCTGGCACAACAAGCTGGCGGCCGGCTTCACCAACTCCGCATCCAAGAGCGGCGACAAGCTGCACACCCTCCAGTACTTCCAGACCCTCGCCGCCCAGCACGCCATGCACTGGGTGAACCTCGGCCTGGCGCCCGGCTGGAACTCCGCCGAAGGCTCCGAGCACGACCTCAACCGCCTCGGCTTCTTCTCCGGCGCCGCAGCCCAGACCAACTCCGACGAGGGCCCCGAGGGCGTACACAAGGCGGATATAGCGACCGCCGAGCACCTCGGCCGCCGCGTCGCCGAGACCGCCAAGGCCTTCATCGCGGGCCGGGCAGCCGTCGCTGCCTGACCCACTTAGTAGCAAAAGCAAAGGCCCCCGTCGCCTGGACGGGGGCCTTTCGCTATACGTGCTGTACGGATCCGTACGGGTGTGTATTCAGGCGCCTCAGAAGCCGAAGTCCTGGGTCCACCAGGGTCCGCCGGATGCCATGTGCACTCCGACGCCCAGGGTCTTGTATTCGCAATTCAGGATGTTCGCGCGGTGGCCGTCGCTGTTCATCCAGGCATCCATCACCGACTGGGCGTCGGCCTGGCCGCGGGCTATGTTCTCGCCGCCGAGACCCGAGACGCCCGCCTTCTCGGCGCGGTCCCAGGGGCTTGCCCCGTCCGGGTCGGTGTGGTCGAAGAAGTTGCGCGCGTCCATGTCCTCGCTGAAGGCCTCGGCCAGCGCCGCCAGCGGACCGTCGGCCCGCACCGGGCTGCAGCCGGCCTTCGACCGCTCCTGGTTCACCAGGGTCAGGACACGGGCCTCGGCGCTCGATTCGGCGCCGGAGTTGTCGGAGTCGCCGGTCCCGTTCCCATTGGATGGAGGCCTCTGCGCCTGGCTGGGCCCGGTGTGCTCCGGCTTCTTGCTCTTGTCGGCCTCGGCGGGCGTGTCCGTCTTGCTGTCCGCGACCGTCTCGCGCTCGGACGGCTCGGCAGAGGACTCCGCGGACGGCTTTGTCGAGGGCGTGCTGGGCGTGGGCGACGGCGACTGGGTACGTCCGGAGCGGTCCGCGGCCGGGTCCGACGCGCGGTCCGTCGGCTCTGCGCTGTTGCCGCCCTGCGTGTCGAAGCCGGCGGAACCCTCGGCCTGCACGCGGTCGGCGGAGCCGCCCCCGCCCAAGGAGTAGTTGTCGCTGCCGGGCAGCAGTCCTGAAGTGAACGCCACGGCACCCACGGCCACGGCGGCGGAGACGCCTAGCAGCCCGGTCCGTACGGGCGCGGCCCGCTTCTGGCGATGGCGTCCCATCTGCTGTGCCTTCCTCATGGTCGAAGTCAACGAATCTCACCCGAAGGGATGAGGCTCATTGGCTCGGGACTGTAGCCCATGACGGGTGGGGGAGATGTGCCTCATGGGTAAATGGCCAGCTAGCGTTCAGCCATGAATGAAGACGTACGGCTCACCGCCTGGGTACGCGGCCGAGTACAGGGAGTGGGCTTCCGCTGGTTCACCAGGGCAAACGCTCTGGAGATCGGCGGCCTCACCGGCTTCGCCCTCAATCTGGAGGACGGCCGGGTGCAGGTTGTCGCCGAGGGCCCGCGTGAGAATTGCCACCGTCTGCTGGAGTGGCTCCGCTCCGGCGACACGCCCGGACGCGTCGACGGAGTGACGGAGATATGGGGTACCCCGCGCGGCGGCTACAGCGACTTCGCGGCCCGCTGACCGACTCCACCCGCAGCGGCCGACCGGACCACCTGCCGGTATACCGCCGGCAGGTGCCGGGGGCAGAAATCACCTGGTGGTTGCCAAGAAACGCTTGCCGTGGAAGGCTGCCGAAGTAAGGATGATCTCTACGCCCCCAGGGCCCCGCAGAAGAGGCGGCACCGCGCATCCCGCGCCTGCCTGCCCCCGGGTCGCCCGCCGATACGGGGCGTGATCGTGTTGACCGTCAAACTTTTTGGTGAGACGCTGGAATCCCCGCGCACCTTAGCTGTTTGGCATTGAGAACAACAGAGATGACAAGCACCGCGGGTGCGATTCCCTCACGACCCACCACCGCTTCGGTCGGTCACTCAGTGTGGAGGACCATCCATCATGGCAAAGGCGCTTCTCGGTTACGTCGGCGGCTCCGACCCGCGACTCCTCGCCGAGATGCGACGGCTTCAGCAGCGCGTCCAGGACCTTGAATCCGAGCTCAACCGGATCCAGTCCGAAAACGACGCACTCAGCGCCGCCGCTCAGCACCGCGGAGAAACGATGCTCGACAGCATCGACATCGACGTACCCCAGGCGGAGCCTGCGCTCACCTGACACGGGTTCGTAAGGAGGACCCCGTCGGGCTGTCCGTATCAGCCAGCCGCTTGAGATCTGGTTCAAGATCTATACAGCAAGATCTGTCCAGCAAGACATTACAAGGGACGCCCTGGCGTCCCTTTTTCTTTCCGCCCCGTAGTAGAGCTCTTCCCTTACCGTCTGATGTGCCCTGCACCTTCATGGGTGAAACCGGCGGCGAAAGGTAGAGTGCGGCGGTGCATCTCAAGGCCATGACTCTCCGCGGTTTCAAATCCTTCGCATCGGCCACGACACTGCGGTTCGAACCAGGCATCACCTGCGTCGTCGGACCCAATGGATCAGGCAAGTCGAATGTGGTCGACGCGCTGTCCTGGGTGATGGGTGAGCAGGGGGCCAAGTCGCTGCGCGGCGGCAAGATGGAAGACGTCATCTTCGCCGGGACGACCGGGCGGCCGCCGCTCGGCCGCGCCGAGGTCTCCCTGACCATCGACAACTCCGACGGTGCGCTCCCCATCGACTACGCCGAAGTAACCATTACGCGGATCATGTTCCGCAACGGCGGCAGCGAATACCAGATCAATGGGGATACGTGCCGGCTGCTCGATATCCAGGAGCTGCTCTCCGACTCCGGTATCGGCCGCGAGATGCATGTGATCGTCGGGCAGGGCCAGCTCGACTCCGTACTGCATGCCGATCCAATGGGGCGCAGGGCTTTCATCGAAGAAGCCGCCGGTGTTCTGAAGCACCGCAAGCGGAAAGAGAAAGCGCTTCGGAAGCTCGACGCGATGCAGGCCAATCTCTCGCGGGTGCAGGACCTCACCGACGAACTGCGGCGGCAGCTCAAGCCGTTGGGCCGCCAGGCCGCGGTGGCGCGGCGGGCCGCCGTCATCCAGGCCGACCTGCGCGACTCCCGCCTGCGGCTGCTCGCCGACGACCTGGTGAAGCTGCGTGAGGCGCTGCGGACCGAGATCGCAGACGAGGCCGCCCTCAAGGAGCGCAAGGACGCCGCCGAGGCACAGCTGGGGGCCGCACTGTCGCGCGAGGCCGAGCTGGAGGAAGAGGTACGCCGCTTGGCGCCGCGGCTCCAGCGGGCCCAGCAGACCTGGTACGAGCTGTCGCAGCTGGCCGAGCGGGTGCGCGGCACCGTCTCGCTGGCCGACGCCCGGGTGAAGAGCGCGACGGCCGCGCCTCCGGAGGATCGGCGTGGGCCGGGATTCAGAGACCCTGAAAGCATGGAGCGCGAAGCCGCCAGGGTGCGTGAGCAGGAGGCGGAGCTGGAGGCAGCGCTGGAGGCGGCGCAGCGGGCGCTGGAGGACACGGTCGAGCACCGGGCCGATCTTGAGCGGGAGTTGGCGGCCGAGGAACGCAGGCTCAAGGACGCGGCCCGGGCCATCGCCGACCGGCGCGAGGGCCTCGCCCGGCTGCACGGGCAGGTCAACGCGGCTCGCAGCCGTGCCGGTTCGGCGCAGGCCGAGATCGACCGACTGGCCGCGGCGCGCGACGAGGCCCAGGAACGGGCGGTCGCGGCCCAGGAGGAGTACGAGCAGCTCAAGGCTGAGGTCGACGGTCTGGACGCGGATGACGCGGAGCTGGGTGAGCGGCACGACGCGGCGAAGCGGGAGCTGGCGGAGGCCGAGGCGGAGTTCGGGGCGGCCAGGGAGGCGGTCACCGCGGCGGAGCGCAAGCGGGCCGCCACGTCCGCCCGGCACGACGCGCTGGCCCTGGGTCTGCGCCGTAAGGACGGGACGGGCGTACTGCTCGCCGCGCACGACCGGCTCGCGGGCCTGCTGGGCCCTGCGGCGGAGCTCCTCACGGTGACCCCGGGCTTCGAGATCCCGGTGGCGGCGGCGCTGGGAGCGGCCGCCGACGCGATCGCCGTGACCGACCCTGCGACGGCAGCCGAAGCGATCCGCCTCCTGCGCAAGCAGGACGCGGGCCGGGCGGCGCTGCTGATGGGGGGAGCGCGGGGCGCCGGTGCGCCCGCTGTGCCGAGCCAGGGGGCTGCGCCGGCTGCGCACCCTCCGGCGGTCGTGACCCTGCCGGAGCAGGATGCGGGCGGCGCGGGCCGGGAGGCGGACGTTCCGGCAAGGGGAGCGGTGCCCGCCCGGACCGGCTCGGCGGAGGCGATCGAAGCAGTCAGGGCCGGAGCCGACGGCGGGCCTCCGGTCGGTACAGAGCCTGCGCGTGTGCCCGCAGAGGCGATCCGCGCTGCACGGGCAGGAGCCGTCCCTGCCGAGGACGATGCCGGCGTGGTCGAGTCGGCTGCCTGTGCGGAACCTGGGCGGGTGGCCGCCGCTGCGATTCCTGCCGGACGCGGCGAGGCGCCCGGCGAGGGACGGGGCCGGGAGCTGCCCGGTCAAAGGGTCGGTTTTGGGGCGCACGCGCACGAGCCGCTGCCGGTCGCCGAACTGGTGCGGGGGCCCGACGACTTGTTGCGCGCCGTCCAGCGGCTCGTACGGGACATGGTCGTCGTCGGGACGCTGGAAGACGCCGAGGACCTGGTCGCCGCGCATCCCGGGCTCACCGCTGTGACCGCCGAGGGCGACGTACTCGGGACGCACTTCGCGCACGGCGGTTCCGCGGGGGCGCCGAGCCTCCTCGAAGTGCAGGCTTCGGTCGACGAGGCCGCCGCCGAGCTGGAGGAGCTGGCCGTACGGTGCGAGGAGCTGGCCGGGGCGCAGCGCCGGGCGGGGGAGCGGCGTACCGCGTGTGCCGCGCTCGTCGAGGAGCTGGGGGAGCGTCGCCGGGCCGCCGACCGGGAGAAGTCCGGGGTCGCGCAGCAGCTCGGCCGCCTCGCGGGACAGGCCCGCGGCGCCGCCGGGGAGGCCGAGCGGTCCGCCGCAGCGGCGGCCAAGGCCCAGGACGCGCTGGAGCGGGCCACCGAGGAGGCCGAGGAGCTGACGGAGCGGCTGCTCGTGGCCGAGGAGGCGCCCGTACAGGAAGAGCCGGACACGTCCGTACGGGACCGGCTGGCGGCCGACGGTGCCAATGCCCGGCAGACCGAGATGGAGGCCCGGCTTCAGGTCCGTACGCACGAGGAGCGCGTGAAGGGGCTCGCGGGGCGGGCGGACGCGCTCGACCGCGGGGCGCGCGCCGAGCGTGAGGCGCGGGCGCGCGCGGACGAGCGGCGTGCCCGGCTGCGGCACGAGGCGCAGGTGGCGGGGGCCGTCGCGTCCGGTGCGCGCCGGCTGCTGGCTCACGTCGAGGTGTCGCTCGTACGGGCAGACGAGGAGCGGGCCGCGGCCGAGGCGGCCAAGGCGGAGCGTGAGAGCGACCTCGTCGTGGAGCGCGGCCGGGGGCGGGAGCTCAAGGGCGAACTCGACAAGCTGACGGACTCGGTCCACCGGGGCGAGGTGCTCGGGGCGGAGAAGCGGCTGCGCATCGAGCAGCTGGAGACCAGGGCGCTGGAGGAGCTGGGGGTGGAACCGGCGGGGCTGGTGGCGGAGTACGGGCCCGATCAGCCCGTTCCGCCGTCGCCGCCGGCCGAGGGCGAAGAGCTGTCCGACGATCCGGACCATCCGCGTAACCAGCCCCGGCCGTTCGTACGCGCCGAGCAGGAGAAGCGGCTGAAGGCGGCCGAACGGGCGTACCAGCAGCTCGGGAAGGTGAACCCGCTCGCCCTGGAGGAATTCGCGGCTCTGGAGGAACGGCACAAGTTCCTCTCCGAGCAGCTCGAAGACCTGAAGAAGACGCGGACCGACCTGATGCAGGTGGTCAAGGAGGTCGACGAGCGCGTCGAGCAGGTCTTCAGCGAGGCATTCCGGGACACGGCACGGGAGTTCGAAGGCGTTTTCTCGCGGCTCTTCCCTGGCGGTGAGGGAAGGCTGATCCTGACGGATCCCGACAACATGCTCACCACAGGTGTGGACGTCGAGGCCAGGCCGCCGGGCAAGAAGGTCAAACGGCTTTCGCTGCTGTCGGGCGGTGAGCGGTCGCTGACCGCCGTGGCCATGCTGGTGTCGATCTTCAAGGCCAGGCCGAGCCCGTTCTATGTGATGGACGAGGTCGAGGCTGCCCTCGACGACACCAATCTGCAGCGGCTGATCCGGATCATGGAGGAGCTCCAGGAGAGCTCCCAGCTGATCGTGATCACGCACCAGAAGCGGACGATGGAAGTCGCCGACGCGCTGTACGGCGTCTCCATGCAGGGGGACGGCGTCTCCAAGGTCATCAGCCAGCGTCTTCGCTGATCAGGCACCCGATCTTCAAATCTTGAACATAAGTGGTCCCGGCTGGGTAACTGCCTGGCGCACCACTCCCCCTTGACTTCGAAACTTGAAGGCATAGTCTCTGCAACGTTGTTTTTACCTTCAAGTGGTGGGCGGCTTGACGCGGCCAGGCCCCAGGAGTTCATGTGACCAGCACTGCGCAACCGCCGGTGTCCGGAGCCCGCGAGGCCCACCCGGAACACCTCGGCCACGTCATCTTCATCACGGCCGCGGCCGCGATGGGCGGCTTCCTCTTCGGCTACGACAGTTCCGTGATCAACGGCGCCGTCGAAGGCATCCGGGGCAAGTACGACATCGGCTCGGGCACCCTCGCCCAGGTCATCGCCATCGCGCTGATCGGCTGTGCCATCGGCGCCGCGACCGCGGGCCGTCTCGCCGACCGCATCGGCCGCATCCGTGTCATGCAGATCGCCGCCGTCCTGTTCACGGTCAGCGCGGTCGGCTCGGCCCTCCCGTTCTCGCTGTGGGACCTCGCCATGTGGCGGGTGCTCGGCGGTATCGCGATCGGTATGGCATCGGTGATCGGCCCGGCGTACATCGCCGAGGTCGCTCCCGCCGCGTACCGCGGCCGTCTCGGCGCGTTCCAGCAGGCCGCGATCGTCATCGGCATCGCCGTCTCACAGCTCGTCAACTGGGGCCTCCTCAACGCGGCCGACGGCGACCAGCGCGGCGACCTGTTCGGCATCGAGGCCTGGCAGGTCATGCTCGGCGTGATGGTCGTCCCGGCCGTCCTCTACGGACTGCTGTCCTTCGCCATCCCCGAGTCGCCCCGCTTCCTCATCGCGGCCGGCCGCATCGACCAGGCCAAGACGGTCCTCGCCGAAGTCGAGGGCAAGGACATCGACCTCGACGTGCGCATCGCCGAGATCGAGCTGGCGATGCACAGCGAGCACAAGTCCACCTTCAGGGACCTGCTCGGCAGCCGCTTCGGCTTCCTGCCCATCGTCTGGGTCGGCATAGGGCTCTCGGTCTTCCAGCAGCTCGTCGGCATCAACGTCGCCTTCTACTACTCCGCGACGCTGTGGCAGTCGGTGGGCATCGATCCGAGCGCCTCGTTCTTCTACTCGTTCACCACGTCGATCATCAACATCATCGGCACCGTGATCGCCATGGTCTTTGTCGACCGGATCGGCCGCAGGCCGCTCGCGCTCATCGGCTCGGCCGGCATGGCGCTCGCCCTCGCCTTCGAAGCCTGGGCCTTCTCCGCCGACCTCATCGACGGCACGCTGCCGCACACCCAGGGCATCGTCGCGCTGATCGCGGCCCACGTCTTCGTGCTGTTCTTCGCGCTCTCGTGGGGTGTCGTCGTCTGGGTCTTCCTCGGCGAGATGTTCCCGAACCGGATCCGCGCCGCCGCGCTCGGTGTCGCCGCGTCCGCGCAGTGGATCGCCAACTGGGCGATCACCGCGAGCTTCCCGAGCCTCGCCGACTGGAACCTCTCGGGGACGTACGTGATCTACACAGTCTTCGCCGTGCTCTCGATCCCCTTCGTGCTCAAGTTCGTGAAGGAGACCAAGGGCAAGGCGTTGGAGGAGATGGGCTAAATCCCCCGCCGCCCCTCTCCTCGATCACGTACTGCCCCGGCTCATCCCTTGAGCCGGGGCAGTACGTTTTCGGCGAAGAGGTGCAGGCTGCGCCAGCCCTCGTCGACCGGCATCCCGCCGCACAGCGGATGCAGTACCAGGCTGTCGCCGGAGAGCGCCGCGCACTCGTCCGGGGTGACGACGCGGTACACACCTTCGCGGCGCAGCGCGTCGACGCTGGTCGCGGTGGAACGTACGGCCGACGTGATGTCCTTGGACTGCCAGGAGGCGTACGTCTGCGCCTCGTGCAGGAAATGCTCGCCGTACAGGGCCCAGGTACGGTCCGGATCCTCCGCGACATGCAGCAGCGGCGTCTTCGCCGCCGGCATCATGCAGAAGCCGTCGGTCCCGAACTCCGCCCGCTGCGCGTGGTAGTAAGCCTCCAGCTCGGGCAGATGCGCGCTCGGGAAGAACGGCAGCCCGAAGCGGGCGGCACGCCGGGCAGCGGCCTTCGAGGAACCGCCGATCAGCAGCAGGGGATGCGGCTGGGTGTACGGGCGAGGGGTGACGCGGACGCTGCGGCCGCGGAACGGGAAGGGCTCACCGGTCCACGCCTGGAGCAGGGTGTCCAGCAGCTCGTCCTGGAGCTTGCCGCGTCTGCCCCAGTCGGCGCCCAGCTGCTCGTACTCCTCCGGCCGGTAACCGATGCCCGCGACCGTGACCAGGCGCCCCTTGCTGATCAGATCGAGTACGGCGATGTCCTCGGCCAGCCGCAGCGGGTCGTACAGCGGCCCGATGATCGCCGAGACCGTCACCGAGATGCGCCCGCCCGTCTCCCGACCACCACCCCTCAACGAGGCGCTTCGCGCCGCTGAATTTCCTTGTGTCGCACCGAAGACCGAGCCCGCGAAGACGAAGGGGGAGGGCAGCCAGCCATTGGCGGCGCCGTGGTGCTCCTCGGTCTGGACGGTGTCGATGCCGCGGTCGTCGGCGTACGCGGCCATCTCCAGGGCGGCCCGGTAGCGGGCCGAGAGCGTCTCGGGTGTCGCGTCGGGATCGACGAGGTTGAAGCGGACCACTGTGAAGGCCATGACGAAACGTCCCCCTCCGCCGGGTGTCGATGTGGCGAAGGGGGACGTTAGTTGACGTTTCGTCAGATGGACAGGGTTCCGGCGGGCTCGGACTCGGGCTCCGGCTCGGCATCCTTGCTCATGCCGGACTCCGGCGCCCCGGCAGCGGCCTTCTGCCTCGGCAGCACGGCGTACAGCAGAGCCGCTACGACGATAGTCGCCGCCCAGCCAAGGCCGTTGCGACCGATCCAGGAGCCGGCGAGCGGTCCGCTGAACCAGTCGACCTTGGTGAAGAGCATGCCCACCACCAGGGCAATGCCCCACGCGGTCATGGCCTGCCAGGCGAAGCCGCCCCGGTACCAGTAGGCGCTGGTGCGCTTGGTGTCCATCAGCGCGTCACCGTCGTACGTACGACGGCTCAGCATGTCCACACCGAAGACGCCGATCCACGCCGAGAACGCCACCGCGAGCAGCGTCAGGAAGGAGATGAACGAGCCGAAGAAGCTGGTCGCCACCACCATCAGCAGGAAGCCGAAGATCAGGCTGATGACCGCGTTCACGCTCACGGCCCAGGCGCGCGGCACGTTGATGCCCAGCGTCTGTGCGGTGAAGCCCGCCGAGTACATCGACATCGAGTTGATCAGCAGCATGCCGATCAGGGCGATGAGGAGATACGGAACGGCGATCCAGTTCGGCAGCAGCTCGCCGATGAAGGACACCGGGTCGGAGGCCGACGCCAGGTCCGGCGTACTGACGGCCATCACAGCGCCCATCAGCACCATCGGCAGGACGACGACGCCCGCGCCACCGATGGTCGTGCCGACCAGGCCCTTGCCCGACGCCGTACGCGGAAGGTAGCGGGTGAAGTCGGGGCCCGACGGAACCCAGCTGATGCCGCCGGCCGCGATGGTGCCGATGCCCGCGATCATCATCGCGGTCGAGCCGGCCGGCTTGGAGAAGACGGCCGACCAGTCGGTGTCGGCGATCAGATAGACCAGCACGAGGACGCTGAACGCGCCGAAGAGGTACGTCGACCAGGTGCTGCACCGGCGCAGGGCATTGATGCCCAGACCGGAGACGAGGAACGTGCAGCCCACGAAGAGCAGCAGCGTCACGACGATCAGCACGGTGTTGCTCTTGATCCCGAAGAGCAGGTCGAGCACGGTCAGCACGGCGTACGCACCGGTCACCGCGTTGATCGTCTCCCAGCCCCAGCGCGCGATCCAGATCAGCGAGCCGGGGAAGAGGTTGCCCCGCTGGCCGAAGACCGCCCGGGAGAGCGCCATGCCGGGCGAGCCGCCGCGCTTGCCCGCGATGGAGATCAGGCCGACGAGCCCGTACGAGACGACGGGCGCCGCGACGGCGACGGTCAGGACCTGCCAGATGTTCAGTTTGTTGAACACCACCAGACCCGCGCCCATGGTGAGAAGAAGCACGCTGATGTTGGCGGCGACCCAGGTGGGGAAGAGCTCGCGCACGCGGCCCGAGCGCTCGTCGTCGGGGACGGGCTCAAGACCGCGGGTCTCTATCGCGCCCTCGGACTCCGGGGCGGACGTTTCAGGCATGGGGGAACTCCGTGCAGGGGTGGGGGGAACGAACAGCATCTTACGGGCACACCAACGTACGGTCAGCCCAAAAGGTCCAAAGCGACGCCCCGACCCTCGTGTGATCCTCCGAGAACACTCCTCGGGCATAGACGTGACTGATACTGGGTGAGTTATGGAAATCGTCATCCTTGCTGTAGTCATCGCCCTGGTCGTGATCGGCGCGATCAGCGGGCTCGTGGTCAGCAGCCGCAAGAAGAAGCAGCTGCCGCCCGCAGCGCCGCCGAGCGCGCCGACCGTCACTGCCCCGCCCGCCGAACCGCAGGTCGGCGAGGACGCGGCGCCACCGCGCGACGAAGTGCGCCGGACCATCGAGGAGGTGGACCTCCCCGACGCCCCGACGGCCGTCAAGGAGCCCGTCAGCCTTGAGGACCTGATCGCCGCCGAGCCTCTCGCGCCCGAGATCGAGATCCCCGAACCCACCGCTGGCCGTCTCGTGCGGCTGCGCGCCCGACTCGCCCGCTCGCAGAACACGCTCGGCAAGGGTCTGCTGACCCTGCTCTCCCGCGAGCACCTCGACGAGGACACCTGGGAGGAGATCGAGGACACGCTGCTCACCGCGGACGTCGGCGTCGCCCCGACCCAGGAGCTGGTCGACCGGCTGCGCGAGCGCGTACGGGTGCTCGGCACGCGGACACCGGAGGAGCTGCGCACGCTGCTCCGCGAGGAGCTCCTGAACCTGCTCGGTACGGACATGGACCGCGTCGTCAGGACCGAGAGCGACACCGACACCCCCGGCGTGATCATGGTCGTCGGTGTCAACGGCACCGGTAAGACCACCACCACCGGCAAGCTCGCCCGCGTCCTGGTGGCCGACGGCCGCAGCGTGGTGCTGGGGGCGGCGGACACCTTCCGCGCGGCCGCCGCCGACCAGCTCCAGACCTGGGGCGAACGGGTCGGCGCGCGTACGGTGCGCGGGCCCGAGGGCGGCGACCCCGCGTCGATCGCCTTCGACGCGGTGAAGGAAGGTATCGCCGAGGGCGCCGACGTCGTACTCATCGACACGGCGGGCCGTCTGCACACCAAGACCGGGCTCATGGACGAGCTCGGCAAGGTCAAGCGCGTCGTGGAGAAGCACGGTCCGCTGGACGAGGTGCTGCTGGTACTGGACGCGACGACCGGCCAGAACGGCTTGGTGCAGGCGCGTGTCTTCGCCGAGGTCGTGGACATCACCGGCATCGTGCTGACGAAGCTGGACGGCACGGCGAAGGGCGGCATCGTGATCGCGGTCCAGCGCGAGCTGGGCGTACCGGTGAAGCTGGTGGGCCTGGGCGAGGGCGCGGACGATCTGGCGCCGTTCGAGCCGGAGGCGTTCGTGGATGCGCTGATCGGCGACTGAGCGGGTTTCCCCTCACCCGCGCCTTCCTGAAGTCCTCAAACGCCGGACGGGCTGGATTTTCCAGCCCGTGGGGGTTCCCCCCTGGACGAAGTCCTTGGGGGAGTTTGAGGACCACGCCCGAAGGGCGTCAGGGCGCAGCCGGTGGGCGGCGGTGGCAGATGTACGCCAGCGTGCCGAGCAGCAGCCGTGCCTGCGGCGGCGCCTCCGCCGTGTCCAGGGCAGGCGGACGCAGCCAGCGGACGGGTCCCAGGCCGCCGAAGTCGGACGGCGGCGCCGTGATGTGGTCGCCGGGCCCCAGACCGCGCAGGTCGAGGTCCGCGTCGTCCCACCCCATCCGGTAGAGCAGCTGGGGAAGCTCGGCGGCGGCTCCGGGCGCGACGAAGAAGTGGGCCCGGCCATCAGGCGTGGCGGCCACCGGACCGAGCGGCAACCCCATCCGCTCCAGCCGTACGAGCGCCCGGCGCCCCGCCGCCTCCGCGACGTCGAGGACGTCGAAGGAGCGCCCGACGGGCAGCATCATCGCCGCACCGGGGAACCCGGACCAGGTCCGCGTGACCTCGTCGAGCGTGGCCCCAGCCGGAACTTCGGGCGCGAAGCCCAGGGGATGGGCGCCGGGTGCCCGGCACGACGTATCGCCGCACGAGCACTCCCGCGGCGCCGAGTTTCCGGAACCCCCGGCCGACGCTCTCGCGCCCGGGACGACTGCCCAGCCCCAAATCCCGGTGTACTCCGCCACCGTTGTGCACTCTGATGTGCGGCCGCGGCGCCGTGAGCCGGACCGCATTTCCCGGCCGATCGTGAAGCCCATGCCCCCTCCAACGGGTCCAGTGCACCGGTGGTTACGACTGGTTACGACAGGAGCCGTGTCGTGCCGCTCCTCCCCGCTGCCACCGGCCTGTCCTGCGGCGCGCAGTGTCACAAAGGGTGGTGCGGCCCAGCCCGCGCGCTCCGGCGCGCATCGCCCCGCCAGCCCCTGGTCGTCGTATGTCAAGTGAATCGCGCCAGGCCGGAACCGAGTTCATTCGAAGGGGTGGCGAATGGTGGCGTTTCTGGAATCCCCATGGCCGGAGGGGTGATCGTAGGATTACTTTCAGTACACGAACCCCGAAAAGACGCGCCCATGGGTATGCCGGAGGCAAGCCGGACTCCTGTTCCAAGGGGCGCATCCTCCGGACAGGAGGCCGCAATTCACGGCACTCTGTCAGGGGTTCACGCAAAGAGGCTTCAGCGGGATGGGGGCGTTCCAGTGAGCGGCAGTGGCGCAGGCGGTATCAACGCTGGGAAGCGCCCGAACGAGCAGCTGGGCTCATGGTTCGTGCGCAGCGGCTGGTCCAAGGGCGAGCTCGCACGTCAAGTGAACCGCAGGGCACGCCAGATGGGCGCCCACCACATCAGCACGGACACCTCCCGGGTACGCCGCTGGCTGGACGGCGAGCAGCCGCGCGAGCCGATTCCGCGCATCCTCTCCGAGCTGTTCTCCGAGCGCTTCGGCAGCGTCGTCGCCGTCGAGGACCTCGGTCTGCGCACCGCGCACCAGTCACCCTCGGTGTCCGGAGTCGACCTGCCCTGGGCGGGCCCGCAGACGGTCGCCCTGCTCAGCGAGTTCTCGCGCAGCGACCTGATGCTCGCCCGGCGCGGCTTCCTCGGGACATCGCTCGCACTCGCCGCGGGCCCCGCCCTCATCGAGCCCATGCAGCGCTGGCTGGTGCCGGTGCCCCCCGGCGAGCCCGGGCACCCCGAGCCGGCCGCCGTGTCGCGACGGCCGTCCCGGCTCTCCAAGCCCGAGCTGGACCTGCTGGAATCCACGACCATGATGTTCCGCCAGTGGGACGCCCAGTGCGGCGGCGGACTGCGGCGCAAGGCCGTCGTGGGACAGCTCCACGAAGTCACCGACCTTCTCCAGGAGCCGCAGCCCGAGGCCACGTCGAAGCGGCTCTTCAAATGCGCCGCCGAGCTGGCCGAGCTGGCCGGCTGGATGAGTTACGACGTGGGCCTCCAGCCCACCGCGCAGAAATACTTCGTGCTCGCCCTGCACGCCGCCAAGGAAGCGGGCGACAAGCCCCTCGGTTCGTACGTCCTGTCCAGCATGAGCCGCCAGATGATCCACCTCGGCCGCCCCGACGACGCGCTGGAGCTCATCCACCTCGCGCAGTACGGCAGCCGGGACTGCGCGACGCCCAGGACCCAGGCCATGCTGTATGCGATGGAGGCCCGCGCCTACGCCAACATCGGCCAGCCCAGCAAGTGCAAGCGGGCCGTCCGGATGGCCGAGGAGACCTTCGCGGACTCCGGCATCGACGGCGAGCCCGAGCCGGACTGGATCCGCTTCTTCTCCGAGGCCGAGCTCAACGGGGAGAACGCCCACTCCTACCGCGACCTTGCCTACGTCGCCGGGCGCAGCCCCACGTACGCCTCGCTCGCCGAGCCCGTCATGGCGCGTGCCGTGGACCTCTTCGGCAAGGACGACGAGCACCAGCGGTCGTACGCACTCAACCTCATCGGCATGGCCACCGTGCACCTGCTGAAGCGCGAGCCCGAGCAGTCCGTGGTGCTGGCCGGACAGGCCCTGGGCGTCGCCAAGCGGGTCCGTTCCGAGCGGGTCAACAACCGGCTCCGCAAGACCGTCGACACGGCCGCCCGGGACTTCGGCGACGTCGCCGAGGTTCTCGATCTCACCGACCAGCTCGCAGCCCAGCTGCCCGAAGCCGCCGAAGCCGTCTGACAGGCGGACCCGCAGACCCCTGAACCCCCGCGGACGCCGACACCCAAGGACGCCGGCCGCGACAGCCACCCCGTGAAGCCCGACTCGGCTCCCCTGCGCCAGGTCAATCGGGTAGCCGTCGCGGCCGGTTTTGCTGTGGTGCACGTGACGTGGGCAGAGGGTATCGGCGGCCCACAGCTCCTGCGGGCAGTTCATTCGCACGTAACACGCACGACCTCTTCGTCACTGCGGCGAAACATCGGGCGGCATCTGCCGAAACGGCGCTGCGCCAACCTCATGGCGCATAACCGGCCCACCCTTTTCCAGCCGCACAGGCCAACAGGCTCCGCCCCCGCACGGGCCGCACCTACGACGAGGAGACGCCGATGCCCCCAGGCATCACGACGCTTGCCGCAGACAAGATCGAACTGTCTGCCGCCAACACCGGCTTCATGCTCATCTGTACTGCCCTGGTGATGCTGATGACGCCAGGCCTGGCCTTCTTCTACGGAGGCATGGTCCGCGTCAAGTCCACCCTCAACATGCTGATGATGAGCTTCATCAGCCTCGGGATCGTCACGATCCTGTGGGTGCTCTTCGGCTTCAGCCTCGCCTTCGGCACCGACATCGGCTCCGTCATCGGCTGGTCCTCGGATTACGTCGGACTGAGCAACATCGGCATCACCGAGCTCTGGGACGGCTACACCATCCCGGTCTACGTCTTCGCCGTCTTCCAGCTGATGTTCGCGATCATCACCCCCGCCCTGATCAGCGGCGCTCTGGCCGACCGCGTCAAGTTCACCGCCTGGGCGCTGTTCGTCACCCTGTGGGTCACCGTCGTCTACTTCCCGGTCGCGCACTGGGTGTGGGGATCCGGCGGCTGGCTCTTCGAGATGGGCGTCATCGACTTCGCGGGCGGCACCGCCGTCCACATCAACGCGGGCGCCGCCGCACTCGGCGTGATCCTCGTCATCGGCAAGCGCGTCGGCTTCAAGAAGGACCCGATGCGGCCGCACAGCCTGCCGCTGGTCATGCTCGGCGCCGGTCTGCTGTGGTTCGGCTGGTTCGGCTTCAACGCGGGCTCCTGGCTCGGCAACGACGACGGCGTCGGCGCGGTCATGTTCGTCAACACGCAGGTCGCCACCGCCGCCGCAATGCTCGCCTGGCTCGCGTACGAGAAGATCCGCCACGGCGCGTTCACCACGCTGGGCGCCGCCTCCGGCGCGGTCGCCGGTCTCGTCGCCATCACTCCGTCCGGCGGCGCCGTCAGCCCGCTCGGCGCGATCGCCGTCGGCGCCATCGCCGGTGTGCTGTGCGCCATGGCCGTCGGCCTCAAGTACAAGCTCGGATACGACGACTCCCTGGACGTCGTCGGCGTCCACCTCGTCGGCGGCATCGTCGGCTCTCTCCTCGTCGGCCTCTTCGCCACCGGCGGCGTGCAGTCCGAGGTCAAGGGCCTCTTCTACGGCGGCGGACTCGAACAGCTCGGCAAGCAGGCCGTGGGCGTCTTCGCCGTACTGGCCTACTCTCTGGTGGCATCCGCGCTCCTCGCCTTCGTCATCGACAAGACGATCGGAATGCGGGTCCCCGAGGACGACGAGGTCTCGGGCATCGACCAAGTCGAGCACGCCGAGACCGCGTACGACTTCAGCGGAGCGGGCGGCGGTTCGGCCTCCCGTACGGCCGTACCCGCGCCCGGCCAGAGCGACACGGCCGGCGCCGCGACGCAGACCAAGAAGGTGGACGCATGAAGCTCATCACCGCAGTCGTGAAGCCGCACCGGCTCGACGAGATCAAGGAGGCCCTGCAGGCCTTCGGGGTCCAGGGGCTCACGGTCACGGAAGCCAGCGGATACGGCCGCCAGCGCGGCCACACCGAGGTCTACCGCGGTGCCGAGTACACCGTCGACCTCGTACCGAAGATCCGTATCGAGGTACTGGTCGAGGACAGCGACGCCGAACAGCTCATCGATGTGGTGGTGAAAGCCGCCCGCACCGGCAAGATCGGCGACGGCAAGGTGTGGAGCGTTCCGGTCGAAACGGCGGTCAGGGTAAGGACCGGCGAACGCGGCCCGGACGCCCTCTGACCGGAACGCACGAAGCGCATAAACGGGAGCTGCTGGGTGACGAGCGTTGAAGTGACCACCGAACCGTCCGACTCGGGACCCAGCGGCTACGCGGCGGCCCGGCTGCGTCTTCTCCAGGAGAAAACGCAGTCCGGGCCGCCGCGCCGTTCAGGACTCGCGAAGCTGACCGACGAATGGCTGGAGGCGCTGTTCACCACAGCCGCCCGCGAAACCGGAGTACGCGGCGCCGCCCTGGTCGCCGTCGGCGGATACGGCCGCGGCGAACTGTCGCCACGCAGCGACCTCGACCTGCTGCTTCTGCACGACGAGCACACCAACAAGGCAGAGAAGGGCGCCGTCGCCGCGCTCGCCGACCGCCTCTGGTACCCCGTGTGGGACCTCGGCCTCGACCTCGACCACTCCGTACGTACACCCGCCGAGGCCCGCAAGACCGCCGGCGAAGACCTCAAGGTCCACCTCGGGTTGCTCGACGCCCGTCATGTCGCCGGCGACCTCGGAGTCACCGCCGGGCTGCGCACCGCCGTCCTCGCGGACTGGCGCAACCTGGCCCCCAAACGACTGCCCGAACTCCACGAGCTGTGCCAGGAACGGAACGTGCGGCAGGGCGAGCTGCAGTACCTCCTGGAACCCGACCTCAAGGAAGCCCGCGGCGGCCTGCGCGACGCCACCGCCCTGCGCGCCGTCGCCGCCTCCTGGCTCGCCGACGCCCCGCGCGAGGGCCTCGACGCGGCGCGGCGCCGGCTTCTCGACGTACGCGACGCACTGCACCTCACCACCGGCCGTGCCACCGACCGTCTCGCCCTCCAGGAGCAGACCCAGGTCGCCGCCGAACTCGGGCTGCTGGACGCCGACACGCTGCTGCGGGAGGTGTACGAGGCGGCGCGCACCATCTCGTACGCCAGCGACGTCACCTGGCGCGAGGTCAACCGCGTCCTGCGTGCCCGGTCCGTCCGCCCGCGCCTGCGCGCCATGCTCGGCGGCAGCAAGCCCGCCCCCGAACGCACCCCCCTCGCGGAAGGCGTCGTCGAGCAGGACGGCGAAGTGGTGCTCGCCCGTACCGCACGGCCCGAGCGCGACCCCGTACTCCCACTGCGTGCCGCCGCCGCGGCCGCCCAGTCCGGGCTGCCGATCTCGCTGCACGCCGTACGGCACCTGGCGACGGCCGCGCGCCCGCTGCCCGTCCCGTGGCCCGCCGAGGCACGCGAGGAACTCATCACGCTGCTCGGCGCGGGCGAGGCCACCGTCGGCGTGTGGGAGGCCCTGGAGGCCGAAGGGCTGATCACCCAGCTGCTCCCGGACTGGGAGCGCGTGCGCTGCCGTCCGCAGCGCAATCCCGTCCACACCTGGACCGTCGACAGGCACCTCGTCGAGGCCACGGTCCGGGCCTCCTCACTGACCCGCCGCGTCGGCCGCCCCGACCTGCTGCTGATCGCCGCCCTGCTGCACGACTTCGGCAAGGGCTGGCCCGGCGACCACTCCGTGGCGGGCGAGATCATCGCCCGGGACATCGCCACCAGGATCGGCTTCGCCGGACACGACGTCGCCGTGATCGCCGCACTCGTACGCCATCACCTCCTCCTCATCGAGACCGCCACCCGCCGCGATCTGGACGATCCGGCCACGGTCCGCGCCGTGGCCGACGCGGTCGGAGCCACCGGCACCCTCGAACTCCTGCACGCCCTCACCGAGGCCGACGCCCTCGCCACCGGACCGGCCGCCTGGAGCACCTGGCGTGCCTCACTCGTCACCGACCTGGTGAAACGCGTCGCCGCTGTCCTCGCGGGCGAAGCCCCCGCCGACCCGGAGCCCACCGCCCCCAGCGCCGATCAGGAGCGCCTCGCCATCGAGGCCTTCCGCACCGGCGGACCCGTCCTCTCGCTGCGGGCGCAGACGGAAGGGCAGCCGGCCGCGACAGGGGACGAGCCCGAACCGCTCGGCGTCGAGCTGCTGATCGCCGTACCGGACCAGCCCGGTGTGCTCCCCGCCGTGGCCGGCGTACTGGCGATGCACCGGCTGACCGTACGCACGGCGGAACTGCGCTCCGCCGAACTCCCGCACCCGGTCGCGGACGGCTCGGCCGCGCCCGGCGACGTACTGCTGCTGGACTGGCGGGTGGCGGCGGAGTACGGATCGCTGCCCCAGGCCGCCCGGCTGCGCGCGGATCTCGTACGGGCCCTGGACGGCTCGCTCGACATTCCGTCCCGCCTCGAGGAGCGGGAGCGCGCGTACGAGAAGAACCCGCACCGCCGGGGCGCCCAGGCCCCGCCGCCCCGGGTGACGGTCGCCCCTGCGGGCTCACGCCTGGCCACGGTGATCGAGGTCCGCGCCCAGGACGCCCCCGGCCTGCTCCACCGCATCGGCCACGCACTGGAGGCCGCGGACGTACGGGTGCGCAGTGCGCACATCAGCACGCTGGGCGCGAACGCGGTCGATGCGTTCTACGTCACAGGGCCCGACGGGGCTCCGCTGCCGGAGATCGAGGCAACCGAGGTGGCCAGGGCGCTGGAGGGTGCGCTCCGGTAAGGAGCAGGGGGCAGACCCCACCGCAGACGGACAGATACCCTGGGGGTCATCTCTGTCCACCCGTCCCCTGACCCGAGGATTCGCGACCGCCGTGTTCGATACTCTTTCCGACCGCCTCGCAGCGACATTCAAGAACCTCAGGGGCAAGGGCCGCCTTTCCGAGGCGGACATCGACGCCACGGCGCGGGAGATCCGTATCGCGCTGCTGGAAGCGGATGTCGCGCTGCCCGTCGTCCGTGCCTTCATCAAGCAGGTCAAGGAGCGCGCGACCGGTGTCGAGGTCTCGCAGGCGCTGAACCCGGCCCAGCAGGTCATCAAGATCGTCAACGAGGAGCTCGTCGGCATCCTCGGCGGCGAGACCCGCCGTCTGCGGTTCGCCAAGAACCCGCCCACCGTGATCATGCTCGCGGGTCTCCAGGGTGCCGGTAAGACGACCCTCGCCGGAAAGCTGGGCCTCTGGCTCAAGGGCCAGGGCCACTCCCCGATCCTGGTCGCCTGCGACCTCCAGCGCCCCAACGCCGTCAACCAGCTGAGCGTCGTCGCCGAGCGCGCCGGTGTCGCGGTGTACGCCCCGCAGCCCGGCAACGGTGTGGGTGACCCGGTCCAGGTCGCCAAGGACTCCATCGAGTACGCGAAGAACAAGCTGCACGACATCGTCATCGTCGACACCGCGGGCCGCCTCGGTATCGACCAGGAGCTGATGCAGCAGGCCGCGGACATCCGCGACGCCGTCAGCCCCGACGAGGTCCTGTTCGTCGTCGACGCGATGATCGGTCAGGACGCGGTCAACACCGCCGAGGCCTTCCGCGACGGCGTCGGCTTCGACGGCGTGGTGCTGTCCAAGCTCGACGGTGACGCGCGTGGTGGTGCGGCGCTGTCCATCGCCCAGGTGACCGGCCGTCAGGTCATGTTCGCCTCCAACGGCGAGAAGCTGGACGACTTCGACGCGTTCCACCCGGACCGCATGGCGTCCCGCATCCTCGGCATGGGCGACATGCTGTCGCTCATCGAGAAGGCCGAGCAGACCTTCAGCCAGCAAGAGGCCGAAGCGATGGCGGCCAAGCTGGCGAAGGGGCCGAAGGAGTTCACGCTCGACGACTTCCTGGCCCAGATGGAGCAGGTCAGGAAGATGGGCTCCATCTCCAAGCTGCTCGGGATGATGCCCGGCATGGGGCAGATCAAGGAACAGATCAACAACATCGACGAGCGCGATGTGGACCGTACCGCCGCGATCATCAAGTCGATGACCCCTGCCGAGCGCCAGGACCCGACGATCATCAACGGCTCGCGCCGGGCCCGTGTCGCCAAGGGTTCGGGTGTCGAGGTCAGCGCCGTGAAGAACCTGGTGGAGCGGTTCTTCGAGGCGCGCAAGATGATGTCGAAGATGGCCCAGGGCGGCGGGATGCCGGGTATGCCCGGGATCCCCGGCATGGGTGGCGGCCCCGGCCGTCAGAAGAAGCAGCAGAAGCAGGCCAAGGGCAAGCGCAAGAGCGGCAACCCGATGAAGCGCAAGCTCGAGGAGCAGGCCGCCGCCGAGCGCCGCGAGCAGGCCGGGCAGCCGGGCGCCGCGCTGGGGCTGCCGGGCGGTCAGGTCCCGCAGGACTTCGAACTGCCCGACGAGTTCAAGAAGTTCATGGGCTGACGCCCGCTGTTCATACGCGCCGTGGGCGCCCCTCCTTCATGGAGCGGGCGCCCACGTTGCTTGCGGGGTCAGATCACGGCGTACGCGCTATCAGGTACCGGAAGACGTTCGACATCCAGACCGTCCCGTCGGTGCGCAGATGAGGATGGAGGGCCTCGGTGAGTTCCTTCTCGACCTGCGCCGGATCCGTCGCCCGTACGGCCGAGTCGAACAGCCCGGTCGACAGCAGCCCGCGTACGGCGCTCTCCATGTCGGCGTAGCCGAAGGGGCACGAGACGCGCCCCGAGCCGTCGGGCTTCAGCCCGGCCCGCGAGGCCACGTCCTCCAGGTCGTCCCTGAGCGCGGGACGCCAGCGGCCGCTGTGGGGGGCGCGCAGCGTCTCGGTCAGCCGGGACGCGACCCGCAGCACCGAGGACGTGGCGCAGCGCTCGGGCGGGCCCCATCCGGCGATGACCACGGGGCTGCCGCGTTCCGCGAGCGGTACGGCGCCTTCGAGCGCCGACGCGATTCCTTCCGAGTCGCCGGCCGCGCAGCCCAGCGGCTCGAAGGCGGTCACCAGGTTGTACGCCGGAGCGCTGGGCTCGCACACCGCCGCGGTGTCTCCGGCGAACAGGCGCCTCGACGCCTTGGGCCCGCCCTCTGATGCGCCACCCCAGGCGGCCGCGTCCGGGAGCAGCCGCTCGCGGGCCAGCGCGACTCGTTCGGTGTCGGCTTCGACGCCTGTCACGCGGGCGCCTCGCGCAGCCGCGATCAGCAGGGCGAGGCCGGAGCCGCAGCCGAGGCCGAGCAGCCGGGTGTCGGGGCCTACCTCGAGCCGCTCGTACACCGATTCGTAGAGCGGCACCAGCATCCGTTCCTGAATCTCGGCCCAGTCACGAGCGCGCGCACCGGCGTCCGCCGCCGGCGTGGAGGCCGTGTTCGGGTGGTGCTGTACGAGCGTAGCTGTCATCGAAAGCGCCCCAATCCGCCGAGAGGTCATTCTGAGTCCTGATTGACGTCCCCCGTGTGCGTGCGCTCGTGCTCCCCCCGTAAGCCAGGGAACTGCTCATCCGCCCCCAAGTCCAGAGGTCGTATGGCAATGCTTGCGTGCCCCCGCCGTGCGCCCCCGCGTCCAGCGTGGATCCATCATCCAGAGTGCTGCCGAAACGGCGTTCTCGCCACGGCAGCCGCTGACGGGCCGGTTCCGGATGCCCCGGCTGCCACGGGTACTGTCGCCATCGCGGCGTGCACCCAATTGGGGTACTCGGCAGCGCCCGGCGTGCAACTGGCGCCCCCCGGAGCGCCTGATGCCCCGGCGTGCGGGGGTTGTCTACGCGCTGGGGCGTACGCGCTGGTACATACCGGGTTGATGCGAGCTGGGCGGGTCCTCCGCAGATCAGCGCACCCGCCCTCGTCAGGACGCATCAACGGCAACTGACGGGTACGTGCAAATTATTTGGGATGGCCCGGAATAGGAACACCGGGGCACCCCGGCTCGTTGTCACGACGTGAGCACGACACCACCTGTTCTCGCCGCAGAGCTGGCGCAGGCGTGGGCCGACATTCAGCGGTACCACCCCGAGCTGCCAGATCTAGCCGCGCCCGAGTCCCTGATCGGAGA
Source organism: Streptomyces spiramyceticus (assembly GCF_028807635.1). Taxonomy (NCBI): domain Bacteria; kingdom Bacillati; phylum Actinomycetota; class Actinomycetes; order Kitasatosporales; family Streptomycetaceae; genus Streptomyces; species Streptomyces spiramyceticus. Next base: position 4,917,265 of record NZ_JARBAX010000001.1, read on the forward strand.
GTCCTCGTCCGCCTGCGGCGCGGAGCTCTCCTTCGAACGACTGCTGCACGAGGCAGTCCATGGCATCGCCGCCGCGCGGGGTGTCCGTGACACCTCGCGCGCCGGCCGCTACCACAACCGCAGATTCCTCGCGATCGCCGAGGAGATGGGCCTCGACCACCCGGAGGAGCCGCATCCCAGCAGTGGCTTCTCGCTGGTCCTGCTCAACCCCGAGGCGAAGCGGCGCTACCGGCCGACGATCGAGCGGCTGCAGCGGGCCCTCAAGGCACACACGGTCGCCACCGCCGCCGACACGAAGCGGAGCTTCCGCGGGCCTGCCGCCCGGCACGGCTCGTCCGGCGGTGGGGTGCGGGTCAAGGCGGTCTGCGACTGCGGACGCAACGTCCGGGTCGTCCCGTCGGTCCTGGCCCAGGCCCCGATTGTGTGCGGTGGCTGCGGCAAGCCGTTCCGTATCCCGGAAGTGGTGGCCGCAGCGAGCTGACCGTTCCTCGACACCGCTCCCCACCCCCGTGCGAGCGGTGCTGGTCGGGTGATGCCGCACCGTAGGTGTGTGGCACAATGGCTAGCTGTACTCGACAGCCGCATAGGAACCCTCTCGCCTCCGGCTGACGCGTCCATCGGGCACCCGAGTACCGCAACCCCACGTGGCATCTTCGTTGTGCCCAACCACGTCAAGACCAGGAGACACCACTCCAGTGGCAGTCAAGATCAAGCTGAAGCGTCTGGGCAAGATCCGTTCGCCTCACTACCGCATCGTCGTCGCCGACTCCCGTACCCGCCGTGACGGCCGGGCCATCGAGGAGATCGGTCTGTACCACCCGGTGCAGAACCCGTCGCGCATCGAGGTCAACTCGGAGCGTGCGCAGTACTGGCTGTCCGTCGGCGCCCAGCCGACCGAGCCGGTTCTCGCGATCCTGAAGCTCACCGGCGACTGGCAGGCGCACAAGGGCCTTCCGGCCCCGGCCCCGCTGCTCCAGCCGGAGCCGAAGGCCGACAAGCGTGCCGCGTTCGACGCGTTCGCCAAGGGCCTCGAGGGTGGCGACGAGTCCAAGGGCGAGGCGATCACCCAGAAGGCGAAGAAGGCCGACAAGAAGGCGGACGAGGCTGAGGCAGCCGCGTCCACCGAGTCGACCGAGGCCTGAGCATGCTCGAGGAGGCTCTCGAGCACCTCGTGAAGGGCATCGTCGACAACCCCGATGATGTGCAGGTGGCTTCGCGCACCCTGCGCCGTGGTCGTGTGCTCGAGGTCCGGGTCCACCCCGACGACCTCGGCAAGGTGATCGGCCGCAACGGCCGCACCGCACGCGCACTGCGTACCGTCGTGGGCGCCATCGGCGGCCGTGGCATCCGGGTCGACCTCGTCGACGTGGATCAGGTTCGCTGACAAGTTGGTTGTTTTACCTAGATACGCCGGCTCGGGCCGGGGAGGGCTCCAGGGCCCTTCCCGGCCCGCAGTCGTATACGAAGTGATGCCGAAGGCACACGACAGGAGAAGTTCACGTGCAGCTCGTAGTCGCGCGGATCGGCCGCGCCCACGGGATCAAGGGCGAGGTCACCGTCGAGGTACGTACGGACGAGCCGGAGCTGCGGCTCGGGCCCGGCGCCGTACTCGCCACCGACCCCGCCTCCGCCGGGCCGCTGACCGTCGAGACCGGCCGGGTGCACAGCGGCCGGCTGCTGCTGCGCTTCGAGGGCGTCAAGGACCGTACGGCCGCCGAGGCGCTGCGCAATACGCTCCTCATCGCCGAGGTCGACCCGCAGGACACCCCGGAGGACCCCGAGGAGTTCTACGACCACCAGCTGATGGACCTCGACGTCGTCCTGGCCGACGGCACCGAGATCGGCCGGATCGCCGAGATCACCCACCTGCCCTCGCAGGACCTGTTCATCGTGAAGCGGCCCGACGGCAGCGAGGTGATGATCCCCTTCGTCGAGGAGATCGTCGCCGAGATCGATCTGGAAGAGCAGCGCGCCGTCATCACGCCGCCGCCCGGCCTGATCGACGACAGCGAGGCGGAGGTCGTGTCGTCGAGGGACGAAGGCGACGAAGCATGAGGCTCGACGTCGTCACGATCTTCCCCGAGTACCTGGAACCGCTGAACGTTTCGCTCGTCGGCAAGGCCCGCGCCCGCGGGCAGCTCGACGTCCATGTGCACAACCTCAGGGACTGGACGTACGACCGGCACAACACGGTCGACGACACCCCCTACGGCGGCGGACCCGGCATGGTCATGAAGACCGAGCCGTGGGGCGCCGCCCTCGACGACGTCATGGCGGACGGCTACGAGAGGGGCGCACACGGCCCTGTCCTGGTCGTGCCCACGCCCAGCGGCCGCCCCTTCACCCAGGAACTCGCGGTCGAGCTGTCCGAGCGCCCCTGGCTGGTCTTCACGCCCGCCAGATACGAAGGCATCGACCGCCGCGTCATCGACGAGTACGCCACCCGGATGCCCGTGTACGAGGTGTCCATCGGGGACTACGTCCTGGCGGGCGGCGAGGCCGCCGTACTGGTCATCACGGAGGCCGTGGCCCGGCTGCTGCCCGGTGTGCTCGGCAACGTCGAATCGCACCGCGACGACTCCTTCGCGCCCGGCGCGATGGCCAATCTCCTGGAAGGCCCCGTCTACACCAAGCCGCCCGAGTGGCGCGGCCGCGGCATCCCGGACGTCCTGCTCAGTGGGCACCACGGGAAGATCGCGCGGTGGCGGCGGGACGAGGCGTTCCGCCGTACGACCGCCAACAGGCCGGACCTGATCGAGCGTTGCGAACCCGCCGTCTTCGACAAGAAGGACCGCGAGATGCTCAGCATCCTGGGCTGGCGGCCGGGACCCGACGGCCGATTTGGGCGTAACCCCGAGGCCGTGGAAGAATAGGCCGCTGCTGTACGTCCGGCGTGCGCCCCTGCCACAGGGGGAACGACGCCCGCCCGACGCGGACAGCACCCCGAATTCTCTCTTAACGTTCCGTCGATGACCTGTGGCATCGACGAGGAAGCAGACCAACATGTCCAACCTGCTCGACTCTGTCGACGCCGCATCGCTGCGCACCGACGTCCCCGCCTTCCGTCCCGGTGACACCGTGAACGTCCACGTTCGCGTCATCGAGGGCAACCGCTCCCGTGTGCAGCAGTTCAAGGGCGTAGTCATCCGCCGCCAGGGCGCGGGCGTCCGCGAGACCTTCACGGTCCGCAAGGTCTCCTTCTCCGTCGGCGTCGAGCGCACCTTCCCGGTGCACAGCCCGATCTTCGAGAAGATCGAGCTCATCTCCCGCGGTGACGTCCGTCGCGCGAAGCTGTACTTCCTCCGTGAGCTGCGCGGCAAGGCCGCGAAGATCAAGGAGAAGCGCGACAACTGATCGCGCACTCGGCGTCCGGGACCGGCCGGATAGGCTCACGTCCCGATGGACACCGAAGCACACGTCACGGAGCGCGACCGCTCTTCCGACCCCGATACAAGGGAGGGAGAGGGGTCGCGCTCCGCGCGTTTTCTCGATGCCCCGTGGCGCAGGCCTGCTCTCCTCGGCACTGCCTGTGCGGCTTTTCTGCTGCTGTTCAGCACCTTCGTGATGCAGCCCTTCCTGATCCCCAGCGGCTCGATGGAGCCCACGCTGCGGGTCGGGGACCGGGTGCTCGTCAACAAGTTGGCGTACCGTTTCGATTCCGTGCCGCAGCGCGGTGATGTTGTCGTCTTCGACGGCACAGGGTCCTTTGTACGCGAGGAGCCCGCCGGTAATCCGGTCACCGGGCTGGTGCGGTGGGCGGCCGCGGCCGTTGGACTGGCCGAGCCCGCCGAAACCGACTACATCAAGCGCGTGGTGGGCGTGGGGGGCGACCGCGTCGTGTGCTGCGACAAGCGGGGGAGGGTCGAGGTGAACGGCCGGGCGGTCGACGAGACGTACCTGTATCCGGGCGATGTCCCGTCACGGGTCCCGTTCGACATCGTCGTTCCACAGGGCACGCTCTGGGTCATGGGCGACCACAGATCGCACTCCCGCGACTCCCGTGACCACCTGGGGGAGCCCGGCGGTGGCATGGTGCCTGTCGGGAAGGTCGTCGGGCGGGCGGACTGGATCGGCTGGCCGGTGGGCCGCTGGTCGTCACTGGAGCGGCCCGACGCGTTCGGGCGCGTCACCGCGCCGGGGCCGGTCGGGTCCCATGGGTAACCGCGGACGGGCACGGGCGAGCCATCGCGCGGACACCCGGCTGCCCACGGGTACGCGCCCGACGAGCGGGCCGGCGCTGCCGGGCCGGGCGGACCGGCGGAAGCTGGCGCGCAGGGTGAAGCGGCGGCGGCGCAGGTCGGCCGTGAAAGAGATACCGATCCTCATAACCGTGGCGCTGCTCATCGCCCTGGTGCTCAAGACCTTCCTGGTACAGGCCTTCGTGATCCCGTCGGGCTCGATGGAGCAGACGATCCGTATCGGCGACCGGGTGCTGGTGGACAAACTGACGCCGTGGTTCGGATCGCGGCCGCAGCGCGGTGACGTGGTGGTCTTCAAGGACCCGGGCGGCTGGCTGCAGGACGAGAACACGAGCGTCAAGGACGACCCTGTGGTCGTCAAGCAGATCAAGGAAGGCCTCACGTTCATCGGGCTGCTGCCGTCCGAGGACGAGCAGGACCTGATCAAGCGGGTGGTCGCGGTCGGCGGCGACACCGTGAAGTGCTGCGACCAGGACGGCCGGGTCACCGTCAACGGCGTACCGCTCGCGGAGCCGTATCTGAATCCGGGCGACCGTCCGTCGAAGCTGGAATTCGACGTGAAGGTGCCTGCCGGGCGGCTCTTTGTGATGGGAGACCACCGGTCGAATTCGGCCGACTCCCGTTTCCACCTGGACGAGAAGTTCGAGGGCACCGTCTCGGAGGACGAGGTCGTCGGGCGGGCCGTCGTCATCGCGTGGCCGTTCAGCCACTGGCGGAAGCTTGAGGAGCCCGATACGTACGCAACGGTCCCTGATCCGCGCGGCGGGGCGACGGCGGCGCCCGGCCTGTCGAATAGGGTGTCGTCCCAGGATCCGAACGCGTTGATCCGGCTCCCGAGCCCTGCGGAACTCCCGCTCGTTATGGGAGTGATGGGTCTGCGTCAGTTCTGGCGCGGGCGGTGGCACGGAATGAGGAGTGGATGTGGGGGATTTGGCGGTCGGCGCACGATCCGAACGCAACGAGCCCGAGGAACGACCGGAGTCACCCGCAGCCGTGAAAGATGACGTGCGGAACGTGGAGAACAGCAGTAACGGCGCGAACGGCGACGGCAGTGGCGGTGACAGCAGTGCTGGAAAGGCCGACGCCGGTGGGAAGAAGCCGCGTTCGTTCTGGAAGGAACTGCCGCTGCTGATCGGCATCGCGCTCCTTCTCGCGCTGCTGATCAAGACGTTCCTGGTGCAGGCGTTCTCCATCCCGTCCGACTCGATGCAGAACACACTGCAGCGTGGCGACCGGGTGCTGGTGGACAAGCTGACGCCGTGGTTCGGCTCGGAGCCCGAGCGCGGCGAGGTCGTGGTGTTCCACGATCCGGGCGGCTGGCTGGAGAACACCGCGACGCCGGACCCGAACGTCGTACAGAAGTTCCTCAGCTTCATCGGCCTGATGCCGTCCGCCGAGGAGAAGGACCTGATCAAGCGGGTCATCGCGGTCGGCGGGGACACGGTCGAGTGCAAGAAGAACGGCCCGGTCACGGTCAACGGCAAGGCGCTCGACGAGAAGTCGTACATCTTCCCCGGTGACACCCCGTGCAACGACGAGCCGTTCGGTCCGCTCAAGGTGCCGGACGGCCGGATCTGGGTCATGGGCGACCACCGCCAGAACTCCCTGGACTCTCGCTACCACCAGGAGCTGCCGGGCGAGGGCACCGTCTCGAACGACGAGGTCGTCGGGCGGGCCGTTGTGGTGGCGTGGCCGCTCGACCGCTGGTCGACGCTGCCGGTTCCCGACACCTTCGACCAGGCGGGGCTGAACGCTGCTGCGGCGGCGATGTCCGCCGCACCGGGCGCGCTGGGGCTCGCGGGCGCGGTGCCGCTGGTGATCTGGCGCAGGCGAAGGCTGACCGGCGGGCGTACCGCCGGGTAGGGTGCCGCTCGGACCAGCGATTTATCGATCTCCGAGGTGGGGACGCTGCGATGAGCGGAACAGGACGTACAGAAGACGGCCGCGGCCGGCTCGGCAACGCATTGTCCGGGCTGGCCGTGGCCGTCGGCTGTGTGCTCTTCCTCGGCGGCTTCGCCTGGGGAGCGGTGGAGTACAAGCCGTACACCGTGCCCACCGATTCGATGACCCCGTCGATCAAGGCGGGGGACCGGGTGCTCGCGCAGCGAATAGACGGCAGCCAGGTCCGGCGCGGAGACGTCGTCGTCTTCACCGATGCGGTGTGGGGCAATCTGCCGATGGTGAAGCGCGTGGTCGCGATCGGCGGCGACAAGATCGCCTGCTGTGACGAGCAGGACCGGCTCACCCTCAACGGCAAGCCCATCGAAGAACCGTATCTGCAGGACGGGGAGCCGGCGTCGACCACTCCCTTCACGTCCGAGGTGCCCGAGGGCCACCTCTTCCTGCTCGGTGACGAGCGGCGTACGTCGGTGGACTCGCGCGGACACATCACGGACGCCGCAAAGGGAACGGTTCCGGTGGGCAAGGTGGACGCGCGAGTGGACGCCGTTGCCTGGCCGCTGGGCGGGATGATCGACCGGCCGGGGACCTTCGCGGCGCTGCCGGGCGGGGTCTCGACTCCGGGACCGGTCGCTCTGGTGGTGGGCTCGGTGGTGGCGGGCGTGGTGCTGATCTTCGGTGGAGCGGCGTACGGGCCGGTCGCGCAGCGGGTCAGGCGCAGGAAGGTGAGCACGGGTGGACGGTGACGTGAACCGTGGTACGACGGGTGACGTGACCGGTGGTGCGACGGGTGACGTGACGAGTGACGTGACGAGTGACGTGATGAGTGACGTGATGGGCGAGGTGACCGGGGCGGCGCCGCTGCGGAAGGTCGCACGGGTGATCCTGCTCGACCCGGACGACCGCGTCCTGCTGATGCACGGGTACGAGCCCGACGATCCGGCGCTGACCTGGTGGTTCACGCCGGGGGGCGGCCTTGAGGGCGACGAGACGCGGGAGCAGGCCGCGCTGCGCGAGCTCGCCGAGGAGACTGGAATCACAGAGGTCGAGCTCGGGCCTGTGGTCTGGCAGCGGACCTGCTCGTTCCTGTTCGACGGACGGCGCTGGGAACAGGACGAATGGTTCTACCTGGGCCGCACTGCACAGACCGAGACCTTCATGGACGGACTCACCGGCCTTGAGCAGCGGAGCGTCGCGGGGCTGAGGTGGTGGACCTCCGCCGAACTGTCCGCGACGCGTGAGACGGTGTACCCCATCAAGCTCGCCGGGCTGCTGCGTACGCTGCTGGACGAGGGTCCTCCGAGTACGCCGATCGTCTTGGCCCCGGAAGTCGCATAGGGGCGCACGGGGCTGGCGCACAATAGGGGGACGCAAGGCTGAAGGGGAACATGCCATGAGCGCCGAGGACCTCGAGAAGTACGAGACCGAGATGGAGCTGAAGCTCTACCGGGAGTACCGCGATGTCGTCGGTCTGTTCAAATACGTGATCGAGACCGAGCGGCGTTTCTACCTCACCAACGACTACGAGATGCAGGTGCACTCGGTGCAGGGCGAGGTTTTCTTCGAAGTCTCCATGGCGGATGCCTGGGTCTGGGACATGTACCGGCCGGCCAGATTCGTCAAGCAGGTGCGGGTGCTCACGTTCAAGGACGTGAATATCGAGGAGCTCAACAAGAGTGATCTCGAACTTCCGGGTGGCTGAGTTTTCCACAACTGACGCACTGTCCACCAAGATCCACTAGCTGACGGGGTTCGCGGCACATTCGGTTCCGGAGGTGGAACCGGATGAACGCGAAGAACGCAACAGGAGCACTCGGCCGGTACGGCGAGGAGCTGGCGGCACGCAGGCTCACCGAGGACGGTATGACCGTCCTGGAGCGCAACTGGCGCTGCCGCGCAGGGGAGATCGACATTGTCGCCAGGGACGGCGACGCGCTGGTCATCTGCGAGGTCAAGACCCGCAGAGCGGGACCGTTCGAGCACCCGATGCAGGCCGTCAGGTCCATCAAGGCCGAGCGGCTGCGCCGTCTCGCCGAGCGCTGGGTGCACGAGCACGGCGGGCCGCCGCCGGGCGGGGTGCGTATCGATCTCGTAGGGGTGGTGCTGCCCCGGCGCGGGGCGCCCGTCGTCGAGCATGCGCGGGGGGTGGCCTGATGGGGTTCGCGCGTACGTGCTCGGTGGCGCTGGTCGGCGTCGAGGGTGTGGTGGTTGAGGTCCAGGCCGATCTGGAGCCGGGAGTGGCCACTTTCGCGCTGGTGGGGCTGCCCGACAAGAGCCTGGTCGAGAGCCGGGACCGGGTGCGGGCGGCTGTGGTGAACTCCGGCGCTGACTGGCCGCAGAAAAAGCTCACTGTGGGGCTCAGCCCGGCCTCTGTACCCAAGAGCGGCAGCGGATTCGATCTGGCCGTCGCCGTGGCTGTCCTGGGTGCGGCGGAGCGTATCGACCCCAAGGCGATCGCCGACCTGGTGATGATCGGGGAGCTGGGGCTCGACGGCAGGGTCCGGCCGGTGCGGGGCATCCTGCCCGCCGTCCTGGCTGCGGCCGAAGCCGGGTACAGCCAGGTCGTCGTACCGGAACAGACGGCGGCTGAGGCCGCGCTCGTGCCCGGGGTGTCGATCCTGGGCGTACGGAGTCTGCGGCAGCTCATCGCTGTGCTGACGGGTTCCGAGGTGCTGGATGAGGAACGGGTGGGGGAGGGCCGACCCGACGCCATGCTCGCCGGGCTCATGCTGCCGGGTGCCGGGGCGGGCACCGGGCTGGCCGTCGGTGGCTGCGGAGGCGAAGGCGACGGGCCGGACCTCGCGGATGTCGCGGGACAGCATGCGGCTCGGACGGCCCTGGAGGTCGCGGCGGCCGGCAACCACCATCTTCTGCTGCACGGCCCGCCGGGGGCCGGGAAAACGATGCTCGCCGAGCGGATGCCCGCGATTCTGCCGCCGCTGACCAGGCAGGAGTCGCTGGAGGTCACGGCGGTGCACTCAGTGGCCGGCATCCTGCCGCCGGGCGAGCCACTGGTCAGGACCGCGCCGTACTGCGCACCGCACCACTCGGCGACGATGCAGTCGCTGGTGGGCGGGGGCAACGGGCTGCCGAGGCCGGGGGCCGTTTCGCTCGCGCATCGCGGAATTCTCTTTCTGGACGACGCAAGCGACGGCCAGTGCACCCGCGGGGCCAGCAAGGCCCGTCAAGGGCGTCAGGTGGGCGTTGAGGCCAGCGTACGCCGCTGGAAGCCCCGGAGTTCGGGCTGGACGTGTTGGCGCGGTTGATGGCCCGCTGAGGGACTTGCTCCACGCAGCGGACCACGGTTCGTCGATCGTTCGGCGACGCGTGCACCGGTGTGACTGAGTTCTTCAGATGGCCCGTGAGCGGTTGAGTTGGCCCGGCTGAGCATCAGAGGTGGCTCGCCGGTAGCGGTTGGCGCTTTCATCTGCGGTGTTTTCGCGGGAAGCGGCAAGAGAAGTTGCTCGGGCGGGCTGTGCTGGGGGCATGGAGGCATTGGTCCGTACACCGGCCGTCGTGTCGGGGCCGGTTTGGTCGCACAGCTGCACGCCCATCACTGTGCGGTGCGTGTCTGCATCGCCCAGTGATGGGCTACTCCGAGGAGGCCGATCAGCTCCGGAGGACGTTACCTTTAGCCGCTCCCGCTCCCGCTCCCGCTCCCGCTCCCGCTCCCGCTCCCGCTCCCGCTCCCGCTCCCGCTCCCGCTCCCGCTCCCGCTCCCGCTCCCGCATCCGTTGTGGGTACTGTCCCCGACAGGACGGGCTCGTCGTTTCCTACGGCGTGGTGAGGTTCAGCTTGTACGTGGGCTCACCCTCGACCCAGGTGTCGACGAGGTCACCGTTCGACTCGTGGCCTTCGACGCGCAGGTTCAGAGTGAAGCGGTAGGTGCCAGGCCCCGCGTAGCGCAGCTCCTTTACATCCAACGGGGCGCCGTCCTTGGACACGCTGAGTAGATGCGACCACGTCACACGGCACTCGGGGAGCTCCCTCCACGGAGAGAACGGGGATGAGATGAAGCACCTCGCCGACTCCAGCTCAAACTTCAACGTCTCACCGTCAGTGGACGCGCACAACTCAACCTTTGAGCTCATGTACTTCCAACCGTCATCCGTGCGGAAGTCCTCGATGGAACAGACTTTCCCGGCCCCCGGCACCGGGGCCGCGCTGGCCGTAGTGGCCGACGTCGATAGCGCACCGGCGACCAGCAACGAAGCGCCCAAGAGCATGGGAAGAGACGACTTTCGGACCGACATGAGGGATCCTCTCGCGGAGTCGACACAAACGAAGGGCCTGGACACGCGCCACGACCGGCGGAAGGTCCGCCCCCGCGCGACAGCCTGCCCAGCCGCCCACCCCTGTGAAGGCCGCCGCGACCGCGCGGCGGACGGGCAACGGGCGCCCGCAGGAACAACCTGTCCGCAGCCGCGTCCGACCTCACTCGAACACCACGCGATGGCCGGAACCTCACCAGGGCAGCGAAAAGATCGCGTCATCGCTTCCGTCCAGCACAAAAGCCAGGGGCCCGCCCAGCGGCCACCAGGCGTCACCCCCGTCCCGTGTTCCACCTGTCTGACGCCTTTTCCCTCGCAGCCAGCCCATCCGGAGGCAGCGGACCCCCGGCACCTGCACCAGAGTCACGACTCATTCCCCATCGCTCACCCGAGTGATCACCCCCCCGATCTCAGCCACGACGTAGCCAACACCGGGCGAAGGCGGCGTCCCTGGCGGTGTCGGCCCCCGGCCGGGCCAGGCACTGGGGCCGCTAACCCGACCATCGAGAGCACCCGAGACTCCACAGGCGAGCGCTTGACACCGTCCTAAGCACCGAGGATCGGAATCAGCTTCTCACCCACGGCTGAACACGCACCGGCCAACTGCGACGCTCAGCCGGGCCAACTCAACCGCTCACGGGCCATCTGAAGAACTCAGTCACAACCGGACGCCAGCAATCATTCGATCAGCTGCGCATTGCGTGAGCAGGCTGAGCTGGTCCAACGTGGAAGCAGGGCTAATCGCTGGGAGGTCGCGCGATGGGCTTCTCTATCAAGATCGCACCCGGGGTTCGGGTCCGCGCCTCATCCCGCGGGATCGGGGCGAGCGTAGGACCGCGAGCTGCCCGAGTGCATGTCGGTGGTGGTCGGACGGGCTTTTCCACCGGCATCGGGCCGGTCGGCTACTACACGAGCGCTGGCCGGCGGCGCGGCGGTGGAGCCCGTACAACGCTCGCCGCACTTGAGCGTCAGGCGCGAGCCGCTCAGAAAGCCGATGAGTACGACGCTGTCGCGCGGGCAGAGGCGGAACTGGTCTCCGTGCACCTGGAGGAGTTCCAGCCCGCTGTTGCTCCCGTGGTGCCAGCACCAATGCCGGTCGACGAGAAGGCACTGCGCCGCACGCTGCGACAGCAGGCCCGCGAAGGTATCTCGTGGTGGAAGTTCTCGGCTCGATCCTTGGCACGCAAACAAGCCGACGAGCGACTGCCCGCCGCCATCCAGGAAGAGACGGCGCGCCGGGCGGACGAACAGGCGGCGACTCAGACCACGGCCGATATTGAGTGGGCTCTGCTGGCCAGCGGCGACCCTCACACGGTGATCGCAGCGCTGGAGGCGGCCTTCGAGGACAACGCATCCCCAGCGGCAGCGGTCGACTGCACAGGCGCTTCGGCGACCGTAGTCATCACGATTCCGCCGCCGTCCATGGTGCCGGAGCGCAAACAGGCGACCACTCCGTCCGGTGCGCCGACGCTCCACAAGCGCACGAAGACCGAGCGGAACGACCTGTACATCCAATCGCTGGCCTCGACTGTATTGGCGACTGTAAAAGAGGCCCTGGCCGTTGCACCCAGCCTCAAGGAGGTTGCCATCCTTGTCGTGAGACAGGACCCGGCGGCGGCGCGGCCGGAGGACTACCTCGCCGCCATCTACGCTGGCCGCTTCACCCGCGATCGACTGGCAGCACGCAACTGGCAACAGGTGGACCCAGTTGCCGAGTTGCTTCTCGCGCCCAGCTCGATGCTGCATCGGCGGGGGCAAGCTGGCGAGGTGACACCGCTCAATCTCACTGCGGAGCCAGAACTCGCGGCCGTTGTGCAGCAGTTGCGGGCGAACCTGACGAGCTGATGTGGGAGCCCTCAGCATGAGGCGCGGAAGCGGTTGTTCATAGGGGCGCCGACGCCCGAGTCGTCGGGTGCACCACGGTGCAGGAGCACACCCCACCGTGGGGCTGGACCGAGCAGGAACTCTCCGAGCCAGCGCACTGCCTGTACACAACGGTGACCGATCCGGCTTACCGGGTGCACAAGCCCGGAACTCTCATCGTCCTGTGGGCCGTGGACCGAGCTGCCCACGAAGGCAAGGACTGGGTGCGGCGGGGCTGCATGTTCCCGGGGCTGGTCCGCTACTAACCAAACGCAGGGCTTCGAGCTGATGCACGAGGTTCAGCGCACCCGCAACCGCATCTACCTTCATGGCCCGCGCCGCCGAGCGGATCGCATCGCTGGAGGACATGTGCCGGCACAGCCTGTCGCGCGAATGAGGCTGCTGGCGACGTGGGCCGCGGGCCCCACCCAAGCGGACGCTCGCGTCTGTTCGGCCGGGAGCAACCCGCCCCACTCGCCTTTAGGCCACGCGCGTCGAACGTGGCCCACTTCATCGTCGACATCGAACCCTCCGGGGCGCAGGCGTTCGCTTGCTTGCTGTACAGAGGACGCCTTGTTCTGGTTGTGGTTCGCTTGCGAAGGCGAGGATGGCTGGCCGCTTACCTCCTTACGCTGCAACGAATGCGCCAGTGGTAAGCGGCGCGTGCTCCAGGTCCTGGAGCACGGCCGCGCAGACGGCGCTGTCCTCCGCCCCAGAGCGGCACTGGCCCCAGCCTGGCTAGGCTAAGAGCCCGGACACGTCAGAAATCCCCCATCCGATGAAATACGGATGGGGGATGCTCTCATCTGATCGCGGTTCGTGGCGATCAAGGGAGAGAAGGTTAGACAGGGGCGAAGGCGCGGCGATACCGTTCCTTCATTTCGATGTGGTCACGCCGAAAGCGATCAAGCATGACCCTGCCGGATTCGGTTAGCCGGAAGTACCCTCCAGGCAGTTCTTCCAGCATGCCGATCTCGATCAGGGCGTAGAAATGCCGTTCCGGCTCCCGCGTGAAGGCGCTCGGCCCGGCGAGCTGATCTTGATGGTAGATCGCAGCCGCACGGTGTCGAACCGATACGCCCCCGAACTTCTCTTCCTGCTCAACCTCCAAGATGGCTTCGCAAAGAGCATGATCGTACGCTGCCGCAGCGTTACCTTCTAGTGACCCTCGGTAATAGCCACTGATGCCAGACATCCCTCGGGCGCTCATGCGTCCTCCATGCTTCCGTGCAGGATGCGCGCCACCGTAGCAGATCAATACGATCTTGCTTTATGAGGATGTGGCTGATCGGCAGCGTCACGAACCTTCGAGGTGGCGACGCTGCTGCGCTTTGTAATTCTCCAGCAAGAGCTGGGGGAATTTGCGATTTTCGTTGGTCATCAGATTGCGCATGACAGTAGAACCTTGCCCGCGCAATCCTGGCGCCAATTCACAGTCTGGCACAACCACGAAAAATGTAAAGAGTTTGATGCGTTTGTCCTCGGCGTCGATGAGAGCATTCACGATGGGGCTCGACTCACGCAACGAGTGAAGCTCTTTCACGGAATCAACGATGCGGATATTCTTCTCTTTCTCTTTGACAGCGGCGAAAGAGCGGAACATCGTTTCCCAGAAGCCGGGCTTTCCATTTATGGGGCCAAGCTCTGTGTTGAGGGTGGTGCTGAAATCGAGCGCATTCTCTCCAACCGCATATTGTGCGACGTGGTTAAGGAGCTGCACAGCCATACTTCCCGGCAGCGCGGGGCCCGACTCCGCTCGATGAGTGTCCCCATCAGCTTGGACGAACGGACCTGTTGCCTGCTCCGCTTCTCTGTACCGCTTCGCGAAACTCGGAGTCCCCCCTACGTCAGTCTCTTTCAGGTTCAGCCAAAACTCACGTATGCCCACGCGGAGGTCTTCATCGAGGTCCTTCGCGACGGCCATGTAGTCCTCGTAGTTGTTCCAGCCGATAAAGAAGTTCTTCCGGCGATGCATGCAAGTTGAGTAGTAAGACACGAGGCGCTGCGCATACTGCTCGGGATCGCCGGAGAGTGCATTGCGCTGCAACAATTCCCGAGCCAAGAAATTTCCCTGCTTGAGCCACTCTATGGCGGCACCGTCATCGAAGATCGCCTGGAAATCGCGCGGGACCTCATCAGACCAGTCGTGGCTTGAACCAGTAACCATTCTCCCCTTCGGTGCCGGCAACCTTTCGGCCTGTGCTCCCAGTGTGTCGCTAACGGCAGGATCTCGGCGCATAACGTAATCGAGATTGGGCCGGAGCTCTGCGAAGAGGTGCGCCACCTTCTGTGCGCTCTCATCTCCTATCGCCGACTCTCCAAAGCGCTCTAGCGCCATTAGCATTTGTAGACCACGCAGCAGGAATAGGTTGGAAGCCACCACCCATGGATGGAAGAGGACCCAGCGGTAGACCTGGAGTCGCTGGATTAGGAGGGTCTCAGCGGCTGACCTACCCCGCCATCCGAGGGCAACGAATGGCGGGTTTTCTGCATTTGCTCCACCTTTCGGTGTGCATAGTTCCACTGAGTCCAACAAGCGACGATAGTCTATAGCGCCAAATTCGCTACCAGCGCGCTGGGAATCTCGCATCAAGTAGTCAAGGCGATCTACGTCGATCTCGCCGTCTATGAGCCCGTAGAGGATTTTAGTCCAGCGCCCTTCTGGGTCAGCCATCGCGTGGTTAAGTCGCTCAATGAGCGTCCGCAAGAGATCATCTTTCAGGTCGACCTCTGCAAGTATTTCTTCCACGATGATATGTCCAGCCACCTCATGGAATGCGTCTCCCTTGTATTCGCTACGCTTGGCCCAAAAACCTGGAATCAGGCTCTTTTTGTCGTCTTCTGCAAGGTATTGATCGTACAAGGGTTCAAGAGCATGTGAAAAGGGAGGGTGTCCCACATCATGCAGCAGCGCCGCGCATGCTAGGGCTTGTGTTAGAGACTCCTCCCTTCTTTCCCTCTTCGCGGCTGGCACATCCTCGTCGGCATCGAGATCTTTCCAGATGTATTCGAGAGCATCCCCGGAGGAGTTAGCCAAAAGCGCCTTCCATGCGATCTGCATGAGATGCATCGTGCCCAAAGCGTGTTCGAACCTGCTGCCTGTCATAGATGGGTAGGCGGCGGTTGCCTTAGACGTCTGGGATATCCGTCGCAGACGCTGAACAAAGGGGTGGTCGACAATCGGGAATAGCTGACTCGGTATAGTCACATACCCATACAGTGGGTCCCTGATCACCCGATCTCGTTTCTCACCCATGGCGGCTCCCAATTGACTTGGTAGTGCAAATTCATTGATCAAAAACTGTCAGCGAGCAGGCAGTCCACACTTCTGTTGGTTGCCCGCTATGAGGGTGTGTAGGAATTCCCTGGCTGAGTTCCAATTACGCTGCTCCACCCCACTCTCGACAGTGGGAAGGCCGATAAGCCAACATCTGTGCGCCGCAATGTTTGAGCTGCTTGGCGCCATGCCTCCAGGCAGCCGCTGACGGTCCGCGAGCAGGAGCCCACCAGGGCTGTCCGACGCGAGGATGGATTGAGCACCGGTATTCGCCTAGCCGCCCCAGCGCCTCACTCCCACGGTGCGCCCAGGGGGAGTCGTGGTTCAAGGGGTTGAGCGCTGAAGGAGAAGCAGATCACGTTCGGACTGGAAGTCGCGAGCGCGTGACAGGAGACACCAGCGTTGGCACTGGTCGCAGGTACATCAGCGCATGGCCAACGCCACGTCGTTGCCCGGCACAGCCTGCTGGGCTCCTTCTACCTCCAACGTTCCCACCTGACCGGCGCTGCATGGATGCACATAATCTGACCTCTTCCAGGTGGTTGGATGATTTCTAAACTTTCCATCGGATCTCGATGAATGCCGGGTTAAGCGGTAGCCCCGCCACCGCATCCGCCTGGGTGTCCGGGGTGCACGATCACCTTCTCCGCTACCAGGCGCACGACGCTGCGGCGCCACTCCAGGCTGGCTGTCTCCCAGGCTTCGCGGATGGTCCGCCGTGCTGGCATGCGGGCGGCCGCCGACTCGTCCTGGTAGTGCGCTAGAGCCTCGCGGGCTTCCTACGCGGACGCCTCGGCCATGCCTTTGGCTTGGATGTACTGGTCGCGGCTCAGCACGTCGGTGGCGTAGTCGGTGACGAGCTGGTCGAGCTTGGCCTTACGCCGATCGAACTCCTGCACCAGGCGTCGCACCTTGTCCTCGTCCACCTTGGGCGCGAGGGTGACAGCGATCTTGGGGTCATCGAAGACGTGCCAGACGGCTGCGGTCACCGGTAGCTCGACCGGCTCAGCGACGCCCAAGCTCTTGCCGCACCCGATGATCCGCCCATGGTTGTCCGTCCGCCGGCAGTGGTAGCGCAGCTGTGGCAGCTGCCCGCTCTCCCGAGTCCGGCCGTTGCCGACCATGGCGCTGCCACACCGGCCGCAGTAGATGAAGCCGGTCAGGAGGTACTTCCGGGTGCCCCCTTGCCCTTCGGATGCTCGTCAGCGTCAACGGCTTCATAGCCGACACGCGCGGGAGTACGACAAGCTCACCTCGTTCATCGCGATGAAAGGGCGGCGACCCCTTCTGCGCGCTGGAAGGTCGTATCTCACTTGGCGAGCTGCTGCGCCGCAAGAAGCGTCACCAGGTAATGGTCTTCGCTGTTTCCCTGCCCACCTGGCACCAGCTGTGAAATGAGACGGGCGGGTAAAACGCCGGCTGTTGCAATCTCCGTGAAATCGTGAAATAATCCAGAATTCCAGATCGCGCCCCTACCTTGAGTGGTAGTGGCGGTGTGGTCTGGAAATCCTAGACCGCATCGAGTGGAGGTCTGGGAATGACTACTGCTACTGACCGTCGAGAGCGACAGATCGCGTCTGACGCGAGCCCTCAGGCCAAGAAGACTTACACGACTGATGATTTCTTCGACTGCCTGCGAGGGAACCCGAGGTGGGCGCCCAAGATGCTGCCCTTTAGGGTTCGTGGTGAGTTCGTTGAGACCGACGAGGAGGAGTTTGTAACCATCCTCGTCGTGCCGACTGCCATCCGAACGATATACGACTACTACGCCGAAGGCGTCCGCGAGGAGCACGAAGCTCCGGAGTATGAGTTCGAGGGCTGGCTGGTCGGGGATTACCCGAAGAAAGTCTGGGTAGTCGGCACTCTACTGGCCAACGGTCACGTATGCCTGTATCGGCTTGAGCCGGGCGAGGAACTGGGCACGGCCTTTAGTGCCTTGACTCGACCAGTACGTACCTTGCAGGACCCGTAAGCATAATATCCCGACTCCACAGGGTCGCAACTAAGTTGCGGCCCTTTTCTATAGGTTCCTGTATCTTTCTATAAGTTCTTGTATCGCTCTGGGTGGCGGGTAGTAATCAAAGGTGAACCCTAGAAACGTGTGGGGTGTGGGCTTGTGAACCACTAGAGTGTACTCTCCTGATTTCTCGCTGTGGACTCTTGTCTTGGAGCGTTTGTCAATCCAGGGCGGCTCTTCCCTCTGGTTGTAGTAGGTGAAGACGCCTCCGCTTGGTTCAAGTTCCGGAGGGATGATGACCCGCACGGTTATGAGATCGTGTGACTCGGCGGGCCTTACCATAAGAGCGTCGTCACGCATGCCGTGCGGTTCTGTCATTTCGATTCTGTAGCCAAGCCTCCTCAGCTCGCCATGCTTAGCCCCGGGGCAACGCAGTACAACTTTCGGCAGCGTAAACTCGTCGCGCTCGAGTAGCCTTAGTTCAAAGTTTCCAGTGAATGCTTGATAGGCTATGGGATCTCTAGGATATGGGAACCGAACCATTTCAGGATCGTCTATCACCTGAGTATTCCCGGTCTTGCTCGCCCTGATAGTTCTGACCTTCTCGACGCGCTTTATGGCTAGCCTGCCATCAGAGGCGCCGCGGCCCCATGGATTCGCCACCGTGGAGATTGTGATCTCAAGCGACTCCGTGCGTCCCTCGTCGGTGACTTCGGGAGCCAGGGTAATCACGCGCCTAGCGAGAATCTCCATAAGGTCTCGGCGAGGGCTGTGTACGTCGGGGCTGCCGTAGAACGTTCTCTCGCCACATTTGATACCTAGAGCCTCAATGGCTTTCAAGTGCCGCTCCACTGCCTTGCCCAAGCCGCCTTGATGGCGGAGGTTGAAGATGAGGGCTATCGCCTCGCTCACCCGGTCGCTGGTGACTGTGACTATCTTCCTTCGGCCGGTGTGTATCGGGTATTCAGTAGGAACGCCATCGGCCTTTTGCTCACCGCGAAGGCTCTCGGTCGCGTCTCTAATCGCCGTTTCAACGGCGTGACGCCACTCGCCAATATCCTTGGGCTTAAATACCTCCATCTCGACCTGAGGCAAGGCTGCCAGTTCCCCGAAGTCGTCAGGTTGTTTGGCGTCATGGAGCCCTTTACCCGCGAAGTGGTCGAGCCGCTCTCTGATAGCGACCAGGTCTAGCTCTACGTCTTCCACAGCGCTCCTTCACAACAACAGGCCCATGGCGCGCGCCAGGTGCTTTCTTTCCACGTTCTTGCTTTGAGGGAATCCGCGTCTCTTGCGCGCGGACACCCATTGGCCGGACGGTGAACAGGACCCCAACCGCATCGGGTCTAGGTGAAAGACCAAGGGAAAGGAGCGGACGGAATGATCAAGCCGAACAACGAAGAGGGCCTGTGGTACCAGGCGCTCGCTGCCGCGCTGGACGCGGTGGAGAAGGAGTACCAGTCTCTCAAGCAGGTGTCTTCAACGCATCCGATACCGGCGCGAGGGCTGCGCGACATCGCGTCGAAGTTGACCTTCATGCGCGTCGCTGTCGAGGGAGACGAGACGGCTCTTCGCCGTCTGCGCGAGATGGAAGAGGACATTTCGTGGATGCAGCACGACACCACCCAGAGCAACTTCTGGGATGAGGCCGCATGACTACTCCATGGATACCGGCGGAGGACGGGAGCCAGGATCCCACCGCCGAGGCCCACGCAGCGCAGACGTTCGCGCTGACGTCCTGGAGCGTCGAGGAACTGGAGAAGTCCGAGCGGTTCATCGAGGACTTCGTCCTCAAGCGGCTGCACGACCTGATCGAGTCCGTCTGCCGGCGGAGTTTCAGCGACACCCGAGCTGCTGTTGTCGGACACCTCGACACGTTCGAAGCTCTACGCCCACCCCAGCGGGACATCGAGGCCGAGGACCTTGTCTCCAGCTACAGGGATCAGATCACAGCCGAGCTCGAACGGGTCGAGGAGCGGAACTGCTTCCTCTTGGCCAACCTCGCTGACTGGGAAGACGATCTTGGTGATACCGGTCTCCACGACCTCGCCGACATCGCGGCTGCCCTCCAGCACCACTGGCAGAAGGGGGACAGTTACGAACACAAGATCGAGATCATTCGGCGCGTTCTCAATGGCGAACCTCCCACACCGGCGGCCGATGAAGTGGCGCGGCGGCTGGCCGAGTTGTACAAGCAGGCCCGGGGCGAAGTCGATGACGATGAAGCCTGATCGGTTCACCGGGCGAGTCGTCCTGCTGATCGTGCTACTGATCGTCGCCCAGGGTGTCATCGTCAGCCTCGAACCCCTGATGCCCTGGGTCATCGTCTTGGTGGTGGTCGGGGGCGGGGCGACGATAACCGTCCTCGTCCTCAGCCGCCGACGGTGGTGAGGCGCCCTGGACGAAATCGTGGCCGACCTTGTGCTCCGTTCTCGGGCAGCTCAGGGCCTACCACCCAAGGCCCTCGATCAAGCAATCATCGCGCGCCTGGCCACCTTGATCGCTGTGGCCCGCGAGACCGAGCGAACACGTCAGACCGAACGCTCGGGGCAGGTCGACGACCGGCCGGACACCGAGTCAGGCGGGATCACCGCCCCCAGCACCACGCCGCCAGCCTCATGACCTGACGGCACACCTTGCGCGCCGGAGCGACAGCTGCGTTCCGGCGTCTTTTCATCTCTGCCCCACCCCGACACGAAGGAGCAACCCTGTCATGCCCGAGCACCAGACCCATCAGGAAACCCCTGCCCGCCGTACCTACGTTCTGAGCTTCCCGAAGAGCCTCCGACACGATGCCGTGCTGAACTTCTTCCGCGCCCTAGCCGGCCCGCTACGACCATCGCTCCTAGATCAGGACGCGACCGTCGCCATCGAGCTCTATGGGGACAAGAAGGGGATCCAGCTGTTCCTCAGCCTTGATCCGCAGGTTACGGAGGCGGTCGACCACGCGCTGCTGACGCACCTGCCTGGCGCGACCATGAGTCGGGTGGACGAGGCGGACGACCCCATCACGACCACGCGCTGGACTCGTGTCATCGAGGTCGGGACCACGAATCCGCACGCCCCGCTGCGGATCGCTTCCCCTGCTGCCGTCACCGCTGGCCTTCTGTCGTGCTTCACGCGCCTCGAAGCCGGGGAGGCGCTGGCTCAGCAGTTTGTAGTGACAGGTGCCCGACCCTACGGCGAGCCGCCAGGGCCACGACTGTGGCCGCCGGGACGAGCCGTCGACCGGGATGCCTTCAAACGCAAGCAGGCCGACGTCACCTTCCTAGCTATCGGCCGAATGGCAGCCACCGGACCCAACCCGTCGGCCTTGCTGGCTCGGCTCCAGGCTCACTACGGCAGCCTGCGGACCCATGGTGTCAGCGTGCGGAAGCGCCTGGCCCGGTCGTCAGCGGCGCGACGACGACTTCAGCTGCGCGCCGGGGCCTGGGCCTACCCCGCCACCTTGTCCGCCGAGGAGCTAACGGCCGTAATCGGCTGGCCCTTCGGCGTGCCGTCGCCGTATGTGCCGGGTCTGCCATCCAGTGGTACGCGGCAGTTGGCCCCAGAACATGCGATACCCAAGGCTGGGGCGGTGTTCGCAATGAGCACGTTTCCGGGTGCTGAGCGGCCCTTGGCGATCTCGACCGAAGACAGGGCGGCGCACACCCTGGTGGTCGGGCCGACTGGCACCGGTAAATCCACATTGATCGAAAACCTCATCAGCCAAGACATCGCCGCCGATCGTGGAGTGATCTTCGTAGACCCGAAAGGGGACGCCGTTTCGAGGGTCCTGGACGCCATTCCGCGTGAGCGCTTGGCCGATGTGGTGGTCTTCGACGTGACGGACGAGCAGCCCATCGGCTTGAACGTCCTTGCTGGAGAGCGGCCCGACCGCATCGCCGGCCAACTCATGCTGATCTTCGACCAGCTGTTTGAGCTCTCACGCAACACGCCGCGCGCCTTCGATGTCCTCCGAAACACGCTGATGACCTTGGCCATGCGCGGCCGGACCGTCATCGAGGTGCCCTGGGCCTTGGCTCCCGGCCCGCGCGGGCAAGCCTTCCGCGACTTCCTGACCGCCGCGCTGGACCACGACGAACTGCGCGAATTCTGGCGGTGGTTCAACCACCTGAGTACCCGCGAGCAGGCCGAAACCGGCGCACCCATCACCCGGCGGCTGCGACCGCTGCTGCTATACCCGGAACTGCGCTGCACCTTTGGTCAGTTGGGGCCGGGCCTGGACCTGGGTCAGGCCATCCGGGAGCGGCAGATCGTGCTGGTGCCGCTGTACCGGGCCCAGCTCCATGAGGAGGCCAATCTCGTCGGCACGCTGCTCCTCAACCAGCTGTGGAACACCGTCCAAAGCACCGAACTGGTCGACCAATTCTCCCTGTACGTCGATGAGTTCAAGGACGTGGCTCATCTGGCGGTGTCCTTCGGTGATCTGCTGGCCAAGGCTCGCGGTCACCGGCTGCCCATCACCCTGGCGACCCAAGATGTCAGCCGCCTGTCGGAGGGCCTGCGCAAGGATGTCCTCAACAACACCCGGACCAAGATCTTCTTTCAACCGGCTGGCTCGGACCTGTCGATCCTGACCCGCGAGCTGGGCGGCTGGGTGTCTGAGGACGACCTCGCCAATCTTGGTTCACGCGAGATTGTCGCTCGCGTGAACGTGGGCGGTGCCGCCCTGCCACCGGTGACGGGCCGGACCTTGCCGCCGCCTCCGCCGGTGGGGTTGGGTAACGCGGCTCGGGCCGCTTCTCGTGCCCGCTACGGCCGTCCTCGTGACGAGGTGGAAGCCGAGATACGTCAGCGTCTGCGCGCGGCCACCGGCGGCGTTCGGCAGCCGACAGCCGCGCCGGCCCCTCCCTTGCCACCGCAGCCGCCAGAGGAGATCGGCTGGGAGGAGTGGGAGCTGTGAGCATCACGAACCGGTACTTGAACCAGCTGGGGCCGCAGCTGACCGAACGCGACCTGTCCATCATCCACGAGGTCGGCCGCTTCAAGCTGCTGACTGGCGGCCAGCTGGAACGGTTGTTCTTCGCCGACTGTTCTGACACCAGTCGGGCCCGCAACCGCCAAGCGGTGCTGCGGCGGCTGACCGGCCACCGGGTGCTGGCTCGGGTCGGTCAGCGGCGAGTCGGTGGAGCCCAGCGCGGTTCAGCCTCGTATTTCTACACGCTGGACGTGGCCGGACAGCACCTGGCTCAGGGCACCAGTGGCCGACCGCGCCGGCCCTACTCCTGGTACGAGCCCACCGCCGCCCACTTCTTGGCCGTGGCGGAGCTGTACGTGACGCTCACCGAGGGCGCCCGCAGTGGCAGCTTCGCTCTGCTCGACTTCCAGCCCGAGCCGTACTGCTGGCGGACCTTCGGCCACCGCATCCTCAAGCCCGACGCGTTCGCCCAGCTCGGGGTCGTCTATCCCGACGGCCGCCGTCGTAAGGGCAGCTTCTTCGTTGAGGTCGACCGGGCCAACCAGTACGGGGCCAAGATCGAGACCAAGCTGCCGCAGTACCTGGCCTACTACCAGCATCACCGCCAGGCGCAGCCGGAGCAGAGCTTCCCCCGCGTTGTTTTCTTCGCTCCGCACGAGCAGCGCATGAGGTACCTGCGCCGACTCATCGCGGAACGGCCGGACGCGCGTCACCTGTTCGCTGTGGGATCGCTGGATGACCCACTTGCCGTTCTGCTGAGCTGAAAGCAGCTCTCGTGCACGGCTTTGAAGGCTCTCGGGCTTGAATCAGCGGCCACCGCTGCTGACGCCCGACACCTGCTCTCCCTTGGGTTGTCGGATGAGCCGATTCGGTCATTGCTGTCGCCTGGCACCGTTTGACCCACGCATAACTCTGATCAGCGCATAAGCGCAAGAATCTGCCTGAGGCGTGCGCTCAGCGCACCGGGGGGTTCCGAGTGCGCCGATGACAGTCAGCCACCAGCGCGAGTAGCGTCCCCGGCCAGTAGCTGGGCGAGACACCGCGTGTCGCCGCCCCTTGGCTGCTGGGGTAAGGAAGTAACCGGGGGGAACGAAAGCCAATGAGCGACCACAACCGTCGGCAAGCCTCTGGGAACAATCAGAGCCCCGGACGCCGACCCGACAATCGGCGCGCGACAGGGCATCTGAGAGACAGGGTGGCTCGGGAATTTTCTGACGCGGCGACACGCGGGCTCGATGGTGTCCCGATCGCCGACGAGGCTCGGCCGACCTACCACCAATTCATCCTCACGGGCTTCGACGAGCTGATGGCGCATGAAGACGCCGAAGCCCGACTACCCGTAGCGACAGGACGACTTGAACGCTTCACGGGCGAGCTGGCCAGCGAGACGCGTGGCAGAAGTCTTGCCGCAGTCACCTTGGCCGTGTTCGTCACGATCAAGGACCGCACCTGCCCACTGTGGCCGTTCTGCTAAGGCGAGGAAGACCGATATGGCGGCGTCAGAGGAAGCAGGGGAAGAGCGGCGGAAGCTGGCCCTGGCCGCGGCATCGGAGACAAGTAAGCACGTCCTCACACTGACGACCGTCGTGGTCACCATCACGATCAGCTTCGCGAAGGACATCGCCGGTGACGCGGCGGCGGCGGACCTTTTGTGGCTCAAGCTGGCCTGGCTGGCGCACGCCATTTCGGTTCTGGCCGGAGTGGGCACGCTGCTGGCTCTGGCCGGCACGGTCAGCGAGGGCGACGACACGAGATCGATCTACTCGACGAACATCCGGTTGCCAGCCGCTACCCAGATGGCCTTCTTCGGCCTCGGCCTCGGCCTCGTGGTGCTCTTCGGCGTTCTGGCCACGTAGCTCAGCCGACCCCTCTATACCGCGCCCTGCAATCACTGCTGCACACGTCGCTTCGTCGCCATACCTGGCCTACGAGCAGCACCAAACACAGACCAGAGCGAAGTGATACCACCCCAAATCCGCCCAGGGAGGGACTCACCATGAACACTGAAGCGCCCAACCAAGATTTCGACATCGCAGCCGTCTTTCAGGAGGGGCTCCTCCAGGCGCAGCAAGAAGAAGCCATGCTCAACATCATGCTGGCGGGCCGACCGGGAGTAGGGAAAAGTACCCTGGTTAACGCCATCTTCGGCCAGTCTATTGCCCCGGTCGGCACCGGAGCGCCCGTAACCAAGGAGATCAAGCGATACCGTCGGCCTAATGTGCCGGTAACGGTGTATGACACGCCTGGTTTTGAATTGGGAAAGAGCGCGACAGAAGTGGCTGACTACTTCCTGGGCCAGATCAAGACACAAGTAACAGCCGAAGGATCTGAGATCCATTTCGCTCTTTTTTGCAGTCTAGCCGCCAGTAAGAGGGTCGAGCCTTTCGAGGCTGACCTGATCAGGTCTCTAGCGGCGGAAGTTCACACGGCCTTCGTCTTGACTCAGTGTCTCGACAAGGAGGCGAAAGAGGTCACGGAGCTTCGGGCGCACATTGATTCTCTACGGCTCCCTATCCTGGGGGGACAGCCCTTCCCGGTGCTGGCTGAGGAAATGATGGTTAAGATCGCTGGTCAGAGCATTTTGGTCAAGCCGTTTGGCCTTGGTGAGCTAATTAGCGCTCTAGCTCTGGTGCTGCCGGAGGCGCAAAAACGCACCCTCGCCAGCCGGCAGCGAGTAAACCTTGATCTGAAGGTAACGGAAGCGAATAGCATCGTAGCGGTAGCCGCGTTAAAGGCGGCTGCCATCGCTGCCGTGCCCATCCCGTTCTACGACATCGCCCCGCTGAGCGCGCTCCAGGTGAGGATGTTCGCCCAGATCACGACGGTGATGGGGTTTACGGTGGAGCCCAAGTCTTTGGCTGCGGCCTGTGCGGCCGTTATCGGAGCGGGAACGGCAGCCAGGTCGGCAGCTAGCTTGCTGAAAGTCGTCTTCCCTCTCGTTGGGGGTGCCGTAAACGCCAGTATTGCCGGTTCGACAACGTACGCGATGGGCACTGCCTACATCAAGGCGTGTGAGGGGCTGTTGAGGGCTCAGATCGCCGGGGTGCCAATTGATCAGAAGGACGTCATCGGCGCGTTGGTCAGGGAATGGAAGAAGGCCCGCTGACCATTGCTCCAGCCGCCGGTGCTTTTCCCGTCGCCGCTGTGGTCGTCAGTGAGCGGAACCGTCTTGACGGCGAAGCCCCATGACCGCGTTGCACGTGCTGGCAGCACATCCGGAGAGGTCCCCGAAGAGGCGCTGGCCTCTACGCGTCGGCCTACGCCTCGGGCTACGCGTCGAACACGGCCAATGGTGGCCTGACCTGCTCAGACGCCCCATTCTGCCGCGGACAACCTTCGGTCCTCCCGCTAACTACTCGCCGATCGTCAGCCAGTCGTCGCCTTGCCATCAAGGTCGTTCGTCCTCCCCTCCGCTCATCATCGGCTGTCGGGTGCGGGCGCTCCACCTTGGACGGCAGCTCCTACTGGCTCGTATCGGTCTCGTAGTTAGCGGGAGGACCAGACATGGCCCGATATGTGAATAGGGAAACAGGCGAGATTACTGAGATCACCGACGTAGCGCGGTTTGGCAGGTTGCAAGTCCTGCTCCTACGGCAAAGTAAACCGGTCTCGAATTTGTGGCACAAACGCCCGGCTCCGACCACCGATCTGGTGCGATTTCGCAAGGTGCAAGACCGGTGCGTACAGGACAGCCAACCCGTCTGGAAGCTGCGACAACGGGACAGTCGGCGTAAGGCCCGCAACAGGTGGCTTCGGGGACTGATAAACCACTTCGGTCCACTGGTCATCTGGGCCGGAGTAGCGGCCATCATTCTCGTCACTCGCTAACGCACCACACCAACTAACGGAGGACTCCACGAATGGGTCGGACCACCGGCCCCGCCCAAGCAAGGCCCTTGACAGGAGGGTCGCCATTTCGGACGGCCTGAGCGGAAAATTCGTATCTGGACGGCCCCCTCGAATGGCTTGGCTCTGCCGGTCACTGAAAGGCGGATAAACGCTTGGCCGATCCACAAAGGTATTGACTTTTTGATCATGGTGTGCTATAAGAGATAGGCAATCTTTGCTTGCCCAAGCTTTTTTGCAAGCCCGCCTCCCGCTGCCGCCATCCTGGCCGCGCGGTAGGTAACGCAGTCGCCCGTCGCTCTAGCGGCTGCATTTATGTCCGGATTCTCGGTCCGTAAGGTCCCTCGTTCGCGCCCTCCATTAACCAAACTGGAGGCCGCCTGTGGGTGACACAACTTCGCTTGTCGCAAGCGCCGCGCTCCTTAGCGCCACCATTGGAATCATCCTTCTTCTCCGCTATCGCGATCAGCTGCACCGAGACACCGGACGTTTGACGTACCGACTCGACTTTCCACGTGATCTGTCTTCTGGGCAGGCCAAGGCCTTCATGTACGTCCTCTCACGGCTTCGTCCGTCGCGAGGATGGCTGTTCGGCCGCGACAGCGTGGTTTTCGAGTGGGTCGGTCGTCCCGGCGTGATCGAGCACCGATTACGAGTGCCTCAAGCCCAAGCCGACGTGCTGCTCCGGCAGCTGCGCGGCATCGTGCCCAACCTGCGCACCACGCCCGTCCCCAATCCAGTTCTGCCACCGGCCACCTGGCTTCGCCGTATCCGCCTGACCACGACGGCCCGACCGTTACGGACCGACACGTCCGCCGGTTTCGCGGTGGCCCTGCTCAGTACGCTCCAGCCGCTCGGTGCGGAGGAGACACTGCTGTACCAGCTGGTGGTCTATCCCGTCCGGACGCCTCGGGCCGTTAGTTCCCGCCCTCACCGATCCCAGGTCTTACCGCCTTGGCTGCATCGGCTGGGGCAACTCCTGACGGCCGCTCCGCCGCCCATGACGGACCGGCAAGCCTTGGCCGAGTTCCGCGCCAAAGTGGCCGAGCCGTGGGTGGCTGTGGTGGGTCGGGTTGGGGCTAGCGCCGCCGACCGACCCCGCGCCCATTTCCTCGTGGGTCGGCTCATGGCCACGCTCCACCAGCTCGACCGGGACGGCGCGGCCCTGGTGCCCCGCTGGTTACCTCGTCGCGCGGCTTACTGGCTGGCCCGAGCCGCCACCGGTATGACCGTCGCCCCCGTCTACGTCAACGCCGAGGAGGCGGCCACGCTGCTGGCCTGGCCGTTGGCTGGTCCGACCGTCCCCGGCCTGAGTCTCAAAGGCGGTCCGGTCTTTCCGCCGACGCCGGAGGTGCCCACCACCGGACGTGTCCTGGGTATCGCGACCTACCCCGGTCTGGAGCGCCCAGTCGCAGTGACGCCCACGGACGCCCTGCACCAGTTAGTAACCGGCCCGACAGGCTCCGGCAAAAGCACGTTGCTGCTAGGTGAGATCACCCAGGACCTTCAAGCTGGCCGCGGCGTCATCCTGATCGACCCTGGTGGTGACCTTGCTCGTGAGGCGGCTGACCGCATCCCCCCACACCGCGCCGGCGACCTGATTTACATCGACCTGGCCGACCCGACTCCTGTCGGGGTCAATCCGCTGGACTGCGCGCCGGCAGACGCCGAGCTGGTCGCCGACCAGATGCTGGAGCTGATCCGGGCCAACGCTGACAGTTGGGGCCCACGGCTGGAGGAAGTCCTGCGCGCCGCCCTCGTCTTACTGGCCGCCAGTCCCGGCATGACGCTGGTGGAACTGCCGGCCGTCCTCTTGGACGAACCCTTCCGAGCTGCCTTGCTGGCCCGTCTCGACCCAACCTTCGCCCCGACCGTGGGAGCTTTCTTCTCTCGCTTCGACGACTGGAGCGAAGGCGAACGGGAGCAAGCCGTCTCGGCCGTGCTCAACAAAGTCTCGCCCCTGACCGACCGTCGCCGACTGCGCGCCATGTTGGGTCAAGCTCACCCGAGCTGGACCATGCAACAGGTCGTTGACCAGGGGCAGATCCTGCTGGTGGCGCTGCCGTCCGGCCTGGCTGGCTCGTACGCCGTTGACCTGGTGGGCGGGATGCTCGTTCGCCTGGTCTGGAACGCCGTCCAGCGCCGCGCCGCCACCGTCCGCCAGCAGCGGCGACCCGTCACCCTCTACATCGACGAAGCCGCTCGCTTCCTACGCTCCGGCGCTGACCTGGCCGACATGCTGGCTCGGGCGCGCGGCCACGGGCTGGAAGTGGTGGCCGCCTTGCAGCACCTGGCCCAAGCGCCGCCCCGGTTGCGCGCAGCGCTCTTGAGCGAAGCCCGCACCAAGGTCGCCTTGCAGCCCACCAGCGATGACGCGGTCACCTTGGCCCGGGCCTTCGGGCCACTGGTCAAACCGGATGACCTGCTGACGCTGGAGCCGCGTACGGCCATCGCGGTTGTGGCCACGGCTGGCAACGTCAGTCCACCGGTCACGATTGCCACCAGCCCGCCGCCACCGACCACCGGCTCCGGCCCGGTTGCTCGGGCCGCCTCGCGCTCGTCGTACGGCCGCACCCTGACTGAGGTGGAGCAGGAAATCGCCTCTCGTCGCGGCCTGTCCTGGGCCACGACCGACGCACGGGTGTCGAAGCCAGGGCTGTAGGAGCGGTGTCGCGAAACCTGTCGCGACTCGTCACCACTTCGACGCCGGTTGTATCTGGCAAACCCCAAATCATGCGTATGAAAAGTATGCGTTTATCCCCACCCCATTTACTAAGAACGGAGGTCCGCCATAGCTCCTGCTGCTCATCAGCCCTTAGTTCTCAGCCGCTTACAGCGGATCGAAGCCAGTCTCACCCCGCGCGAACGCACCGTCCTGGAAGTGCTCGGGACCATCAAGGTAGCCACCACCAACCACATCGCTCAGGTGGTCTTCGCCGACCACGTGCCCGTCACCGCTCAGCGTCTCGCGCAACGTCACTTGCAGCGTCTGACTCGGTTCGGTTTGGTGCACCGCTTCGACAACGTGTCCCAGGAGCACCGCCGCCGGGGCGCCTCCGGCTTTGTCCACGGACCGACCAGCGCTGGCCTGCGCCTGGTGGGCCGCGAGCCGCACCGCGGTCAGCGCAAAGCCTGGCAGCCGACTCCGGCCCGGATTGACCACTGGCTAGCCATTACTGACCTCTACGTCTGCCTGGCCGTCGACGCTCGGGCGGGCGGCCCCATCATCCGGGAGTTCCTGGTCGAGGGGGAGGCCAAGCGAACCTTTCGTGACGCGAGCCTGCGCCAGCGCTTCATCTATCCCGATGTGTTGGTGCGGCTCCTGCACGACGGTCTGGAGCTGTCCTGGTTCGTTGAAATCGACCGGGGGAGCGAGGGGCTGTTGCCCATCGCTCAGAAGTGCCGGGCGTACCGCGCCTACGAGCTCTCCGGTCTGGAGCAGGCCCAGCACGCCGTCTTCCCGGGAGTCCTGTTCGTCGTTCCCGACGAGCACCGAGCCCGTCGCCTGGGTGGCGTCATTGCCGCCCAACCAGCCAGCGCCCGCGGTCTGTTCCAGGTGGCGAGGCAGTCCGACGCGCTGGCGGCGCTGCGTACTCCGACGTGAGTCGCACGGCGGGCTCCCTCGCCGTTCAGTCCCACCCGTGACCTCAACAAGAAAGGAGACCGCATTGCCAACCAACGCCACCGACATTGCTGCCTATCAATACCTTGACCAGACCGTTTGCCCCCAATGCACCAAAGACGTGCTGACCCCGTTTGAGCTGGTGGGCGACCCGGATCGCAGCACCGAAGACGTCCTCAACGACATGGCTCAGCGCTGGCGCATCGACCGTCACGCGGACGATTTCAGCTCCGAGGACTTCCCTAAGCCGATTTACGCGCCCGACCTGATCCCCGGTGAGTCCTGCTTCGTCTGCGGCACCAAGCTCTGACTTCGGTCATGGCGGACGCCCACCTGACCAGCCGGATTTGGGCGACCGGCTGGTCGGGCGGGCGTCTGCCCGGGGCGACTGAGCGCTTAAGCCTCACACCGAAATTGAGCGCTTGTTCTTTGAAGGGAGTCAGCCATGGAGCTGACCACTGAGGTGCTGCGGACCATGCCGCCGCAGGACCTGGCCACCCACCTGCCCGCCGTGGTGGGCATGGGTGATGGCATTGGCGTCATTCTCCGCCTGGTCGACACCGACCTGCTGGAGGTGTTCTACGCCGGTGGCTTCACCGCCATTGGCACCCGGGTACTGGAGATCCAGCCGGTGCCGGACCGCGATCAGCAGCTGGACGCCATGCGGACGGCCACCGAAGCCCTGACCATCTGCCGCCGGGTGGCGCTGGAGCAGCACGCCGAACAGCGTGACGTCCATGCTTCCCAACTGGCGGACATCCGGGAGTACGCCATCGAGGCCCATGAAGACGGCAGCATCTGCCGGGACGGTCTGGACAGCTTCCTCAGCCGGTTCGACCTCACGCCGTACTGCGCGCGGGTCAAGGTGATCTACACCATCACCGGCAGCTACGAGGCTGACCGGACCAACGAAATCGCTGCCCAGCAGGACGCCGAGCTGCACCTGACACCCGACCTGTCGGCCCTGGACGATGTGGATGACTACACCATCCAGTACGACGTCGCCGTCGAGGTCGAGGAGCTCTAAGGAGCGCGGCCATGACGTGGATTCCCGACGGACTGGCCGAGGCCTTCGCCGCGGCCTGGACCGACGACATCCTCGTGCGTGACCTGGCCAGTCGGCTCACCTGCATTGAGGTGGAACTGCTGGCCACCGTCCTCAGAGTCTGTGGCGGTGCCCCGGAGTACGGCGACGACTGGATCGGCGCTCACGCCGAGACCGACCAGCCGGGCGACCAGCACTACCGCGGCCCGGCCGCCGCCTGACAGCACCTTTACCAACCACCCACGTACCAACGGGCCCCCGGCGCAATCCAGCGCCGGGTGCTCCCTTCCCATGTCCACCACCACCTGGAAGGGGCGCCTCCATGCCCGCCAATGTGGAATCGATGTTCTCCGTCAGGGAAATGCCCTGGCACCGCGAGGGGTTGGTCCTCGACCAGCACCCGACTACCTGGGACGAGGCTCGCCGCCTGGCTGGCCTGACCTGGGACCCCATTACTGAGCCCGTCTACGAGCTGAGTGGCGTCGACGAGGCCGGCCAACCGCTGTACGCCCCCATTGAGGGTTGGCAGCGCATCGCTCGGTCCGACACCAGCGCCACGCTGTGGATCAACCGGGAAACGTACGCCGTTATCGATCACGGCGAGATGGGCGAGCTGGTGGAAGCCGTCCTGGCCCAGCCCAACGTCCAGTGGGAAACCGCTGGCGTTTTGGACCAAGGCCGCTCGGTCTGGTGCCTGGCCCTGCTGGACGAACCAATCCAGCTGCCCGGCGACGACACCGTCACCTTGCCGTACCTGGCCATCACCAACCGGCACGGCCAACCCGGTGGCTGCACCCTGCGGGCCACCGCCGTTCGCATCGTCTGCGGCAACACCTTCCGCGCCGCCGAGCTGGAAGGCGACCGCACCGGTACGACCTTCTCGTTCATCCACAAGCGGGGCTGGCGCAACCGCCTGGAAGAAGCCCGCCAGGCCGTCACCGGCGCTCGCGCTGAGATGCGGGCCTACGAGGAGCTGGCCCGTGAACTGCTGGCGCTGCCCATCTCTACCCGGCAACGTGAGCTGTTCATAGCCGAGTTCATTCCCATGCCGCCGGATGGACTGGTGACTGACCGCGTCGCCAGAAACGTTGAGGAGGCGCGAAAGGCCATCCGAGACATTCTGGCGTCCCCAACGTCGGTTTCGGTCTCACACACGGCCTACGGGCTCGTACAGGCCGCAGGCGAGTACCTGGATCACGTCCGCCGCTCCCGCACCTGGGAGACCAAACTCAACCGCACGCTCATCCGGCCCGAGCCGCTGAAGGCTCAGGCGCTGAAGTTGGTACGGGAGGTGGTGCGGGTCTGACGAGCATCTGATAACCCCTACTACGCCCGGATCGGCTTCTGCCGATCCGGGTTCTCTCATCTATATACGCAAAGGAGGTCTACGCATGTCTAAAAACCCCCGGACTCACGCTCAGCGCCTGGACGAACTTCAGGACATCATTCGCACTGAATACGGTCGAGAGTACGACCCAACAGAAGTGTCGGAGATTGCTGACTGGCTGACAGGGTTCTATACGACCCTGATTAAGCTAGCCGCCCAACGTCGAGTCGCTGAGCGCGAGCCCGCCATCACTAACGAAGGACAACCCTTGGAGCAGCTGTGAAAATGGCGCATAATGATCATGCGGGGAACCAATTAACCCATCCGACTGCAAGTCGGAGAAGGAGGTTCTACGAGTAACAATGACAAATTACCATTAGCTGTCATCCTCGTCAGGGTGTCAAGCAAAGAGCAGGAGCAAGAGGGCTACTCACTGGAAGCCCAGGAGCGTTACCAGCGCGACTACTGTGGACGGGCCGGACTAGCAGTCGATAAGGTCTTCTATATTTCGGAAAGTGCATCGAAAGCCGATCAGCGGAACACGTTCAACGAGACGATGAAGTATCTCAACAGACGTAAGATCGTGCACTTCGTTTGCGAAAAGGTTGACCGCCTGCTGCGTAACTTCAAAGACACCGTCATGGTCGAAGACTGGTTGGCCGCCGATGAGACCCGACGCCTGCATCTCCCCAAGAACTCACTAGTACTGCATAAAAGCTCATCTTCGCAGGACAAGTTTGTTTGGGGTATGCACGTCGTGGTAGCGAAAAACTACACCGACAATCTGAGCGAGGAGGTCCGTAAAGGCCAACTTGAGAAGCTACGTCGCGGCTGGCTTCCCGGCGTGCCACCACCTGGATACGAAAACGTCGGTCTTGACGGCAAGAAAGTGCAGCGCATAGTTCCAGCTACCGCAGGGCTCGTGGTGAGACTGTTCAAACTGGCTGCCACGGGACAGCATACGTTGACGTCGCTGACAGAAGAGATGGCGCAAGCTGGCCTACTCAACGAGCAAGGCAAACCGCTGAGCCGCAGCATGGTCCACCGGATATTACGAAACCCATATTACGTGGGCCTGATCCGCTGGAAGGGCCTGTCGTACGCGGGCAGTCACGAGCCGCTCATCTCCAATGACCTCTTTGAACGGGCGGTGCGAGCCACCACCAGGCCCCGCAAGGACGGGCATCGGTTCCGCAAACACCGACCTTTGTTCCAGGGACTGGTTATCTGTGCCACGTGCAGGCGGCGACTTATCTGGGAGACCCAAAAAGGTCACTGGTACGGCAAGTGCCCCAAGGTGCGCTCATGTGGTCGTAGTCGATTTGTGCGAGAAGAGACCATGGAGGCGCTGGTCGTATCTCATTTTCAAGCGCTCAAATCTCCCAGTCCGCGGCTCGTCAGCTGGTTGCGGGAGGGATTGGAGAGTGTTATGGAAAGCGAGTTCGCCGGTATTCAAGCGGCTCTACGGCAGCTGAGTGACCGGGAGACCCAGCTGGAGACCCAGCGGGCAACTCTTTATGATGACCGACTCGAAGGTCGTATCGGTGTGGAACTCTACGACGCGCGAGCCGCCAAGCTAAACGTCGAACGAGCAGAGATCAGACGGCGTAGAGCCCAGCTCGAATCGAATGACACGTCATACCTTGAGGCCGGGTTGAACTTCCTCACCTTGGCTCAAAACGTAGCGCTTGAGTATCAGGGATCACGTGATATCTCGCACAAGCGGAAGCTGATTGGCGAGTTTTTCGATGAGCTCTTACTCGATGGAGAGCGACTCGAAGGTACCTACAATGAGCGCGCCCGCTGGGCGCTACGCGAAGTCGTGAGCTTGAAAGTGCCCTCAAATGGCAAAATCGAACCGCCCGATTATGGCTCTGCAAAAGAAAAAAGAGCCTGTTCTGAGACTCTGAATCCTACTTGGCTGAGACTCCGAGACACTATTCGAACTACCTTCATGGCAGATTGTCAATAGCCCGTATCTGTTGAAGGCGCCAATGCTTCGTCGCTTTTGGGAGTCAGCTAGCTGGTTGCGGATCAGTTCCCCGCCTGATCTCGCATGCACTAGAACTCCGTGATCCAGAGCCCCGGACGGTGTCATGACCGCCGGGGCTCTGTTGTTTTACCGCAAGACAGCGCTGACAGCGTGGCGGGGAGCACCTCACGCTCCGGGCGGCCCACTTCGGTCGATGAGACCTTCGTCGATCCCGCCTGCCGGACGCGCGCCCTGGTAGCTACCGTCGCGTAACTTATGTCATCTTGTCGAAAGGTAGCGCCGGTATGACGTTGGTCTTTGTACCCTGTACAGACATCATGTGATCACGGCGCTGCCTTGATGGACGGGGCTAATTGTCTGGGAAGCGGACCGCCGATACAGGATGTTCCGAATTGCGTATAATGGTGAACATGGCTAACGGGTGGTGACCCGGTGGAGGCGCTTTGTCAGACAACGCGGGCATGTTCGTACGCAGTCTCACCGTGAAGAACTTTCGTTCATGCCGTGATTTGACTGTCGAGCTACAGCCTGACATCACGCTGCTGGTCGGAGAAAACAACTCCGGTAAATCCAACATTATTGAGGCGCTGCGCCTCGCTACGACAGCGCTGAACCCACGCAGTACACGCTGGTTCGATGAAACCGACCGGGCGCACGGGCGGGAGCACCTGGACGTTGAGTTCGGGCTGGAGCTGGATGGCCTGACCTCGATCCAACAATCGCAGTACATCGCCGCGCTTGATGTGAACACGAAGCGCGCGTACTACTCCGCAAGCTACCGACCGCGCGGTATAGAGATGCGTCGGCCTCGGCCTGTTTACACGGCGGGACTCACGAAGGGGCTGGACGCGGAGCCTGAGAAGCGTGAGCAGATCACACACGTCTATCTGGCACCCCTCCGGGACGCGCAACGAGAGCTGGGGTCCGCCGACGGCAACCGTCTCATGCGGGTGATCCAGCAGCTCACGGACGAGGACGAACAAGCCGACTTCCTCGGCAAGGCCAACAAGGCGTTCAGCGAACTGCACGACGATCCCGTCCTGGCCAAGACGTCCAGCGCCATCCAAGCGCACCTCACCGGTCTGACGCAGGCCGTCCGCGGCCAGCACGTCAATGTGACCTTCCAAGACTACGAACTCAGCCGGCTGACCCGCTCCCTCCGCGTGAAGATGGCGGAGCATGGCATCGATCCGGCCGACCTGGCGGATTCGGGGCTTGGGTATGCGAACCTGCTGTACATCGCCACTGTCATCCTGGAGCTGTCGAAAGCCAAGGAGTCGGAGCTGACGCTCTTCCTGGTCGAGGAACCGGAGGCACATCTCCATCCCCAGCTCCAAGCTGTGCTGCTTGACTATCTCCAAGAACAGGCCCGCACCTCAGCCCGAGACGACAGTCAGGTGCGAGCCGGCCGCATCCAGGTCGTGGCCACCACTCATTCCGCTCACTTGGCCAGCGCCGTCGGCATCGAGAAGGTGGTCGCCCTGCGAAGCCGCGTGGCCGTCGACGAGGTGACGGTCGAAGGCCAGACGGATTCCCTCAAGCGCAACATCACTCAGCCGATCCCGCTAGGGCGTCTCCCCCTCGATGAACACAGCCGTCGCAAGATCAACCAGTATCTGGACGCGACCAGGGCAGGCATCCTCTTCGCTCGCAAGGTGGTGCTTGTCGAGGGCATCGCCGAAGCCGTGCTGTTGCCAGTGATCGCGAAGCACGGCCTGTACAAGGGCGATGACAAGGAAGCGCAGCGGAAGCGCCGAGCCTTCCAGGCGGTCTCAATCGTCAACGTTGGCAGCGTCGACTTCACGCCCTACATCAAGCTGCTCTTGGGCGAGGTCAACGGCTGCCGGCTGCTCGATCAGCTCGTCGTCATTACCGATGCTGACCCGGAGCTCCCGAAGGAGGCCGAAGACACCCAGGACAGTGAGGCGGATGCCGTCGGCCGCCCGGCTGACGGTGAGACGTCCCAAGACGATGCGAGCGATCCGGACGACGAAGACGATGACGCCGACGAAGACACCTCGGTCTCGAATCGCCGGGTTGACCTAGAGGCCACGGCGGAAGAGCTCGGAGCGGCCGACCGGTTGGTGATCGCCGAAGCCCAGTACACGCTGGAAGCCGATCTGCTGAAGCCGGCAGGCAATGAGGCACTGCTGAGAACGGCCTACCTGAGTCAGCATCCGCGGTCAGTCAAGCACTGGAACACGATCATGGCGGCCGAGGAGCCAGCGTTCGCCTTCTACAAGAAGCTGCGCAAGAACAAGAAGTTCATCGGCAAGGGCGAGTTCGCTCATGACGTGGCGATCGCTCTGGAGGACGGCGCTCAGTTCGAGGCCCCAAGCTACTTGCAGGAGGCCATCGAGCGAGCGTTGTCCGACGCTCCTGCCCAGCCGGAGAGCGACCTTGGAACTCACTGAAGACCAGAAGCACTTGGTTGAAGACCTGTCCGGCAGTGCCTTCGTCATCGCCTGCCCGGGGGCTGGCAAGACGAGGGCGGTGGTAGCCCGCTACCTGAGGCGTACCGAGCAAGAGCCTCGTAAGGGGATTGCCCTGGTCTCCTTCACCAACGCGGCCATCGACGAAGTGCGTCGCCGGTGCGGGGACCAGGAGCCCACTAAGGCTCCCCACTTCGTTGGTACCTTCGACAGCTTCATCCACCGCTTCCTAGTGGCACCGCTGTACCGCGCGATCTACGACGTCAGCCCACGACTGATCCAGTCGTGGAAGGACACCAAGGCGTCCAAGTTCCGGCTGGCGGTCAATCTCCGCATACCTGATGTTGAGCTGTCTTGGTTCGACTTCGACATTGACGGGCGTGCCACGCTCCGCATCGACCGGGTACCCACACGAGCTGGCCAACAGCTGATCGGGCTGTTGCAGGGCAGCCGCCGTGGCGAGGCCGAGACTCGTGCCAGCGGTATCTACCGAGCTCTCCTCCAAGCCGGGACGGTCAGCTGCGACGCTTCCCGTTTCCTGGCCAGCGCCTGGCTTGCTGATCCGCGTACGCGGGCGCTCATCC
The DNA here is from genome assembly GCF_028807635.1 of Streptomyces spiramyceticus. Classification (NCBI taxonomy): domain Bacteria; kingdom Bacillati; phylum Actinomycetota; class Actinomycetes; order Kitasatosporales; family Streptomycetaceae; genus Streptomyces; species Streptomyces spiramyceticus. The sequence continues at coordinate 4,954,498 of NZ_JARBAX010000001.1, forward strand.
AGCCGTTGATCACGGACCGCTTCACCGAAGTGATTGTGGACGAGGCGCAGGACTGCGGCGACGAGGAACTAACAATTTTGCAGTTTCTGCGCGACTGTGGCGTAGACATCCTCCTCGTCGGGGATCTAGATCAGTCGATCTACGAGTTTCGGCGAGCGGTACCAGAGAGGGTGGCAGCCTTCGCCGCCACGCTGCCGAACCGGCTGGCACTGGTCGACAACTTCCGCAGCTCTCCGGCCATCTGCGCTATGAATTCGGCTCTCCGGGTGGGTGCAGTGCCTGACCTTGCTCGGGGCCCCTATGCCCAGAGTAAGGTCCCTGTTCAGGTCATCAGCTACAACAGGACCCAGAGCATCGCGGCGGACGTGCTGGCGACAGCCGAGAAGCACGGCCTGATGGCCGACGAAACGATCATTGTGTCTCACGGGACTGCCGACGTGCTGCGGGCGGCGGGGGTCAAGGCCAGTGACGCGGTTGGCACCAACCGTGTGGCGGCGATTGTGGACGCCGGCTACAAGCTCCGCAGCAGCAGCGATGGCAAGTCGCGGGTAGCAGCCCTGGAACGGGTCGAGCGTGACCTGGTGGAAGCGGCGGTGGGGGGCAGCCTGGACCACAAGTCGCTGGAGGCCGTGTGCGAGGAACACAGCATCGAACGACGTTGGCTCCGCGACGCCACGATGCGGCTGTGCCAGGCCCTTGACCCGCACGGGATGACCGCCGCGCAGTTCAGCGCGGCAGTGAGAGCACGGGTCACCGGTCTCGACTGGCCCCCGCACCTCACGGTGAGCAGCTCCCTCTTCAGAGCGCCGGCCGCGGGTAAGTGGTCAGAGCTGCTGAAGAGCGAGGTCAGCGCGGTTCTCCCCTTCTCCACGATCCACGGAGCCAAGGGCTTGGAGTTTCCGGCGGTAGCGCTCGTGCTGTCTGACCGGCTACGCAAGGACGACACCACCCAGCGAACGGTCTTGGACGACTGGGAACAGGGCTACGGAACAGAAGCTCGGCGAGTGCTCTATGTGGGCGCATCACGGGCTCAGCAGCTGCTCATGCTGGTTGTCCCTGCGGCACACAGGGAGCGCGTATGCCGTCTGCTCGCCCGAGACGCGGTGCCGTTCATCGAGACGCCGTGAGATCTCGAACTACCTGACTCAACAAGAGAGCCGCTGATGTACTTCCAGTTTGACTCGTACGGGCTGAATGTGACGTCGGCCAGAAACACGGTCGGGTTGCTGGCCGGCCGAAGAACACACCCGGGTTCGTCATCCTGCCCCGCCGCTGGGTGGTCGAGCGGTCGCTCGCCTGGATCATGCACGCCCGCAGACACGCACGCGACTACGAACGGCTCATCCAACACTCGGAATCGTTGATCACCTGGGCCGCGATCACGCTCATGACCAGGCGAGTCACCCGCCGACAGTCCCGCCGCAGCGGACAGCCGGCATCACGCGAGAACGACCGGGACTGACGTTCACCCGGACCATCGCCGCCCCGGTTTCACCACGATCGCGGCCCGAACACTCTCCCACGGCAGCACCCAGCACGACACCTCGCAGCAGTGGGTGATCACATCAGACGGCCTGCCGGGTCCCCCGCCGGGGTCGTCGTGCCGGTCGGCCGTCGCGCGCACGACCAGGTCCAGGACGTCGTCCAGGGCGAGGCCGCGAAGCTGACACGGCGGCGCGTGCAGCCGTTTCTCAAAGCAAGCCAGCCGGGTCCGCGGCATCCAGGCCGATGCCGAAAGGCTCTACGAGGTCTTCAAACGCGACTACCTTCACCAGCTCCCGCAGGTTGAGAGTCTCTGCGACTTCCGCCAGCACGCTCATGCAATCGGCAACTTCTTGGCAATATCCGCCGCAGCCCGTACGAACTCGCGGACGCGCTCTGTGGTGTTCCCTTCCAGCCAGACCGGTCCCCGTTCGATCGGCTGTGCGTCGTGCAGAGGCACATAGGCCACGTCCGGTCGAGGGTAGTAACGCTGGGAATGTTCTCCGACCGGCAGGACGCCCCTGCCCATCGCAACCAGCGTGAGCATTTCGGAGAACGATCCTCCGGTCGGCCCCTTCGGAACTGGCCTGCCCGACGGGGTGTAGTCCGGTGTGCGATCCCGCTTGAACCCCGCTGAGGTCACCTCCGGGTACTGCACCACGGGGTGTTCCGCGAGCACTTCGAGCGACACCGACTCCTCGCCGGCGAGCGGATGCCCGGCCGCAGCGGCGAGCACTCGTTTCTCCGTCAGCAGTACTGGCCCACAGGCCATTCCATCGAACGGGTACGAAGCAATGAGGACGTCTATCGAGCCGTCAAGCAGGCTCGCACGGGAGTTGGACAGCTGAACCTCCCGTACATCGACCCTGCAGTCGGGGTGGCGCTCGCTGAACAGACCCACCACCTTCAGGAGTGCAGGTGCCGTCCACTCGCCGAGGAAGGCGACCCGCAGTTCTCCCGTGACACCGCGACATGCATTGGTGGCCCTTCGGAGCGCCTCCTCCATCCCGGTGACCAAGGGCACCAGGTCATCGGCCAACTGCCGCCCGATCGCCGTGAGTCGAACCGTTCTGCTGGTCCGCTCGAACAGCATGCCGCCGATCCGCCGTTCAAGCTTCTTGATCACCTGGCTGACCCGCCCAGTCGTGATGCACAGGCGCTCGGCGGTACGGCCGAAGTGCAGCTCTTCGGCAAGCGTCAGGAAAGTCTCGATCTCCACCCGTTCCAGCACGATCCCCCCGTTCGTTGAATCAGGCTCAACGATCGTATTCTGATCCTGCCTTGATGGCGGACTCCCTCCAGCGGATCGTAAACGGCGCCCACCTGGACTCCACCATCGAAGGAAGCCCCATGAACGTCTCGGACATCACCACCTGCCCGGCCCGGACCGACGAGCCCCTGTGGGAGCACGGCCACCCCGCACGGAGCCTCGGCGACCAACCCGGGTTGCCCTCGCTGCGCGTGAAGGCATTCGACCATCTGGTCCTCAACGTCGAGGATGTCGAGCGGTCCCTGGACTTCTACGCCGGACTCCTCGGCCTGGAACCGGTACGCGTTGCCGAGTGGCGAGCTGGCGAGATCCCGTTCCCATCGGTACGAATTACCCCTGAGACCATCATCGACCTGGTCAGTCGCCCTCGGGGAGAGTCCAACGTCGACCACATCTGTCTCACCGTGGAACCGCTGGACTGGGAGGAGTTCATCACTTCGGGAGCCTTCACCGTCCTCGAAGGTCCCATCGACCGCTTCGGCGCACGGGGCACCGCCACGTCGGTCTACGTCCAGGACCCGGACGGCAACACCGTGGAACTCCGCTGGTACCCGCAGGACGCCGCAGCCTGACCGCGCTCAAGCTGCGTGATCACGGCGTCGGAACGGTCCTGGATAGCTCCGTTCTCTGGGCTGAGCCCGCGCTCATTTGACAGGCTGGTGACCGTTCCTGGACCGCTGGCCTGGCTCGCGGGGGTCATGATGACGCAGGAATGGTTCGGGGGGTGCCAAACTGCCCCCGCTGCCCATGGGCTGCGGGGGGGGTGCCCCTATGGGTTTCGTCAAGCGGCCCGGGCAGCCTCAGGCTGGTGATCGCGGTCTGGTGGGAGCCCGGGCTCTGCATACTGGGCATCGGCTGTCTCTGGGGGAGAACTGATGAGTGCGTGGGCTGAGCTTGGGCGGGATCTGGTCTTTGGGGCCGCCACTTTGATGGTGGCGTTTAACTACCGCGATGTTGCGTGGCGGATTCACGGCTTCGCGGCGAACACGGTGGGGGGCAGTCGGCTCCTGACGCCTGCGACCGTCAGGGTCACCTGTGGTGTTCTCGCCGCTGTTTCGATAGTGAGCTTCGCGGTTGGTCTGGCCCAGTCCTGAGCGGCTGACGAGCAATGGCTGTTGGCTCAAGTCGCCTTGGCTGATCGTGTTTCATAGAAGGTGCCGTCTCGGAGCATGGCGAAGAGGACGTCGGCTCGGCGGCGGGCGAGGCAGAGGATGGCCTGGGTGTGGTGCTTGCCTTGCTTGATCTTCTTGTCGTAGTAGGTGCGGGAGGCCGGATCGGCCAGGGCGGCGAACGCGGAGAGGAAGAAAGCTCTCTTGAGCTGTTTGTTGCCTCGCCGGGAGGGTTGTTCGCCGCGGATGGAGGAGCCGGAGCTGCGGGTGGCCGGGGCGAGGCCGGCGTAGGAGGCGAGGTGGGCGGCGGACGGGAAGCTGCTGCCGTCACCGACGTCGATGAGGATCCTTGCTCCGGTCCTGACGCCGATCCCCGGCATGGACGTCAGGACCTTTGAAAGAGGGTGGTTGGCCAGCAGTTCCTCGATCCTGGTGGCGAGGAGTTTGCGCTGGTCGAGCACGGCGGTGAGCGAGCCGGCCAGGCTCGGGACGATCAGTGCGGCGGCGTCGGTGCCGGGGACGACCACGGTCTGCTCGTCCAGGGCGGTGAAGACGTCCTCGACCAGGCGTTCGGCCATCCGTGGGGCCTTGGGACGTATCAGGTTCACGAGCCGTCGGCGTCCGGCCTTGCGGATCTGGGCCGGGGACCCGAAGCGTTCCAGCAGCATCAGGACGGCCGGGTGCTGGATCCGCGGGCCGACAACTCGCTCCAGGTGCGGGTGGATCTGAGTCAGCAGCCCGCGGAGCCGGTTCGCGACCCGGGTGACCTCACCTGCGAGGTCGTCGTCGAATCCCACGATCATCTCCAGCTCGGCGACCGTCTCGTCTGCGAGCTCGATGGACCGCAGCGTGTGGGGCATCGCCCGGGCCGCATCCGCGATGATGAACGCGTCGCGGGCGTCGGTTTTGGCCTCGCCCGGGTAGAGGTCGGCGATCCGCCGCATCGTGAGCCCGGGAAGATAGGCGACCTGGCAGCCCGCGTCCCGGGCGACTGCCAGTGGCAGGGCGCCGATAGAGGCGGGCTGGTCGACGACCACGAGCACGGTGCCGTGCTTCGCGATCAGTTTGGCGAAGACCTCGCGGAGCTTGGGCTCGCTGTTGGGCAGCCGCTTGTCGAAGGCTTTCTTCCCGGCCGGAGTCAGGGCGGTGGCGTGGTGTTCGCCTTTGCCGACGTCCAAGCCGAGGAAGGCGCCGATGTCACTGGTGTCGATCACAGGCTCTCTCCGGTCGTACGGTCCCGGCCTCACCTGCGGCACCAGCTGCCGGCATCCACATTACGAAGAACCTCCCTACCTCCCGGAGGAGTCGGTGGTCATGCCCCTCATCAGCGGTCTACCAGTGCCTCCGGGAGCGGTGACACCACCCCCCAGATCATGCGAACTACAGGGGGGAGCAGTCATGCCGTCCCGGAGGCCGGGAACCCCATTGCGGGGCTGATCAAGAAGGTAATGGGGGGTGCGGGCCTGCCGCAGTGAGGCTGCTACCGAACGTCGACGTAGTCGCCCGCGGCCTTGACGGCGTTAGGGGCTGTCCGGTGGGTCATGGGTGAGTCACCGGACACGCCCTAGAAGGCGCCCGGGCTCTCCCTGTCCCTGCCCAGGCTCTCGACGGGCGCGTGAGGCGCCTGTTTCGTGGCCACCATCCACTGGGACATGCCCACGAGCCGACGCTGGAGCAACACCCAGGACAGGACAGACCGCTCAAGTCGACCTAATCTGAAGCTGCTCCCGATACTCCGACTGGTGAGAGGTGTGCGTGATGACGTTCATCCAGGTCATCGACTGCAAGACGAACCAGGCCGACGAGTTGAACCGCCTGATGGATACATGGATCGAAGCCACCCAGGGTAAGCGGACGGCCACGCACTCGATCGTGGGGAAGGACCGCGCCGACTCCACGCACATCATGGAGATCGTGGAGTTCCCCTCGTACGAGGAGGCGATGAGGAACTCGAACCTTCCGGAGACCGATCGCATCTTCCGCGAGATGGTGGCCCTGTGCGAAGGGGAACCGTCGTTCACGGACCTCGACGTCATGCGGGACGAGCAGCTGAACAAGCTCTTGGTCCGTAGCTTCTTCGAGGATGTCATCAACAGGAGAAACCTGGATGCCGTGGACGGGATGTGCACCGCCGACTACCGGGAGCACGACCCGTCTCAGTCGTCGTACGACCTGAGTCTGGCGGAGGCCAAGTCGGAGAACCGGGAAATCCTCGAGGCGTTCGAACCGGTGATCACCATCGAGAGCCTGACGGCCGAGGGTGACATGGTGTGCGTACGGCTGTCCTTCAAGGGCCGTCACGTGGGCACGTACCAGGGCCTGGAGGCCACCGACCGAGAGGTTTCGGGAACCGGCCACGCGACCTTCCGCTGTCAGGGCGGCAAGCTTGCGGAGAGCTGGTGGAACACGGACGACCTCGGCCTGATGCAGCAGCTCGGCGCGATCGAACGCTAGTGTCGTAGCAGGCGAGGTTTGTTAAGGGCGGCGCGGCTTAGGGCGTGTCCGGTGACTCGCCCATGACCCACCGGACAGCCCCTAGTCGTCATAGTGCCGGTGAAGTGGTACCGCCAGTACCTGTCAGTGGAAGCGGTGACCTTGGCGCTGCGCCAGCTGGCGTGCATCATCCGGGCTCAAGCCCCCCTGTGGGAACCGGCGAAACACAATCGGGCCCGATTGACCATGTGCGCTTGAAGCAACCGTGGTTACCCACGCACTCCCGGTCTTCTGTCCTTGCAGGTTGCCCGCATGGAGCGAACTCCCGCCATAGGGGCGGGCTTGCCGCCGTCTGGTGGGCCCTCCTGGCGGTGTGCCGTCGGCCAGAGCGGCTGTGGCGTGCGTCACAGGGTAGGGCGTCGGCTTATGCCGCACGTTTGCGCAAAGGGATGGTTGATCGTTGTCCTTTCTGGCGCTTCAGCAGCTCAGCTGCCGTGGAGCGGGATTGGCCGCTGGGGGGCGCAGGCAGCGCCCGGGGCGTGAAGCCGTTGCTGTAAAGGCAGTTGGGTAACCGGCGCAGAGCCGCGCCGTCAGATTTTCGGCTTGGTCGTTGCACATTCGGGCCGTGGAAACGGTCTTGGGTATCGGAGGCGCACAACGGCGTACTCCCGAGGCTCCTGGGGGTACAGGCCTCGCCTTGCTCAAGGGAGGACCCGAAGGCCCGTGATGATGGAGCTTGCAGAGGACGTGATCATGACGGCGCTCGCGCTGCGCGTGTTTGGTCATGACGCGGCCAGGCTGGTGCGCCGGCTCGCGGCTGCCGGGGTAAGGGCGGGCATCAACGAGATGCACCGCCATGGCCGAGATGAGGGGCAGGCGTGAATCAGGACCAGGACACTCCGTACCGCTCGCCAGGCGCCAGGCCGATGACGACAAAGCTGCCGGTGGACTTCTCCGCCTTCCATCAGATGCACCGCCCGTCCTACATCGGCTGGGCCGAAATAATGCTCAACAACCGCTCGGATGCAGAGGAGGCGGTCGACGCCACCTTCGAGCAGCTCCTCAAGGTCTGGCCGAGCGTCCTGAGCAAAGAGAACCCGGCCGGCTACGCCTGGCGGGTTCTGCGCAACATCACCATCGACGCGGGCAAGGCGCGCGGTCGGCGGCCACTGCCCCTGGATATGGCCGCCTTCGAGACCGCGGCTCTGGTCCAGGCCGTGGACCCCATCGGCCAGCTGGAAGAGAGCATGAACCTCTTCCACGCCATCGGCGATCTCCCGCCGCGCCAGCTGGACGTCGTGCTGCTGCTCCACCTGCACGATCTCAGTGTCGACCAGGTCGCCACCCACCTGGGCATCAGCCCGGCCGGCGTGCGCTCCAACGCCCGTCACGCCAAACGCCACATGCGTCGGACCCTGGGTCTGGATGCCACCACCAAGGAGGGTCACGCTGATGACGTCGCCCATTGAGGACCTGCTCTCCCGGGCGCGCTTGCTCCACCGGCCGTACACCCAGGCCGAGATCGACGCCGCCGAAGCCCGCCTGGCGGCGCGCGCTTCCGGCGCTTCGACACAGACACCGGCGTCCCATCTGCCGTCGACCGATGCAGTCCCCGCGGCGGCGGAGCGGTGTGCCGCGCGGGATCTGCGGACCCTCTGCGAGACCGTGGTGACACATTCCGGCGCGCTGGCCGATCTGAAGCTCTTCTTCAGCCGGGCCCTACCGGAGCCGTCCGGCGCGCGGGTGCTGGGCTGCCTGCTCCAGATGTCGCACCGGGAGGAGTCGGCCCGGTTCTGGTGGCAGTACGCCGCCGGCGCGGGCGACAGCGCCGCCACCTACTGCCTCTATCTCCACCATCGGGCTCTGGGGGAGGACGGCGAGGCCGACTGGTGGCACCGCCAGACCGCCAAAGTCGCCACCGACCACGAGGACATCAACATCCCCGCCGCGCTGCGCATCCTGCGCCGACTGAAAACCGGCACGCCGTCGGTCCCGGATCCCGTCACCGCCGTGCTGGACTATGTGCCCATCGCGATCAGGTACGTCGACGACGACCTCGACCTGCCTCTGCCCGACCCGGACTTCACCGAACGCATCCAAGCCCTCACCACCACAGCGGCAGCGCACAACACCACATCACGCTCCAGCGACCGCTCCGACGCTCTGCCGGAACGCACCTTCCCACGCCCACCCTCACCAGCCAGCGCGCGGCGTCACCTCACCGCCCACGAAGAACTGCTGCGCTGCTTCCTGGCCAACCCCTGGTAAGCCGCTGCGCTTGCAGGGAGGTTGCCTGGCCTGGCTTCGTTCACTTCAAGCGGCTCTGGCCCAACTTCTGGATGCTGTTGGTGATCTTGTCGGGACCCGTTGGAGCCGTGCTGTTACCCCCCGCGCGGTGTGCCGGGCTTGTAGCCAATGAACGTGCTCTCATGATGTCTTCGGCCAGCGCCCTGGCTTCCCGGGCCGACGGCTGACCAGCGACCACTGGAACGCAACGGCGCTCGCGCCGAAGATCACCAACAGCATCACTTCTGTGGTCCGTGACCGTGGGTCACCAGGGAGGTCAGTGTCAGCCGGCAGGGCCCGCTCTCACTCCGCTCGCGCTGCCCGTCGGCGCCGCCAGGCGAGCGCCGGTGCCGTGATGGCCAGGGCGAAGAGGACGGCCGCCATGATGAGGTGCGGGACCGTGTGGCCCTGCGCGAGCGTGTAGAGCCCGCAGGCCGCGCCGCCGGCAGCGACGCCCAGGGCGGGCGGCCATCGGCCGGCGGTCAGGCCGGTGCCGACCACGAACAGCGTGGGCATCGAAGCGAGGAACAACACCCAGCTGCGCAACTCGTAGCCGTCGGCGGCGACGCAGCCGCCCCTGGGCCCGCGCTTGCAGCCGCCTTCGACGAACCCCAGGAAGCCCCAGGTCGCGGCCGCCAGGACGACGACGACCAGTGGAATCCACCACCCCCGCGACCAGTTCTTCTCATCGAGCGACCACCTGCGCGTCGAACGCCCGCCGTCCATACCCCTACCCCCATGTCGATGACCGCCGAGATCATAGAGCGCTACATCGTGTGGAGTCGGAGAGGACGATCCAGGCGGCCATGGTGGTCGCTGGCGCCGACTACCTGCTGCGGTTCCCGCGGAAAGGCAAGGTAGACCGGCTTGGTCCTCGATCCTCGGGGGTGTCGCCGGACCGTTCACCTCGCCTGCGGCGCACCTCCGTGGTGCGATGGAACGGGGGTAGGAAGGAGAGAGTGATGGTCCCACCAGCAGCGGAGAGCAAGAGTGGCGCGGCCCCGGTATCAGTCCGCCCGCTGGATGAGGCGGACCTGGATCGGGCCGATGAGATCTGCAGGGTCGCCTTCGGGACCTTCCTGGGGGCACCTGATCCGTTCGGGACCGTCGACTACGTCCGCACCCGCTGGGCGGCCGATCCACAGGCGGCGTTCGCGGCGACGGTCGAGGGCGAAGTAGTTGGATCGAACTTCGCCGCCAACTGGGGCAGCGTCGGGTTTTTCGGACCGCTGACCGTACGTCCGGATCTGTGGGACCAGGGCATCGGCAGGCGTCTGATGGAGCCGGTCATTGACTGCTTCGACGCCTGGGGGAATCGCCACCTCGGCCTGTTCACCTTCGCGCACAGTCCCAAGCATCTTGAGCTCTACCGCCGGTACGGTTTCTGGCCTCGATTCCTCACAGCCATCATGAAGAAGCAGGTCACAGACGGTGCCGCAGTCCCCGGCCGGGTGCTCTATGGCGAACTGCCCGCCGCCGAGCGGCCCGACGCGCTTTGCCTCTGTCGCGCACTGACCGGAGCCGTGTACGAGGGCCTGAGCCTGGAACGCGAGATCGTGGCCGCGCACGCGCAGGGACTCGGTGACACCATCCTGCTCCATGGCGCTGGCTCCGAGCTCGACGGCCTGGCCGTCTGCCACTGCGGAGCCGGGTCGGAGGCTGGCGTGGACGTGTGCTTCGTCAAATTCGGCGCCGTACGTCCTGGTCCGGAGGCCGCCGACCGGTTCGAGCGACTGCTCGACGCATGCGAGCGGCTGGCCGCCGAGCGCGGGCTGGGGCAACTGGACGCTGGCATGAACCTGGGTCGCCCGGATGCCTACCGGCGCATGATCGACCGCGGTTTCCGCACCTGGTTGCAGGGCGTGACCATGCACAGGCCCAACGAACCCGGGTACAGCCACCCCGACGCGTATGTGATCGACGACTGGCGTTGACCACCGCCGCGCTCGGCCCGCTAGGAAGGCCCGGTGCTGTCAGAACTCGGGCTCTGGCTCAAGTTCTGGATGCTGTTGGTGATCTTGTCGGGACCCGTTGGAGCCGTGCTGTTACCCCCGCGCGGTGTGCCGGGCTTGTAGCCAATGAACGTGCTCTCATGATGTCTTCGGCCAGCGCCCTGGCTTCCCGGGCCGACGGCTGACCAGCGACCACTGGAACGCAACGGCGCTCGCGCCGAAGATCACCAACAGCATCAGTTCTGTGGAGCGGCACGCTGAGTGACGGCGAGCATCGGGCGAGGCGTCTCAGTCCCTGTCACCGCGCGCCAGGCTGCTGTTTCCCGACGGCAAGTTCCTGTTCGCTGCTCCGATCGAGCGGTGCGGGCCCACTCATGCCGTCAGGTCCCAGTGACCAGCAGAAACGGCGTTACGCTCCCTCTGGTCGCACCGGACGACACGGAGAGCGCGCATGAGGTATGGCCTCTATCGGATGGCCCGCGTCGGCGTGTTCGCGGCGTGCCTTGGGCTTGTCGCAGCCTGCGGTTCGGGAGGGGGACCCGGCGAGGACGACGCATCCCCCACTCCGCCGTCTCCGAGCCTCACCACATCAACTCCGAGCCCCACCAGTTCAAAGACGAGCGCGACACCTTCGCCGTCCGACGGTTCTCGTTCCTATGGCGGCGAGTCGGTCCCTCCGCCTCCGCCTGTTCCAACGCACACCGGACAGTCGAAGAAGACGGATCCCGACATCGCTCCGTCGGCCACGCCTCCTCCTCCCGATTGTCCTGGCGCTCCTGGTTGTCCGCCGTCTCCTGGGAACCGTGAGCCTCAGGAATTGCCTGCGCCGGACGGTACGTGAGCGAAACGGAGCCTCGCCCTGCGCGGTGGGCCAAGCGAGCGGGCCCAGACCTGGCGTCGCCGACCGCGCTGGTCAATATCGTGGTTGCCCAGGCGTCGTTCATCGCCGCATTGATGTTCTACGTGGGCGTGATCTATACGAGCGCGTATTATGGCCATTTCCACCTTTCCCCCTTCTCTCTCGGCTTCGGCTTTGCTGAATTTGTCCTGCAGAGCTTGCAGCTGATGACCTTCCCGGTCCTCGTGGGTGCCGTCGTGCTGCTCATCGCGGTTGCCATTAGTGGGCGCCGACCGCGACAAGCACTACCCAACGGCTTGGTGCGCGGCACGTCGCGGGGCACGCAGGCACTGGCCCGCTACTACTTGGTCATCGTGGCCGCAGGCCTGCTCCTGCTCATCATGTGGTGGCAATGGCAACTGCTGCTGCCGTACCGCTGGGTCGGCCCGCTTCTCATCGCCATCGGCCTGCTGCTCGGTCAAGCGCGGCCAACTGACGTGGATCGCCCGAGGGGCCTGCTGGACACAGCTGTGCCGATTTTCGCCGCCGGAGTGTTCCTGCTCTGGACTGTCACCCTGGCCGCCGGCCAGCTCGGCGAGCAGAACGCCAAGAACGACGCCCGCGATGTGGTCGAGCGCACCGGCCTGGTGGTCTTCAGCGGGCAGCGACTCGGCCTCAGCTCACGATCACCGGATCTCCACTTTGAGGATCTCGGCGAGAACGTCCACCTTCGCTACCGCTACACGGGCCTGCGACTCATCACGGCACGCCAGGGGCGCTACTACGCCGTGCCTATCGGGTGGAGGGCGAAGACCGATCATGTCTACGTCATCCGGGAAGCCGACGATGTGCGCATCGAGTTCACGCCCGGCGTGCAGTAGCCGCAGGATCCGTCGCGACGTCCAAGCAAGCGCCGAGCTACCGCAGGTCAGAAGCGTGACAGACGGCCTGCAGCGGCATGGACTGTGTGGACAGGCCCCGGCCCCCCGTGACGGGAGGCGGTACGGCCAGGGGTCGCACCCGCCGCCGCGCCGCTGCCAGCACCACCGACGTCTCGTTACGGCCGACCGACAACGCCACGGGCCCCAGGGAGACTTGCCACGACCGGGAGAGCCAGCGAGGCCCACCGGCCGCACGAGGCAGCCCCGCAGTTCAACCCGCGACACCTTCACCGGCCCCCCGCTCCGCCTCAGCTGTCACTCAGCGTGCCCGCGCCACGGAAGTGATGCTGTTGGTGATCTTGTCGGGACCCGTTGGAGCCGTGCTGCTACACCCCGCGCGGCGTGCCAGGCTTGTAGCCAATGAACGTGCTCTCATGCTGTCTTCGGCCAGCGCCCTGGCTTCCCGGGCCGACGGCTTACCAGCGACCACTGGAACGCAACGGCGCTCGCGCCGAAGATCACCAACAGCATCCGGAAGTTGAGCCAGAGCCACTACTCGTGAATAAAGCCACCTGGCCTGACGCTCTACTCCGTCGACCTGGGCGAGCAAGGCGGTGAAGACCCATTACCAGTGCCGTCGACTGCCCAGTTCCTCAGCCGCGTGTAGGCGCCCTTCCACGTGCCGTACTTCTCCGGCGGGTGGCCCACTGCAAGTCGGTCTGGAACTTCCAGGCGATCGCGTCGATCACCTCACGGTGACAGCGTCGGTTACCGATGTTCCTCAAGGCCAGTTAACGACGCCATTGGCACGGGTGTCGGGTCGTGGTTGACGAAGAAGTCCGGCCGTGGACCGGTGGGTGCGACGGGGGTGTTGGACGTGGGGTTGTACGTGATCAGGCCGAGCGTTCGGGTGTGCGGGGAGCGGTTGGGGGACGAGCTGTGGACCAGGTTGCTGTGGAAGATGACCACCGTGCCGGCGGGGCCGGTGGCGTGGCGGACGCCGTGGGTGCGGGCCATCTCCTCCGCCGTGGCCTCTGGGATGGCGTGGGACAGGCGCGTCGAGACGATCCAGGACCAGTCGCCGTCAGCCGTCTCGGGTTGGGCGGCAGGCGGCTTGTGATGTGCGCTGAGGGTGTGACTGCCGATGATCAGCCGGAGGGGGCCGTTTTCGGGCGTGATCTCGTCCAGGAAGACGGCCGCAGTGAGCGCCGCCGGCTTCGGCATACCGTCCGCGACCTGCCAGAAGTCGAAGTCCCGGTGCCACTCCCAGCGTTCGCCGAGCCGGGCGGCCTTTGGGTTGATCTTCCACTGGTAGACGTACATCTCCTCGCCCAGGAGTAGTCGCGCCAGGCCCGCCAGCGGCGAGGACTGCGCAAGCTCCCGCCATGGGCCCTCTTTGCGGTGCAGTCCGTAGACGGCCCGTACGGTCTTGCCATCGTCCTCGAAGAACCGCTGCGGGCCGTCCTCGGCGAGGACGGACGGCAGTTCCCTGTGCAGGGCGTCCCAGATCTCGGGGGGTGTCATCGGTGGCACGACGACGAAACCATCGCGCCGGAAGTCCGCCAGCATTTCCTCAGTCTTCATGGCTCCAGGGTTCCTGGCGGTACACCGAGCCGCCAGAGGGCACCCGGACCGGTTCCCCATCTGGTTATGTACACGAGTTGGGGGTTCTGGCACAGATCTTGGGGAGTCGTCGCGGAGTGTCACTGAAGCAGGATCATTTTGCGGAGTAGTTCGAATCCGGCTCGACCGTAGAGCTGCCTCTTGATCTTCTTGATGCGGTTCACGGCGCCCTCGATGCTGCCGGAGCTCCAGTCCAGGGTGAGCCCGGCTGTCACGGCGTCGAGGTCCCGGAGCAGGTGGAGTGCGAAGCTGGTGAGGCCGGGTAGCCCGGCTGGCATCGACTGCGTCGATCCAGGCAGGGAGCGTGGCCCCGAGGCGGCCGGTGAGGATTTCACCGAAGTCGCGGACATGACCGGCGGCCGTGTCCAGTTCGGGGCAGCGGGCCAGGACGTCCTTCAGGGCGGCGCGGTCCTCCGCGGTCAGGGCGGTGGGGTGACGGGTGAGCCAGCCAGCCACCTGCCGCACCGTCGGTGGCCGGGGCGGCGCGCTGGCCGGAGCCCTGCGGAGGGTGGCGATGTGGGCGCGGACCATCTGGTAGGTGACGGGTGCGTTGTCGGCGAGGAGTTCGCGGTGGAGGTGGGTGACGCTGGTGCATCCCGCGGCGAATCGTCGTTCCAGGTAGGGCTTGTAGGGGTCCAGCCTGCTGGGCCGGGGCCGGTTCTCGCGGATGGTGTCCTGCCAGCGTGCGGCGTTCGCGTACCGGAGCACGGTGTTGAGGCCCCAGCCCAGGTGTCGGGCGATTGCCCGGCGTGAGTGGCCTTGGGCGAGCATCTCGTGGACCAGGGCGTGTGCGGCCTTCTTGCGTTCGGCCCGTCGGCCGAGGGGTTCGCAGTCGTCCTGGGGCCGGCTGGACTCTGGGAGGGTCGTCTCCGGCAGTGTGCGGCTGGGCGGCGGGCTGCGCAGACAGTCGCGATGGGAGGCGATGCAGGTCTCCACGGCCCGGCCGAGGCCCTGCCACAGATGAAAGCGGTCAGCGACCTGCAGGGCGTCGGGGGCGCCGCGCCGGGCACCCTCGGCGTAGGCGCCCGCCCGGTCCCGGCAGATGATCTCCACGCCAGGATGACGGATCAGCCACGCGGCCAGCGGCTCGGCTTCGCGCGTCGGGAGCACATCGACCACGCGATGGGGTTCAACGCAGGTCAATACGGTGGAGTAGGTCTGACCGCGGCGGATCGCGAAATCGTCCACGCCCAGCACACGCGGCGTGCTGAACTGCGGATCAGGCAGCGCCATGACCCTGCGTAATAAGGTCATCCTTCCCGCGCCGAAGCTCAGCTGGGCCGCCAGCCGAGCGCCGGCACGCCCGGCCAGCGCGAGCCCCACTCGCTCCAAGGCGTGGTTGAGCCGAGTGGTGAACCGTGCGTACGGAGTCGTCAACCGGGAGAACGGCTCGGCGAACGTCCGACGCGGACAGTCCGCCGCCCCACAGATGAAACGCCGCACCGCCAACCGGATCACGAAGCCCTGCTCAGGGAGCGGAAGATCCTTCAACCTGCGCTGGTAGCGGTCGTGCACCCGATCCGAGAAGCGGCCGCAGTCCGGACACTCCGCCCCGGCCACCCGGCCTCTCGCCACCACCTCGACCGTGCCGAACGCGGCCGTCACTGCCTCGACATCCACGTCGTCGGTCCCGTCGAACACGAGCGAGTCCCAGAACGATGCATCGGTCTGCATGACCAGCACCATCACCGTCCACAGCTGACCATGGCAGAGACGACTGGCCACTTGACGGAGCGTCATTTTCGGATGCCAGACGACAGGCGTACGCGGTCTCACGCGACCCCGACCCTCACAATCGAACATCTTGGCCCTGTCCGGGCGGCTGGGGCAGCGCGTGGCATGCCAGGGTGACGGGCAACGGCACGGGAGCCGCGTCCGCTGCGGATACCGCACCTCACATGGTCAGCGGCTGCGCCGATCGACCTCCTTCATTCGGCCCAAGATTTGTTTGCACCGGCGGAAATCTCAGGCAGGCTAGAGATTCCGATATACCGAATCTCTAGTCTGCCTTCACTTCGACCCCATCCGACGCAATGCCATGAACACGGAACTGATTATCGCTTCCCTATCCGGCGCTGTGGCCCTGGTAAGCGTAGCCTACAGCTCCCAAGCGAACAGGAAGAATTCCTTCCTCAGAGACGATCTGGATCGACAGGCCGCTGAGCGCAATCGCATGCTGGAGCGGCAGGACGCCATGAGCCGCTTTCGCGACCCCCTACTCTGGGCCGCCTTCGATTTCCAGTCACGCCTCTACAATATCGTCGGCCAGGGATTTTTGAGAGTGTACTTCGTGCACCCTCACGACCAGCTGTACGCAGTGCGCAGCACCCTGCACGTGCTCGCCGAGTATCTGGGATGGGTCGAGATCCTCAGGCGCCGTATCTATTTCCTTGATCTCGGCAACAAAGACGCAAACCGGCGAATTGTGGCGCTGCTTGCACGCATCGGTAGTGTTCTGAATGATGACGCCTATCCGGATCAACACTTCCAATTGTTTCGCAGCGATCAGAGGGCCATCGGGGAACTCGTCATCAAGGAGGGAGAAGACGCCGACAGCTGCATCGGATACGCGGAGTTCTGCGCACGACTGGAATCTGACCCAGGGTTCGCCACTTGGTTCACACGTCTGTCCGACAGCATCGCCGCACTGGCTTCACGCGAGGGACGGCACCCACGCCTGATAGAGCTACAGGTAGCCCTGATGGACTTGATCGACTTCCTGGACCCAGAGCAAGAGCGCTTCCCACAGAAACGCCGATTCCGGTTGAACCACTCGTGAAAACCAGCTCACGCCCACACTTCCAACCAGTCAACCGCTTCACGCGGACCAGGTAGGCGGCAACAAGCCCGCCGGGCACTTAATGGATAAAATGGGAATCGCGCAAGCCCCAGCCCAGCGAGGTGGTGACTGATGGAACGCCCTCCGGATCACAGCGGACCGCATGACGGTCGCCCTTCCGCCCCAAGTCGAGCACATATTGCAGGTTACGAGTTGGAAAGCGAGATCGGCCGCGGAAGGACAGGGGTTGTCTATCGGGCGAAGGATCTGAGGCTGGACCGTACCCTGGTAGTGAAACTGCTGGCGCCGGAACTGGGACGCAATGAAACGTTCCGCCGACGCTTCGTGCACGATATTCGCATCGCCGCTGCGATCGACCACCCGCATATTGTGCCGATATTCGAGGTGGGAGAAGCCGATGGATTGCTGTACATCGCCATGCGCTACATCGCCGCGCTGAACCTGAGGGAAATACTGGACCAATACGGAGCGCTTTCGGTGACTGGTGCGATACGTATTGCCGGGCAGGTCGCGTCGGCTCTGGACTCCGCGCATGCGCACGGCGTGGTGCACGGTGACGTCAGCCCCGGGAACATCCTCGTCGCCAGAAGCGCCGACGAGGACCGTCCGCAGTATGCCTACCTTACGGACTTCGGAATCGACATACGGACACTGACGGAGAATTTCACATGCACGGGTCCGTTCGCCGGCACGCTCGATTATGTGGCGCCGGAGCAAATATCTGGCCAGCCGGTGAACAGGGCCACTGACCTCTACGCCCTGGCCTGCGTTGTCTACGAAGCCATCGCTGGCGATCCAGTTTTCCCCCGCGAAGAAGACACGGCGCTGATGCGGGCGCACAAGCGCAATGAGCCGCCGCCCCTGTCCCAGAGGCTTCCCGGGATCACGGCGCATGTCGATGATGTGATGCGGACTGCTCTGGCCAAGGCCCCTGACGACCGCTACGGCTCCTGTCTGGAATTTACGGAAGAGCTGAGGGCTGCCGTCGGCGGGCCTGAGGTGTTGCCCACCTGACCGTGTGACTACTCCGCTCGCGGGTCGTCGGTGTGGACATGAGGTGAGGTGACCTTTCGGAGGCCGACCAGGGGAACGGCCTCGGCCCTGCCCCTGGTCGACAACGACGCGTTGTGCGCGCACGACGAAAACCGCAGTGGCCAGCACCGCGACCACGGCGGTGCCGTAGCCCTTGCCGCAGGAGAACGGCAGCAGCCCCAGCCCGATGGCGCGGACCGGTTGTGGTTGTCGATGTTCCACAGCACCGCGGTGCCGACCAGCGTGCCGCCGTCCAGCTCCAACTCAGAAGACGGGGCGCGCGCCGCGTTCGTGACCGGCCGGACAGGTCCGAGGTGACGCTCCGCGACCGCTCCCCAAGATCTGTGCCAGAACCGAGTTGGGACGTCGTTTGTCGATGAGCGCGGGAGTCACCCCGGCGGCGGTGAGGTCGATGTTCACGACTTCGGGAGGCACCCGCGAAAGGTGGCTCTCGTGGCCTAGAAAGCCTGTGTCCGAACCCTCGCTCGGCCCGAGGGGTACATGTACTACCGGCCCGTTTCGGAGGGCCTGATCCCGCACACTCCGCCGACATACCGGCGTCTGTCCGCGCAGCTCGCCGAAGCCCGCCGGGAGGAACGCTTCCTCGACCTCATCGACCCGTTGCGCGAGGTCCATGTTCCGCCCGCCTGGCCAGACGCCACCGCGTTCCTTCACGCCGCGGCTGACTGGTTCGCCTGGACAGGACCGTAGGCCCAGAAGGCCGCCCTGTAATTGGCCTGCGAGAAGGACACGCTGCGGGCTCAGCTGACTGGCTGGTTGGAGCGTACGGGGGTCCCTGTGCTCGTTGTCCGGGGATTCGGCAGCCAGAGCTACGTGCATGTCGTCCGCGAGCGCACCGCCCGCGTTCACGCTAGGCCGTGCTGCTCTACCGCCCGGACCAACGCCCCAGACGAGCGCCGATGAAACTGGCTGAACGGCCGATGAGCGCCCGTCTCCGATGATGCGGCCCTGGTGGTCGGCGAGGGGACGGCGTTGCAGGTGTGCTGCTGTTCCGCGAAACCGCCCTGAAGGGGTGGTGTGGGGGCTCGGGACTGGCGGGGGTGCGTTTGCGTGCTTCCACTGGGAGGGCATGCGCCGTTCCCGCACGACCATCTGTTCTGTTGCTGTTGGTTCAGTTCATGCAATTGGCTGATGAGAGGCCCGCACATGGCCGAACTGCCAAGCCAGAGTGCCGTCCCCCGCCCTGCCGTGCCCCGGGCACGGTGTTCGGGTGTTGAAGACGCGGAACAGACCGGTGCCCAGCAGCCCGCGACGTGGGGACCGACTAAAGACCCCAAGCCCCAATCCTGCTTGCCGGGGCCACGACACTTGGCGGTGATCCTGGACGGCAACCGACGGTGGGCGACAGAGCATCAGCTTTCATTCGCCGAGGCATACCGTGCGGGAGCGGTGAGGGTGAACGAGCTGGTGGCCTGGTGCGAAGACGCGCACATTCCAGTGGTCACCGTATGGGCGTTGTCCCAGCAGAACCTGCACCGCGGCGCGGCATCGGTGCACGACATCATGTGCGCTGTCACAGACGGCCTGCAGACGATGGCCTCCACCGGACGTTGGCGGATCCGTCCCATCGGCGCTCTCGAACGGCTGCCCCCCGAACATACCTCCGCCCTGCGAACGGTGGAGGCCGACACCCGGCACAACCACGGAATCACCTTGAACGTGGCGGTCGCCTACAGCGGTCGCGACGACATCCTCCGGGCGATCCTCTTGCTCCTGCGCCAGATCCAGCACGAGCCTCACGCCACACCGGAGATCACGGAGCAACACGTGGCGCAACACCTGTCCACGGCCGGACAGCCCGATGTCGATCTGGTCATCCGAACCTCAGGCGAACAGCGGCTGTCAGGGTTCATGTCCTGGCAGGCCGGCGAGGCCGAGTTGTATTTCACCGACACGGCGTGGCCGGCCTTCGACCGGAGCAGCTTCGACCGGGCCCTGCGTTGGTACGCGGGCCGCGAACTTCGCAGCGGCCGCTGATCCTGGCGCGCAAGGCAGCCGCCGAATCAGGAGAGACCATGCCCCAGACGGTAGACCTGGCCTTCGACATCCCGTCCCGGATGAGTCCCGACGTCGTCTCCTGCCTCACACGCACGCACGCGTGGCTGGGCACGTGCGGTTTTTGCCCAGACGAGGAGGCGGTCGCCAAGTTCGAGGCCCAGAAGCTCGTGAGCGCGGTGGCGCGGGTGTGGCCCTGCGCAATCGGCGACGACCTGCTGTTGGCGAGCAAGTTCTACCACTGGTACGCCATTTTCGACGACCTGTTCGATACGGTCTCGGACGCCAAGGCCACAGCCGCCCTGTGCCATCTCCACATCGCGATCCTGCACCGTCCCCCCGGAGACCCGGCGGCGGCAAAGGAGCCGCCCACGGTCACGGTCTTCAGGGAACTGTGGGACGAGGCCAGGGACGGCATGTCACCCGCATGGCGACACGTCGCGATCCGGAACTGGACGGACTACATCACGGCATACGCGGCCGAGGCCAGGGCGCGCGCCGGTCGGCGTGAGTTCCCAGGGGTCGAGGACTACCTGGCCTTCCGCCGCATGTCGATCGCGATGGACACCTGCTTCGACCTGACCCAGCGGTTCTACCACCTCGAACTTCCCGAAGCCCTGCAGTACGACCAGCGCCTGTGGACGCTGCGGGGCTGGGCCACGGACGTCATCTCCTTGACCAACGACCTGTTCTCGGTGGAGAAGGAGGAGAGGCAAGGCTCCGCCTACAACATCATCTTCGTCGTGGAGCGCGCCCTGGGACACAGCCGCGAGGAGGCGGTCGAATACGCACGACAGCTGCTGTACAGCAAGCTCGCCCAATTCCACCGGGCAGCCAAGGAGTTCCTTGAGGAGGGAGACCACCGGGGCTGGACCGCCAGCGAGGCCATCACGATCTACCGGATCGTGGACAACATGGCCGACTACATGCGAGGCCTGTACGACTGGCAACTCGAATCCTCCAGGTACGCCCATCCGCTCCCCGACCTCTACCCCGACCATCTGTTGACCAGCATGTTGCAGGACACTCAGGACGACCACAGACGATGAGCATTGCCGCGCCAACGGTTCAGTGCTCGGTCCTCAAAGCTGCCCTCCTGGCCACCGCCGGGCCCGGTCGGCGGCAGGCATGGGCTTCGGGTGGCCACCCGCCCGGATGTATCTAGACGCACCGTTTCTCCAGTACCACTTGTGTGCTCGCGCGGGTGACACCTTCCGGGACCAGCCGTGACGAGGGGCCCGGGCTGATATCCAGTCCTCGTGATCAAATTGACTGGACGCGCCCTCGTTGGCGCCGCCCTCGCCCTGTTGCCCCTGATCGGCACTACGCCGGCCCAGGCCGCCGCCCCTCGCCTTGTCAGCCTGACCGAGGGCATCCGTGCCATCCCGCTCGGCGCTGAGAGTCGGGAGGGCTACACGCGCACCAGCTTCCGCCATTGGATCGACGAAGACCGCGACGGATGCAGCACCCGGGCCGAGGTGCTGATCGCGGAGTCCCGTGCGGAGCCGACCATCGAAGCTGGCTGCAAGGTCACGAAGGGGGTGTGGTTCAGCTACTACGACGAGCTGATCGTCACAGACCCGTCGGGCCTCGATGTGGATCACATGGTCCCGCTGGCCGAGGCCTGGGATAGCGGCGCTTCACAGTGGACGGCCGACCGCCGTCGGGCCTACGCGAACGATCTCGGTGCTGACCAGTCCTTGGTAGCGGTGACCGCCAAGACCAACCGAAGCAAAGCAGATCAGGACCCGGCGCAGTGGCTGCCGCCGTCCGCTGACGCGCGCTGCACCTATGCCAGCGAGTGGACGGCCACCAAGCTCAGGTGGCATCTGACCGCCGACCGGGACGAGCAGGCCGCGTTGCTCGAACTCGCTGAGGGTTGTGGGGACACCCTGGTCGAGTACGAGCCTGCCCCGTAAGTCTCCCCGTCTGCGACTGCGCCCGCTCCTCGTCTGGTCAGGGGCGGGCGCCCGTGACGACAAGGCGCCACCGGGTGCGCTTATGTCGCAGAGGTCCCGGGGCCGGTGCGGTGGCCACGCAATGATTGCGGCCCTTCATGACGTCGTCAGCTCAGCCAGCCGACGTCGAGAATCTCGATGCCGTCCCTGTACGCCACGTACACAATCCAGCACCGCGGCCCGAAGGCCTCGCCCAACTGCTGGCCATCAGGCGGCGGCCAGGTCTCTGGCTCTCTCCAGACGGTCTCGATGAGCGCGGTGATTTCCCACCGGGCTGCGTCAGTTGGCAGCTCCGCCATGACCTGCTCGGCCGTCAGGTCCAGATCGACTCGGTACCGCATCGCGCACCCCCGTGATCGACAGTGCGAGCACGCTACGGCGGAGCCTGGCCGGTCCGCGACCCCTGTGGATAACGGGACCGTGCTGCCTGCTGGCGGACATCTGGACCGAGTCGTTCCTACTAGGGTGTGGAGCCAAATTCACGGCTACGGGAGGTCACAGCGGGCACGCCGCGTGCCGTTCACCGCTTGACGCCCAGGGGCCTTACAGATGTGGTGTCACAGGTGGCCACTGGGGCGATACAAGGCGCAGGCCCGGGCAGCGTCGATGGGCTCGTGTTCAGGCACATGCAGAAAGTGGTTCAACTGCCATGTCTGCGTGTTGCGGGCTTGCCGGCTGGTGGTCGTCACCCACGGCGGATAAACGCGGAACGCCCGCTTCCCGCCGGATCCGTTCCTTGACACGATGCCCCGTTCACAGAGCACGTCTCGCGGAAGCACGAACTGTCCGAACCGTTGGCCTTCGCGAGTGCTGATGACGAAGAGATCAACGGGATCTTCAGCGTCGAAGGGCTGGATCGGCCCGCTCGCGGACCTCTTCCACACAGTGACGAACTGGCCGTCTTTCGTCGGGGTTGTCTTGGCCACGCGAAACGTGACCGAGAAGCCATCCAGCGTGAACTCGCATGCCCCGTACTCAGCGCTCTCCGCTTCAGGCACCGGCTGTGAGCACGTGAACCCACTGGGGTCATACACCAGTTCCTTTGCCACCAGCAGATCGCCGGGGATCCCAGCCGCACTCGGCCAAGACCCAGGATCACGGGCGCCAAGCTCCGAAGAGACATCACGTTCCATCGACATTCCTGCATCCTGCCACCACCAGCCATCGAACACATGGCCGACCCGGTCTGTCGGCCATCGTCACGCAGGGCCCCAGACGACGAACCCAGTCGAGCGCAGACACTCGTGGGCGGCAGGCCCCCCGCTGTTCGCCCGGCTGGACCGGTCGTGCAGGCCCGACTCCCCTTCCGCCGGCCAGCGGCGGACCCACTTGTGGGCGGTGGACCGGGAGATCCCCATCTCGGCGGCCACGTGTGCGACCGGCCGCCCGGAACAGACACGATCGACGAGAAGCCGTTTGCCGTGAACGGTCAGCCGGGCATTACGGTGGGACACGAAGACCTCCGTGCGGTGTGTTCCTAGAGAGCTCCACCACATCGGAGGTCTTCGCCATGTTCAAGACCTGCAACTGTCAACAACGCTCGTGATCAATACAGCTAGGGCGTGTCCGACGGGTCATGCCTAGGATGTGGCGCGCTCGCACACGTGGGCATCTTTCATCCCGACCTGCACCCTGACCTGTGCCGAGGCGAACTTGCGAGCCCTCGGGAATGGATCTCGGGATCTCGCGGCTGTCGTAGGTGGATCAAGTCGGGAGTGATCGCAGCTACCCGGCTCCGTGTGTGCAGCTTTGAGGGAGAGTCAGCAGCATGTCCGTTACACAGCCTGCCGCCGAGCGTGAGCGCGTCTCCGCGGAACCCGACTGGTACGAGTCGGCCGGTATCTCGCTCGGCATCCGGGTCGGGAACTTGGTCTTCACATCGGGGCAGGCGCCGATTGATGCCCAGGGGGCCACGGTCGGCGCCGGGGACTTCGAGGCGCAAGCCCGTCAGGCGCTCGCGAATCTGTCGACGGTCCTGACGAACGCGGGCTCCAGCCTCGCTGACGTGGCCAAGGCGACCGTGTTCGTCACCGACATCGCGCAGCAGGACATCTTCGCCAAGCTGCGCGCGGAACACTTCCCGGACAAGCCCCATCTCGCGGAGTCGTTCGTGGAGGTCTCCTCACTCGCCGACCCTGAGTGGATGATCGAGATTGAGGCAATCGGACTCGTCCGGTGAGGCTGAGTACTGGGAACCCTCTTGCCCTTTCGCAGAGAGTGACCAGAATCAGCGCGTGCAGATTCTGTCGTCCCCCGAAGAGGCCACCCCGTTCGATCTGCGTGTGCAGGTTCAGCAGCTCCAGGAGGAGGCGTGGCCGTCACCGCCTGGAGAGGTTGCTCCTCCCAAGGCTCCGGCCCACGACCCTGCCTTGCGGCCGTTGTCGATGATGCTCGTGGATGATGGGATGGTGCTGGCCGCGCTGGACATCCTGTCCAAGGAGATCGTCCACGCAGGACGACGCTTCGCCGCTGGCGGGCTCAGCACGGTAGTGACGCGGCAAGAGGCCCGTGGCCACGGGCATGGCCGGCGCCTGGTGATGGCGGCCCGGGAGATGATGATCGCGCGGAAACTGGACCTGGGGTTGTTCACGTGCGACAGCTCGCTGCAGGCGTTCTATGAGTGCGCAGGCTGGCGCGTTCTTCCTGGTGCGGTGCTGATCGGCGGGACGCCGCAGGATCCGTTCCCCAGCGACCAGCCCGGCTTTGACAAGATCACCATGGCCGACTTCTTCTCGCCCAAAGGCCGGCAGGCCGAGACGGCTTTCCGCGACAGCCGTATCGGGTTGTATTCCGGACAGATCGACAAGCTCTGGTGACGTTGACCGAAGTCAGGCGTCTTGCGGAACCCCGTGCAGGGGGACAGGCAGGCGGTCGACTCGCTTGGTTGCGCGGGTGATGCGGCGGTCATCAGCGTGATCGATGCCCAGATGATTAAAGGTCTCGGATTGCTGGACGAGCCGTTCCTAGTCGCGGGCATGCCTTCATGGACACCAAGAGGGGCCAGCGCGATACGACAGTCAAGTCTGACGGGACATTCCAAACCGAGGTGGTGTTCCCCGCGGATCGGTCTACAGTTCGTAAGGGCTCTTGGGCTCACCAGCGAGATTACGGCGGACATGCCGATCCGCGTCACCGGCTGACCGTCTGGGGCCCGTTGACCAGCTCCCCAACAGCGGGCACGCCGCGTGCCGTTCACCGCTTGAAGCCTAGGGGCCCTAAGCCATGGCGCTGTCGGCGAGTGGTGAACAAAGCCGCGTAACGCTCGTCCCTTGCTCCCGTGTTGGCGTACTCGCCGTTCACGTGTACGCCGACAACGGGGCCAGGTGCCGATGTCGCGATTCAGTATTTCCGACCATCGGCCAGGGTGGTGAGGATTCCCCGAGTTCGGCGTGCCGCAGGGTGTTGTGGGGATATTTCTTATTAGCCTCCCATAACTGTACGAAGTCGATCTATCGCAGATCGCATTCACCTCACTCCACCGGAGATGAAATGCACAAGCTCCGCAAGGCTGCCGTCCTGGTCGCCGCCGTCACCAGTGTCGGACTCCTGGGTGCCGGCACTGCCCACGCCGACGGGGGTGGGTACGGCCACGGCGGCAAGGGTGGCGACCACTTCAACATCAACCAGAGCTCCAACTGCAAGTCGCACGACCTGAACCTCAACATCCTCGGCCAGGTCGGGCTGCTCAACGGCGCGCTGGGCAACCTGCTCGGCGGCGAGGGCAACCCGGGCGCACAGAACACCCACATGGGTTCGACCATGGGCTGCAACAACACCGCCTTCTAGGCGCGTGACGGTCGCATAGACGGCCGAGAGCGGGAAAGTGGTCCCGGCACCGAGCCCCAGGCCCGGCGCCGGGACCCTCTTTGGAGACGGCAACGTCACACACGTGCATCCACGGCCCCCCGCCCTGGCGGCATTGGCTGCCCTTTTGGCTGTTGTGGTCGTCGGCGGCCTCATCCTCTGGCGCTATGGCGACGGCGATCCGGACACTCCTCCGCTCAGTCCTCGCTGCCGATGCTTCCTTGACGCTGTCTCGTTACGTTGCGTCGGCACGCTATTACCGGAGTAGCCCGGCCTGCGGAGCGAAGCCTGCCGATTCCTGGCCAAGGCGTCGTGCAGCCCTACGGCAGGGCCGTCAACGTCGGCGGACTGTCTACTCACAGCCCAGCTGGACGGGCGCAAGGCGCTGTGGTCAGGGCTTGGCGAGGCGGGCCAGTGCTGCGGCGAAGCTCAGGACGGCGGCGAGGACGGCGAGGGCGAGGAGTAGGAGCCGCAGGGTGTACAACGCACGCGGCAGCCTGCCCGCTTTGGTCTTTGGGTTTTCGGCTTGGTGGGCGTGTGCGGGCCAGTTGTTTACGGACTCGACGGGGTCGCCGTCATCTCGGTTCACCCCATGACAACGTCCGTACAGCGGCGGGAGGATGGCGGCACGGGGACTGTCACGGAATCGGTACCAGAGGGAGACCTCTAAACCACCCCGTGGGGAGGGGCATCGCAGTCCGTGGTGGATGCAGGGGTGGTGGCGTCCAGTAGGCGGCATGGTCTCCCCATCCGTCGGAGTCGGTTTCGGGTCCATGGAGGCGGATTTCATCGCACAGGGCGCACCGTTGGGGTTTGGTTCCTAACGGTAGGCAGTGAAATTCGCGGTCGTCGACAGACAGCGCGTAGGGCTCGATCATGTGCCGCTGGTTCCCACGCCAGCGGGACTCAAGCGCACCTCTCCGTCCCCGTTGGGGTGACGGCGTTTGCGGGACCGAACCCGGAACGGTTCAGTGAGGGCCCTGAAGGACAGGGCCCTCACAACGCGGGTCCGCTCACAACGCGGGTCCGCGGGGGCGGACATGCGCTCCCGCGTCAGAGAAGCAACGACCGTCAGGCGTCGCGGTCACTGCCTCCGCATGCTTCCCCTTGCCCTCCGGCTGGGTTCAACTCGTGTGTCGTTGCGTCGTGTAGGAGGTGTTCGAGGGTGGGGAGGTCGTTGAGGGAGCCGTTGCCGTCCGGCAGGATGAGCCATCGCAGGCGTTCGCGTGTGGGCCGTGGCCATGGGGTGGCGATCCAGGCTCCCTTGCCGGCGCAGCGGATTCCGGAGGCGAGCCAGCAGGTGGTGGCGCCGGGGGGCACGAAGAAGCCTATGAGCCTGGCGCAGGTGTCCAACAGGACCGGGCCGGGCCGTAGTCGACAGGCACTCAGGCCCTGTAGGACGGCAAGGCCCAGGCGCTCGGGCGTGATCACGACATCCCACCGGCGGCCGGCTGGTAGCAGGGTGACGTCTGGCTCGTGACGCCGCCACTGTCTGGCGCAGTCGGCCGGATCCAGCGCCGCGTCGGCTAGCCATTCCATCGCACCCGTGGTGTTGCCCATACGGACCACCCCTGCATACGGGCCGGACAGAGCGAGCAGCCACGCTCCGACCAGCAGCCATCACTGTTGGTCACATCTTGTCACCACCTGTTACGGGTGACGCAAGGGCCGGGCACCAAGAATTTCGCCGGAATGCCGCGGTTGCTCAAGCGAGTTGAACCGGTCAGCGCCTTCGGCCCGAGCTAACGGCGGTCATGCAGGAAGGGCAGTAGCGTTCCGCGGTTGTCTCGTTCTGGGGAAGCGGCGCGGCGGGGGAGGACAGTGTCACAGGGCGTCCGCACAGGGTGCTGTCGGTCGCCTCTTTGCTGATGACATGCCAGATCAGTTCGGCTTTGCCGACGGTGGACTCGGCGCGCATCTCATACATCGGCGTGCCCTTCTGCGCTGACAGCAGGCGGGATTGGCCCGCTGTGTCCATGAGGCGCCACCGCGGCTGAAAGGGCGACTCGGCTAGGCCAGCAGGAGGAACACGCGCAGCGGGAGGTTTACCGGCGAGCCGCGCTGGCGCGGTAGCGCTGGTGCAGCTGCACGACCGAACACTTGGGGGCAGGCTGGAAGGCATGGAAAGCGCGCCGATCGTCGTGCACCGGCCCTCTGCCAACGGCGGCCGACGGGTGACGGTGCACCGGCACGGCCGTGACGAGATTTTGGGGACGGCGTACTCCGACCATGACCTGGTGGTGTTCCTGGAAGCGGCCGGGGTTGCCGAGCCGGACGCCGTCACGGATGATCCCCGCTGGGTGGAGTGGCGAGGTGGCGACCCGCATCAGTGGCACGCGGCCTGACCAAGCCGAAACCCCCGGTACGCCTGTCACGTGTCCGGGGGCTGTCATCGCCGCACTATTTCAGTGGGCGGCTTGGTACCTCTCCAGCAGGTCAGCCGGGATGCGGCCGCGACTGCTGACTTCAATGCCCTGGGTCTTGGCCCACTCGCGGATCTTGGCAGCGTCCGGACCGACAGCCTGCGCGCGCTTGGCCGTCCGACGACCGCCGCCGACTTTGCGGCCAGCTCCCATAAACGGCCCCAGGGCGTCCAACAGCTTCTCGTAGTTGTCCGGCCCCAGGTCGACCTCGTACTTGATGCCGTCCAGGCTAAAAGCGTGCGTGGCGATGTCTTCGCCTTCGGCTCCGGTGAGGTCGTCAGTGTAAATCGTCACGGTGCGCTGAACCATTGTGGTAGGCCCTTTCGTATGTGTGAAAAAGAGCCTACTCGCCATCTCAGCAACGCGTTACCGGTTGGGGACGCCTTCCACAGCGTCACGGGCCGCCTGCCGTTCCAGCTCCGTGTAGCGCTTCAGTGGCACCGGCTCACACTCGGGAATGGGGTATTCCCGGTGCTCGTTTATCCCGGTCAACATGTAGCGAGTCAAGACTTTGAAGCAGGCCCGCTCGGCCGCGGTGCTGGGCGCGGGGATGGGCTGGCCCTTGGGGGCCGGCCGGTTCGGTTGGTCGTCGACAGGTGGGCTGGTCGGTTTCGTGGGAACAGTTGGCCTGGGGGTGTCGTCGGTTCCGCAAGCAACCCCGCCCAGCAGCAGGGCTAGTCCGAGGAAGACGGTGGCGAACAACGAAAAGCGCGGCCGATTTGGCATGACGGCTCCAAGGGGGCATTGGCGTCATGGGTGCTCGCAAAAGGCGGAGCTCATTCACCGTACGACGATGGTCCAGCCTTCGGAAGAGGCTCCATTTGTTACCAACTAAAGTGGCTGTTTCGGTGCTTTGGTTGGTAATAAACGAATGAGTTCGTGCCGAGGTCGAAGATGCGGGAGAAGCTGGCTAGGCATCGTGTCGCCTCGGTCCGGGCGATCGAAGCTGCCGGTGCCGATCTGCGAGCGGCCGTGCGACCGACCTATCTCTTAAAGCTTGCGGTCGCGACGGAGTCGTGATCGGTCGTTACTGATTGCTCACTACGACAGCGCTGGACGAGTTCGCCATAGTGATAGGCGCTCGGCCGGAGCTCGCGCTCCAGGGTGGCATGATCGACCCGCACGAGGCCAAACCGAGGCCAGAATCCCTCATGCCACTCGAAGTTATCCAATAGGCTCCAGTGGAAATAGCCGCGACAATCAACGCCGTCGGCCAAAGCCTGCTTGATGCTCGCAAGCGAGGCTTCGATATAC
Source organism: Streptomyces spiramyceticus (assembly GCF_028807635.1). NCBI lineage: Bacteria > Bacillati > Actinomycetota > Actinomycetes > Kitasatosporales > Streptomycetaceae > Streptomyces > Streptomyces spiramyceticus. The sequence continues at coordinate 4,983,659 of NZ_JARBAX010000001.1, forward strand.
CAACTGCGGTAGCGGTCCCGAGCGTCAGCTAGGCCGGATTCTGTCACAAACAGAGGCTTGCCAAAGCGGGCTAGCCGGCGTAGCAAGATCGCATGCCCCTCGGGGTATAAATCCCAACCCAGATCGCTTTTCGGCAAGCTGGAAGACCAACCCACGCTGCGGCGGAAGTAGTACTGCAATCCAATCCAGTCGGCTTGACCCGCTAGGCGCGCAGGGAAGTAGTCATTAGCCAAATGCGCCAGCCAATTAGCCACTGGGCGCAGCACCGCTGGCGACGCCACGAATACAGTTTGATTCGTACAAAAGCCGACCTGGAAGGTCGGCTCTACTGATTTCAGCTTCTGATATGCACCTCGGTGTGCTCGCATGAGCGCTCGCCGGGCCCGACTAAACCGCGTTGGGCTGCGGTAACCAGGCGGCCACACACCAGCCAGATAAGCCTGGCCGGCATACACCTCGGGTTCGTTCAGAGTTGCCCAATACCGCACGTGCGGTCGCAACCCCTGGCCCATGACTTCCGCAAAGGCCACGAACCGTTCAACCACCTCGGCCGACTCCCAGCCGCCTGCCTCCGCCGCCCACACCGGCAGCGTGAAATGCCACAGCGTAACAAATGGCTCCTGGCCGTACTTATGGCAGGTCGCTGCCATCTCGGCATAATGCCGGATCGCCGCTTCGTCGTACTGACCGCGGCGCGGCTCAACCCGCGACCACTCGATGGAAAAGCGAAAGGCGTTCAGGCCAATCTGGCGGGCCAGCGCTAGGTCCTCGCGGTAGCGGCTGTAGTGATCGACGGCCTGGCCAGAGCGGTAATTCTCGGCTTGGCGCGCCTCAGTTTTAACCTCATCCCACCGCGGGGTTGGTCCTTGGCCGTAGTTGGTGGATCGATGGGCTTCGCGCGCCAACTTAGACGCTTGCTGCTGCTCCCAGCGCGTCCAGTCATTCATGTTTCCACCTTCAACCTGATGGGCGGAGGTGGAACTCCCAAAGTAGAAGTGGGATGGAAAGTGTGTCATGCAGTCATTCTAAGATGAAGTATGCATTTTGGCCATGATGACTCGACGTGATACACCGGCTGGATCGCGCGTGAAAGGTGGACTGATGGCAGAGCCCGACGACCAGTCTCGTCAATTCAAGATCATTGATATGTATATTGAGGAGTACCGGGCCCTGCGGACCGAAATCTCCGACCGCGTAAAAAATGAGTTCATCATCGTAGGGTCGAACGTGACTCTGACAGCTGTCGGAGTGGCACTCCTTAATGTAATTCATACTCATCGCGTGATAGTGCTTTTTGTAATCCCATTGGTGTCGCTGATCTTTGGATTGTTGTACCTGGCGCAAGAAAGCTCGTTGGCTGTGGCTGCTCAGTATCTTAACAAGAAAGTGAAACCTGCGGTTGTGAGTTTGTTGGAAAGGAAGGCGGGCGGGGGGGATAGTGCTGACGCGTCTGGGATTTTTGGCTGGGAAGAGTTTCGTGCCGGTAAGCTCTATAACGTGTCGCAGCCATGGAAAGCTCTGGGTGGCATGTCTAGCTTTCTCGGTGCGCTGCCGGGTCTAATGGTGATTCTGATCTCCCTTGGCTTCGTTGCGTTCTCTCCTGACTTTCGTGACGAGTTTAACGGCGGAGAAATCTCCTTGCTGATCGTCGACGTCGCTGCGTACGTTCTCTTTGGTTTTTCCGGGTGCTGGCTGAAGGATCTCTACTCGGGGATCACCTCATAGCCTTGATTGGTTTACGATGTGATGCCGAGCATTACCAATAGTGGCGCTGTCGGCACCCGCCATGTCGCACCAATCCGCAGAACGGGCACCCGGGAACTCGCCGCGGCGGGCCAGCTCGAACACCAGGGGTGACCAGGTCTGTGACCGCCGGTAGCTGGAGGAGTTCGGTTCGGCTCATGCTGCCCATGGGGCTCACCTGGTCGATAGTGCTGTGGCTTTGCGAGCACATGATGCCCCAACTTGTAACGAATGCCTAAGGTGGCGAAGGGGAAGAGCGGGCGATTCGGCATGACAGCTCCAAGGGGGCATTGGCGTCATGGGTGCTGGCAAAGGCAGAGCTCATTCACCGTACGGCGATGGTCCAGCCTTCGGAAGAGACTCCATTCGTTACCAACTGAAGCGGCTGCTTCAGTGCTTTGGTTGGTAACAAACGAATGGTCTTCCCTGTCGGGCTTTATCCGCTCTACCGTTATGCGCCCAGTCTTCTTTTAGGGGCGCTCATGAATTCGTCTCCGCTGGACCTGTACGCCGTGCTGGGCGTGGCGCCGGACGCCCCGGCGTTCACCATCCGTCGGGCGTACCGGCAGCAGCTCCTGCGCATCCACCCGGACCGCCGGCCAGCCAGCAAGCAGGCCGCCGCGCACGAGGAGATGACGAGGCTCAACCTGGCCTTCGACACACTGAGCGATGAGGCGAAGCGACGGGCCTACGACCTGGACGAACGAGCGCGGAGGCGAGCTGCTGGCCGCACGACGGCGGACCCACCCCCGAAACCACCACCACCGCCCGAGCCACCACGACCGCCACCCGCTCCGAAGCCGTCACCCCAGCCTGAGCCCTCATCCGCAGCCCCCAAACCGTCGTCCAGCACTGGCTGGAGAGTCCTGGTTGGAGCGGTCCTGCTGGCGGTCTGCCTCGCCTTCGGCAGCGTTCATCTGCTGGGGCTGTCATTTCCGGATAGCGACCGATCGGAGCCATATTGCTTCGAGAGTAGCTCTGACGGCCAGAGCATTTCGTACTTCCGGGCCAAGCCGGGGTCAAGGACGGAGACCAGTGAGGTCATCTGGTCAGTGGCCGACCTGAGCGAAGACGACTACGTGGTCTGGCGGACGCCCAAGTTCCCGTACTGGGAGCGAGCCAACGCCGAACCTGGTCTCCTCCGAGAGGGCTGGACCTACGGGCGGTACGAATACGTCGAGGTCTTGGTCGAGAAGCAGGCGGGATGGGAACCATTGGAGGGGCTGTTCGAGCGCCGGCCGCAGCTGGACAACGTGGCCGAGCGCGAGCAGCGGTGGGCTTTCCTCACGGATTGGATCGGCCACCTGGACGCGCCGTGGTGCGGCTGAGTGGCAGGCCCAGGCTGGCGTAGCGCTCGCTGAGCGGCGAGATTTCCCGGCGTTCGAAATGTCCGGAAGTGGCCGATCAGTAACGATGGAGACGTAGGGCAGCTACCGAACGAGTGGGAGACGTGAAATGGCTGAGGACCCATTGAGCCGACGAGGCGGGCGCCAAGCGGTCGTGATCGTGCACGGCATGGGCGAGCAACGTCCCCTGGATGCGCTGAACGGGTTCGTAAAATCCGGGCTGCCAGCGGGGCAGCGACGCTTCTTTTCCCGTCCCGACATCGTGACTGGCTCGTATGAGTCTCGCCGCTTCCTAGCGCCGGCGACCAAAGACCGGCCCCAGACCGAGTTCTTTGAGTACCACTGGGCTCATCTCATGCAGGGCAACCGGCTCAGCGATCTACGGCCGACCTTCCTTCGAGTGCTGTTGAAGCCGCTATGGCTGGTACCCCGGGGGCTGCGGTTGCTGTGGTTGTTGTTCTGGGCGCTGGTGGCCGCCGGGGCCTGGGCCCTATGGGTTTGGCCCCCGGCCGAGCTGTTGCCTGAGGAGGACCTCAAGTCTTGGCCCCTCAAACTGCTGGGCGTGCTCGTCGGCACTGGGGTATGGAGCACTGTCCTGACGTTTCTGCTGACCAAGGTGGGCAAGATCCTTCCCGGTGTCCTCACCAACAGTTTTGTCGATGTGGTGCGTTACCTCGACACATCGCCACGGTCCTACCAAGTGCGCCATGAGATTCGGAAGGGGTTCGTGGAACTCCTAAAACGACTCCACACGTCCGAATACGACGGCAAGCTCAGGTATCAGCGCGTCATCATCGTTGCTCACAGCCTTGGCGCGTACATCGCGTACGACGGGATCAGCCACCTGTGGGGGACCATGAACAACCGGGCGTACAAGGGCACCACGGAAGCCCCAGACGGGTTGCAGGACGTCGAGGTGGCGGCGGCCAACCTCCCGTCTCGCGGCTCGAAGGTGGCTCCGACCGACCAGCAGATCAAAGCCTTCCGTGAGGCGCAGTACAAGCTATGGTCCGGGTTGCGTGCTCGGGGCAATCCATGGCTGATCACTGACTTCGTCAGCGTCGGTACCCCGATGTACTGCGCCGACATCCTCTACACGCGCACGCGCAAGCGCTTCGAGGAGCGGGTCAAGAGGCGCGAGCTGCCGACCTGTCCGCCTCAGAACGAAGAGGGGCTAGACGACGCCCCAGAGGCGCCGCCTAACTATTCCTATCCCTGGCGGGGTCGGCAAGTGCTTTACGACGGAGCCCCATTTGCCGTTGTGCGGTGGACCAACCTTTGGTTCCCGTGCTGGCCGCGGCGGTTCGGGGTCTTGGGCGACTGGTTCGGCGGACCGCTACAGCTTCTGTTCGGCAACGGCATTCGCGACGTCCCTATTCACGGTAACGGGTGGAAGCGCCACATCCCCGGCTTCGCTCATGCGTTGTACTTCAAGTTTCCCGACGATCGGTCTCCCTGTTCCGTCACGAAACATCTGGATGACGCACTCGCCCTTGGTGAGTTCCATCTGCCGCCCACCGACAAGCAGGTCGCGTACGCGCTCAAACTCCTCGGCCAGGCTGGCTTCCGTACCAGGAAGATGGCCGAATCCCACGCCGAGCTCATCGACCCTCGGCGGTCTGTGCCAATCGGAAGCAGCGTCCAAGAGTGGTTGCGTTCCCTGTCGCGATCTGAGGTCTCCTGCCTCATCGACGACTTGCGAAGGCGCCAAAGCCAGTAGGGGCTGTCAACGGCCCTTTTGGCTCCGCAGGGACCGCGTCGGACTTGACTGCGACGAAAGCGCGCGGGCGGAGGTGTATGTCCGTCCCGCCGAGCGGTGCGCTGGGCAACTTCGCCACGTACCAACGCGTCCTGGACACCGAGAAGTACCGGATGGCTATCACCGCCTGACGCCAGACCGTGCTCCGGGGTCCTTGGCGACCCCGGAGCACGGCCACACCCCACCCTGGAGAACCCATGGACACGCCCGCCTCCTCCTGGGAGTGGACCAACGACTACGACGACCTCGGCTTGTGTATCACCTTCACCAGAAGCCGCAGCTCAGAAGATGTCTTTCGCGCCTACGGAGCTCCCCCAGGCACCGCCAGGCTGCTGACCGAGCACGAAGAGCTCACGGCCGTTCCTGATGGAGAGATGGGGGCTGTGCTGCGGGTGGGGTTCTCGGGTGAATGGGTCTTTTGCTTTGAGACACCCACCATGTCCGGCGGCAACCCCGCCACGCTGACGGACCTGGCTGTCGGCACCGAAACCCTCGCCGTGACCGATTCAGGTGACGGCATGACGGACTTCAACTACTTCAAGGACGGCCAGCTCGTCAGCGCCTTCGAACCGGACGCTGTAGAGGGAGCCCGGTACGCGCGAGGCGCTCATCCCCATCTACTGGACGACGCCTTGCGCCAGGCATCTGCCCCTCTGGCAGCTGGAGAGGAGCCGCTCACTCCGTCCGAGGTCGCGTTGCGCCTGATCCGAGACCACTTCGGTCCCTACGTCGACCGCACGATCCTGAGTGGGCCCCTGGAAACCGTCTTCATCCCGGACAGCCGTCGTCGCCCCCTGCCCCAGCCGGAATATCCCCCGGCTGGTCCGGGGAGTCCTGCCATCGGGAGGGCGCTGGGCGCGGTCACCCCCATGGCCAGCACCAGCGGAGCACCCGTCCTCTACACACCGACGACGGGTCCCATTGGAACCACCGCACGTATTGAGTAGACGCTGAACCTGCCGCCGAAGGAGACGATTCCCGGCGGCGACCGCTGGCAAATGGTTGGGGCTGAAGCGTCCGCGGCCTCAATCGGCTGTGCCGAGCGCCCGACCACCCACTACCCAACAAAGATGGACGAGAACGCGCTGAAGCCCCGCGCTCCTGGTGCTGCGGTCGGCAGGCGATTGTCGCTCAATGACGGCCTGTAGGACCCGACTCATGCGACATGGGCGTTGTCGTGGTGAGGGCGTAGCTGTCCGTGTAGCGTCAGGGGGAGCTGTCATGGTTCCGACGTACCGATCGCCCGTGAACGCGAGTTCGCGGGCGTCTTGCTGTTTTGGATTCTCTGAGGACCAGGGCGATCACCTCTGGTTCCCGCGCGGTGCGGGAGCCGACTTCGAGTCCCCTTGGAGGACGAATGGCCAGCGGAACTGTCAAGTGGTTCAACTCGGAAAAGGGCTTTGGCTTCATTGAGCAGGACGGGGGCGGCCCGGACGTGTTCGCCCACTACTCGAACATCGCCGCCCAGGGCTTCCGTGAGCTCCAGGAGGGTCAGAAGGTGAACTTCGACGTCGTCCAGGGTCAGAAGGGCCCGCAGGCGGAGAACATCACTCCCGCTTAGCCGTACCTGGCACGACGCCCGCCCCCGGTTAGGGCGGGCGTCGTGCGTCTGAGCCCAGGGTCCGTCCCCCGGATGCGGCAGCAGGCGTTTGCCGCCGGTCGCGGCGTGATGCCGGAACCGTGCAGGAGGCTCAAGGTGGCGGGCCGCCAGGCCCTTCGGGGGGTCGGCTGCGATCAGGGCTGGACTGGAGCGTTGGAAGTCGATGCAGCCCATGACCGGACGCCTCGGAGTGGATCACCAGCAGTTGCAGCAGTTCATGACGACCTCGACCTGGCCGGTGGAAGCGGTCCGGGCACGACTGGCCCGCCAGGCGGTGGCCGTGGTGCGTCCGCAGGTGTGGGTCGTGGACGACACCGGTTTTCCCAAGGACGGGGCCTCCTCGTCCGGCGTGGCCCGTCAGTACTCCGGAACGCTGGGCAAGGTCGGCAATTGCCAGATCGGGGTGAGTGTCCACGCCGCTTCGGACACGGCTTCGTGCCCGCTGTCGTGGCGGCTGTTTCTGCCCCGCAGCTGGGACGGACCCGATGCAGCGGGCCGGCGGGCCCGCTGCCGGATCCCCGGTGATGAGCATCACCGGCCCAAGTGGTAACTCGCGCTGGACATGCTCGACGAACTCGCCGCCCTGCGATTACGGCCCGCGGTAGTGGTTGCGGACACTGGCTACGGCGCGAATGTCGATTTCCACCGGGCTCTGGAAGAACGGGGCCTGGCCTACGCCCTGCAGGTCAAGGGAGAGCTGACTGCTCACGCCGTATCGGCCGAGCCTTACGAGCCGCCTTACGGCGGGCTCGGGCCCAGGCCGTTGCCCCGCTACCGCACCCGGGCCGCTAGCCTGCGCGAACACGCTGACCGCCGGGCGCGAACGGGCCGCGACGGTGACCTGGCGCAAGGGCTCCAAAGCAGCCATGACCTCTCGCTTCGTGTTGTTACGCGTCCGGCTCGCCGGGCGGCGGCCGAAGCCCGCCATGGACGGTGTCATTCGAACTTGTCCACCTGATCGCCCAATGGCCCGAGGGCCACGACGAGCCGGTGAAGTACTGGATCTCGAACCTGCCCGCCGACATTCCCACCCGCGACCTGGTGAGGCTGGCGAAGTCACGCCGGCGCATCGAGCACGATTACCGGGAGCTGAAGACCACCCTCGGACTCGACCACTTCGAAGGACGCTCGTTCACCGGGTGGCGCCGCCACGTCACCCTCGTCACCGCCGCCCATCTCTTCCTGACTGAACAGCGGACCTGCCCAAAAGCCCCTGCCAGGCCTGACTCTCTATCAGGCCCTGGACCTGCTCCCGCACCTCCTGGCCACCTGGGCCGGCAGTTGTCCCACCTGCCGACAACCCAGCCCATGGCAGCCTTACGACACGACCTAACAAAGCTCTACTAGTAGACGATCATTGGGAGCGGGACCACTCGTCTAGCTTGATCCTTACCTGACAGTTGTGCTCGGCGTGGCAGACGACGACCCCTGCGCGGGGCCCCGACAGCTCCATACCACGAGGCATGCCGGTGATCTCGGCCAGCCCCACGGCGTTCGGTACTGCGTCGAACCAGATGACTTCGAACGGTCGGCGACTGACGACCCGTCCACTGACGCCGGGTCCCACAGGTAGGGCAGAGACTGTTGCCTCCCGAGATCGTGTTACGAGCTCTTAGATCACCTCGTCATCCGCCCTGTCCAAAAACGCCTCGAAGGCTTTCTCGTACTTTTTCATCCAGTGGTCAAACTTGTCGACGTCAAGGGGCTCGACCCCTTGCATGGAAAATGCCACCATCTCGCTGAGCCTCTCGCGGGGTGGAACTGTCCGGGCCAACATTTTCCTGGTTTCTGTCGTGCCGACCAGCCGCGACGTCTGCTCTGCCTGTACCAGCTTGGTGAGTGCAGGGACGTAGTGGGTGTTGTGCCGTTCCTGAGTTTCCTCGTCCGTCGCCTCGCCGATGAAGTTCACCACGCTGCCGATCTCAGTCCTGAAGGACTGGGAGCTCGTCCCCACCTCTGCGTATGCGTTCCGTCGGACATCGGACTGTCGCGCATGCTCCGTCGCATCTTGCGCTCTCTCCGCTTGGATGAAGACCAGGACGCTGCCCACCAGGCCGACCGCGGCCCCGATCAGAGCTCCGCCCAGCGCGGCAAAAGCAGGGCTTTGCCGCGCCGATCCCCTGCCGTTCGGATTTCCTTGATCTTGTTGCATGGAGCTAGATGTACATCTGAATGCGAACCTCAACGCCATGGACGCGCGGTCATTCGGCTTTCAGACGAACCTCAGGGCCCTAGGAGTTGTCGTCAACGCATCACGCCCACATGAGGAGCGATGCGAGGGTGACGGCTGCTTGGTAGGACTCGGCGGTCTTCTCGTACCGGGTGGCGATGCCACGCCATTGCTTCAAGCGGTTGAAACACCGTTCCACAACATTGCGGTGCTTGTAGACCTGCTTGTCGAAGACCGGAGGACGGCCGCCGAGGCTGCCGCGCCGGAGACGTGAGCGGGCCGCACCCGCGGCCGCCCCGAGCTGTCGGCGTACACGTGAACGTGGCTCTGGCAAGATTTTCGTAGCCGGCGACAAGGGCTACAGCTCGAAAGCCATCCGCGCCTGGCTGCGGTACCGCAACATCCCGCACACCATCCCCGAGAGGGCCGACCAGGTTCGCAACCGTGCGCAGATCATCTCGGTGACACGGTGGGCAGGTCCGCATAGCGGGCAGCCTGTGGCTGTGCTCTGTTGAATTGGCAAGTCTGTTACCTCAGTTGGCCAATGTGCTGGTGGTCTCGGCCGATGTCTCCGATGCTGTCGTGGTGGTCCGCGCCCGCACGAGGTCCGGTGTTCCAGCGGGATGTACCGGATGCGGCCAGACCAGCGCGTGGTGCCACAGCCGCTATGTATGGCGCCTCGCCGATGTCATTCGGGAGGTCGGCCTCTGCGCATTGACTTGTCCGTACGCCGCCTGTACTGCGAAAGCCCGACTTGCCCGAAGTGACCTTCGCCGAGCAAGTGCCGGGGCTGACCGTGCGTTACCAGCGGCGCACTCCACAGCTGCAGCGCCTGGTAGCGGCCGTCGGTGTGGTGCTGGCCGGCCGGGGCGGTTCCCGGATGCTGCGGATCCTGAACGTCGCGCTCGCGGTGCACCGTTCCGTCTCAGCTGATGCGGGTGCCGCTTCCGCCGCTGGAGACACCGCGGGTGCTGGAGGTAGAAGACTCGCTGGGCTGCGCCGTCTGCATCCCGTCCGCCGGGGGATCGATGACGCAGCAGGTGCGGCCGGTGTCGTGACCATCGTCGATCTTCCCTGCGGATCCCAGCCACGTGACGCTAGTACCGACGCACTGCTCGAAGTCCCGGTTTGCCAGATTGATTCGACGAGGACCTTGCTGCCCTTGGTGGCCCAGGAAGACCGCAGCTGCGTAGTCGCTGCGGCTCCATTAATCAGCGCATTTTCGAGAAAAGGTCATCCGGAGGCCGAACTGTCGATTCACCACCATATTTTCACCACGGCCCTCCTGTAACGCGCCTGTAGGGCGGCTCTCGAGCCACCAAGAGTGCTGGCCGCATCCGGCCGCAGCCGCGTAGGGCACGCGCCCACCAGGTGCCGGGATTGCCCGCCCTCGACGGGGTGCTCCGCGCTCGGGGAGCTGGCCTATCGAGGTTCACTCGAATGGGGTAATGCCGCGAAGTGCGGTCTCGCCGCGTCTGCAGCAGATGCGGCCCTGGTGATATGCCCGCTCGGTTTGCCAATTGCATGTTCCGGTGTAGTGATCGTGTGGACGGGGTGTTGCTGCTTCGGCGTGCCCGAAGCGGTGTGTTCACGGGTGACCTCGCCTTCGTTGATTGGTCAAATACCGAACACGCCCAATTCTAGGAGTCTGATATGGCCCAGCAATCGATTGCCCACCCCCGCACGCCGCGGACTGCGGACTTGTCTCCGCGTGCGGTGCAGCGTGCGTGTGAAGAACTGACCAAAGCCGCCTCCCAGGCGCGTTTCACCTCCATGCTGCTGGAGCAGCAGCGGAGCGTGACCGGCCTCGTCGAAAAGGCATCGGACCGGGGCACCGTGGAGGACCTGCAGCACAAAATGCGCGGGTACGCGCGGGACTTCCTCGGCACGCATGCGAGCAACGTTGGCAAGACACTAGACGCACTTCAGGACGTGGCGCTGGACATGGGAACCGCGCTCGGCCGGCAGGAAGCTCCGGACCTGCAGTCGGCCTCGCAATCCGCCGGCCGCGCCGGCGAGGAGGTCGGGCAGGACGCAGAGGAACTCGAGGGGCACCAGCAGGATTCCCAGAAGGCGGCGAAGCAGCTCGTGGACGTCCTCGATGCTGGCATCAAGCGCCTGGAAAGCGACAGCATCAAGAACCTCGAAGAAGAGATCCGCTCCCTGGAGCAGAAGATCCTGGATGAGTTCGACAAGATTTGTGAGGCGTCGGCGAAGTTCGGTCGAGGGATCAGCAAAATTCTGGGGTTCGTAGTCAACAGCATCGCCGAGGCCCGCGCCGCCATTTCGGGCAGCGCTGCGGGGGCGGCGAAGGAGAAGAAGCCGGACGCCAAGTTCCCCGGGCTTCCAGTGGACAGGGACCCGCAGAAGGGCGCGAAGGATACCAACGAGGCAAATAAGGAAATCGCGGATGCGGAGGCGCGCATTTACCGCCACACCCGACTTCTGCGGCAGAAGTACATGGAACTGGCGCGCGCCAACGAAGCGCTCTCGGCTGGCGTCGGGCTGCGGATTGCGTTGTCGGCCCATAAGGACACCGTGCAAACGGTGCTGCGCCAGCAGCATGCCGTCGCCCATGCCTGCTCCGCCCTCGAAAAGACGTTCGCGGAGACGGCTGCCAGCGGGCAGCAGGTGCCCAAGGACACGTTGCACTCGGCTCAGACCCAGTGGGATGGCTTCGGGAAGCGCCTGCTGGGGCTGACCAAGTCCCTCAGCAACGACGACTGATCTCACACGCCCGGCGAGGGCCGGGACACCCGGCCGACCTCACGAGAGAAGGCACGCGCATGAGCACGACTACCACCCCCGCTAAGGCCACCAACCCGGCTGGAAGCCTGCACCAGGGGCTACAGACCAAGGGCACCAAGCTGGCGGCGATCCAGACCTACGCCAAGAGCCTTGAGGCCCAAGGGCACGCCGTGTTCCGGCCCGACCTGGTGCCGCAGACGGTTCAGGACAAGCTCAACCAGACCCTCGATCAGGCCAAAATCGACGCGGCCGAACTGCTCGGGCAGACCATGAGCCAAGCGGACCATACCCTCAGCGCAGTGGAGGACTTCTGCATCAGCCACAAAAATCTCGTCGACCGGTTCCGGCACGAGAACAACCCCGAGCGTATCCGTGACGACATCGAGAAGATGCGCACCGCGATCGAGGGAGCTCCAGGAGCCACGGGGTATGCGCAGGAGGCAGAAAAATTGAAGAAAGCCCTGGAAAACGCTCGCCAGAAGTTCTCCGGGCATGCGGTGGTATTCCAGGACTCGGCGGGCGCCATCCGGATCGCTATCGAGGTCCAGCAGAAGACTCTCGACCGATTGGATGTGGAACTGGCGGATCTGGAGAAGAAAATCCAGGCAGCAGTGAAGAAGCTCGTGGAGGGCGGAGTGCTGGCAGCTGGCGGAGTCGTGGTCTTCGCTATCGGCGCCTGCATGGGTCCGTGGGGCGCCCCACTCATGATCGCCGGAGGCGTCTTGGTGGTGATCGGTGCCGGCAAGATCGCCGACGCGGTATATACCATGATCAGCCTGCAGAAGCAGAAGGAGCAGCGCCTGCGGGACAAGGCCGCCGTCCAGGCGGACAAGACGCAGCTCGAAGCATTCAAAAAGACCCTGGAAGAACTGTCGACGAAGGCCGCCGAGGCAGCTTCCGCCGCCCAGGACATGAAGATGGCCTGGGGTGGTCTGCAGAGCCAGCTGGGCAGGATGGCCCGCCGACTGAACACCCCCAAGGACATCAAGGACATCGCGGACAGCGCTGACGTGCGCGCGGCCGACGAGTGGCGCAAGAAGCTCGAAACGCAGACCAGCGTGATCCGCAAGCAGTTCGACGGCGACGTGGTCACCAACACCAAGAAGCAGACCAGCGAAATCATGGAGGAGCTGGTGGGCACCAAGGCCTGAAATACCCCGACGGATCGGCGCCACCGCATGGTGCCGACCCGTCGTGTATCTCGCGCACGGCCAGCAGGGTGGTGGCACGCACCAGGCAGGAGGACCTGCCGCGGGTGTTGGAGTCGGTGGCGCCACAGCGCGGCCGGCGGGAAACGCAGCGGCCGCATCGGGTGGCCGCTCACAGCACATGCAGACAGATACCGGATCCGAGTGGGAGACGGTCTTCGTCGACCCCATCGGGCAGGTGGTGCAGCAGCGGTGGGCGGACGCGGTTCTCGCGGTGGCCTTCGAGGAGCTGGAGCCGGTGTCGGCGTTCCCGGTGGTACCGGGGCGGCGGTGGGGGCCGGTCAGTGGTGGTCGGCCACGACCGGCCGGGCATGTGGCCTGCGGGTCGGCCGCGATGCGGGCGCAGCTGATGGTGCTGGACCGCGAACCCGAGGTGGTCGGCCTGGCCGGGCGGCCGGCCCGTCTGCTGTGGCGGGACGCGCGCGGCCAGGTCCGCTCGTGGGTGCCGCAGCTCTTCGCCCGCCACCGCGACGGCACCGCCGATCCCCGGCAGAGTCAAGCTGAAGCGGTTCATCACTGGTTGTGATGGTGCGCGAGCATCAGGACGGTGCCCTTCTCGCATACAGGGAACAGGGCTAATGAACACGTCGAGAACGCCTGCTTTCCGACAAGGAGTAGTGCAAAGCATGATGCGTACCCTTCGCAGTCTGCTGCCTGTTGCAGCGATGACCCTGCTCTGCCTGGGTGCGGCCGCCCCGGCCGCACCAGCCGCCTCTGCCTACACGACATCCACGCCCCATTCCGTCACCATCCCCTGCACACCATCCGCCGCCCAGGGCTCCATCGCTGTCGGCCCTTGCCCTCTCGACCCCCTTGCCTGCCACAGGGCATGCAGGGCGAGGGGTAGTACAGGCGGGTTCTGCGGCGGGCTGCTTAAAAGGGAGTGCATTTGCTACAGGGCTTGATCAAGTTCCGTAGGTGTCCGGATCGTTGGTGATACCCAGGACGGGGAGTGCTCGTTGGGGCTCGTCGCGGATCGCCCGGGTGGTCTTGGCGATGTTGTCGGATCCGAGGGTTTTCAGCACGCCGATGGCGAGGTTGCGGAGGGTCGCCATGGCCCGTGGTGCGGTCCCGGCGTGGACGGTGGAGGCGTCCTCGGCAAAGGTGACATCCCTGATGTGGTGCGAGGAGTTCTCCACTCCCCAGTGCCCAGACAGCGGAGCGAGCTAGGAGTTGTCGTCAACGCATCACGCCCACATGAGGAGCGATGCGAGGGTGACGGCTGCTTGGTAGGACTCGGCGGTCTTCTCGTACCGGGTGGCGATGCCACGCCATTGCTTCAAGCGGTTGAAACACCGTTCCACAACATTGCGGTGCTTGTAGACCTGCTTGTCGAAGACCGGAGGACGGCCGCCGAGGCTGCCGCGCCGGGCACGGTTGCGAACGTGGTCGGCCCGCACCGGGATGGTGTGCGGGATGTTGCGGTACCGCAGCCAGGCGCGGATGGCTTTCGCGCTGTAGCCCTTGTCGCCGATGACGTGAGCGGGCCGCACCCGCGGCCGTCCCGAGCCAAGGCGCGGCACCCGTATCGCATCCATCACGGCGGTGAACTGGGTGCAGTCATTGGTATTGCCACCCGTGACCACCAGGGCCAGCGGGCGGCCCAGGCCGTCACAGGCCAGGTGAATCTTGCTCGTCAGCCCGCCGCGGGACCGTCCGAGTGCCGGGTTAGGGTGCCCCCTTTTCGAGCGCCGGCCGCATGCTGGTGGGCGCGGACGATGCTGGAGTCGACCGACACCAGCCAGTCGATGTCCCCAACCGCGTCCGCCCGCGCCTGCGCGGCTCGCAGCATCCGGTCGAACGTGCCGTCCGCAGCCCAGCGGCGAAACCGGGTATGCAGGCTGGCCCAGGATCCGTACCGCTCGGGCACGTCCCGCCAGGCCACCCCGGCACGGAACTTCCACACGATCCCGTTGAGCATCATCCGGTCATCCAGCCGAGGCCGCCCCATCACCCTCCGGGGCAGCAACGGCTGCACGAAGTCCCACTCGACATCGGTCAGTTCATGGCGACGTATCACCCGACCATGATCCACCAACCAAGATCACATTGACGACAGACCCTAGCGGACGTTGAGGGCGAGGGCCAGGAGTGCCGCCGAGACCTCGCGGATGATGTGTTCCGCCTCCGGGTATGGGGGCTGGAACGAGGTGCCGCATTCGATCGTGTAGCCGAGGGTCTTGGTGGCGGTCGGGGTGGTGAAGTGGCGGCTGTAGGCGTAGTCGTCGCTGGTGCCGGAGGTGGGGTAGAGGCCGTACGCCGCCTCGACCCCGTAGTCGACGCCGCGCACTCCGTGTACCGCGTCGTTCATACGCCCGGCCAGTTCGACGGCGGTCTTCAGGTCCTGGTGGGGGATGAACTCGCCGATGTCGTCGTCCTTGCGGCCGCGTACGGCGTCGAGGGCGGGGTTGCGGAAGTTGTCGGTCGGGCTGGTGGACTGGTTCCGGTCCGAGCCCCAGTTGTGCAGGATCACGGGTACGGCGCTGTGGACGTCGACGAGCCAGCGGATGCGCGGGTGGGTGTCGAGCGCCCAGACGATGTTGCGGGTCTCGGGCTCCGAGGCGGCGGACGGGCCCCGGTACATCTGCGGGTCGCAGGGGTTGTCGGAGGTGTGGACGTCCGCATCGGGGGCGAACTTGGCGGTGTGGTCCCAGAGGAAGTCGAAGTTGCGGTTCAGGTCCACGCCCGCGCAGGACGGGCCACCGTGTCCGTGTCCGTGTCCGGCCGGTGCCGGGCGGCGGTTCTTGCGCCACATCGCGTTGGCCGTCTGGCTGTAGGCGCGGCCGTCGGGGTTCACGCACGGGTAGAGGAACAGGTTGAGGCCGTCGATGACGTGCGTGACCTGGGCGGCCGTGTAGGACGTCGAGCCGTAGCCGAGGCCGGTGCCCAGGCTGTGCGCCTCCAGGAGGTCCGCGGCGAGTGAGACGAGCGCATCGGGCGGCACCCATTCGCGGGCGTGGACCCCGCCCAGGATCAGAATGCCGTCGACGTCGTCGGCCGGCCGGGCCCCGATCCGCTGCAGGCGTGCCGTGCGGCCCTCGTGGGTGGGGTGGGGCGGGGTGAGGACCTCCGTCGCCCCCGGGTAGCCGGCGTGCAGGTTGCTGATCGCCGATTCGATCTCGGCCACGTTGAGGTACACGGTCACTCCGTCCGGACGCGCGGGTTGTCGGGTCGCGGTGTCACTCCTTGCGGCCGAGCCCTCGGGGCAAGGCACCCCGGGCCGCGAAGCGGTCGCCCTCGCCGACCTCCTGCTTCCTGGCGTGCCAGTTCTCCGTGATGTTCTCGACCGCAGTGATGTTCACCCGTGGTGCCGACCTGGCGGATCTGGCCGAGTCGAGTTGGTCCTGGCGGAAGTAGAGGTCGAGGCCGAGGCCGGCCGCGGTCTCCCGGGCGACGGGGCGGCAGCCGGTATCGGGCCGGGTCTCCTCGATGAACTTCCGCAGTGCCTCGGCGTCTTCGGCGACGACATGGCAGCGGAAGACCGCGGGGACCTCGTCCGTGCCGCCCGTGTCGCTCATCGCGTCGGCTGTCCCGCTCGTGCCGCTGGTGCCGTACGCCCCGCGACCAGTTGGGCGAGCGCGATGGCCTGGGCGGCGTTCACCCGGCCGAAGCCGTAGTCGTCGTTGTGGCCGTTGCCGTCGTAAACGACACCGGGGCCGCCGATCTTGTCGGCCGACTGGTGCATGATCTCGCGCAGCTGGTCGCGGGTCAGGTCGGGGTTGGCCGCCAGCGCCAGTGCCGCGCAGCCGGCCGCGCAGGGGGCGGCGAAGCTGGTGCCGGTGCTCGGGCCGAAGCCGCCTCCGGACGTCGCGCTGAAGACATCGACTCCGGGGGCGATCAGTTCGACCTCGGGGCCGCGGGCCGCGTTGTCCTCCCGGTCCTTGTTGTTCGACCGGACCACCGCGATGACATCCGGATGGGAGACCACCTCGTCCAGCATGATGTCGACGTTCCTGCCGTTGCTGGCCGCCCAGAAGATCGGCAGCCCCTTGCCCTGGCGTCCGTCGGCGGCGGCGAATTCGAGGGCCAGCTTCAGCGTGTCGGTCAGGTCCCACTCCGCACCGTTCGGGCCCAGGCTGCAGACCAGGATGTCCGCGCCTTGCTGTGCGCCGATTCCGGGCTCGGTCGAGGGGTCGGCGGCGTACGCCACGGCACGGGCCAGGGTCGTCTGCGTGCCAACCTGGTCCCCCAGGCACGCCACCAGCATGAGCTCGCACTCGGGGGCCGCACCGACCCCGCCGCTGCCGTTGTGCCGGGCGCCGACCATCCCGGCGCAGAAGGTGCCGTGGTCCTCGTCGGGCATGCCCGCGGTGTTCTGGGTGAAGGTCACGCCTACCACGCCGCTGCTGTAGAAGCCCGAGCTCGGGTCCAGCCCACTGGCGAGATCCTGGTGCTGTACGTCGAAGCCGTTGTCGATGACGGCGACGCGGATGCCGTCCCCGAGAGTGTGGTCCCACGCCTTCTCGATGTGGACGTCGGCGCGCGGCTTGCCGCCATTGGTGCCGGTGTTGTTCCACTGCCACTGCTTGGGGTACTCGGGGTCGGAGGGTTGGAGCCGGGTCGGGACGTGCTCGATGAACGACGGTTCGGCGAAGATGAAACGGTCGTTGTCGTGCAGCTCCACGGAGGCCGCGAGGGCGTCCTCGGCGGCCCTGGCCCGCACCTCGTACAGGTTCGTTGCGAAGCCGAGTTTGTTGACGACAGCTAGGCCGGCCGCCTCGATCTCGCGCTCTGCCTCCTCCTCCGAGAGCGACGGCTGCAGCTGGACGTTCAGCGCGTCGGTCGCGATACCGATCCTGCCGTTGGGCCGCCGGATGACCTTGCCCGCTGCCTCCGCCCCGGAGATTTCCTCGCCTACGTCGACCGCCGCTCGGGTCTGCCGGTTCGGCCTGACGAACATCCAGTGCGCGCGGGCGAAGGCGGCGGCGGTCTCGTCGTCGATTCCCGCGTCGCGCATCGCTCCCCGTGCGCTCGTGCCCAGCTCTGCCTCCGCGTCGGCGGCTGCCCTGACACCGTCCGTCTCCACCTTCACCGCGACAACATCGTCGAGTTCCTGCGCCTCGACGAGGTTGCCACGTTGGTAGTACTGACGCGACATCGCACTCGCCTCTTCTCATGGGCGTGGCTGTCCTCAGGGGCGCGGCTATCCTGGCCGGATACGTCACGGCGACAGGACGCGGCCCGAGAGAGAAAGCCCCGTTGAGGTATAAATCCCCCTTTCTCGCCAGTCTCCTCGCGTCTTGGAATGGGGGCAACCGCACGGCCGCGGGGGAGTGCCGTCCCGCTGCCAGCGGCGGAACAAGTCATCGAGCTGCGGCCCGGCGAAGGGGCGTTCTTCGCGGCGTACGCGCCGCTATCGGTACATGAACGTCGGGATTAGTCCGTTCTCATGGAAGCCGGTGATGAGTTCGCCGGCCTCGCACTTCGGCGCAGCGTTCGCGACGGCGACCACGTCGTAGGGGCTTCCGTAGTTACCCATCCAGTGCCACTGTCCGGTCGCTCTACTCTCGGCGATGCGCTTCTTGAGCTCCATCCCTTCCTCCACAGAGAGGACTCGGTCGGTAGGGATCTCTTGCGTAGTCATACAAGGCTCCTTCTACAGAGGGGATTTAATTCGCAGGATCTGCACTCTTCGCCCGTTTGGCCACTTCACTCACTGTGGTTGCATGGGCAACGAGTGAGGCGTGCCTGCGCCGAGGCATCAGTCGTAGCTACACGATGATGTCCTCGAACCTTTCCAATTGCGTCCACCGCTTCTCGGCGCGCACTCGTGAAGGCAGCCGGTCAGCGGCCGGCAGCGGGCCCAGGCCCAAGCCGGTGATTTCCGCGATGTTGGCCACCGGCACCTGGAAGGTACGGAAGGCGCCAAGCGGCGGAGGGTCTCCAGCTCTCGCCGCTTCGGCCAGAGCTCGCGCGGCCGCGTCGCGGGTCAGGTCAGGGCTTTGGTCAAGGACGTATGCGGTGGACGCCAGCTCCCCGTTCTGCATGAACGCAGCGACTTTCCAGAAGCGCAGCGGTACCTTGATGCCCCGGTACGGTGGGTCGGAGTCCTCAAGCACCGGTCCGGTGAACACCGACAACTTGCGGTCGAACGCCTCGGCATGGTCGAGCAGGAAGTTTTCCAATCCCTGCCACAGCTCCTTGCCCTGGTTGAAGATGTCCATCTGCGGCGCGGCGTTCGTGTAGTGGAACGTGTCGCTGTTGGCCGCTTCTGCTTCGTTTCTCGTGCCCCAGACCGGATCGAGCCTGCGCACGAGGTGCCCCTTGTCCAGCGGGTTGTTCTTGTAGACCGGATGGCCTGTCTGCTTACTGTCGGGAAGCCGCGGGTCGAACCGCCAGTCGTCGTCACGGTCTGCGTCGACCAGCTTTCGGCCGTCGATCATGACTGCCGTTGACGCAGCCAGCCGCCGATCAGGGCGAAACACCACGCTGAAGTGGGTGTACGGCAGTACCGTGGTTTCGACGGCCGGATCAGTAGGCACGGGCAACGGCACGGCGGGGCCAAGAAATCGCTCGTCATAGCCCTGGCGGTTCGCCAGGGACGCGCGGCTCATGGTTTCGGCACCTGGTGCGGGCTCAGGCGAAGGAGTCATGTTCCTCTAACTACCGCGTGGCGCGATCCCCATATGCCACTTTCACCCGAATGACCCAATGAACCTGCCTGTCCCCATTCAGGGTGATTAGTTTGAGATCGGGAATCAGACACGCACGTTCTTTCGGCTGAGGCCTTGATCGCCTCACACCTCTCGACGACACCCGCTTCCGCACGGAAGGAGCCCTCATGGCTCGCGGTATCGGACGCGAAGGGTCTGATCACCCGTGACGTGAACGTCGATTCGACCGTCTGCCGGGGCACGCGGTCGAATGCGGCATCAACCGGCTCAAGCGCCGCCGCACGGTCGCCACCAGAGCGTTGCCGCCGCCACGTCTGCCTGTAACCGAGCAGCTTGCGTGTGTCCTCGGCTCGTCACCCAGCAGGCGATCACCGCTGTGCCGCCTGTAAGCACCGCCACCCACAGCCCTGCATCCCCCATGGCATAGCAGTGTGGCTCTTCACGCTTGCTCGTAACAGCCCCAGGTCAGTATCTGCCGCCGTATGCAGTCACCGACCGGTGGGTGGCAGGGCGCGTCGGTGGGCACGATGGCATGTGGCCAGTCGACCGGGACGGCAGGGGGAAACGTGGCATCGCGGCGGTTACATCCCAGACTGCTTGGCATGCTCTGCGGGGTCGCCGTTCTCCTGGTTCTTGCTGTGGTCGTCTGGCTCCCTCGCCTGATCTATCCGTCACTTACGTCGCACGAGCTGGGTCAGGTGGCCAGTCGAGAGAAGCGGGTGGAACTGCGACAAGCGCAGTCCAAGGTCCAGAACGACTTCCGCAGCCAACTACTCCAAGCCCTGGGCGGCTTGGTGGTCGTGGCTGGTGCAGCAGCTGGCTGGCAGCAACTCCGCCTCGCCCGGGAGGGCCAGATAACCGAACGCTTCACGCGGGCAATCGATCATCTGGGTAGTGACACGCTTGATGTCCGGCTGGGAGGCATCTACGCCTTGGAGCGTGTCGCCAGGAACTCCCCGACCGACCGTTACCTACATTCTGGGAGCGTTTATCCGCGAACACGCTCCGTGGCATGTTGGCGCCCCGAACGGGCCACACCATCCCACACCCACCTTGGACAATCAGCTGCCTTGGTTGACCAGTCGCGCTTCCGACGTACAGACCGCTCTACAGGTGCTGGGACGACGGCTGGAGAGCTCTGACGAGCAGGCGCTGTACCTGTCACGAGTGGATCTCCGCCGGGCGCATCTGCCCATAGCGCGGCTGGCAGATGCCAATCTGCGGTACACCAATTTCTCTCGGGCTTGGATGGTGAACGTCAATCTGGAACGTAGCCAGCTCGTGGATGCCGATTTGCGGGAGGCCCGTCTTGAGCGGGCCAGGATGGCGGATGCCGACCTGCGCGGAGCCCACCTGCAAGGCGCTGACTTGCGCCAGGCGGTACTGCGAGGGGCTGACTTACGGGGAGCCAATCTGTCAGACGCTCGCCTGGACGAAGCTGACCTGGAGGGTGTCCGCACCGACGGCTCGACGGTCTGGCCCGATGGTCACCGCCCTGCGTAAAGCCTCGTTACAACTCCCGCAGGCCAACCAGCAGCTGGCCCATCAAGAGCGGGTCGCCCGGTACCGGGCCGGACTGGGCCGCGGAGTCATCGGCGATGGGGACAACGCGTGATGCCACATCCAGCGCCAACTCCGCCCAGACGACCTTTCCCGAGACTGGTGTGGGGTGGTAATAACCCCAGCGGTGACTCATTGTCTCGACCAGCAGCAGCCCGCGTCCGCTGGTGGCCCCGGCCCCGGCCACCCGGAGGACTGGTGGCCGGCGGTCGTGGTCACTGACAGAGATCACCAGCCGCGGCCCCAGCAGCCGCAGCGTCACGGTCAGGGTCCGCGGCTCCGGTGAGCGGGCCGCTGACGGCTGGGGATGCTGGATGGCGTTGGTCGTCAGCTCCGACACGAGCAGGCGGGCCGTTTCAATGGCGTCCGGCGGCACTCGTCAGTGCCGCAGAACATCGACGGTGTGGCGACGGGCCCAGGCGGCGGCGTTGGGGGTATCGGCCAGGGCCAGCTGACTCAGGGCAGGACGAACTTGCGACACGGTGAAGTGCCTCCCAGATAGGGAGTGACGTATGAGGGCGGGGGAAACCGGCACCAGCGCCTGACGGCTCAGCGCGTTAGCAGCGAACTGTCAGCGCGGTAATCAGCGGTGGTTCAAGAGCACGGCGGCGCGCTGGCGCAGAGGCGCTTCGAGGTCGAGGCTGTCGCCTCGGCTGATCGTTTGCAGCAGCTCCGTGATGACGACGAGTTCTGAGAAGCGGCCAGCCGGGGTGTCGAGGATGTGGCCCAAGTGCTGTCGGACCAATGCGCTCACCTCCGGCACCAGCAGGCTGAAGGCGTGAAGCATGGCGGCGTCATAGCCAGCCGGGGCCACGCCCCACCCTTCCCAATCCAAGATGGTCAGGTGGGGACCGGTCAGGTTGGCCCAGTGGAGATCGCCGTGGGCGGTCGACCAGGCTGGCACCGTGGTGTCGATCGGCTGGGCCAGGAATTCGGGCATGGCTCGGTCCAGGTACGCCTGGCGAACCGCCACTCGGTCGGTTGGGACCTGGGCAATGGTGTCCAGGGACCGGCGCAGCGTCACCCACCAGGCGTCATCCAGCGCGGGAGCCGTGCACAGCACCGGCCCGTCCGTCGTGATGGTCAGCTCGACGACGACCTCGTACAGCTCAGCCAGGTAGCCGTCTGCCCCGGCTGTCCAGATCAGATGATCTTGCAAGCGGGGCCGCGGAATTGTTCGTGGCATGGCGGCTTCCGCCGCCCGTGGTCCCTCCCACAGCTTGCCGTCGGCCTTATCGGCAGGAGCGTGGACCAACCGCAGCCAACCCGTCCCGGACGGCGTCTGGACGCGGCGGCTCAAAGTGCGACCACGCCAACCCCAGGCTTCGGCCGGCTCGACCGGCGTGACCGCCAGCTTGGTCGCCGCCAGGGCATGGGCTGCCCGCATCCGCTCCGCCACCTCTGGCTCAGGTACCGAGTACATCCGTGACCTTTCGCAGTGTGTCCAAGGGGACGGGCGGTTGACCGATGACCGTGGTGGCCTCCGACCAGTGTTGCGGCTGGTCGGTCGACACCAGCAGCCGCCGGACGCCCGGCGCGGACGCAACTACCGCTAGTCCGGCCCCAGCGGGAGTGCTGCCAGACCGAATCAACTCGGCCAGCTCTGGCGTGACCAGGCCCGGCACCGCCCCGCCATGCAGGGGAGCGGAGGCGAACACCTCCAACTCGGCCGCGACGGCATCGGCCAGCACGCCCACACCGTCGAGCGCCTGGGCGATGGGCGCCAAGTTGACGAGTGACAACGGCAGTTGGATGGCTCGCAGGTGGTGCTGGGGGCCGCCAGCCTTGGAGGCCAGCTCCAATAGCAGTGGGACATCGAACAGACCGCTACTGAAGCCGCTCCAGGTGGCGACGCCGTAGCCGCGGATCAGCCCGGCCTGGCAGGCTTTCTCCAGCGTGAGGAAGGCCAGGTACAGCCGGTCGGTGATGGCCTCCCGACTACAGCCGTGCTCCGGGTTATGGACGAACACCAGGTCAGGCGTCCGTCCGAGCGTCCGGCGGTTGCATTCCACCTGCCAGCCGATGTACCGGGGCGCGAGGCAGTGGCCCGCCTCGGCCGTACCCGCCGCCACGACGCCCGCCCGCAAAGCCAACCCCCGACTGCCCGGAGCCAGGAACCCAACCTTGGTCGACACCTTCAGCTCAGGGTGTCGGGCCAGGACCGGAGCTAGCGCCCGTTCGGCTTGGCCCTGGGCGTAGTTCGGCGCGGTGTCGATCCAGTCAGCGCCAGCGGCGGCAGCCATGGCGGCGGCTCGGGCAACGTCGCGGCAGCGGTAGGTACCCAGACCCAAGCTGGCGGTCATCCGGCACCGCCTACCGCGGCCACTTCGCCGCTGACCAGTTCCGTCACGACCCCAGCCGCCTGGGCCAGGGTCAAGCCGGAGGCCGTGGCCAGATCGGCCAGGCGGTGACTGTCACCGCGGGCCAGCAGCCCCAACAGGGGTAGCGCCTGAGCCGCGAAGGTCCACTCCTCGCCGCCAGCCGTCAGGCGAACAGCCCCCTCCGGCGTGGCTTGAAGCGCCGGTCGCGCCACCACCAGCTGGACGGACAAATTCGGGTCTGGCGGGATGGCCGCCACGTACGGCAGTGACGGCAGTAGCCGCGCTTGCTCGGTGGCATCCCGAGCGGCCGCGAACTGTTGGATCAAGTCGGCCGATTCCAGTTCCGCTATCACCAGCTTGCGCAGCTCCTCCACGAAGCTGGCTTGCTGCTGGGCGGTGCCGAAGCGGGGTAGATCAGCGCGAACGATTGTGTGGGACCGCAGTGTTTCCGACAGCCAGCTAATGAGGTCGGCCCCGGTGGTGGTCTGAAGGCCACAGGTCAGATGCAGCGAGTGCTGGCCCTCGGAGGCCGCTACGGCGTGCCACCAGCCGCGAGGCAGGTACAACACATCGCCCGCCGTCAGCACCAGGTCGGCGACGGGCTCCGCCGGTGGCTCCTCCGGCACATCAACGTCGCAGTACATCGGGGCGGTCCGGGTCGGTCCGTACAGCCGCCAGCGCTTGGCCCCGTCCAGCTGCACCACGATGACGTCATGGTCGTCCCAATGGACGCCGAAGCCTTCGGTGCTGGTCCACGAGGCGTAGAGGTTGGCTTGGACGCCCGTCCGCAGCCAACGTTCCAGCTGCCTGGTCAGCTGGCCCACGCCGTCATGCAGCTCGTCGACGGCATCCAGCACCAGCGTGGCCCCGTGCTCCAGCTGCTGATGCAGCATGGCCGGTTGGAGTCGCTGCCAGACGGTGCGGCGGCGAGTCACCACCGGTCGTGAGTAGGTATGGGTGGGCAGGGGCTCGCCACCTACGGCCAACCGCAAGCGCGGAGCTTCCAGCCGGTGACAAGCCAGGATGCCGTTGAGGTCATCCCAGCTCACCAGACCAGCCAGTGACGCGGCCTCGCCGCGGGCAACCTGGTAGCGGCGGCCGAAGGCCTGGGCGAGGAAGGTCTCCCCACCCAGGCGCTCCGCCACCGAGAACGTCTCAGTGGTCATGGCAGCGGCCGTTAGTCGTTGCCGTCGCTGCGGCCGGTGCCGCCGCCGTCCGACGGCTGCTCGGCCCGCGATCGGGCGGCCGCCACCTTGCGCCGGGCGACGAGCAGGCCGTCGCTCTCGGTCTCGCTGCTGCTGGTGCGGTAGTCAGGCATGGAACCTCTCCTTGCGTCAGGTAGAACCAGGCCAGCTGCTTGGCTCCGCTGGTGGAACGAGCGCGTCCACCCTTCGCGTTGACTCACCGGCGAAAGAAGGACGGGCTCCACCAAAGCGCTTCCCTTCGCTGCGGAACAGCGCAAGATTGAGGTACCAGTGACGCATCCGTGTCGCATTCCGGGTTGTGGCCTGGCAGAACGTCGCGACCGACGATTTGGCGCTAAGGGGCGCGGAGCCGATGGCAGAGAAACGGACACGGCTCATTGGGCGACGCAAGGCGGTCGGCCATACGCAGGAGACGTTGGCCGAAGCGCTCGATGTGGACCGCACCACCATTGGCCGGTGGGAGAGCGGTCGCGGTGAACCGCAGTCGTGGCTGCGGCCGAAGCTGGCCAGCGCGCTGGGCGTCAGCGTCGATGGCCTGGCCGACTTACTTGGTCCGACCACATCGGAACCAGCCGCCACCACCGTTGGAGTAATGCCGCCAGCCGTCGTCCCGTCGGTTGTGGTGACGCTGACAGAAGCAGTGGCGGCCGACGCGAACGACTCGGCGTTGCTCCTCGGCTTCGCCTCGCAGTCCAACGTGGACGAGCTCGTCCTGGAACAGCTGGAGGCTGACATCGCCCGGTTGGCCGCCGATTACGTCAGCCAACCCGTCGCCACCCTGTTTCGAGAGATCAGCCGCTTGCGCCAGCTGGTGTTCCACCTGCTACAGGGACGCCAACACCCCTATCAATCCACGCAGTTGTACTTGGCCGCAGGCCGGTTGTGCGGCCTGGCCACCCACGTGGCGCTGGACCTGGGCCAATTTCCGGCCGCCGCGACACACGCCCGGGCGGCGTGGCGTTGCGCCCAGTCCGCTGGCCACAACGAGCTGCGAGCCTGGATTCGCTCCGTCCAGTCCCTGATCGCCTACTGGCAGCGGGACTACTGCCAGGCGGCCGACCTGGCGCGGGACGGCCTGCGCTACGCCGATGGCGGCACCATCCGGTCGCGACTGCTGAGTCTGGAGGCCCGCGCCAGCGCCGCCTGCGGCGACCGGGCGGGCACGTTGCGAGCCGTCCAATCCGCTCAGGAAGCCCGGCAGTTGTCGGCTGCCCTGCCGGAGCTGCCCGGCGTCTTCACCTTTCCCGAAGCCAAACAATGGGCCTACGCCGGTACCGCGCTGCTGGCGCTCGGCAGTAAGCGGCACCTGAGCCAAGCCATCGAGGCGTCGTCCCAAGCCATCACGCTGTACCAGTCGGCCCCCGAGCGAGACCAGTCCTCGGGCGATCTCTTGGCCTCACACCTCGACTTAGCCACGGCCCACCTGGCCGGTGGTGATCTCGATGGTGCGCGGGACAAGCTGACGGTGGTGCTGGAAGCTGCCCCGGAGCGGCGGACCGCCAGCATTTCCAGCCGCTTGCAAGTCTTCGGCGACCGGCTTGCCCAACCGACCTACGCCCGGTCGGTCTCGGCCCGTAGCCTGCGAGACAGCCTTCAGGAGGCGTGCCGTCGCCCCGCCCTCACCAACCTTCCGGAGTCCACGCAGTGAGCAACACTGACCAGCAGAATGCCGCCGTGACCGACGCCAAGCTGTTGGCCAACAGCGCCTACGGTGATGAGCGTCATCTGGCCGCCCGGCAGTCGATCTATCGCTGGCAGCAGCCGCAGTACGACCTGCCCGGCCTGGTGGCCGAGCAGCTGGGAGACACCACTGGTCGAGTGCTGGACGTGGGCTGCGGCAACGGCAAATTCGTCAAGCGGCTGCGGCAAGACCGGCCCGACTTGGATGTGATCGGCCTGGACATCTCGGCGGGCATCTTGGCCGACGTGCCGGGACCGGTGGCGGTGGCGGACGCCCAGGCCCTGCCCTTTACCGACGACACGGCCGAAGCTGTGCTGGCGCTGCACATGCTCTACCACGCTCGGAATATCCCGGCCACGGTCGCGGAGCTGGCCCGCGTACTGAAGCCGGGTGGACTGCTGGTGGCCTCGACCAACAGCGACAGTGACAAGCGGGAGCTGGACCAGCTGTGGCGGCGGGCGGCCGGTGACGTGCTGGGCGTAGCGGAAGGGCCGGCCCGAGTGTCGCTGAGTGCCCGGTTCTCGCTGGAGAAAGCCCCGAAGCTGCTGGGCACGGCCTTCCGTGACATCCAGGTGCTGGAGCTGCCCGGCGTCATTGAGCTGACCGACCCCGCCCCGATCGTGGCGCACCTGGCGTCGTACGAAGCCTGGGCCGAGCAGCTGGGCGTGCCATTCATCGAGACGATCCAGCGGGCGGAGGAGTTGGCCGAGCGCGTCATCCAGGACAAGGGCGCGTTCAGCATCACGTGTCTGGGCGGCATTCTCGTCAGCCGTAGAAACGTAGAAGGACAGGGCGGACGTCGCGTCCTAGGTCGTTGGTGCTGACTTGAGGACGCCCTTAAACTTGCCTATTACGCAGCGACCGAGACCATTCGATCCAGGACGACTCAGTGTCCCGTTGGCCGATTGTTTCGAGGCTTATGTGACCATCGAATCCCACGTCATTGAGCAAATCCAGAATCTTGGGCAGCTCCAAATCTCCAGCTCCAAATGCCAAGTGCCCCTTGCCGCCACGCTTCGCGTCGTGAAGGTGCATGTTGGCAATTTTTGAGTGATGGCTTTGAAGGAAGTGTTGGAAATCGTCCTCATTCTGGATGCAGTGTCCGATATCCAGCGTAAACTTCAGCTGTGGAAGATAGCCGGAAAGGGATTCCAAGTCGCGAACCTCAATTAGGCATTCCCGCGACGCTCCACCTCGACGTGGCATGTTCTCGACGGCGACGATTGGACCGTCTCCAACCATAATCTTAGCCAGTGGCTCCACGAGCTGCTCCAACACGTCCTCGTGTTTTTCCCATACGCCGTAGGTTCCTGTGTGGTAGGTAATCACCTTCGCGTCGAGGTCACTCGCTACCTGTCGCGCGCTAAGGCAGCGTTCGAGGGACAAGGTTCTGAGCTCCGCCCACGGTGCTGCGAGCGCTACACCTATGAATGGGGCATGAACCGTTATGGGCATGCCGGCGAGCAACGACCGGAATCCTTTTATTTCGTCCTGAGTTGGCAGATATTCGAGCCACAATTCGACATGCTGCAACCCGTCAAGCCGCTGTAGCTTTGTGTACTGCGTATTCCACTCTTGAGGATCGGAAGAGAGGATGTTTAGGAAAGCGCCGCGACTGTATTGGGTGAGGTCCAGATCCATTGTGTCTCAATTCTACGACTCTATGGAGTAATTGTCGACACGGCTGCGGATATGTGGCGCGAAGATTCCGTAACGCATGTGAGAAAGGCTGAGAAGTTGCACTTCATGCGGCCGTTCTGCGCGCTCCTCCCTCAGTCTCTCTAGTACCTTCCATCTGAAGTAGATTACGGGCAGCCTTAGGGAAAGGGGCTGGTCGTCCCACCTGACTTCAAATTGCGGCATAATCAAATTTTGATGGAGTCCGGGCTTGAATCTTCCTTCTGCGCTGTCGCAGATCCGGACGTGCGAGACAAAGCCGGTTGAGGCGGGAGTGTACTCCTGGTCTGCTGGTACGTCTAGGCCGTTGAATCCACGAACAAAGTACGCACGGGTGGGCTCATCTGCACGATAGTCGTGTATGGACACGAGCATGCCATCTCTAATTCTAGGGATTTCGGCAAGGATAATCTCGTTGAATGTGTCGAGGCTAGCGATATGCAGACTAAGATCATATTCGGATTCAAAGCCCCGTTGACCCAAAAAAGGATCACTGTGTTTGTGCCACATGGGTATCTTTTGGCTGAGCAGAACGTGATTCCCGTAGGTCGCTGTAAGGGACTCATGGACTGTTGACCGGTCCCTAAGGAGCGTGACGGCATCCGAGTCCATTGCGGGCATGTTTAGCAATGCCTCACATAGCTTGGGTACTTCCTTGAATGTGGGCACAATCAACAATAGGTCGAGATCGCTCGATTGCGATTTGGGTTGAGGTCGTCCTTTTACATTATAAAAACGTCCGTAGCTGGCAGAGCCGCCGACTATACCGGCAGTGGCTACGCCCGCTTGAGCGGTTATTCGTCTAAAGTCGTTGAGGTCTCGGAGGCGTCGGCTGGTCTCGATTGCAGCCTCAAACGGACGCGGGCGACGCCTTTTGGTGTTATCCCTCCGGTAGGGGGCGTGCTGGTCGCACCGAGTGTCCAAGTAGAGTTTGCGAAAACGGTCGATGTCATCACCGGTTAGGGAATCCACTTCGGACATCACGGTGAGGAGATCCTCGCCGAATGTATCCTCCTTTCCGGCATATGCAGCAAAGACTCTGCCAAAACGAAGCGCAAGTGGCCCAGCAATGATGTCCGGAAGTTCCCCCATTGGCTTTTCGGGGCTCGCCTCGTCGAGCAACGAAGTCATCTGGCGGTATAGGCCCTCGATTTGCCGCCAATCGGCGCGGCGGTCTGCTTCGATCCGGCGCTGTGATCGTCCTGGAACGTTCATGATCTTGTCCGTGTCTGCTGACGGCTCTGCCGAACTGGTCGCGCAGGGTTGAGCTGACGATCTACGAATAATCATGGCACGCAACGGCGCCGATCGCAGGTGCACTGAGGGCGCCCAGATGAATCACTATGCGGCCTTGTTGCGTCTGTCATTCCCGGCGGCGGAAGCAGAGATAAGCGCTCGCTTGTTGAGCCGCATACAACCGGCCGAATCCATGCCCCGCGGATCGCTTGAAGAACGTGTGTCTGGAGTCGTGCACCCCGCAGTTGGATGGTGTCAAACTCTCCACTCAATCTCTATGAACTTCGGATTGAAGCGGTAGCCCCGCCACCTCTTGCTGCCTGGATGGCCGGGCTTGATGATCACCTTGTCCACCACCAGCTGGACGACGCTGCGCCGCCACTCCAGGCCAGAGGTGTCCCAGGCTTCCCGGATCGTCTGGTCAGCCGGGACGCGGGCGGCTGCCGACTCGTCTTGGTAGTGGGCTAGCGCCTCTTGGGCTTCCTGCACGGACGCCTCAGCGATGCCCTTGGCCTGGATGAACTGGTCACGGCTCAGCACGTCGGTGGCGTAGTCGGTCACCAGCTGGTCGAGCTTGGCCTTACGCCGCTCGTACTCCTGGACCAGGAGTCGAACCTTGTCCTCATCCACCTTGGGAGCCAGCGTCACGGCCACCTTCGGGTCGTCGAAGACGTGACAGACGGCTTCCTTGATCAGCAGCTCGACCGGCTCGGCCACTCGGAAGCTCTTGCCGCAGCCGATGACTCGGCCGTGGTTGTCGGTCCGTCGGCAGCGGTATCGCATCTGCGCTGGCTGTCCCGACTCTCTCGTCCGGCCACTGCCCACCATGACGCCACCACACTGGCCGCAGTAGATGAAGCCGGTCAGCAGGTACTTGCGGACGCCGGTCTGGCCCTTGGGCCAGCGGTGCTTACGGCTGAGGCGACGGGCCTCCATCCGGTCCCACTGCTCGCGCGTCAAGATGGCGGGCCACACGGCTGGGTACTCCTGGCCGCCGTACTCGCGCACCCCTATATAGCGCTTCTTCATGATCGTGCGTTGGAGGTTCTCGATCCGCCACTCACAGCCCGTGGCGGTACGGGCGCCCCGAGCGTTGAGGTCCACGACGATGTCACGGATCGACTCGCCGGCGATGAAACGCTGGGCGCACTCCCGGATGACGGCGGCTTCCGACTCCCGGACGGTGACGCCGTCCTTCTCGTAGCCATACGGCCGACCGCCACCGTGGGTCTTGCCGGCCAGGGCGCGCGCCTTCTGCTTGCGCTTGACCCGCTTGGAAATGCGGCCGGCTTCGAGCATGGCGTTGTTGACGGCGTTGATTGCCGCGTGGATGCCTTCGGCCGTCGACAGGTCGTAGCTGATGCCATCGGTGGTCTGGATGCGGCGCAATCGGGTGGTCTCTGCCAGCTTGATCAGGTCAAGCAGCTCTTCCAGCCGCCGGTACAGGCGGGGCATCTCCGTGATGAGGATGATGTTGATCTGGCCCCGGCGGATCGCCGCCAGCAGCCGGTCGTAGTCAGGGCGCGGCTTGGTCGAGTACTTCGAAGCCGAGATGTCGTTGTCCTTGTAAACACCGACGACGGGCCAGCCCTGCTCGTCGGCGTGGTCCCGCGCCTCCGTGATCTGAATCTTGACGTTCTCGCTCAGCCCGCTGCGGTCACGGCTCAGGCGGGCGTAGATGGCGGTGTCAGCATCGTGGGCGGGGAGGAAAGTGGACGTAGGGGACATGGACTCCTCCAGTGAAGCGTCTAAGACGCCCTGGCGGTAGCCCTCACCTGCAAAAAGGTGATTGGTCCCGGGGGTGCACAGCCCGTCCGTGGCGGAGGCGCCCGAGTTCAGCGGGCGGGCCCTGGATTCGCTCCGGCAGCCTCTTGAGTCGGGATATGTGGTGGTGGCGCGCAGCGCGGGGGTGGTGCGGCTGCCCGCACGGTTCCTGATGGTTCTGGCGGCCAATCCATGTCCGTGCGGACGGCACACGCTGCACGGCGCGGGCTGCGAATGCCCGCCGTCGGCGATCCGCAGGTACCAGGCGCGGCTCTCCGGTCCACTGCTGGACCGGGTGGACCTGCGGGTCGGGGTCGAACCGGTGCAGCGCGCCGACCTGCTGGGGCAGGGCGGGCGCGGCGAGTCGACGGCGGCGGTCGCTGGGCGCGTGCGGGAAGCGAGGGAGCGGGCGGCGGCGCGGCTGGAGGGAACACCGTGGACGACGAACAGCGAAGTGCCGGGCCACGAGCTGCGTACCCGCTGGCAGCCCGCGCCCGGAGCCCTCGGCGCCGCCGAGCGGGACATGGAACGGGGCCTGCTGACGGCCCGCGGGCTCGACCGGGTGCTGCGCGTGGCCTGGACCGTCGCGGACCTGGCCGGCCGCGACCGGCCCGACGCCCGCAACGTCGACCTGGCCCTTGAGCTGCGTACCGGCATCGCCCGAGGCGCACCGGCACTGACCGGGGCCGGGCCATGAGGAGCCGGGCCATGAGGCGCCCGGCCGTGAGGCGAGGGGCATTCGCGTCCGGGCCGCGCGGTGGGGGAGGCGTGCGGTGAACGGGGAAGCGCGGGAGCACGAACGGCTGGCCAGGGCGGCACTCACGCGGGTCGTCGAGCCGGGGGACGAGGTGGGTGGCCGATGGCTGCGCGAGTGCGGCGGCGTGGAACTGATGCGCAGACTCACCTCGGCCGACCCCGACGAGGCGGCCCGATCCCTGACCGGCGTAACGGAGAAGCGGCTGGCCGGCTACCGGATACGGGCGGCGGCGGCCGATCCCGCTCGGGACCTGGCGGCCGTGGCCGCGGTCGGGGGGCGCTTCGTCTGCCCCGGCGATCAGGAGTGGCCCGGGCAGCTCGACGACCTGGGCGACGGCAGGCCGGTCGGGCTGTGGGTGCGCGGGCGGCCGAATCTGCGGATGTGGGCGCTGCGGTCCGTCGCCGTCGTCGGGGCCAGGGCGTGTACGTCGTACGGGGCGCACGTGGCGGCGTCCCTGGGCGCCGGGCTCGCGGAGCGCGGCTGGGTCGTCGTGTCGGGGGCCGCGTTCGGGATCGACGGCGCCGCCCATCGCGGGGTGCTGGGCGCGGGCGGGGCCACCGTGGCGGTGCTGGCCTGCGGCGTCGACGTCGTCTACCCGCGCGGGCACGCCGAGTTGATCGGACGTATCGCGGAACAGGGGCTGGTCATCGGAGAGTTGCCACCCGGCGGGCATCCCACCCCCAGCCGGTTCATCCTCAGGAACCGGGTGATCGCCGCGCTCACCAGGGGCACCGTCGTGGTCGAGGCGGAGTACCGCAGCGGGTCGCTGGTCACCGCCCGCAGCGCGCAAAAGCTCGGACGCTTCACGATGGGCGTGCCGGGCCCCGTCACCAGCGGACTCTCCGCGGGGGTGCATGAACTTCTGCGGGGTGAGGGTGTCCTGGTCACCGACGCCGCGGAAGTGGCGGAGCTGGTCGGCGACATCGGCGATCTGGCCCCGGCGCGCCGGGGGCCCGTACTGCCCAGGGACCTGCTCGACCCGGTGGCCGCGCAGGTGCTCGAGGCACTGCCGGCGAGGGGGCGCGTCAACGCGCGCCGCGTCGCTCGCGGCGCGGGGACGACACCTGACGACGCGCTCGGCAAGTTGTACGAACTGCACTCCTTGGGGTTTGTTGAACGGCAGGGTGACGGCTGGCAGTTGACCCCCGGTGCCGGGCGCCCTGCCGACGCGCGGCGAGGCGGTACTTGACCAGCGGCATTCGGGTGAAAGGGTGATGGCGATGACTTCCACAGCCCGCCCGGCATCCCCTCCGGGGCTGTCCCGCGCGGTGACGGCCCCGGCGGTGGGATGTGCCCCAGGGCGTTCATCTGGAAGGGGGCAATCCCATATCCTGCGCGGACTGCGACGCTCCAGTCACGCTACGCTCACGAGGTTTCCCGCCCAGATGCACGATTCCCCGCACGTCACAGCAGAACGGCTCAAGGCAACGCATGCCCCAGCACACCTCCGGGTCTGACCGCGCGGCAGTGCCACACGCCGCCTGCGGCAGTGTGCGGCCCGCCGCACCCTCGTCGCTCGACGAGTTGTGGCGTTCGTACAAGGCCACGGGCGACGAGCGGCTGCGGGAGCAGCTGATCCTGCACTACTCGCCGCTGGTGAAGTACGTCGCCGGACGGGTGAGCGTCGGGCTGCCGCCCAATGTCGAACAGGCCGACTTCGTCTCCTCCGGGGTCTTCGGGCTCATCGACGCCATTGAGAAGTTCGACATCGAGCGGTCCATCAAGTTCGAGACGTACGCGATCACGCGCATCCGCGGCGCGATGATCGACGAACTGCGCGCCCTGGACTGGATCCCGCGCTCGGTGCGGCAGAAGGCCAAGGCCGTCGAGCGTGCCTACGCGACGCTGGAGGCGCAGTTGCGCCGTACGCCGTCCGAGAGCGAAGTCGCCTCGGAGATGGGCATCGTCCTGGAGGAACTGCACGCTGTTTTCAGTCAGTTGTCCCTGGCGAACGTGGTCGCCCTCGAAGAGCTGCTGCACGCTGGGGGCGAGGGCGGCGACCGGCTGAGCCTCATGGACACCCTGGAGGACACCGCCGCCGACGACCCGGTCGAGGTCGCCGAGGACCGGGAGCTGCGAAGGCTGCTCGCCCGCGCCATCAACACCCTCCCCGACCGGGAGAAGACCGTGGTCACGCTCTACTACTACGAAGGCCTCACGCTCGCCGAGATCGGCAATGTGCTGGGTGTGACGGAGAGCCGGGTCAGCCAGATCCACACCAAGTCGGTGCTCCAGCTGCGGGCCAAGCTGGCCGACGCCGGCCGCTGAGGCCGCCCCGAATCGTGCCTGCCTTGCACATCACGTCGTCATAACGGCGCCTCATCCGTACAGTAGGACCGTGCCAAGGATTCGAGCGGCCTCGGTGGCCGAGCACCGGACGATGCAGCGCGGCGCCCTGCTGGACGCCGCCCGCTCCCTGCTGTCCGAAGGCGGTACGGAGGCGCTGACCTTCCCCGCCCTCGCTGAGCGCACAGGTCTCGCCCGGTCGTCCGTGTATGAGTACTTCCGATCGCGCGCCGCCGTCGTCGAGGAGCTGTGCGCCGTCGACTTCCCCGTCTGGGCGGCCGAGGTCGAGAGCGCGATGGACCGGGCGGACACCCCGGCGGGCAAGGTCGAGGCGTATGTACGCGCGCAACTGCTGCTGGTCGGCGACCGGCGGCACCGCGCCGTTGTGGCGATCTCCGCGAGCGAGCTCGACGCCGGTGCGCGCGAGAAGATCCGCGCCGCGCACGGCGGTCTCGTCACGATGATCGTCGAGGCGCTCGGTGAACTGGGCCATGAACAGCCCAGGCTCGCGGCGATGATGCTGCAGGGTGTGGTCGACGCGGCGGTCCGGCGCATCGAGCTCGGCGCGGCCGAAGCGCCGGACGTGATCGCGGACTCTGCGGTAGCGATGGCGCTGCACGGCGTCCAGGGCTGATCCGGCCCGTCCCCTTCGGCCACCGGGCCTCATCCTGCGATGGGCCCACAGCGCTGCCAGCGCCAAGCCCGCCGCGTAAAGACCGTCGCCCGTGCCCGCAGCAGCAGGCGCAGCAGATAGGGCGGCGGCAGAGGGCGCGGCAGAGGGCGCGGCAGAGGGTGCGGCAGGTGGCGGCCCCGCCGGGACGCCGAACACCGGAAGCAGGCGCGGCGGGCCCCGGTGCAGCAGGTCGGGTGGGAGCAATGTCAGCGGATCGAGGTACACCACGCCTCTGCGCAGCCCCCAGTGCAGGCAGCCGGAGGCGCAGTGTGACCGGCCGCCCTCCAGGACAGCCACCACCTGCCCGGCCCTGACCTCGTCCCCCTTCGCGACCAGCGCCCGCACCGGTTCGTACGTCGTCCGCAGAGGCGGTTCCCCCGTACCGGACAGGGCAATGGACAGCGTCCCGCGCCCCGCGACCCGGCCCGCGAAGGACACCCGGCCGGAGGCCGCCGCCCGTACGGCGTCACCCCGCGAGGCAGCCAGATCCACTCCCCGGTGCCCCGGGGCGTACGCAGACGGGGGCGGCTCCCAGCCCCGTACGACCGGCGGCCGGTCGCCCACGGGCCAGGCCGCGTCCGGGATTCCGGCAGCGGCCGCCGCCGGCACGTACAGGGCAGCAGGCAGGAGCAGGCCGAGCAGCACGGCCACGATCACCGGCACCAGCACAGTCGTTCGTCGCATGGGGAAACCGTGGCGCGACGGACGGATTCGTGGGGATCATGATCCGTATCTGTGGACCACCGACCGGTTGTGGACAGCGCCGTCACCCGGCACTGCCCAGGTCCCGTACACTTCTGGTGGCGATCCGGGTCACCGGGTCGACTTCGCACGCCCCGCCACCAGTCACTTCGCAATCGGTGGCCGCGCCGCTCGGTCCCTTGTGGGCACGGCGCACCGGGGCGTCAGGCGCGGCAGCAATCCTGCGGTCGCGGCAACCGAGTAACTCAAGGAGTACGGCCATGGCCGTCGTCACGATGCGGGAGCTGCTGGAAAGCGGCGTCCACTTCGGTCACCAGACCCGTCGTTGGAACCCGAAGATGAAGCGCTTCATCTTCACGGAGCGCAACGGCATCTACATCATCGACCTTCTCCAGTCGCTGTCGTACATCGACCGCGCCTACGAGTTCGTCAAGGAGACCGTTGCCCACGGCGGCTCCATCATGTTCGTCGGTACCAAGAAGCAGGCCCAGGAGGCCATCGCCGAGCAGGCGACGCGCGTTGGTATGCCGTACGTCAACCAGCGTTGGCTCGGCGGCATGCTGACCAACTTCTCCACCGTCTACAAGCGCCTTCAGCGTCTGAAGGAGCTTGAGGCGATCGACTTCGAGGATGTGGCCGCGTCCGGCCTCACCAAGAAGGAGCTCCTGGTCCTCTCGCGCGAGAAGGCCAAGCTGGAGAAGACCCTCGGTGGTATCCGCGAGATGTCGAAGGTTCCCAGCGCTGTCTGGATCGTCGACACCAAGAAGGAGCACATCGCCGTCGGTGAGGCGCGCAAGCTCCACATCCCGGTCGTCGCGATCCTCGACACCAACTGCGACCCCGACGAGGTCGACTACAAGATCCCGGGCAACGACGACGCGATCCGCTCCGTCACGCTGCTCACCCGCGTGATCGCCGACGCCGTCGCCGAGGGCCTCATCGCCCGTTCCGGCGCTGCGACCGGCGACCAGAAGCCGGGCGAGAAGGCCGCCGCCGAGCCGCTCGCCGAGTGGGAGCGCGACCTGCTCGAGGGCGACAAGAAGGCTGAGGAGGCCGCCCCGGCCGCCGACGCCGAGGTGCAGACCTCCGCCGAGACCGAGAAGGTCGCCGACGCCGAGAAGGCCGACGAGGCCGCCCCGGCCGAGGCCGCTGCCCCGGCCGCCGAGGCCGAGCAGGCCTGACACCCGTCACGGTTGACGACGGCGGGGGAGGGCGCGACGAGCGCCCACCCCCGCCGCCACCCGTAGATCTTCGCTTCGACTTCGAGAGAGATTCACAGATCATGGCGAACTACACCGCCGCGGACGTCAAGAAGCTCCGTGAGCTCACCGGCGCCGGCATGATGGACTGCAAGAAGGCGCTCGACGAGGCCGACGGCAACGTCGACAAGGCCGTAGAGGCCCTGCGTATCAAGGGTCAGAAGGGCGTCGCCAAGCGCGAAGGCCGTTCTGCCGAGAACGGTGCCGTCGTCTCCCTCATCTCCGAGGACAAGACCTCCGGCGTCCTGCTCGAGCTGAAGTGCGAGACGGACTTCGTCGCCAAGGGTGACAAGTTCCAGGCCGTCGCCAACACGCTCGCCGCCCACGTCGCGAAGACGTCCCCGGCCGATGTCGAGACGCTGCTCGCGTCCGAGATCGAGCCCGGCAAGACCGTCCAGGCGTACGTCGACGAGGCCAACGCCAACCTCGGCGAGAAGATCGTCCTGGACCGCTTCGCGCAGTTCACCGGCGGTTACGTCGCTGCCTACATGCACCGCACCATGCCCGACCTTCCGCCGCAGGTCGGCGTCCTGGTCGAGCTGGACAAGGAGAATGCCGAGATCGCGAAGGATGTCGCTCAGCACATCACCGCGTTCTCGCCGAAGTACCTGAACCGCGACGAGGTCCCGGCCGAGACGGTCGAGAACGAGCGTCGTGTCGCCGAGGCCACCTCCCGCGAGGAGGGCAAGCCCGAGGCGGCTCTGCCGAAGATCGTCGAAGGCCGTGTCAACGGCTTCTTCAAGGACGTCGTCGTGCTGGAGCAGCCGTTCGCCAAGGACAACAAGAAGTCCGTCCAGAAGGTTCTGGACGAGGCCGGCGTCACGCTGAAGCGCTTCTCGCGCATCCGCGTCGGCGGCTGAGTCCGTACGCGATCGACCTAAGACCCCGATAGGGTCTGACGCAGTCGTCCGCGTGCGCGCCGGACGACCGCAGATCTGACGAGGAGGCCATTGCCGCAGAGGGAACCGCAAGGACCCACCGGCAATGGCCTTCTTCGTATGTGCACGAGGAGATCTCCATGAAACAGGGCGCGGACGCCAAACAGTCTGCCGACGACAAGATCGACAACGGCAAGAAGAGCGGCCGCTTCATGCTGAAGCTGTCCGGCGAGGCGTTCGCCGGCGGTGGCGGGCTCGGCGTCGACCCCGACGTCGTGCACGCCATGGCGCGAGAGATCGCAGCGGTCGTACGCGACGGTGCCGAGATCGCCGTCGTCATCGGCGGCGGCAACTTCTTCCGTGGCGCGGAGCTCCAGCAGCGCGGCATGGACCGGGCGCGCTCCGACTACATGGGCATGCTCGGTACGGTCATGAACTGCCTCGCCCTCCAGGACTTCCTGGAGAAGGAAGGCATCGACTCCCGCGTCCAGACCGCCATCACCATGGGTCAGGTCGCGGAGCCGTACATCCCGCTGCGCGCCGTACGCCACCTGGAGAAGGGCCGCGTCGTCATCTTCGGCGCCGGTATGGGCATGCCCTACTTCTCCACGGACACCACCGCGGCACAGCGCGCCCTGGAGATCGACGCCGAAGCCCTGCTCATGGGCAAGAACGGCGTGGACGGGGTCTACGACTCCGACCCCAAGAAAAACCCGGACGCGGTGAAGTTCGACGCGCTGGAGTACGGCGAGGTGCTCTCCCGCGACCTCAAGGTCGCCGACGCCACTGCCATTACCCTTTGCCGCGACAACGCGCTTCCGATCCTTGTCTTCGAACTGCTCGCCGAAGGCAATATCGCGCGCGCCGTCAAGGGTGAGAAGATCGGCACCCTCGTGAGTGCGCAGGGCACCCGGACCTGATCCGGGTGACGCCCCTGTGAGGGGATAGACAAAGCCCTGCCGGTCGGACACCGTGCAGGACTAGACGCGGGTTACTCCGGGCCTGAATGCTGAGTTCCGGGCCCACTCAAGACATGCAGGAGCAGTGGTGATCGAAGAAATCCTCCTCGAGGCCGAGGAGAAAATGGAGAAGGCCGTCTTGGTCGCCAAGGAGGACTTCGCCGCGATCCGCACCGGCCGTGCGCACCCGGCGATGTTCAACAAGATCGTGGCCGACTATTACGGCGCGCTGACGCCCATCAACCAGCTGGCCTCGTTCTCGGTTCCCGAGGCGCGGATGGCCATCGTGACGCCGTTCGACAAGACCGCGCTGCGCAACATCGAGCAGGCGATCCGGGACTCCGACCTCGGCGTCAACCCGAGCAATGACGGCAACATCATCCGGGTGACGTTCCCCGAGCTGACGCAGGACCGTCGCAAGGAGTACATCAAGGTCGCCAAGACCAAGGCCGAGGACTCCAAGATCTCGATCCGCTCCGTCCGCCGCAAGGCCAAGGAGACCCTCGACAAGCTCGTCAAGGACAAGGAGTCCGGCGAGGACGAGGTCCGCCGTGCGGAGAAGGAGCTCGACGACACCACCGCGAAGTACGCCGCGCAGGTGGACGAGCTGCTCAAGCACAAGGAAGCCGAGCTGCTCGAGGTCTGATGAACGACTCTTCCTGGGGGGCCCCACCCCGGAGCGACTACGCCGGTGCGTGGGGACCCTCCGACCCGGGGCCCGTCCCGGCGGGTCCCGCCTACGATGCGCACGGGGCCGATCAGACTCGCCCCATGCCCATCGTGCCCGAGGAGCCCATGCCCACCCCGCCACAGCCCCCGCAGAAGAAGCGTGCGGGCCGTGACCTGCGTGCCGCCATAGGGGTGGGCGCAGGGCTCGGCGCGGTGATCATCGCGTCGCTGTTCATCTGGAAGGCCGCCTTCGTCGGTGTGATAGCGGTCGCCGTGGTCGTCGGGCTCTGGGAGCTGACCTCGCGGCTGGAGGAGCGCAAGAGCATCAAGGCTCCGGTCGTGCCGCTCGCGGTCGGCGGTGCGGCGATGGTCGTGTCCGGTTACATCAGGGGCGCCGAGGGCGCGTGGACCGCCATGGCGCTCACCGCGCTCGCGGTGCTCGTCTGGCGCATGACCGAGCCGCCCGAGGGCTACCTCAAGGACGTCACGGCCGGCGTCTTCGCGGCGTTCTACGTGCCGTTCCTGGCGACGTTCGTCGCGCTGATGCTCACCGCGGAGGACGGGGCACAGCGCGTGCTCACGTTCCTGCTGCTGACAGTGGTCAGCGACACGGGTGCGTACGCCGTGGGCTGGCGCTTCGGCAAGACCAAGCTCGCGCCGCGCATCAGCCCGGGGAAGACCCGGGAAGGGCTGGCCGGGGCGGTCGCCTTCGCAATGGTGGCGGGTGCGCTGTGCATGCAGTTCCTGGTGCACGACGGGACGTGGTGGCAGGGTCTGCTGCTCGGTGTCGCGGTGGCGGCGAGTGCGACGCTCGGTGACCTCGGCGAGTCCATGATCAAGCGTGACCTCGGCATCAAGGACATGGGCACGCTGCTGCCGGGCCACGGCGGAATCATGGACCGCCTGGACTCACTGCTGCCGACGGCTCCGGTGGTCTGGCTGCTCTTCGTGATCT
Source organism: Streptomyces spiramyceticus (assembly GCF_028807635.1). Taxonomy (NCBI): domain Bacteria; kingdom Bacillati; phylum Actinomycetota; class Actinomycetes; order Kitasatosporales; family Streptomycetaceae; genus Streptomyces; species Streptomyces spiramyceticus. Next base: position 5,023,429 of record NZ_JARBAX010000001.1, read on the forward strand.
TCGTAGGTACCGGCTGACCTGTGGTCTTGTCGGTTTGGGGTCCGCTGTCCACAGGACGGCGGACCCTTTCCGTACGTCTGCGACACTGGTATGACCATGCCTGTACCCGGAGAACTCACTTTCGTCGCGCCGCGCGGAGCCAAGAAGCCCCCGCGGCATCTCGCCGACCTCACGCCCGCCGAGCGCCGCGAGGCCGTGGCTGCGATCGGCGAGAAGCCGTTCCGTGCCAAGCAGCTTTCGCAGCACTACTTCGCGCGGTACGCGCACGACCCCGCGGAGTGGACCGACATTCCCGCCGGTTCGCGCGAGAAGCTCCAGGCGGAGCTGCTGCCCGACCTGATGACCGTGCTGCGGCACATCAGCTGCGACGACGACACGACGCGCAAGACCCTGTGGAAGCTGCACGACGGCACGCTCGTCGAGTCCGTGCTGATGCGCTACCCGGACCGGGTCACCATGTGCATCTCCTCGCAGGCCGGGTGCGGTATGAACTGCCCGTTCTGCGCGACCGGGCAGGCGGGGCTCGACCGCAATCTGTCGACCGCCGAGATCGTGCACCAGATCGTGGACGGCATGCGCGCGCTGCGCGACGGCGAGGTCCCTGGGGGTACCTCCCAGGCCGGAGGCTCTGGGGGAGGGCCCGCCCGGCTGTCCAACATCGTCTTCATGGGCATGGGCGAGCCGCTCGCCAACTACAAGCGGGTCGTCGGCGCCATCCGGCGGCTGACCGACCCCGAGCCGGACGGACTCGGCCTCTCGCAGCGCGGGATCACCGTGTCCACGGTGGGCCTGGTCCCGGCGATGCAGCGCTTCTCTGACGAGGGCTTCAAGTGCCGCCTCGCCGTGTCGCTGCACGCGCCGGACGACGAGCTGCGCGACACGCTCGTACCGGTCAATACGCGCTGGAAGGTGCGTGAGGTACTGGACGCGGCGTGGGAGTACGCCGAGAAGTCCGGCCGCCGGATCTCCATCGAGTACGCGCTGATCCGCGACATCAACGACCAGGCGTGGCGCGGTGACCTGCTCGGCCGCCTCCTCAAGGGCAAGCGTGTGCACGTCAACCTGATCCCGCTCAACCCGACGCCGGGCTCGAAGTGGACCGCCTCCCGTCCCGAGGACGAGAAGGCCTTCGTCGAGGCGATCGCCGCCCATGGCGTGCCCGTGACCGTACGGGACACGCGGGGCCAGGAGATCGACGGAGCGTGCGGGCAGCTGGCGGCTTCGGAGCGGTAGAGGGGCCCGTGTAACGTGGGCCGCACATTTACATATTCCGACAGGGGAGCGCCACAGCGCTGAGAGTGCGGCACGCTTTTTTCAAGCAGAGCCGCAGACCCTCTGAACCTTGCCCAGGTCATTCTGGGTAGGAAGTTCGGTCACTACTCGAGCTGTTGCGCCCTGCCCATTTTCCGTGGGCAGGGCCGCGTCTCTTCCTGGTTGCCCAGGAGGAATTCAGTGAGCACCACCAAGAAGTTCGCCGTCACCACCCTGGCCGCGGCGCTCGGCGTCTCGACGCTGGCTGCGTGCGGCGGTTCCGGTGACGACGAGTCGTCCACCGGATCGAAGTCGAAGACCGTCACGCTCGTCAGCCACGACTCGTTCGCCGCTTCCGACGCCGTACTGAAGGCGTTCACCAAGGAGACCGGCTACACCGTCAAGGTCCTCAAGAGTGGGGACGCGGGCGCCGCCCTCAACCAGGAGATCCTGACCAAGGGCTCCCCGCGCGGTGACGTCTTCTTCGGCGTGGACAACACCCTCCTCTCGCGCGCACTCGACAACGATCTCTTCACGCCGTACGAGGCCAAGGGCCTGGACAACGTCCCGGCTGCCCTTCGGCTGGACGGCGACAAGCACCGGGTCACGCCCATCGACACCGGCGACATCTGCGTCAACTACGACAAGAAGTACTTCGCCGACAAGAAGCTCGCGCCGCCGAAGTCCTTCGACGACCTGGCCAAGCCGGCGTACAAGAACCTTCTCGTCACCGAGAACGCCGGGAACTCCTCGCCCGGTCTCGGCTTCCTCCTCGGCACGGTCGCGCAGTACGGCGACGACAGCTGGAAGGGCTACTGGAAGAAGCTGAAGAACAACGGCGTCAAGGTCGTCGACAGCTGGGAGCAGGCGTACAACGAGGAGTTCTCGGGGTCCGCGGGCGGCAAGAAGGCCAAGGCCGACCGGCCGCTCGTCGTCTCGTACGCCTCCAGCCCGCCCGTCGAGGTCCTCTACGCGGAGCCGCAGCCCAAGGAGGCGCCGACCGGCGTCGCGACCGGCACCTGCTTCCGGCAGACCGAGTTCGCCGGTCTGCTGAAGGGCGCCAAGAACGAGGCGGGCGGCAAGGCGCTCATCGACTTCCTCATCGGGAAGAAGTTCCAGGAGGACATGCCGCTGAACATGTTCGTCAACCCGGTGATCAAGGACGCGAAGCTGCCCGAGCTGTTCACGGAGCACGGCGTGGTGATCGACAAGCCGCATACGGTGGCGCCCGACAAGATCGCCGACAACCGTGAGCAGTGGGTCAAGTCGTGGTCCTCGCTCGTCCTGAAGTAGCCACAAGCGTGCGCGGGGGCGCGGTGCGGCTCGGCCTCATGGCCGGTCCCGTCGCGTTCTTCGCACTCTTCTTCGCCTATCCCGTGGTCGCGATCGTCGGTCGCGGGCTCAAGGCGGAAGGCGTCTGGCAGTTCGGCCGGGTCGGTGAGGTGCTCGGCGATCCGGACATTCTGGACGTCCTGTGGTTCACGACGTGGCAGGCCGTGGCGTCGACGGCGCTGACCCTGCTGATCGCCCTCCCGGCGGCGTACGTCTTCGCGCGGTTCGACTTCCCGGGCAAGCAGTTGCTGCGGGCCGTCGTCACCGTGCCGTTCGTGCTGCCGACGGTCGTCGTCGGGACCGCGTTCCTGGCGATGCTGGGGCGGGGCGGGCTGCTCGACGAGCTGTGGGGCGTACGGCTCGACACGACCGTGTGGGCGATCCTCCTCGCGCACGTCTTCTTCAATTACGCGGTGGTCGTACGGACCGTGGGCGGCCTGTGGTCGCAGCTCGACCCGCGCCAGGAGGAGGCGGCGCGGGTGCTCGGCGCCGGGCGGTTCGCGGCCTGGCGGCGGGTGACGCTGCCGGCCCTCGTGCCCGCCGTCGCCGCCGCCGCGCTGATGGTCTTCCTCTTCACCTTCACCTCCTTCGGCGTCGTACAGATCCTGGGCGGCCCCGCCTACTCCACCCTGGAGGTGGAGATCTACCGGCAGACCGCGCAGCTGCTCGACCTGCCGACGGCGGCCGTGCTGACGCTGACGCAGTTGGTGGCGGTGGGCGCGATCCTCGCCGTACACGCCTGGACCGTGCGGCGCAGGGAAACCGCCCTGAAGCTGGTCGACCCGGCGCAGACCGCCCGGCGGCCGCGCGGGGCGGGGCAATGGGCGCTGCTCGGCGGGGTGCTCGCCACGGTGGTGGTGCTGATACTTCTGCCGCTCGGGGTGCTCGTCGAGCGGTCGCTGGACGGGCCCGACGGCTACGGCTTCACGTACTACCGCGCGCTTCAGTCGGCGGCCGCGAGTGGGGGCACCTTCCTCGTGCCGCCGCTGGAAGCGGTGTGGAATTCGCTGCAGTACGCCCTGGTGGCGACCGCCATCGCGGTGGCCGTCGGGGGGCTCGCGGCGGCGGCACTCACTCGGCGTGCGGGGCGGCTCGTGCGCGGCTTCGACGCGCTTCTGATGCTGCCGCTGGGCGTGTCCGCCGTGACCGTCGGCTTCGGTTTCCTGATCACCCTGAACCGGCCGCCGCTGGATCTGCGGACGTCGTGGATTCTGGTGCCGCTGGCGCAGGCGCTGGTCGGGGTGCCCTTCGTCGTACGGACGATGCTGCCCGTACTCCGGGCGGTCGACAGCAGGCTGCGCGAGGTGGCGGCGGTGCTCGGTGCTTCGCCGCTGCGGGCCTGGCGGGAGGTCGACCTGCCGATGGTGCGGCGGGCGCTGCTTGTGGCGGCCGGGTTCGCTTTTGCCGTGTCGCTGGGCGAGTTCGGGGCCACCGTCTTCATCGCACGGCCCGACAATCCGACGCTGCCGGTGGCCGTGGCGCGGCTGCTCGGGCGGGCGGGGGACCTCAATTACGGTCAGGCGATGGCCCTGAGCACGATTCTGATGGTGGTGTGCGCGGTGTCGCTGCTGGTCCTTGAGCGTGTTCGTACCGACCGGTCGGGAGAGTTCTGATGCTGCGGCTCGACGGGGCGACCGTGCGGTTCGGGAAGCGCGCGGTGCTCGACGCGGTGGATCTGGAGGTCGCGGACCACGAGATCGTATGCGTGCTCGGGCCGAGCGGCAGCGGGAAGTCCACGCTGCTGCGGGTCGTCGCCGGGCTCCAGAGCGCCGACGCCGGGCGCGTACTGCTCGACGGGCGCGACCAGCGCGGAGTGCCGGTGCACCGGCGCGGTGTCGGCCTGATGTTCCAGGACCATCAGCTCTTCCCGCAGCGGGACGTCGGCGGCAATGTCGCCTTCGGGCTGCGGATGCGGGGCGCGGCCAAGGCCGAACAGGTGCGCCGGGTGCAGGAGTTGCTGGAGCTTGTCGGCCTGCCGGGGGCGCAACGCCGCGCGATCGCCACGCTGTCGGGCGGCGAGCAGCAGCGGGTCGCGCTCGCGCGGGCGCTCGCCCCGCAGCCCAAGCTGCTGATGCTCGACGAGCCGCTCGGCCAGCTCGACCGCGGCCTGCGCGAACGCCTCGTCGTCGAACTTCGCCAGCTTTTCGGGCAGTTGGGTACGACCGTACTGGCCGTCACCCACGACCAGGGCGAGGCCTTCGCGCTCGCCGACCGTGTGGTGGTGATGTGCGAAGGGCGCATCGCGCAGACCGGCACGCCGCTTGAGGTCTGGCAGCGGCCGGCCTCCGAGTTCGTCGCCCGCTTCCTCGGCTTCGACAATGTCGTCCCCGCGACGATCAGCGGCGAGGCCGCCGACACGGTGTGGGGCAAGGTCCCCGTCCCGGCAGGGTCGGCGCAGGGCGAAAGCCGCCTCCTGGTCCGCCCGGCAGGCGTCCGGATGGTGCCGGCCGAGGACGGCCTGCCGTGCACGGTAACGGCCCGTACCTTCCGCGGCAACCATGTCGCCGTACTCCTGCAGCCCGCGAACGCTCCACAGCTGGAGGCCGAGTGCTCGCTGTGGGACGCGCCGGACGAGGGAGCGGAGGTGGGGGTCGCTTTCGCGGCGGAGGACGTCGTGGTGCTGCCGCCGCCGCTGCCGTCGGACTCCGGCGGCTCCGGCTCGCGTGACGATCAGAGCGCCGGCGCTCACGGCGGACTGCTCAAGACTGACGGTCGCGCCTGACAGTCCCGCCGCGTCCGGAGCCGGTACGCGTGAGTCGCGCGGGCCAGTGCCAGGCCGTACAGCGAGAAGCCGCCGTACGCGACCACCACGACCCACGGCGCATGGCTTTCCGGGCCCTTGCCCTCCTCGATCACACCGGCCCAGGTCAGCGCGCCGAACACGAGCAGGAAGATGCCGAAGGGCGCCAGCGCTCCTGCTCCCGCCCAGCCCAGGCCGATGAGGGGCAGTCGCGGGAGGCGCTCGCCCCAGGGGCGGGTCAGCGCAAAGGCCAGCGCCATGCCGATCAGGGCCAGTACGGCGGTGATGTCGACGCCGTGGTCGTACAGCCAGATCCCCGCGTTGCTCGTGTACTCCGGGTCGATGCCGGGTCTGCCGTCGCCGGTGTAGCCGACGGTCGCGCCGAGTGCCCAGGCCGTCTTGAGCGTGACGTACGGCAGCAGGGCGGCCGCTCCCAGCAGGCCCGCCCGGGTGCGGTGGCCGACGGTGACGGGCCGGGTGGTGTTGGTGTGGCCGCTGTTGCCGCAGTACGGGCAGACGCCGCGCGCATGCCGCTGGTAGGCGAGCGCCGCACACGCCCACAGCACGGCGCCGGCCACCGCCACGCCTTGGTTCGCCAGCCCTGCCCAGTCCACCGGGGGCTGGTTGCGGGAGAGGAAGGCGAGGAGGTGGATCGGAGTGAGGAGGAAGCCGAAGCCCGACATGAGGCAGAGCGCGACCACCGCCCAGGCGACGCGGGGCGGCCATCGGAGGCCGGGGCGCCGGAGCATGACGTATGCGAGGAGGGCGGTGGCGGCGTAGACCGCGGTCAGTGCCCATTCGGCGCCGGTGCCGCGCCCCTTGTGCGCGATCGAGTAGCCGAGGCGTGGGCCGAGCGCGGCGATCGCTGCCCCTGTGGCGTACGCCGCGGACCATCCGAGGGCGGCCCGCCCGGCCCACGCCGGCCAGGTCGCCCGTAAGTTCTTGATTCCCATACGGGGAGCGTGGCGTCGGCGGCGGGTGCGGGGCGTCCGGCCGGGGGACGGTCCTTGTCCGCCGCTCGGGGGAGCGGCGGATCGGCCCTACGGCTGAGCGTGTTGCGGCGCGCTTGTACCGCCGGCGAGGCGGGATAGGCCCTGCCCGGGTGGCGTCGGGGGAGGGGTGCGTCGCGGTGGATTTCCCCCACCCGCCCGTTCCCGCTCGTCCGGTTGCGGCTCCGCCGCGAGACGCACGAGACCGCTGGATCCCTGGGTGCCTCGTCCCCAGGGTGGCAGCTTCACGCCGCGGGTGGCCGCGGCGCGGTCGGTGCCGGGGGCGGGCCGGCGCGGGCGTGGCTCGGCGCTGGGCCCGGGTGACTGTCATGCGCGGCAGCCTCTGGGCTGCGGGCCGGCGCTGCGGGGTCGGTGGTGGCGTCGGTATGTGCGGCCGGGCGTGGCCCGAGCTGAGCCCCGGGGGTGGCATCAGCGGCGGCCTGGTCGCCGCAGGAGCCCCGCTGTGCGGTCGGGGGTGTCATGCGTGGCGGGCTTGTGCCATCGGCCCCGATGCGCGGGGGTTGTGGGGTAGGGGACTGCCGCCGGCGCCGGAACCGGCGCTATCGGGCCTCGCCCGGTGGGGGCAGGGGACTTCGGGAGCCTCGTGTCAGGGCTTCAAAGGCAGTGCCGCCAGTTCTGCCACCGCCCACGTCAGCGGGGCGAACGTCGTCAGCAGTGCCGCCGCTCTCACGGCCGCCGCCGTGCGTAGTGCTTGCGTGGGGGCGCCCAGGCGTACCAGGGCCTTCGTGGTTTCCGTACGGGCGTGTTTCGACTCCAGCGTCGCTGTCAGCAGCGTTGCCACCGTGCAGCCCAGTACCAGGGTCGCGCCCAGGCCCGTCAGCGGGCCGACGGGGTGCGGGGTGGCGCCGGCGTCGTACAGGGTGGCTGCGGCGATCGCCGCCGAGGCCACGGCGCAGACCACGCCCAGCGGGCGGCCGATGCGGCGGGATTCGCCCATCAGGACCCGGCCCGCCAGCAGGCGTACGGCTCCGGGGCGTACTGACTGGAGTACGCGGCCGCAGAGGTACGTCACTCCGGGGCCCGCCAGGGCCAGGCCCAGCGCCGTGAGGGCCCAGCCCACGAGGACGCCCGCCGGGAGGACGTCGATCCGGCCCGGCAGCGGGAGCGGAGCGTCCGGCGTGCCCTTGCTCGCGTACGCCTCCACCGCCAAGCCCGCCGCCGTGAGCGCAGCACCCCAGGGCAGGCCCGTGGGCACCGGCTGCGCGGGGGCCGGTTCGTCGGACGGCTCGGCGGGGCGGGGTCGCAGGGCCATGGCGCTCGCGGTCGCCGCCGCCACCGGTACCACGCAGAGCAGGGTGAGTGCTGCGGCCAGCGGCAGTGGCTGGTGCGCGGCCAGCAGCCCGGCCGCCGCACCGTCGAAGGGCAGGCCGCTGAGGTCACCGCGCAGGTGGAGGAAGAAGAGCAGGGCCAGCGAGCTGCCCAGGGTGCACGAGACGGCCGTGGACACGGCGGCGAGCGCCGTGAGGTGCGCCGGACCGAGGCCGACGGCGGAGAGCCCGGCCCGCGGCGGACTGGTGCTGGGGTCGGTCCTGGCCACCGCCACCGCGAACTGCACCGTGGCCGTGATCGGGGCCAGGCACCAGAGCAGGCGAAGCAGGGAGCCGGTGGAGTGCGCCGGGTGTCCGACGGCGTACCCCAGCGTGCACAGGAGGAGGAAACCTACGCCGGCCGACGCAGCCGCGACCAGCAGGCGGCGCAGCAGGACGATCGGGTGGGTACCGCGGGCTAGACGGAGAGCGAGCACGCGGCCCGGCCTTCCGCACCAGCCACCTGTACAGAGTTGACGCGGCGGCCGTCGAGCAGCGAAACCGTACGGTCCGCGAGGGTCGCCACCTCCGCGTCGTGCGTCGCGAGGAGGACCGTGATCCGGTGCGACCGGGCGGCGGCGGTGAGCGTACGCAGGACCTGCGCACGGTCGGTCTGGTGCAGCGGCGCGGTCGGCTCGTCCGCGAAGACGACCGAGGGCGTGGTCACGAGGGCGCGGGCGACGGCGACGCGCTGGCGCTGGGACTGCTGGAGGGCCGCCGGACGCTTCCGGGCGATCATGCCGATGTCGAGCCGCTCCAGCCACTCCATGGCGGCCTTCTTCGCGGCGCGGTGCGAGGCGCCGTGCAGGAGGAGGGGGAGGGCCGCGTTTTCCCAGGCGTTGAGTTCCGGTACGAGCCCGGGTTCGGGGCCGATCCAGCCGAACCGGTCGCGGCGCAGCCGCTCACGTACCAGCGGTCCCATGGTGTGCACGGGTGTGCTGTTGAACCACACCTCGCCCTGCTGCGGGACCAGCTGACCGGAGAGGCACCGCAGCAGAGTCGTTTTGCCGCTTGCCCGCGGGCCGTTGACCGCGAGGATCTCGCCCTCGCGCACACCGAGCGACACGCCCGTGAGGGCAGGGGAGCCGCTGTGGGAGTAGTGCAGGGACCGTGCCCAGAGCACATCGTTGTCCGGCGGGGCCTCCATGGCGTACACCTCACGTCTTGAGTGTCACAGCACGTCTTGCAGTGTCACAGCAGATATCCCCTCCCCCGTACGGGGGAACGAAGACGGGGCCGATCGGTCACTGCACCGTAAGGATTCGAGGCGTGGTGGCGTGGAAAGCGCGCGGCCCGGATGCCCCCGTTCTCACTCGAACGGGCGCATCCGGGCCGCGACTGGGTCATACGATCAGAGCTTGGTCCAGGCCTCCGTCAGCACCTGACGCAGGATGCCCTCGATCTCGTCGAAGGTCTCCTGGTTGGAGATCAGCGGCGGCGCGAGCTGGACGACCGGGTCGCCACGGTCGTCGGCGCGGCAGTACAGACCGTTGTCGTACAGCGCCTTGGAGAGGAAGCCGTAGAGCACGCGCTCCGTCTCCTCGTCCGTGAAGGACTCCTTGGTGACCTTGTCCTTCACGAGCTCGATGCCGTAGAAGAAGCCGTTGCCGCGTACGTCGCCGACGATCGGCAGGTCGTGCAGCTTCTGCAGCGTGCTGAGGAACGCGCCCTCGGTGTCGAGGACGTGCTGGTTGAGGCCCTCACGCTCGAACAGGTCGAGGTTGGCGATACCGACGGCCGCGGAGACCGGGTGGCCACCGAAGGTGTAGCCGTGCAGGAAGGTGTTGTCACCCTTGTAGAACGGCTCCGCCAGGCGGTCCGAGATGATGCACGCGCCGATCGGGGAGTAGCCCGAGGTCATGCCCTTGGCGCAGGTGATCATGTCCGGTACGTAATCGAACTTGTCGCACGCGAACATCGTGCCGAGGCGGCCGAAGGCGCAGATCGTCTCGTCGGAGACGAGCAGCACGTTGTACTGGTCGCAGATCTCGCGGACCCGCTGGAAGTACCCGGGCGGCGGCGGGAAGCAGCCACCGGCGTTCTGCACCGGCTCAAGGAAGACGGCGGCGACCGTCTCCGGGCCCTCGAACAGGATCTCCTGCTCGATCTGGTCGGCGCACCAGCGGCCGTAGGCCTCCGGGTCGTCACCGAAGATCGGGGCGCGGTAGATGTTGGTGTTCGGAACCTTGTGCGCACCCGGGACGAGCGGCTCGAAGGGCGCCTTCAGGGCCGGCAGGCCGGTGATCGACAGGGCGCCCTGCGGGGTGCCGTGGTAGGCGACCGCGCGGGAGATGACCTTGTACTTGGTCGGCTCGCCGGTGAGCTTGAAGTACTGCTTCGCCAGCTTCCACGCGGTCTCGACGGCCTCGCCGCCACCGGTGGTGAAGAAGACCTTGTTGAGGTCGCCCGGCGCGTAGTTCGCGAGGCGCTCGGCCAGCTCCACGGCCTTCGGGTGGGCGTACGACCACACCGGGAAGAAGGCCAGCTCCTGCGCCTGCTTGTACGCCGTTTCGGCAAGCTCGTGACGGCCGTGGCCGGCGTTGACGACGAACAGGCCGGAGAGGCCGTCGAGGTAGCGCTTGCCCTTGTCGTCGTAGATGTAGGTGCCCTCACCACGCACGATGGTGGGCACGGGTGCGTTCTCGTAGGACGACATGCGGGTGAAATGCATCCACAGGTGGTCGTACGCGGTCTTGGAGAGGTCCTGGCTCACGACTATCGGGTTCCCCACATATAGGTCTGCTTCTTCAGCTTGAGGTAGACGAAGCTTTCGGTGGACCGCACACCGGGGAGCGTGCGGATCCTCTTGTTGATCACTTCGAGAAGGTGGTCGTCGTCCTCACAGACGATCTCCACCATGAGGTCGAAGGAGCCCGCGGTCATCACCACGTACTCGCATTCGGCCATGGCCGTCAGCGCTTCGGCGACGGGGTCGAGGTCGCCCTCGACATTGATGCCGACCATGGCCTGCCGCCGGAAGCCCACGGTGAGCGGGTCGGTGACGGCGACGATCTGCATCACGCCCTGGTCGAGCAGCTTCTGTACGCGCTGGCGCACCGCCGCCTCGGAGAGGCCCACGGCCTTGCCGATGGCGGCGTAAGGACGGCGTCCGTCCTCCTGGAGCTGCTCGATGATCGCCAGAGAGACGGCGTCGACCGTTGGTGACGATCCGTTCCCGGTTCTGGAATCTGCGCTTCTACTGGCCACGTCTTCACTGTGCACGGGTCTCGTCCGTCTTGCAACCCCAAACCGATGAAATTCGTTGTTCGAGGGTCAAGATCTCACTGAATCCGAAGTTCACGGCGGGTAGGTATGTCGAAAGCGATACCTGAGCGACTAGGGTGGGAGTCTCACCCATCGGACGTCTGAGAGGGAGGGTGGCAGTGACCACCGAACTGCGTCGCCTGCGCAACTACATCGACGGAGAGTTCCGCGAAGCCGCCGACGGGCGGACCATCGAGGTGGTCAACCCGGCCACGGGCGAGGTGTACGCCACCTCGCCGCTGTCCGGCCAGGAGGACGTCGACGCCGCCATGGCCGCCGCCGCCAGGGCCTTCCCGGCCTGGCGCGACACCACGCCCGCCGAGCGCCAGAAGGCGCTGCTCAAGATCGCGGACGCGTTCGAGGAGCGCGCCGAGGACCTGATCGCGGCCGAGTCCGAGAACACCGGCAAGCCGCTCGGGCTCACCCGCACCGAGGAAGTCCCGCCGATGGTGGACCAGATCCGCTTCTTCGCGGGCGCGGCACGACTGCTCGAAGGCCGCTCGGCCGGCGAGTACATGGAGGGTCTGACCTCCATCATCCGGCGCGAGCCGGTCGGCGTCTGCGCACAGGTCGCGCCGTGGAACTACCCGATGATGATGGCCGTATGGAAGTTCGCCCCGGCGCTCGCCGCGGGCAACACGGTCGTCCTCAAGCCGTCGGACACGACGCCCGCCTCGACCGTCCTCATGGCCGAGATCATCGGCTCGATCGTCCCCAAGGGCGTTTTCAACGTCGTCTGCGGCGACCGTGAGACCGGCCGCGCGATGGTCGAGCACCCGACCCCGGCGATGGCCTCCATCACCGGTTCCGTACGGGCCGGCATGCAGGTCGCAGAGTCCGCAGCCAAGGACGTCAAGCGCGTCCACCTGGAGCTGGGCGGCAAGGCGCCGGTCGTCGTCTTCGAGGACACGGACATCGCCAAGGCCGTCGAGGACATCTCGGTCGCGGGCTTCTTCAACGCCGGCCAGGACTGTACGGCCGCGACGCGCGTGCTCGTACAGGAGTCGATCCACGACGAGTTCGTCACCGCGCTGGCGAAGGCCGCCGCGGACACGAAGACCGGGCAGCCGGACGACGAGGACGTGCTGTACGGCCCGCTCAACAACGCCAACCAGCTCAAGCAGGTCAGCGGCTTCATCGAGCGCCTGCCCGCCCACGCCAAGGTCGAGTCCGGCGGCCAGCGGGTCGGCGACAAGGGCTACTTCTACGCCCCCACCGTCGTCTCCGGCCTCAAGCAGGACGACGAGATCATCCAGAACGAGGTCTTCGGCCCCGTCATCACCGTCCAGTCCTTCACGGACGAGGCGCAGGCCACCGAGTGGGCCAACGGCGTCGAGTACGCGCTGGCGTCGTCGGTGTGGACCAAGGACCACGCGCGGGCGATGCGCATGTCCAAGAAGCTCGACTTCGGCTGCGTGTGGATCAACACCCACATCCCGCTGGTCGCGGAGATGCCGCACGGTGGCTTCAAGAAGTCCGGTTACGGCAAGGACCTGTCGGCGTACGGCTTCGAGGACTACACGCGCATCAAGCACGTGATGACCTCGATCGAGGGCTGATCAGAACCGGCTGATCAGGACGCTGTTCCACAGGAGCAGGAGCGGGCAATGGACGAACTGTCCATTGCCCGCTTCCGCTGTGCGGCGCGGGGAGGATTTCGCGAAAGCGTGGATTCCGTCGTGCGGCTCCAGCAGACTCGCGATCATGGATGATGACCGCGATCGGCTCAATGCCGCTGTGACGTACGGCCTGTTCGCCGCCTGGGCCCTTCACGACATCGAGGAACTGGCGACGCTGCCGGGGTGGATGCGCGAGAACGTACGCCGGCTGCGCAAGCGGTTCCCGCAGGTCCCCGAGCGGATATGGCAGGCCATGGAGTCCGCGGACGAGCGCGAATTCGCCGTCGCCGTCGGCGTGATGGGCGCAATCGTCGCCTCGGCCGCCGTCGCCGGACACCGCTCCGGCGGGCGCTCCGGCTTCTACCAGTCGACGCTCTACGGCTTCGGGCTGCACGGTCTGGTCCACATGGCCCAGGCCGCCGCCGTACGCGGCTACACCCCCGGTGTCGCCACCTCGCCGCTGGTCGTGGTGCCCTTCTCGCTCTGGGCGCGCGGCCGACTGCGCCGGTCCGGTGTGCTGCGGCCGACGCGGGCGCGGGACGCTGTGCAGGGGTTGGCCCTCGCCGGAGCGGCTACGGCGCTCTCTCATGTGGTCGCGCGGCGAGTGCTCGGGAGGCGGAGGCCGGTGGCGCCGGGGGCGACGTAAAGGGCAGGTAAATGCGGGCGTACGCTGCGGATATGAACGAGGCGAACGCCGTTCTGCGGCGCATACGCGTGTGGTTGGTCTTCTTCATCGTCTGTCTGGTACTGAGCGGGCTGACCGCTTTTCCGCTCGTCACCGAACTGCACTGGCTGGAAAGCCTGCTGAAGTCCTCGGCCTCTCCGGTGCCAGAGCATTTCCCCGCGCTGATGGAGTGGATCGAGCGGGTACGGGTGGGCCTCGACGCCACCGACGCCAAGTACCCCTTCGTCCTGTACGGGACGGACTGGCTGGCCTTCGCGCACCTCGTCATCGCCGTCGCCTTCTACGGCCCGTACCGCGATCCCGTACGCAACATCTGGGTCGTCGAGTTCGGGATGATCGCCTGCGCCGGGATCATCCCCCTCGCGTTGATCTGCGGGCCGATTCGCGGCATTCCCTTCTGGTGGTCGGTCATCGACATGTCCTTCGGGGTCTTCGGCGTCATCCCGCTGTACGTCGTACGCCGCAGAATCAAGCAACTGGAGGCGCTGACCGCGCCGGTCAAGCTCGCGGTCCCCGCAGCAGCCTGAGTCAGCGGCGCAGGGCCAGCACCGTGCCCCTCGTGACGGCCTCCTTGAAACGGGCCGAGGCCCGGCCGGTGAGGATGCCACTGCGTGGTGCATCGTCGGCGCGGGTGAACTGGGTGAGGCCGTCGCGTCGGCCGAGGCTGATGTTCTGCCAGACGTAGCGCAGGCGCAGTGGCTTGGGCGTACGGCCGGTGAGCGTGGCGGCGACGCTGCCCGCGACGTACGCGCCCATCGGCAGCCCCGTCTGGCAGGACATGCGGGATGCGGCGCCACCCGGTCCGTAGGCCGCCGCCGCGTCGCCCGCCGCGAAGACCTCCGGGTGGGAGGTCGAGCGCAGCGTCGCGTCGACCGTGATCAGGCCCCGTGCGTCGACCGCGAAACCGGCCTCGCGGGCCAGGTCCGGTACGCGGAATCCGGCCGCCCACACGACCGCGTCGGCCGGGATCTCGCCGCCGTCGGCGAGGACCAGGCCATGGGCGGCCACTTCGGCAACGCGGGTGTGCTCGCGCACCGCGACGCCGTGCCGGGCCAGGGCGGCGCGGAGATAGCGCCGACCGCGCTCCGACAGCCCGGCGCCGAGCTCGCCGCCGGTGACCAGCTGCACCTTGAGCCCCGGGTACGCCTCGGCCAGCTCGGTGGCAGCCTCGATGCCGGTCAGGCCTGCACCGGTTACGACGAGCGAGCCCTGGCCGCCCGCGCCCGCCGTACGTTCGCGCAGGCGGGCCGCGTCGTCGTAGGTGGCCACCGCCGAGGCGTGCGCGGCGGCGCCCGGAACGGGGACGGTGTCAGCCGCGCTGCCGAGGGCGTAGACGAGGGTGTCGTATCCGATGGCGTACGGAGCGGAGTCGACCCGGACCGTACGGGCGGCGGCGTCGACGGCCGTCACCCGGGCGACGACCAGCTCGATGCCTGTACCGGCGAGGAGCTTGTCCAGCGGCAGCTCCTTCAGCCGCTGGCCGGCGGCGAGCTGGTGCAGGCGTACCCGCTCGACGAAATGGCCTGCGGCGTTGACCAGCGTGATGCGTACGTCGCTGCGGCGCAGCTTGCGGGCCGCGCCCTTTGCGGCGGCCAGTCCGGCGTACCCGGCTCCAAGGACCACGATGTGATGCGTCATGCCTCCTGAACCGGTCGGTGGGCCGACCTGTGACAGCTCCGAGTGTGAAGTGGATCACGCGAGCTGGGTGGCGGCGTAAGCGAGCTTCCCCGGGTTGATGACCGTACGGACCGCGCTGACCCGGCCGTCGCCGACCTCCGGCACGATGACGCCGAGCAGCGTCCGGCCTGCGAAGACGGCGACCGCGGGCTCGCCGTTCGCCTCGGCGTACTCGGCCCTCACCTGCGCCGCCTCGGGCCGCGCCCCCAGCCCCATCAGGTAGCGGACTACCTTCTCGCGTCCAATGATCGGCCGGCGTGCAGCGGACACCTGGCCGCCCCCGTCGGACCAGGCGACCACGTCGTCGGCGAGCAGCTGCTCCAAGCCGGCCACGTCGCCTTCGAGGGTGGCGGCGAAGAAGCGCTCGACGACCTTCTTGCGCTGTGCGTCGTCGACCTCGAAGTGCCTTCGCGGGCGGCCGAGCTGTTCCCGGGCCCGGCGGTGCAGCTGCCGCGAGTTGGCTTCCTCGATGTCGAGGACCTCGGCGATCTCCCGGTGGCTGTGCCCGAACGCCTCGCGCAGTACGAATACCGCGCGCTCGCCCGGAGTGAGCCGCTCCATGAGCGTGAGCAGCGCGAACGACACCGATTCGCGCTGCTCGGCGGTCTCCAGCGGGCCGAGCTCATTGCGGGAGGTGAACACCGGCTCCGGGAGCCAGGGCCCGACGTACAGCTCGCGCTGGGCACGGGCGGAGGTGAGCTGGTTGATGCAGAGGTTCGTCATGACCTTGGTCAGCCAAGCCGCGGGCGTACGGACGGCGGAGCGGTCGGCCTTGCTCCAGCGCAGATACGTGTCCTGTACGACGTCCTCGGCCTCGCTCGCCGAACCGAGCATCCGGTACGCGAGCGAGAACAGCCGGGAGCGGTGCGATTCGAACTCTGAGGCGGCGGCTTCCGTGGTCGTCATGTCCGCAGGATGCCACTCGGGTCGGTCGGGTCAGTTGCTCTGGTTCGATAAGGCGGCGAGGACGATGTTCAACCCGTCAGCTGTGCTGCGTCCATGCTGTGCCCCCCTGCGACAGGATGGCGTGCAGCGCGTCGACGCGGTTGGTGGTGATCGAATCGACGCCGTGCCCGATCAGCCGCCGCATGGTGACCCTCGTGTCGGCGGTCCACGCCGAGACCAGCAGCCCGTCCCTGTGCACCCGCGCGCAGAGGTCCGCATCGACAAGACCGAAGCGGTAGTTGATCCAGCGCGGCTTCACCGCGTCGATCAGAGTGGGCCGCGGCGGGGCCGACGTCGTCCACGTCATGGCGATTTCCGCGCCCGGATCGGCCGCCCGTACGGCGAGCATGGTGTCCGATCCCGCGCAGTAGTACGTCCGCTCCGCCGCACCGCACTCGTGGACGGTGCCGACCACCGTCCGTACCGAAGACGGCGTGGCCCCCGGCAGGTCGATCATCAGGCGGTGCGAGTCCGCCGCGAGGAGCGCTTCGACGAGGGTCGGCACCCCGCCGCCGGACAGCTCGTGCAGCTCGTCCCAGGTGGTGTGCGCGAGCGGCCGGTCGAGGCCCCACAGCCGCTTCAGGGTGGAGTCGTGCAGCAGCACGGGGACACCGTCGCGGGTGAGCCGGACGTCGATCTCGACCGCGTCCGCGCCCCGTTCGGCCGCCGAGCGGATCGAGGCCAGGGTGTTCTCGCGGGCGCGGTACGGATCTCCGCGATGGGCGACGACAGTCACGGTGCGACGCATGCGCCCATTGTCGCCGGTCACGGCTTGCGGGTGAGCCAATCTGTCGCGTATGCATCGATCTCGGCCGTGATGCGTGCCTTGCCCGCCGGGTCGAGGAAGGACGCCTCGACGGCGTTCTTGGCGAGCGCCGCGACGCCCTGCTCGTCCAGGCCGAGCAGGCGGGCCGCCACCCCGTACTCACTGTTGAGGTCGGTTCCGAACATCGGCGGGTCGTCGCTGTTGATGGTGACCAGGACTCCGGCGTCCACCATCTCCTTGATCGGGTGCTCGTCCAGCGTGGCGACCGCGCGGGTCGCGATGTTGGACGTGGGGCACACCTCCAGCGCGATGCGGTGTTCGGCGAGGTGGGCCAGCAGCGCGGGGTCCTTGACGGCGCTGGTGCCGTGGCCGATGCGTTCGGCGCGCAGATCGTTCAGCGCGTCCCAGACGGTCTCCGGGCCGGTCGTCTCACCCGCGTGCGGCACGGAGTGCAGGCCCGCCGCGATCGCGCGGTCGAAGTACGGCTTGAACTGCGGACGCGGTACGCCGATCTCCGGACCGCCGAGACCGAACGAGACCAGCCCCTCCGGGCGCAGGTCCACGGCCAGCCTCGCTGTCTCCTCCGCCGCTTCGAGACCGGCCTCGCCCGGAATGTCGAAGCACCAGCGCAGTACGGTGCCCAGCTCCGCCTCCGCTGCCTTGCGGGCGTCCTCGATCGCCTCCATGAAGGCCTTCTCGTCGATGCCGCGGCGGGTGGAGCTGAACGGCGTGACGGTCAGCTCGGCGTACCGGATGTTCTGCCGGGCCATGTCGCGGGCGACCTCGAAGGTCAGCAGCCGGACGTCCTCCGGGGTGCGGATCAGGTCCACGACGGAGAGATAGACCTCGACGAAGTGCGCGAAGTCGGTGAACGTGAAGTAGTCCGCAAGCGCCTCGGGGTCGGTGGGGACCTTCGAGTCGGGGTGGCGGGCGGCCAGTTCGGCGACGATGCGGGGGGAGGCGGATCCGACGTGGTGCACATGCAGTTCGGCCTTGGGCAGCCCCGCGATGAAGGGGTGCAGATCGGTCATCGGATCCTCCGGAGTACGGGCTGGCTGGGTGGTTCAGGGATCATCGTAGGCGGGCGGTACCGGCCGGAACGCAGGCCGTAGCATGGCGGAACCACGATGGGGGAGACACATGTCAGACAACGCGCAGCACCCCTCGGGACCGCCGCCCGAGCGGTCGCGGGACCCCTGGGCCCCGCCGGAGCAGCCGGCGCAGAAGGTACCGCTGGACAAGCCGGCGGGCGGGGGATCTCCGGTTCACGATCAGCAGACGGTTACCTCGATGCCGGTCTCGGGACCAGGGCCAGAGCCGGGGCCGGGTGCGGGTACGGGTACGGGCGCGGTGCCGCCGCCCCCGGTCTCACCGGCGGGCCCCGCGCCGGCCGCCCCGGGCGCCTACGGCTACCCGGCGTACGCCACGCCGCAGACCCCCGCGCCGTACAACGCCGGGGGTTATCCCGGATACCCCGGTTACGCGGGCCAGACCGGCTGGGCCGGTCAGCAGGGCCCGGCGAACGGCTTCGGGATCACCGCGATGGTGCTCGGCATCATCGCCGTCACATTCTTCTGCGCGTACGGGCTGGGGATCATCCTCGGCATCCTCGCGCTGATCTTCGGCATTCTGGGCCGCAAGCGCGTGCAGCGGGGCGAGGCGACGAACAACGGCATGGCGGTGGCCGGAATCATCCTGGGCATTGTGGGCTTCGTGCTCAGTGCGGTGTTCATCGGGTTCATCGTCTGGGCGATTGTCGAGGGGCAGAACCAGAGGGATCGCGAGGCGGACGAGTACGACCCGTACGCGAATTCTTCGCTGGTGGTCGACGACGTGCGCTAGCGCGGGCGTTCACGACCCCCGGCCCCCGGCGCCACGGCGTGTCGGGGGCCCTTTACTTCCCCACCCCGCCCCTTCCCGAACTGGGGCGCTGCCCCAGACCACGCTCCTCAAACGCCGGAGGGGCTGAAAGATTCCGCCCGTCCGGGGGTCTGGGGGCTTGCCCCCAGCTTCGGGAAGGGGCGGGTAGGGGAACAGCGCCGCAGGCAGCCCGCGCACACGCACCCGCACCCCCGCACCCGCACTCGCATCGCCATCACGTCGCCCCCGCCCACGCCACGGACACTCCGTACCGTCATCCACCGGCCAACGCGACACATGGTCGACCGATTCCGTCGCGTAACCAAAAGGCAACAACGGAATCACTTGTTGGCGATGGATCCCTCTGTCAGGATCGGCACTCAATTCGAGCTGGGACAACGGAGAGCGCCATGGTCAACCGCCTTCAGGTGCAGGACCGATTCGCGGACGGTGCGCAGTTCATCGGCGGACAGCTGCGGGCCGGCACCTCGGGCCGTACGCACGCCGTCGTGAACCCCGCGACCGGCGAGAAGGTCTACGAGTACGAGCTGGCCGGCACCGCCGATGTCGACGCGGCGGTCGCCGCCGCGAGCGCGGCGTTCCCCGGATGGGCCGCCACCACGCCCGGCGAGCGCTCCGAGGCGATGCACCGCTTCGCCGCCGTACTGGCCGAGCAGGCCGAGGACTTCGCGTACGCCGAGTCGCTCCAGTGCGGCAAGCCGATCAAGCTGACCACCGAGTTCGACGTGCCCGGCAGCGTCGACAACACCGCCTTCTTCGCGGGCGCGGCCCGGCACTTGGAGGGCAAGTCGGCCGGCGAGTACTCCGGCGACCACACCTCCTACGTACGGCGCGAGCCGATCGGTGTCGTCGGCTCCATCGCGCCCTGGAACTACCCCCTCCAGATGGCCGCCTGGAAGGTGCTGCCCGCGATCGCCGCAGGCAACACCATCGTCCTGAAGCCCGCCGAAATCACGCCGCTGACCTCGATCATGTTCGCCCAGGCGGCCAAGGACGCCGGCATCCCGGACGGCGTCGTCAATGTCGTCACCGGAGCCGGCAAGGACGTGGGCGAGCACCTTGTCGGGCATCCGGACGTTGTCATGACCTCCTTCACCGGGTCGACCGCCGTCGGCAAGCGCGTCGCCGAGATCGCCACCTCCACCGTCAAGCGCCTCCACCTCGAACTCGGCGGCAAGGCCCCCTTCGTGGTCTTCGACGACGCCGACCTGGAGGCCGCCGTGCACGGCGCGGTCGCCGGCTCGCTGATCAACACCGGTCAGGACTGCACCGCCGCCACCCGCGCCTACGTCCAGCGGCCGCTCTACGACGCCTTCGTCGCGGGCGTCGCCGAGCTGATGGAGAGCGTCCGGCTCGGTGACCCGTTCGATCCGTCCACCGACCTCGGGCCGCTGATCAGCCACGCCCAGCGCGACCGGGTCGCCGGCTTCGTCGAGCGGGCCCGTTCGTACGCCCGCGTCGTGACCGGCGGCGAAGCGCCCGGGGGAGACCTCGCCAAGGGCGCGTACTACCGGCCCACCCTCGTCGCCGACGCCCCCCAGGACAGCGAGATCGTCCAGGCCGAGATCTTCGGGCCGGTCCTCGTCGTGCTGCCCTTCGACACCGACGACGAAGGCATCGAGCTCGCCAACGACACCCCGTACGGGCTCGCCGCCTCCGCCTGGACCCGCGACGTGTTCCGGGCGAACCGCGCCACCCGCGACATCAAGGCGGGCTGTGTGTGGGTCAACGACCACATCCCGATCATCAGCGAGATGCCGCACGGAGGTTACAAGGCCAGCGGCTTCGGCAAGGACATGTCGGCGTACTCCTTCGAGGAGTACACGCAGGTCAAGCATGTGATGTACGACAACACGGCGGTCGCCCGCAAGGACTGGCACCGCACGATTTTCGGGGACCGATAAGCAGAGGCCGACCGACCACGGCCGTACCCACCCGAAGGGCACTTTCGCATGGAGCAGTACAACACCGACAGCCTCTCCGCGGCCCAAATAGCCGCCATGCGACGCAGCATGGCGAACGGCAGGGGTGCGCTCACCCGCCGTTCAATGCTGCGAGCCTCAGGCGTCGGCGCGCTCGCCATCGGCGGCCTCGGCGCGCTGAACGGCTGCGGTATCCCGCCCGCCAAGCGGGAGGACGAGGGACCGGCTTCCGACGACGTTTCGGCCACCGAGAAGCACATGACCTTCTCCAACTGGACCGAGTACATGGACGTCAGTGAGGACGAGAAGAGCCGTCCGACCCTGGAGGCGTTCACCAAGCGCACCGGGATCAAGGTCAAGTACACCGAGGACATCAACGACAACGTCGAATTCTTCGGAAAGATCAAGCCGCAGCTCGCGGCCGGCCAGGACACCGGACGCGACCTCATCTGCGTGACCGACTGGCTGGCCGCCCGGATGATCCGGCTGGGCTGGGCGCAAAAGCTCGACCCTGCGAACCTGCCGCACGCGTCCGCCAATCTCTCCGCCCAGTTCCGCAGCCCCGACTGGGATCCGGGCCGGGCCCACTCCTACCCCTGGACCGGCATCTCGACGGTCATCGCCTACAACTCCAAGGCGACCGGCGGCCGCAAGGTCGACTCCGTCACCCAGATGCTGGACGACCCCAAGCTCAAGGGCCGGGTCGGCTTCCTCACCGAGATGCGCGACTCGATCGGCATGACCCTGCTCGACATGGGCAAGGACCCGGGGAAGTTCACCGACGCCGAGTACGACGCCGCGCTCGGCCGCCTCCAGAAGGGCGTCGACAAGAAGCAGATCCGCCGCTTCACCGGCAACGACTACATCTCGGACCTCGACTCGGGCGACCTCGCCGCCTGTCTCGCCTGGGCCGGTGACGTCATCCAGCTGCAGGCCGACAACCCAGACATCAAGTTCGCGATCCCATCGGCCGGTTACATCACCTCCAGCGACAACCTGCTGGTCCCGGCCAAGGCGCGGCACAAGAGCAATGCCGAGAAGCTCATCGATTACTACTACGAGCTCCCGGTCGCCGCGCAGCTGGCCGCGTACATCAACTACGTCTGCCCGGTCGAGGGTGTACGCGACGAACTCAAGAAGATCGACCCCGAACTGGCCACGAACACGCTGATCCTCCCGGACAAGGCCATGGCCGCAAAGTCCCGCGCCTTCCGCGCACTCAGCAGCAAGGAAGAGACGGCGTACGAAGAGAAGTTCGCCAAGCTCATCGGCGCGTAGCGCCCGCGCGGCGGGGCCTTCGAGGGCCGGGCGCCGCTCTCCAGCAGAAGCGCTGGGAGAGCGGCCCCGACCCGACCGGATCCGCCTTCTCCCTGGACCTCCTCAGCCCCCTCAACGCCGGGAACCATCCATGACACAGACCAGCGGCGGCGACGTCCGCCTCTCGGGGATCAGCAAGACCTACGGCTCCTTCACGGCCGTACATCCCCTCGACCTGACCATTCCACAGGGCTCGTTCTTCGCCCTGCTCGGCGCGTCGGGCTGCGGCAAGACCACCACCCTGCGGATGATCGCGGGTCTGGAGGACCCGACGACGGGCACGGTCTCGCTCGGCGACAAGGACGTCACCGACCTCCAGCCGTACAAACGCCCCGTCAACACCGTCTTCCAGAGCTACGCGCTCTTCCCGCACCTCGACGTCTCCGAGAACATCGCATTCGGCCTGCGCCGTCGCGGCATCAAGTCGGTGAAGAAGCAGGTCGACGACATGCTCGACCTCGTCGAGCTCGGCGCGTTCGCCCACCGCAAGCCGCACCAGCTCTCCGGCGGCCAGCAGCAGCGCGTGGCCGTCGCCCGCGCGCTCATCAACCACCCCCAGGTCCTGCTCCTCGACGAGCCGCTGGGCGCCCTCGACCTCAAGCTGCGCCGCCAGATGCAGCTGGAGCTCAAGCGCATCCAGACGGAGGTCGGCATCACCTTCGTGCACGTCACCCACGACCAGGAGGAGGCCATGACCATGGCCGACCAGGTCGCGGTGATGAACGGCGGCCGTGTCGAGCAGCTCGGCGCCCCCGCCGATCTGTACGAGAACCCGAAGACGACCTTCGTCGCCAACTTCCTCGGTACGTCCAACCTCATCGAGGCCGAGGTCGTCGAGACCTCGGGCGACACCATCGTGGTCACCTGCGGCGGCTCCAAGCTGCGGCTGCCCGACGAGCGGTGTTCGGCGCAGACCCACAGCGGCGGCAAGCTGCTCGTCGGCGTACGCCCGGAGAAGGTCTCGATCGCCCACGCCGACGACGCCGGCAGCATCGCCGACGGGCGCAACAAGATCAGCGGCCGGATCGTCGCCTCCAGCTTCATCGGCGTCTCGACGCAGTTCATCTCCAACAGCCCGGCCTGCCCGGACTTCGAGGTGTACGTCCAGAACATAGAACGCGACTCACGCCTGGCCCCTGGCGCCGAGGTCGTCATGCACTGGAACCCGGCGCACACCTTCGGTCTGGACGCGGATCAGGACATCGATGCGGGCGTGGAGACGGTGGAGGAGGGCGCGTGACCGTCACCGACGCGCCACCTTTGGCGCCTTCGCCGGCCCAGCCGCCGGTCCGCAAAGCTTCGACCCGCAGGCGGCTTGTACCGTACTGGCTGCTGCTGCCGGGCATCCTGTGGCTGATCGTCTTCTTCGCGCTGCCGCTGGCATACCAGGCGTCGACCTCCGTGCAGACCGGCTCCCTGGAGACGGGCTTCCAGGTCACCTGGCACTTCCAGACGTACTGGGAAGCGCTGCAGGAGTACTACCCGCAGTTCGTACGGTCGCTGCTGTACGCCGGCACCGCCACCTTGCTGTGTCTGCTGCTCGGCTATCCGCTCGCGTACATGATCGCCTTCAAGGCGGGCCGCTGGCGCAATTTCCTCCTGGTCCTGGTCATTGCGCCGTTCTTCACCAGCTTCCTGATCCGTACTCTCGCGTGGAAGACGATCCTCGCGGACAGCGGTCCGGTGGTGGATGTGCTGAACACTCTGCACGTCCTGGACGTCACCAGCTGGCTCGGCTGGACCGACGGCAGCCGCGTGCTGGCCACGCCGCTGGCCGTGGTCTGCGGCCTGACGTACAACTTCTTGCCCTTCATGATCCTGCCGCTCTACACCTCGCTCGAGCGCATCGACGGCAGGCTGCACGAGGCGGCCGGCGACCTGTACGCCACCCCGGCCACCACCTTCCGCAAGGTGACCTTCCCGCTCTCCATGCCGGGTGTCGTCTCGGGCACGCTGCTCACCTTCATCCCCGCGAGCGGTGACTACATCAACGCGGAACTGCTCGGCTCGACCGACACGAAAATGGTCGGCAGCGTCATTCAGTCGCAATTCCTTCGGGTGCTCGACTATCCGACGGCGGCCGCGCTTTCCTTCATCCTGATGGCGATCGTGCTTGCCATGGTCACCGTGTACATCCGCAAGTCCGGGACGGAGGATCTGGTCTGATGCGTTGGATACGACGTAATCTTCTCGTCATCGCGGGGCTCCTGACGCTCGCTTACATGATCCTGCCGAACATCGTCGTCATGGTGTTCTCATTCAACAAGCCGCAGGGGCGCTTCAATTACGCCTGGCAGCAATTCTCCCTGGACGCGTGGAAGGACCCGTGCGGCGTCGCAGACCTGTGCGATTCGCTCTCCCTCTCGTTCCAGATTGCCGCCTGGGCGACGGTCGGGGCCACCGTGCTCGGCACGTTGATCGCCTTTGCTCTGGTCCGCTACCGTTTCCGGGCGCGCGGCGCGATCAACTCGCTGATCTTCCTGCCGATGGCCATGCCCGAGGTCGTCATGGCCGCCTCGCTGCTGACACTCTTCCTCAACATGGGTGCTGAGCTGGGCTTCTGGACCGTCCTCATCGCGCACATCATGTTCTGCCTGAGCTTTGTCGTGGTGGCGGTCAAGGCGCGCGTGATGTCGATGGACCCGCGTCTCGAAGAGGCCGCGCGTGATCTTTACGCCGGTCCCGTGCAGACCTTTGTACGGGTGACCCTGCCGATCGCCGCACCCGGAATCGCCGCGGGAGCGCTGCTCGCCTTTGCGCTCTCCTTCGACGATTTCATCATCACCAATTTCAATTCGGGCTCGACCGTGACGTTCCCCATGTTCGTCTGGGGATCGGCGCAGCGCGGCACACCCGTACAGATCAACGTCATCGGTACGGCCATGTTCGTCATCGCCGTAGTGATGGTTCTCGCCGGCCAGTTCCTGTCGAGCCGGCGGAAGAACAACGCACAACCGCAGTAAGCCCTGAAGGAGTTGGAAACCATGGCCCCAGTTGCCATGCGTACTGCTGCACAATCCCTTTCCGACGCACAGCCCGTCTCGTTCTGGCTGGACGGCCCGGACAAGCCCGCACCACAGCCCGCCCTCACCGGCGACGAGCGCTGCGATCTGCTCGTCATCGGCGGCGGTTACAGCGGGCTGTGGACCGCGCTCCTCGCGAAGGAGCGCGATCCCCAGCGGGATGTCGTACTGATAGAGGGGCACGAGGTGGGCTGGGCCGCCTCGGGCCGCAACGGCGGATTCTGCGCCGCCTCCCTCACCCACGGGCTGGGCAACGGAATCTCCCGCTGGCCGGGCGAGCTCGCACAACTGGAGGAGCTCGGCGAGCGGAACCTGGACGCGATCGAGGCGGCCGTGGCGGCGTACGGCATCGACTGCGACTTCGAGCGCACCGGTGAGATCGACGTCGCCACCGAGCCGCACCAGCTCGCCGAACTCCACGAGATGTACGACGAGGCGCACAAGCTCGGCTTCACCGGCCTCGAACTCCTCGACCGGGACGCGGTACGCGCCGAAGTCGACTCCCCGACCTTCCTCGGCGGACTGTGGGACCGGCGCGGCGTCGCCATGCTGCACCCGGCGAAGCTGGCCTGGGGACTCAAGCAGGCGTGCCTCGGTCTGGGCGTACGGATCTACGAGCACACCCGGGGCCTCGACCTGGCCCCGGCCGGGGCGGGCATGGCCGTACGCACCCCGTACGGCCGGGTCTTCGCCCGCCGCGTCGCGCTCGGCACCAACATCTTCCCGTCGCTGGTCAAGCGCGTCCGCCCGTACACCGTCCCGGTCTACGACTACGCGCTGATGACCGAGCCGCTCACCGACGAGCAGCTCGCCTCCATCGGCTGGAAGAACCGGCAGGGACTGGGCGACAGCGCCAACCAGTTCCACTACTTCCGCCTCAGCGCCGACAACCGCATCCTGTGGGGCGGTTACGACGCCATCTATCCCTTCGGCGGCAAGCTGAACGCCGAACTGGACCACCGCCCGGAGACGTACCTCAAGCTCGCCGGCCACTTCTTCCACTGCTTCCCGCAGCTGGAGGGCGTGCGCTTCAGCCATGCGTGGGGCGGCGCGATCGACACGTGCTCGCGCTTCTCCGCCTTCTTCGGCACGGCGCACGCGGGGAAGGTGGCGTACGCCGCCGGGTACACGGGGCTCGGCGTCGGCTCCACCCGCTTCGGCGCCGACGTCATGCTCGACCTGCTCGCGGGTGAGCGCACCGAGCGGACCGAGCTGGAGATGGTGCGCAGCAAGCCGCTGCCGTTCCCGCCGGAGCCGTTCGCCTGGGCGGGCATCGGCATCACCAAGTGGTCGCTGGCCCGTTACGACGCCAACGGCGGGCGCAGCAACGTGTGGCTGAAGACCATGGACAAGCTGGGCCTGGGATTCGACAGCTGACAGGCCGAGTGCGCCCGGCGCACAACCACAGGTGGCCAAACCCGCGTAATGATCCGGTCCCGGGCCTCTCTCCTTCGTGAACGCACTGCCACTGCACCCACGAAACGGAGGCCGGGCTATGAGTGGCTCGGAGGCAAAGACCGCGGTCGAATGGCTCGTATCGGTGGCACCTGATCCCGATGCCTGCCGGTGGGAATGGGAGCGGAACCCGCTCGGAATCGCCCTCCTTCCCGCCGGCAGGCGCTGGGACGTCCTGATCCTGCCGGGAGAGCTCGGCTACCCGACCCTCGACATCCTGACGCGTCTCGTGGACCGTCCCGGCCCCGTGCTCGCCGACTTCGGCGACGCCCGCCTGGGCTTCTTCGTGCCGCCGGGCACGGCCGCCCGCTGGATCGGCACAGGCGTACGGGGTGCGGGCCGTGGCACCTGGATCGTCGTGCCCTATCCGGGCAGGGCGGCCGGCGGCGTCCGCTGGCTGGTCCTGCCGGACGCGGCCGGCACGCTCACCGATCCTTCGCTGCTGGAGCTCTCGATGCACGAGGCCGCCGCGAATTCCGCGCGGGAAGGCGATGAATGAGCAGAAGCAGCGGGAGGCACAGGCACCAGCTGCCGAACACGTCCAGCGGCCAGTGATAGCCGCGCAGGACGAGGCCGACGCCGGCCGCGAACGTGAGGACGACGGCGAGAGACGACGGCCACCATCGGCGGCCGGGGCGTACGTACGCGGAGACGAGCAGGGCCGCGCCGCAGTAGGCGACGGCCGCTGTCGCCGCGTGTCCGGACGGGTAGTAGCCGGTTTCGGCCGTGAGCGGGCCCGGGCGGGCGATCAAGGACTTGAGCGGGGCGACAAGGGCGGGCACTGCCGCGATGGCGAGGACGGCGGCGGATGCGCGGAGGAGACTGCCCCGCCAGAGCGCGTACGCGACGGCCGTGGCCAGGACCGGCAGCGCGACCGCGAGATTGCCGAGGTCGGCGAGGAACTCGGTGAGGGAGGCCGGGCCGCGGCCGACGACGGCACGGTCGAGGCGCTTGTCCGCGCGGCGCAGGGGGCCGAGGGCCGCGACCTGCCAGGTGATCAGCGCGAACAGGGCGAGCGCCGTGGTCACCGACCCGAGAAACCTCAAAGACCTCAGAAAGAGGAAAGCCGGCTGCCCGGGAACAGGGGGGGTAGTTCCGAGGCAGCCGGCGGGACCGGGCTGCCGCGCGCCCCGGGGGGTTTGGGGCGGGCGGCGATCCGATCCGTGAGGAGTTCCGGAGCCAGTGGCTCCAGTGGTGTGCGCGAGGGCACGGCCAGGGCGGGGCAGGGGGTGCCTCGACCTGGAACCGCCCGCAGTCCCCTGCGAGCGGGGTGTTTCTCTCATCTGCAGAAACCGTACGGCAGGGGGTGGGGGACCGACAGGCGGATCTCCATCCCGCCATTGGCCCCCCACACCTTCTTCACAGGTCACACGCCGGCGAAGGCCGCCTCGATGATGTCCAGGCCCTCGTTCAGCAGGTCCTCGCCGATGACGATCGGCGGCAGGAAGCGCAGGACGTTGCCGTACGTACCGCAGGTCAGGACCAGCAGGCCCTCGGCGTGGCACGCCTTGGCGAGCGCGCCGGCGGCGGCCGCGTTCGGCTCCTTGGTGTCGCGGTCCGTCACCAGCTCGATCGCGATCATCGCGCCGCGGCCACGGATGTCGCCGATGATGTCGAACTTCTCGGCCATCGTGGCGAGGCGGCCCTTCATGACCTCATCGATGCGCTTGGCCTTGGCGTTGAGGTCGAGCTCCTTCATCGTCTCGATGGAGCCGAGCGCACCGGCGCAGGCCACCGGGTTTCCGCCGTAGGTGCCGCCCAGGCCGCCGCCGTGCGGGGCGTCCATGATCTCGGCGCGGCCGGTCACGGCGGCGAGCGGCAGGCCGCCCGCGATGCCCTTGGCGGTCGTGATCAGGTCGGGCACGATGCCCTCGTCCTCACAGGCGAACCACTGGCCGGTGCGGCAGAAGCCGGACTGGATCTCGTCGGCGACGAAGACGATGCCGTTGTCGTTGGCGAACTTCACGATCGCCGGCAGGAAGCCCTTGGCCGGCTCGATGAAGCCGCCCTCGCCCAGTACCGGCTCGATGATGATCGCGGCGACATTGTCGGCACCGACCTGCTTGGTGATCTGGTCGATGGCCTGCGCGGCGGCCTCGGGGCCGCAGTTCTCGGCGCCGGTCGGCCAGCGGTAGCCGTACGCGACGGGGACGCGGTAGACCTCGGGGGCGAACGGGCCGAAGCCGTTCTTGTACGGCATGTTCTTGGAGGTCAGCGCCATCGTGAGGTTCGTACGGCCGTGGTAGCCGTGGTCGAACACGACGACGGCCTGGCGCTTGGTGTACGCACGGGCGATCTTGACGGCGTTCTCGACGGCCTCGGCGCCGGAGTTGAACAGCGCGGACTTCTTGGCGTGGTCGCCCGGGGTCAGCTCGGCGAGCGCCTCGCACACCTCGACGTAGCCCTCGTACGGCGTGACCATGAAGCAGGTGTGCGTGAAGTTCTGCAGCTGGGCGGAGGCCCGGCGCACGACGGCCTCGGCGGAGGCGCCCACGGAGGTCACGGCGATGCCGGAGCCGAAGTCGATGAGGCGGTTGCCGTCGACGTCCTCGATGATGCCGCCGTCCGCGCGCGCGGTGAACACGGGCAGCACGGAGCCCACGCCACCGGCGACCGTGGCGGTACGCCGGGCCTGAAGCTCTGCCGACTTCGGGCCGGGAATCGCGGTGACGACGCGGCGCTCCTGCGGGATTGCGGTCATGAGGGGCTCCTGGGGGTATTACGGACGCATCTTTACTTTCGCAGGCTAGGGGTGGGCGGGCATGCAGGGCATGTTCCGTTCGGGAGAATTGCGGGCGCGTCGTTGTCCGCGACGGATATAGCGGCTGCGGTGCGGTGCGGGTGCGGGCGCCCTGGGGGAACAGCGCCGCAGCACGCGCATCGGTGAACTGCGCAGCCCTACGCACTAGATTGAGCCCTCGCGCGCAAGCGCAGCGCACACCGCACTGAGCTGGTCAGGGGACGAGGGGCAGCATGGACACCGAGGGCACACACGACGCACGCCGGGTACCCCGACCGGCCGCACCCCCCGCCGTGCCCCCAGCCGCGCCCCCCTCCGTACCCCCCGCCCCCGCCCACGCCCCCACCACCGGCCCCTCCCTCGCCGACTGGCTGCGCACCCCGCGACCCGACGCCGGCCCCGGCATCTGGGCGTACGGGCATGTGCCGCGCCCGGCAGAGGAGCCCGAGCGCATCCCCGGGCGCCAGCTCGTCAGCGGCGCCCTGATCTCCCTCCTCACCGCCCTCCTCATCTGGTCGCTCTGCTGGAACGGCTACATCAGCTTCTGGCTCTGGCCACTCTTCTGGTTCACGCCCGAATCCTGGCGCGAGGACGGCGGCAACATGGCGTACGTCTGGGTGACGTACCTCTACTACGCACTGTTCGCCCTGCTCCTCGCCGTCGCCTTCGGCCGCATGGGTCGCTGGGCCGAGGTCGTACGCCGCTACCTCCTCCCGAAGCCCCGCCCCGCCGCTCCCGTGACCGCCCCCCGCTCCGCCCCCGACCCCACGGAGTGGCCCGAGCTGCTCAATGCCGGACAGTCCGAGGCCGCCGCTCGCCTCGCGCAAGAGGTGCGCTCCGGGCGCATGAACGACGTCGACTACGCCCGTATCCGCCGCGCCTGGCAGTCCGTCCAGGCCGACCCCTCCCGGCTCGCCGCCTTCACCGACACCGTCCTGCGCAACGGCGCCGCCGCGTGCACCCACCCTTCCGGTGCGCGCGACCTGCCCGTGCGTGCCGCCTCGCACGACCTGTACGGACGCCAGGTAAGGCTCGGCACAGTGCACCCCGGCGAGCGCAACCCGTACGCCCGCCGAGGCACCGGCCTCGCCCTCGACCCGCACCTCATCGGCACCTCGCTGCTCGCCGTCGGCCCGCCCGGCACGGGCAAGACGACCCACCTCGTACGACCCGTCGTCGAGTCGCTCGCCCTCCAGGCGCTCGCGGGCCAGGCCGCCGTCATCGCCGTCGGGGCGGTCGGCTCGCAGCTCGGCCCCGACGAGGCGTACGACGTCGTCGTCAAGCTCGGCGACCCCGCGTCCGTCTACGACCTCGACCTGTACGGCGGCACCACCGACCCCGACGAGGCCGCCGCCGTCCTCGCGGAGGGCTTCGTCGGCGACCTCCCCGACGTCGACAGCCGCCGCGCCGCCACGGCCCTGGCGCAGCTGCTCGGCCCGTACCGTGCCGCCTACGGGCGCTTCCCCTCCGTACCCGAACTGCGCGAGCTCCTCGACGGCGTACCGACCGCGCTCGCCGCGCTGCGCGAGGCGCTCGACGACGGATCGCAGTACGCCCTCCAGCGCGAACTCGACGCGCGTGCCCGGCAGTCCGGGACGGCGGGCGACCCCGGCATCGCTCTGGCCGACCGTGTCGCGCTGCTCGATCGGCCCGCTTTCGCTTCGTTCTTCGACACGAGTGGCAAGGCGCGGCCCTTCTCGCTGCGCTCCCTCGAACACCCACTGCGCGTCCGCATCGACCTGCCCGAACGCGGTCACGCCGAGGCGTCCCGAATGCTCGCGCGTCTCGTCCTCGCCCAGTTCACGGCGAGCGCCGCGCACCGCGGCGACCGGTCGCTGTTCGCGTGCCTCGTCCTGGACGACGCCACGCGTGCGATCACCACGGAGACCGTGCGCGGAATCCAGCGGCTCCGGTCCGCCAACGCGGGCGCGGTGCTCACGCTGCGTTCGCTCGACGACGTACCGGAGAACCTGCACTCCGCGCTGCTCGGCGCTGTCGGGTGCCGGATGGCGTTCTCGGGGGTGACGACGTGGGACGGCAAGCGGTTCGCCGAGGCGTGGGGCACGGAGTGGGTCGAGACGCGGGATGTGACGAGCCGGACCGTCTTCGCCGACCAGCCGCTGACGCGGGCATTTCATGTCTTCCGGCGGATCGTCACGGGCAAGGCCGTCACGACGGACGCCGTGACCGTACGGAAGGTCGAGCGCGAGCGGTGGTCCGCCTCCGACCTGGCGCACTCCGTGCCCGCCGGGCACGCCGTCCTCTCGCTGACCACAGTGCGCGGGGAGCACGCTCCACCGCTGCTCGTCGACCTTCGGAGCTGACAGGGCGCGCAGGACCCGTACGTCCTGGCAGAATTGGTGGCAGTCGTTCATACGGGACGGCAAAAACCTCCGTCCTAAGGTCTTACGGTCCCATGCCGCCTACTCTCGCCTCGCTCGTCCACCACTCGGCGCTCAAGCTCACCGTGCGCGCCGGGGAGGACCGGCTGGAGACGCCGGTGCGCTGGGCCCACGCCAGTGAGCTCGCCGACCCCGTGCCGTACATGGAGGGCGGCGAGCTGCTCCTCGTCACCGCCATGAAGCTGGAGGCCGAGGATCCGGAGGCGATGCGCCGGTACGTGCGGCGGCTGGCCGGGGCCGGTGTCGTGGGGCTCGGCTTCGCGGTCGGCGTCAACTACGACGAAATCCCGCAGGCGCTCGTCGACGCCGCGCAGGAGGAGAACCTGCCGCTCCTCGAAGTGCCGCGGCGTACGCCCTTCCTCGCCATCAGCAAGGCCGTCTCCGCCGCGAACGCCGCCGACCAGTACCGGGCCGTCACCGCCGGTTTCGAGGCGCAGCGCGAGCTGACGAAGGCGGCGCTGTCGGGGGACGGGCCGAAGGAGCTGCTGGCCCGCCTCGCGTCCCACGTGAACGGGTGGGCGGCGCTGTACGACGTATCCGGCGCCGTAGTCGCCGCCGCGCCCGACTGGGCCGCGCGCCGCGCCGCCCGGATCACCGCCGACGTCGAACGGCTGCGGGAGCGGCCCGCGCCCGCGAGCTCCGTCGTGGGCGGCGGCGGGGCCGACACCGACGCCGAGGCGGACGACCGCGTCGAGCTGCAGTCGCTGGGCGCGGGGCGGCGCGTACGGGGCGTACTGGCCGTCGGTACGGGCGCCCCGTTGGGCACCGCCGAGCGGTACGCCGTGCACTCCGCGATCGCGCTCCTGACGCTGACGACGGAACGGTCGCGCTCGCTGCAGGCGGCGGAGCAGCGGCTGGGCGCGGCGGTGCTGCGGATGCTGCTGGCGGGCGAACCCGACCACGCGCGCGCCGTCGCCGGCGATCTGTACGGTGCGCTGCTGGACGCCCCCTTCCGCCTCCTCATCGCTGAACCCACCGTCCCCGAGGCGGAGGGCGCCCCCGCGGACGCCGACCCGCTCCAGGCCCTCGCCGACGCGATGGAGTCAGCGGCGCTGCGAGCGGGGGAGCCGGTGCTGGTCGTGCCGGACGGCGACCGCCTCGTGGTGCTCGCGGCGGACGGAGGCGACGCTGTGCAAGCCTGCCTCGCCCATACGGAGGCCCGGCGCGGTGCGTCGGCGCGGCCGCACGAGCCGGCCGACGAGGACGACATGGTGGTCGGCCTTTCCGCTCCGGCGGGCCCGATCGCGGCGGTCTCGGCGTACAAGCAGGCGGAACAGGCCCTCTCCGTCGCCCGTCGGCGCGGCCGCGCGCTGGTCGAGCACGAAGAACTGGCCGCAGGCTCTGTCATGCAGCTGCTGGCCGACGACGCGGTGCGCTCGTTCGCGGACGGGATGCTGAGGGCACTCCACGAGCACGACGCGACGGGCCGGGGCGACCTGGTCGCATCGCTGCGCGCGTGGCTCTCCCGCCACGGCCAGTGGGACGCAGCGGCGGCAGACCTGGGCGTCCACCGCCACACGCTGCGCTACCGGATGCGGAGGGTGGAGGAAATCCTGGGCCGCTCGCTCGACGACGCGGACGTGAGGATGGAGCTGTGGCTGGCGCTGAAGGCGACGGGGACGGGGTCGGGCACGAGCTGATGGGGGTGGGTGGGGGGTTCATACTTCTAGCCCCTCCGGCGTTTGAGGAGCGGGGTCGGGAAGGGGCGGGGTGGGGAAAGCGCCGCAGGCCCCCGCACCGCCCCCCGCTCCCGCACCCCCCGCCCCCGCTCCCGCACCCCCCGCCCCCGCACCGCACCCCCCGCCCCCGCACTGCAACCGGCCCAGCCACCCCACCGCGCCGCACAGCGAAACCCCCGCCTCCTCCAAACCGGCACCCCCGCGCTCGCAGACACTCCACCCCGGACAAACGCCGAGTCCGGCCCCCGGCCCTACCGTGGTGGGTAGACAACCCCACCCCCTCGGAAGGGCCGGAACCGACATGACTTCCACCCACGCCTTCTGGCTCGCCGGCCGCCAGGCCACCGGCGAGGACGTCCTCGACGTCACCTCCCCCTGGGACGGCCGCCTTGTCGGCAAGGTCTCCGTTCCCACCGACGCCCAGGTCGAAGAGGCAGTCGCAGCCGCGCACGCCGTCGAGGGCGAGTTCGCCGCGACCCCCGCGCACGTACGCGCCGCCGCGCTCGACCACGTCAGCAAGCGCCTCGTCGAGCGCACCGAGGAGATCGCGCAGCTGATCTCCGCCGAGAACGGCAAGCCCATCAAGTGGGCCCGCGGCGAAGTCGGCCGCGCCGTCTC
Organism: Streptomyces spiramyceticus; assembly: GCF_028807635.1. Classification (NCBI taxonomy): domain Bacteria; kingdom Bacillati; phylum Actinomycetota; class Actinomycetes; order Kitasatosporales; family Streptomycetaceae; genus Streptomyces; species Streptomyces spiramyceticus. The sequence continues at coordinate 5,057,062 of NZ_JARBAX010000001.1, forward strand.
CGTGTTCCGGTTCGCCGCAGAGGAAGCGCGCCGCTTCAACGGCGGCGAGTCCCAGCGCCTCGACACCGACGCCGGCGGCGTCGGCCGCCTCGCGCTGACGCGCCGCTTCCCCCGCGGCACCGTCCTCGGCATCGCGCCGTTCAACTTCCCGCTGAACCTGTGCGCCCACAAGGTCGCCCCGGCCATCGCCGTCGGTGCCCCGATCATCCTGAAGCCGGCGCCCGCGACGCCCCTGTCCGGTCTGATCCTGGGCGAGCTGCTCGCCGAGACGGACCTGCCTGCCGGTTCGTGGTCCGTGCTGCCGGTCGCCAACGACCGTATGCCCGCGCTGGTCAAGGACGAGCGTCTGCCCGTCATCTCCTTCACCGGGTCCGACAAGGTCGGTTACGCGATCATGGACTCCGTGCCGCGCAAGCACTGCACCCTGGAGCTCGGCGGCAACGGCGCGGCCGTCGTCCTCGACGACTACGCCTCCGAGAAGGACTTGGACTGGGCGGCGACCCGTATCGCCACCTTCTCCAACTACCAGGGCGGCCAGTCCTGCATCTCCGTGCAGCGCGTGATCGCCGACGCGTCCGTGTACGACCGGCTCCTGCCGAAGATCGTCGCGGCCGTCGAGGCCCAGGTCAACGGTGACCCGTCCGACGCAGGCACCGACGTCGGCCCGCTCGTCAGCGAGGAGGCTGCCAAGCGCGTCGAGTCGTGGGTCGACGAGGCCGTCAACGCGGGTGCGAAGCTGCTCGCGGGCGGCAAGCGTGACGGCGCCGCGTACGCCCCGACCGTCCTCACCGACGTCCCGGCCGACGTCACGATCTCCTGCGAGGAGGTCTTCGGCCCGGTCCTGACGGTGCGTAAGGTCAACGGCGAGGCCGAGGCGTTCGCCGCGGTCAACGACTCCAAGTACGGCCTCCAGGCGGGCGTGTTCACGCACGACCTGAAGACCGCCTTCCGCGCCCACCGCGAGCTGGAGGTCGGCGGCGTGGTCGTCGGCGACGTTCCGTCGTACCGCGCGGACCAGATGCCGTACGGCGGCGTAAAGCAGTCCGGCACCGGCCGCGAGGGTGTGCGGTTCGCGATGGAGGACTACACGTACGAGCGGGTCATGGTCTTCACCGGCCTCGCCCTCTGACGTCTCAGCCGACGTACGGCCCAAGAACCACGGCCGGAGCCCACTGTGCGGGGGCTCCGGCCGTGTCTTGTGTACGAAGCGGTGTCCTGCGGACGAAGTCGTGGCTTATGTACGAACGAGTGCGCCAGGACTGGTGGGAATGCCAGGAATCGGGTACATACGGACGAGTAAAACCGGTCGGTAATGCGGTCGGCCGGGACCATGCCCATGCTCGTGTTCATGTCCGTGCCCCGACTCGCGGCGAGGTGAGCTCCTCATGTCCGCACAGCCCGCTGAATCCGTACAGCCAGCAGAACCCGCACGACCAGCACAGCAGCAGCCCAAGGTCTCCGAGCGCGAAGCGCGCCGGGTGGCCGAGGCCGCGCGCGAACAGGACTGGCGGAAGCCGAGTTTCGCCAAGGAACTCTTCCTCGGCCGTTTCCGGCTCGACCTCATCCACCCGCACCCGATGCCGCCGCCGGACGACGCCAGGCGCGGCGAGGAGTTCCTCGCCAAACTGCGCGTGTTCTGCGAGGCGAAGATCGACAGCGCGCAGATCGAGCGCGAGGCGAAGATCCCCGACGAGGTGATCAACGGCCTCAAGGAACTCGGCGCGCTCGGCATGAAGATCGACACGAAGTACGGCGGCCTCGGCCTCACCCAGGTGTACTACAACAAGGCCCTGGCCCTCGTCGGCTCGGCGAACCCGTCCATCGGCGCCCTGCTCTCCGCCCATCAGTCGATCGGCGTACCGCAGCCCCTCAAACTCTTCGGCACGCAGGAGCAGAGGGACGCCTTCCTCCCGCGCCTCGCCCGCAGCGCCATCTCCGCCTTCCTCCTCACCGAACCGGACGTCGGCTCGGACCCGGCCCGCCTCGCGACCACCGCCGTGCCGGACGGCGACTCGTACGTCATGGACGGCGTGAAGCTCTGGACCACGAACGGCGTCGTCGCCGACCTGCTCGTCGTCATGGCCCGCGTACCCAAGTCGGAGGGCCACAAGGGCGGCATCACCGCCTTCGTGGTGGAGGCGGACGCCCCGGGCATCACCGTCGAGAACCGCAACGCCTTCATGGGCCTGCGCGGCCTGGAGAACGGCGTCACCCGCTTCCACCAGGTACGGGTCCCCGCCGCGAACCGCATCGGCCCCGAGGGCGCCGGCCTCAAAATCGCCCTCACCACGCTCAACACCGGCCGCCTCTCCCTCCCGGCGATGTGCGTCGGCGCGGGGAAGTGGTGCCTGAAGATCGCCCGCGAGTGGTCGTCGGTCCGGGAGCAGTGGGGCAAGCCGGTGGCGCTGCACGAGGCGGTGGGCTCGAAGATCTCGTTCATCGCCGCCACGACCTTCGCCCTCGAAGCGGTCCTGGACCTGTCGTCCCAGATGGCCGACGAGGACCGCAACGACATCCGTATCGAAGCGGCCCTGGCCAAGCTGTACGGCAGCGAAATGGCCTGCCTGATGGCCGACGAACTCGTCCAGATCCGCGGCGGCCGGGGCTACGAGACCGCGGAATCCCTGGCGGCGCGCGGCGAGCGGGCCGTCCCCGCCGAACAGATCCTCCGCGACCTGCGCATCAACCGCATCTTCGAAGGCTCGACGGAAATCATGCACCTCCTGATCGCCCGCGAGGCGGTCGACGCCCACCTGAAGGTCGCCGGCGACATCATCGACCCGGAGAAGCCGCTCTCGGCCAAGGCGAAGGCGGGCGCGACCGCGGCAGGCTTCTACGCCCGCTGGCTGCCCAAGCTCGTCACGGGCCCCGGCCAACTCCCGCGCTCGTACGCCGAGTTCCACCCGTCGGACCACCCCGACCTCTCCACCCACCTCCGCTACACGGAACGCACCGCCCGCAAACTCGCCCGCTCCACCTTCTACGCCATGTCGCGCTGGCAGGGCCGCATGGAGACGAAGCAGGGCTTCCTCGGCCGGATCGTCGACATCGGCGCGGAGCTCTTCGCGATGAGCGCCGCCTGCGTACGCGCCGAACTCCTGCGCACGACCTCGGACCACGGCCGCGAGGCGTACCAACTGGCCGACGCCTTCTGCCGCCAGTCCCGCATCCGCGTCGAGGAACTCTTCACGCGCCTGTGGAGCAACACCGACGACCTGGACAACAAGGTCGTCAAGGGCGTCCTGTCCGGTACGTACACCTGGCTGGAGGAAGGCATCATCGACCCGAGCGGCGAGGGCCCCTGGATCGCCGAAGCCACTCCCGGCCCCTCGCAGAAGGAAAACGTCCACCGTCCGATCCGCTGACGCCGGACGTCGCACGCCGTGTCGGAGGGGGCAGGCGGCCACGAAGGCCACCTGCCCCTGTGGGGCCGCCGCGATCGCCGTCCAAAGCGCGGAATGGTCGGCGGGCCGGTGTCCCCGCCGGGCAGGATGTACGTCCGTGACCGTCGTAAACATCCCCGGATCCAAGTCCGTCACCGCGCGCGCCCTCTTCCTCGCCGCCGCGGCCGCCGGAACCACCACCCTGCTGCGCCCGCTCCGCTCGGACGACACCGAGGGCTTCGCCGAGGGCCTCGGCCGTCTCGGGTACCGGCTGGAGCGCGAGGCCGGTGCCTGGCGCGTCGAGGGGCGGCCGTCAGGGCCCGCCGTCGACGAAGCCGACGTCTACTGCCGCGACGGCGCCACCACCGCCCGTTTCCTGCCCACCCTTGCCGCGGCCGGCGCCTCCGGTACGTACCGTTTCGACGCATCCCCGCAGATGCGCCGCCGCCCCCTCGCCCCGCTCACCGAGGCACTGCGCACGCTCGGCGTCGACCTGCGCCACGAGGAGGCGGAGGGTCACCATCCGCTGCGCATCGCCGCCGCCGGTATCAAGGGCGGCGAACTGACCCTGGACGCGGGGGAGTCGTCGCAGTACCTGACCGCGCTGCTGATGCTCGGTCCGCTCACCGTGGAGGGCCTGCGCATCGATGTCACGGACCTCGTCTCGGCGCCGTACGTCGAGATCACGCTCGCGATGATGCGCAGCTTCGGCGCCGAAGTGACGCGGGAGGGCAACGTCTTCGACGTACGGCCCGGCGGCTACCGCGCGACGACGTACGCCGTCGAACCGGACGCGTCGACCGCCAGCTACTTCTTCGCCGCCGCAGCGGTGTCGCCCGGCCGCGAAGTCACCGTCCCCGGGCTCGGCACGGGCGCGCTCCAGGGCGACCTGCGCTTCGTCGACGTACTGGAACAGATGGGCGCCGACGTCCGTATCACCGCGGACAGCACCACGGTCCGTGGCGCAGGCGTGCTCAAGGGCCTCACCGTCAACATGCGCGACATCTCCGACACGATGCCGACACTGGCGGCCATCGCACCGTACGCCGCCGCCCCCGTCCGTATCGAGGACGTCGCCAACACCCGCGTGAAGGAGTGCGACCGGCTGGAGGCCTGCGCGGAGAACCTGCGCAGGATGGGCGTCTCGGTCGCCACGGGCCCGGACTGGATCGAGATCCGGCCCGGCACGCCCCGTCCCACCGAGATCGCGACGCACGGCGACCACCGCATGGCGATGTCGTTCGCGGTGACGTCACTGCACACGGCGCCGGGCATGACCTTCGACGACCCCGGATGCGTACGGAAGACCTTCCCGGACTTCCACGAGGCCTTCGCGGCGCTTCAGCGAACCTGGTAGCGCTAGGGGGTGTCCCCTAGACGCAGACGCCGCCCACTCCCATGCACCACAATCGACCCTTCACTCACGCATCAACAGAACCAGGGGCCAGCGATGTTCTGGGCGGGCAAGCAGGGGCAGCAGGGGAAGCGGCGGGCGCGGCGGCAGGGAGCGGCCGTCGCCGTGGCCGGAGTCGTGTTCGCTGGCGCGGTCGCGTGCGGCGGCAGTAACAGCGGCACCGACAAGGACGGCAAGAACGACGGGAAGCCGGACGGCACGCCCACTGCCAGTGCCGGCAAGGCCGCGAGCGGGCCCAAGCCGCTCACCGAGGCCCAGCTCACCGCCGCCGCGTTCACCGACGGCGAGAGTGTCGGCAAGTACACCGCCTCCGAGTTCACCCTCGGCGGGCCCAACGGCGAGGAATACACCGCCGACCCCGCCGTCTGCCAGCCCTTCGTCAGCCTCGCCGACGAAGTCACCGACTACGAACTCAGGACCGAGGTCAACCGCAGGGTCGACGTCCCCGACGAAATGCTCGGCCTGACCGTCTCCGTCCAGCTCCGTTCGTACGCGAACGGCGACGCCGCCCGCGTCATGAAGGACGTCGCCAAGGCCGGCAAGGAATGCGCCGACGGGTTCACCGAGGAGCGGGCCATCGCCAAGGGCAAGTACCTCAAGGTCGAGCCCGTCAAGGCGCCCGACTTCGGCGACGGGGCGGACGAGGCAAGGGCGTACCACTTCACGATTCTCGACGTGAAGGGGAAGCTGAAGCTCCACGAGTACCTGACCGTCGTACGCGCCGGCTCGGCCACCCTCTCCTTCCGCGGCGAGATCATCGACACCAAGGACATCGGGGGAGTGCCGAAGGAGGTCCTGGACGCCCAGTGGGAGAAGTTCGAGGCCGCGGTCGGCACCAAATGATCAGCGGGCTGTCCCTGCTCCTGCGGCACGCGCCGAGCGCCGTCGTCCCCGCACTGCTGGACCGGCTCGACGCCAGGCAGCGGTACGAACTCCTCGCCCTGTACCCACCGGTGCCGCAGACCGTGAACCACGTGCTGTCCCAAGGCGGCAGCCCCCGCGACCGCGTCGCCCTCGCGCGCAACCGGTACAGCGACCGCGCGCTGCTGCTGCGGCTGATGGAGTGCGGGGAGTACGAGGTCGACCGGTCGGTCTACTTCCACCGCCGGACCACAGGCGCGATGCGGCGGGCCATCGCCCCGGCCCCGCACGAGCCCGTGCTCGCCACGCTTGAGCTCGTAGAGCTGCTCAGGGGCCATCAGCGGGTACGGCACGCCCTGCGCATCCTGGACCGGCCGCACGTCCTCGACCCGCACGCACTGCTGAGCGAGCATCGCCGTCGGCCACTGCCGCCCGGCGCCGTCGAGGCGCTCGTCCTGAGCGGCGAGTGCCCGCGCGCAGCCGTGCTCGCACTGCTCGACACCCGCGGCACGCGCACGTACGGCCGCTGGTGGTACCGGCCGGCCGTACGCGCCGTACGCACCGGCGCGATCACCCCCGCCGAACTCGTCCGCCACATGGCCCCCGCCCACCGCACCCTCCTCCTCCCCACCGTCCGGGTACGCGGCGGGCTCCGCTTGAACGACGCGGAGGCAGCCGCCGTACGGGAGGAGACGGGCCGCGTGCTGCACCCCGTCCTCTCCGACCGGATCGAGGACTGGACCGACTTCGGGCGCCGCGCCCACACCTTCGACGGCACGCTGCCCGAACTGGCGGCGGCCACCGGGCACATCAGCACGGGCGGCCCCGAGATCGAGGGACTGAGCAGCGCCCTCCTGGACGCCCTGCCCGTACGCCGCGAACCGTGCTGGGACCCCCTCGCGCGGGCCGACGCGCTCAAGGCCCTCGCCCGGCTCGACACGGACAGTCGGCCCCAGTACCACCTGCGCAAACAGGCTCTGGCGGACGGGCTGCTGACGGGCGACGACATCGTGCTGCACGGCGCCCCCGCCCGCGCTGCCATCGACGAGAAGAGCTGGCTCGGCCATCTCGAACACTTCGACCGGCCGCAAGCAGTCGTCGCCGCCCGCACCCGCACCACCGAGCTCGCCCGCGCCGCGCTCGGCGAGGATCCGGAGGCATGGTGGGCCGTGGCCCGGCGGTTGCCGAAATTCGAAGGTACGTTCCCGGAGTTGCTCGGCCGGGGCTTCCGCGGGGACTCGCTGTCCGCCTGGTGAGCCATTGCGGCAACAATGGGGGGCATGAGCGACAGCCCAGCCCCCCTTGCCGACCCGCACATCGCCTTCGACGCGTCCGAAGGCCGCCGGGACATCGTCGTCCTCGGCTCCACCGGGTCCATCGGCACCCAGGCCATCGACCTGGTGCTCCGCAACCCCGACCGGTTCCGTGTCACCGCGCTCTCCGCGGCCGGCGGCCGGGTCGGGCTGCTCGCCGAGCAGGCGCGGCAGCTGAACGTCCGTACCGTCGCGGTCGCCCGCGAGGACGCCGTGCCCGCCCTGCGCGAGGCGCTGAAGGAGCGGTACGGGAACTCCGGGAGCACAGAGCCCCTCCCCGAGATCCTCGCCGGGCCCGAGGCTGCCACGGAGGTCGCCGCATCCGCATGCCACACCGTCCTCAACGGCATCACCGGATCCATCGGCCTCGCGCCCACCCTCGCCGCCCTCGAAGCCGGCCGCACCCTCGCGCTCGCCAACAAGGAGTCGCTGATCGTCGGCGGCCCCCTCGTGAAGGCGCTCGCCAAGCCCGGCCAGATCATCCCGGTCGACTCCGAGCACGCCGCGCTCTTCCAGGCCCTGGCCGGCGGCACCCGCGCCGACGTCCGCAAGCTCGTCGTCACCGCCTCTGGCGGCCCCTTCCGCGGACGTACGAAGGCGGAGCTGGCGAACGTCACCCGCGAGGACGCCCTCGCGCACCCCACCTGGGCCATGGGCCCGGTGATCACGGTCAATTCGGCCACTCTGGTCAACAAGGGTCTTGAGGTCATCGAGGCGCACCTCCTCTACGACATCCCCTTCGACCGCATCGAGGTCGTCGTCCACCCCCAGTCATACGTTCACTCGATGGTGGAGTTCACGGACGGCTCGACCCTCGCCCAGGCCACCCCGCCCGACATGCGCGGCCCGATCGCCATCGGCATCGGCTGGCCCGAACGCGTCCCGGACGCCGCGCCCGCCTTCGACTGGTCGAAGGCGTCGACCTGGGAGTTCTACCCCCTCGACAACGAAGCTTTCCCCTCCGTGGGACTGGCCCGACATGTCGGTACGCTCGCGGGCACGGCCCCCGCGGTGTTCAATGCCGCGAACGAGGAGTGCGTCGACGCGTTCCTCGCCGGGCGGCTGCCGTTCACAGGAATCGTGGATACGGTCGCCGAAGTCGTGGCCGAGCATGGCACCCCGCGTGCGGGAACCTCGCTCACGGTCGCGGACGTCCTGGAAGCCGAGACCTGGGCACGAGCCCGGGCCCGTGAAATCGCAGCACAGGCAACAGCGGAGGCTCGCGCATGACGACGATCCTGTTGACGGTCCTCGGGATAGTCATCTTCTTTGCGGGGCTGCTCATCTCCATCGCCTGGCACGAGCTCGGTCACCTCTCGACCGCCAAGCTCTTCGGCGTCCGTGTGCCGCAGTACATGGTCGGCTTCGGACCGACCATCTGGTCCCGGCACAAGGGCGAGACGGAGTACGGGATCAAGGCGATCCCGCTCGGCGGCTACATCCGCATGATCGGGATGTTCCCGCCGGGGCCCGACGGCAAGATCGAAGCCCGTTCGACATCCCCGTGGCGCGGCATGATCGAGGACGCCCGCTCGGCGGCGTACGAGGAACTCCAGCCCGGCGACGAGACCCGGCTCTTCTACACGCGCAAGCCGTGGAAGCGCGTGATCGTGATGTTCGCCGGCCCCTTCATGAACCTCATCCTCGCCGTGGCGCTCTTCATCGGCGTGATGATGACGGTCGGCCTGAACCAGCAGACGACCACCGTCGACTCGGTCGTCCCCTGTGTCGTCGCGCAGAGCGAGAACCGCGAGTGCAAGAAGGGCGACCCCGAGTCGCCCGCCAAGGCCGCCGGCCTGCAGAAGGGCGACAAGATCGTCGCCTTCGACGGCAAGCCCGTCGAGGACTGGGCGACGCTGTCGGACCGTATCCGCGACACCATCGGCCCGGCCGCGATCACGGTCGAGCGCGACGGCCAGGAGAAGGTCCTCCAGGCGAAGCTGATCCCCAACAAGGTCGCCAAGAAGGACGCCCAGGGCCAGCCCATCGCCGACCAGTACGTCGAGGCCGGCTACCTCGGCTTCGGCCCCGGCACGGCCGTCGTGCCGCTGTCCTTCACCGACTCGCTGGACCGCATGGGCGTCATGATCGAGTCCGGCGTCCAGTCGCTCATCGACCTGCCCTCCAAGGTCCCCGACCTGTGGAACGCCACCTTCAACGGCGAGGAGCGCAAGGCCGACTCCCCCATGGGCGTGGTCGGCGCGGCCCGCGTAGGCGGCGAGATCCTCGGGCTCGGGCTGCCCATGGAGAACACGATGGGGATGATGCTGTTCCTCATCGCGGGCTTCAACCTCTCCCTCTTCCTCTTCAACATGCTGCCGCTGCTGCCGCTCGACGGCGGGCACATCGCGGGAGCCCTGTGGGAGTCGCTGAGGCGCAATGTGGCGAAGGTCTTCCGGCGGCCCGACCCGGGCCCCTTCGACGTCGCCAAGCTGATGCCCGTCGCGTACGTCGTCGCCGGGATCTTCATCTGCTTCACCGCGCTGGTGCTGGTGGCGGACGTGGTGAACCCCGTCCGGATCTCCTGACACGTGCGGCTCACCGGCAGCCCACCATTGAGTGGGTTTGCCGACGTGGTGTGCTCCGGGCTTTCGCGGTGACGTAACCTCGAAGTCCGGAGCCCGCCGATCTCGGGACCTTGATCCACACCTTGGGGTTGCACAGCAGATGACTGCAATTTCTCTCGGAATGCCGTCCGTTCCGACGAAGCTCGCCGACCGTAGGGTCAGCCGCAAGATCCAGGTCGGATCGGTGGCGGTAGGCGGGGACGCGCCCATTTCGGTGCAGTCGATGACGACCACCAGGACGTCCGACATCGGCGCGACGCTCCAGCAGATCGCGGAGCTGACAGCGTCCGGCTGCCAGATCGTACGAGTGGCCTGCCCGACCCAGGACGACGCCGACGCGCTGGCGACCATCGCGCGCAAGTCGCAGATCCCGGTGATTGCGGACATCCACTTCCAGCCGAAGTACGTCTTCGCGGCCATCGACGCGGGCTGCGCGGCGGTCCGGGTCAACCCGGGCAACATCAAGCAGTTCGACGACAAGGTCAAGGAGATCGCCAAGGCGGCCTCCGCGAGCGGCACCCCGATCCGCATCGGAGTGAACGCCGGATCGCTCGACGCCCGCCTGCTCCAGAAGTACGGCAAGGCCACCCCGGAGGCGCTCGTCGAGTCCGCCCTGTGGGAAGCCTCCCTCTTCGAGGAGCACGGCTTCGGCGACATCAAGATCTCGGTCAAGCACAACGACCCGGTCGTGATGGTCAACGCCTACCGGCAGCTCGCCGCCCAGAGCGACTACCCGCTGCACCTCGGCGTCACCGAGGCAGGCCCCGCCTTCCAGGGCACCATCAAGTCCGCGGTCGCCTTCGGCGCGCTGCTGAGCGAGGGCATCGGCGACACGATCCGGGTGTCCCTTTCGGCCCCGCCCGTCGAGGAGGTCAAGGTCGGCCTCCAGATCCTGGAGGCCCTCAACCTCAAGCAGCGCCGCCTGGAGATCGTGTCCTGCCCGTCCTGCGGCCGCGCCCAGGTCGACGTCTACAAGCTCGCCGACCAGGTGGCGGCCGGGCTCGACGGCATGGAGGTGCCGCTGCGCGTCGCCGTCATGGGCTGCGTCGTCAACGGTCCCGGCGAGGCCCGTGAGGCCGACCTCGGTGTCGCCTCCGGCAACGGCAAGGGCCAGATCTTCGTCAAGGGCGAGGTCATCAAGACCGTCCCCGAGTCGAAGATCGTCGAGACCCTCATCGAAGAGGCGCTGAAGATCGCCGAGCAGATGGAGAAGGACGGGGTCGCCTCTGGCGCCCCGGTTGTCACAGCCTCGGGCGAGCCCGAGGTCTCCGTCAGCTGACACCGGCGGATATCCGCACAAGACGTGTGCGCAAGACGGTGCATAAGGAGCCTCGCCCTCGGGCGGGGCTCCTCCTGCATTTGCGGCGCTCGCCGGAAGGGCCAGGTACAGTTCGTGGATCAGAAGCCCGTACGGTGAGGCCCCTCACGTGTTGACTCAGACCACCACCCGGGTCCTCGACCCCGGCGAACTGGGCGCCGCGCTCGCCATCCTCGAAAGCGAGCCCGTCGCCAACGCCTTCGTGACCTCCCGCGTCCAGGCCGCCGGCCTCGACCCGTGGCGGCTCGGCGGCGAGATGTGGGGCTGGTACGCCGAAGGACGACTGCGCTCGCTCTGCTACTCCGGCGCCAACCTCGTCCCGATCTGCGCCACCCCCGAAGCGGTACGCGCCTTCGCCGACCGCGCCCGCAGGGCCGGCCGCCGCTGCTCCTCGATCGTCGGCCCCGCCCGGACCACCGCCCAGCTGTGGCGCCTCCTCGAACCGAGCTGGGGCCCCGCCCGCGACGTACGCTCGCACCAGCCGCTCATGGTCACCGAAGAACTCTCGCGGCTCGTCGAGCCCGACCCCCTGGTCCGTCGCATCGACAAGGCCGAGATCGACGTGATCATGCCGGCGTGCGTGGCGATGTTCACGGAGGAGGTCGGCGTCTCGCCGCTCGCCGGCGACGGCGGGCTGCTCTACCAGGCGCGGGTGGCCGAACTGGTCGCCGCCGGGCGGTCGTTCGCCCGTATCGAGGACGGCAAGGTCGTCTTCAAGGCCGAGATCGGCGCCGCGACGTCCCGGGCCTGCCAGATCCAGGGCGTCTGGGTCGCCCCCGAATACCGGGGCCGCGGGCTCTCGGAGACCGGCATGGCGGCCGTCCTGCGTTATGCGCTGGCCGATGTCGCCCCGGTGGTCAGCCTCTACGTCAACGACTTCAACACGGCGGCCCGCGCGGCGTACCGGCGGGTCGGTTTCCGCGAGGTTGGCGCGTTTATGAGCGTGTTGTTCTGACGGGACCGCGCAGTAGGGTGCGCTCCATGGCAGCTCATACCGGGGGCCACCCCCAGCCCCCCGCCGTCCTGATCGGGCCGGTCGATCTCGCGGCGCGGGTGGACGAGGCCCTCGCCGTGCAGGCCAACGCCTTCGGACTCAGCGACGACGAGGTCGGCGTACGCCGTCACATCGTGCTGCGGCATCTCCTCAACCCCGGCGCGCTGGCACTCGGCGCGACCACGCCCGAAGGCCGCCTCGTCGGCTTCGTCTACGGGATGCCCAACGACCGCACGCACTGGTGGTCGACTGTCGTGGAGCCGTACCTGCGCAACACCGGAACCGAGGGCTGGCTGGACGACTCGTTCGTCATCACCGAGCTGCATGTCGAGCCCCACCACCAGGCACGCGGCATCGGCCGCACGCTGATCACCACCATCACGGACGCCGTGCCCCAGCCGCGTTCCATCCTCTCGGCGATCGACATCGAGAGCCCGGCCCGCGGCCTCTACCGCTCACTGGGATACGTCGACCTGGCCCGCCAGGTCCACTTCCCGAGCGCGCCGATGCCGTACGCGGTGATGGGCGCACCGCTCCCGCTGCGGCGTCACCCTGCGTAACGGATTTCCCGGGGCCTGTGCGACACGGCTAACCTCCTGCCATCACACTTTTCTTCGCAGGAGTTCACCATGGCCCAGGTCCAGCGCATGTCCCGTCTGATGGTCAAGACATTGCGTGACGACCCGGCGGACGCCGAGACGCTCAGCCACAAGCTGCTGGTGCGCGCCGGATACGTCCGCCGGAACGCAGCGGGGATCTGGACCTGGCTGCCGCTGGGCAAGAAGGTCCTCGACAACATCTCGCGCGTCGTGCGCGAGGAGATGGACGCCATCGGCGCCCAGGAGGTCCTGCTTCCCGCGCTCCTGCCCCGCGAGCCGTACGAGGCGAGCGGCCGCTGGGAGGAGTACGGTGACCTGCTGTTCCGCCTCAAGGACCGCAAGGGCGCCGACTACCTCCTCGGCCCGACGCACGAAGAGGTCTTCACGCAGACCGTCAAGGATCAGTGCACGTCCTACAAGGACCTGCCGGTGATGCTCTACCAGATCCAGACCAAGTACCGCGACGAGGCGCGTCCGCGCTCCGGAGTGCTGCGCGGCCGTGAGTTCCAGATGAAGGACTCGTACTCCTTCGACACGACGGACGAGGGCCTCGCCGAGTCGTACGCGCTGCACCGCGCCGCGTACCAGAAGATCTTCGAGCGCCTCGGCCTCGACTTCCGCATCGTCTCCGCCGTCTCCGGCGCGATGGGCGGCTCGGCGTCCGAGGAGTTCCTGGCCCCGGCCCCGGCCGGCGAGGACACCTTCGTCGACTGCCCGGCCTGCGACTACGCGGCCAACACGGAGGCCGTCACGTTCAGCGCCGCCGCTGTCGCCGCCGCATACGACGGCTCGGAGCACGGCCCGGTCGAGGAGCTGGACACCCCCGACACCCCGACCATCGAGACCCTCGCCGAGCACCTCGGCGTACCGGCGTCGGCGACCCTCAAGAACCTGCTCGTCAAGGTCGACGGCGAGATCGTCGCCGTCGGCATCCCCGGCGACCGCGAGGTCGACCTCGGCAAGCTCGGCGAGCACCTCGCCCCGGCCGTCGTCGAGCTGGTCACCGCCGAGGACTTCGAGGGCCGCGACGATCTCGTACGCGGTTACGTCGGCCCGCAGGGTCTCGACAAGGTCCGCTACATCGCCGATCCGCGCGTCGCCGCCGGCACCGCGTGGATCACCGGCGCCAACAAGGCCGACACCCACGCCAAGAACGTCGTCGCGGGCCGCGACTTCGAGGTCGACGACTACCTGGACGTCGTCGTCGTCGAAGAGGGCGACCCCTGCCCGAACTGCGGCACCGGCCTCAAGCTCGACCGCGCGATCGAGATCGGCCACATCTTCCAGCTCGGCCGCAAGTACGCCGACACCTTCCAGCTCGACGTACTCGGCCAGCAGGGCAAGCCGGTCCGCGTGACCATGGGCTCGTACGGCATCGGCGTCTCCCGCGCCGTCGCCGCACTCGCCGAGCAGTCCGCCGACGACAAGGGCCTGTGCTGGTCGGCCGAGATCGCCCCGGCCGACGTCCACGTCGTCGCCGCGGGCAAGGCGCTCCAGACCGAACTGGCCGTCGAGGTCGCGGACAAGCTGGGCGCGGCGGGGCTGCGCGTGCTGGTCGACGAGCGGCCCGGTGTTTCGCCGGGCGTGAAGTTCACGGACGCGGAGCTCATCGGCGTACCGAAGATCCTGGTGGCGGGGCGCCGGAGCGCCGAGGGCGTCGTGGAGCTCAAGGACCGGCGCACGGGCGAGCGCGAGGAGCTCACGGTCGACGAGGCGATTGCGCGTCTTACCGCCTGACGGGCGGGGCGCGGGTTGCCTGCGGCGCTTTCCCCACCCCGCCCCTTCCCGAAACTGGGGGCAAGCCCCCAGACCCCCGGACGCCCTTGGGGGACCGGGGTCTGGGGCGGAGCCCCAGTTCGGGAAGGGGCGGGTAGGGGAACAAGCCCCGCGCAGCGGATCCCACCCCGCCCTACAGCCAGCCCGCGAACTCCAACAACAGCTCGGCATCCTGGTGGCGGCCCGCCGCGCTCGCCCGTACGCCCGACTCCACCGCCCGGAACAGCGTCCAGCCGTGCAGCCTCGCCCGGTCCACGTCCAGCGAGTCGGCGAGCTTGTTCACCCGGCGGCGGGCCGCCGACGCGCCCCCGGTGGAGGCGACCAGGTCCTCGACGCGGTCACGGACCAGGCGGGCCAGGTCGTACGCCCGCTCGCCGACCAGCGGCTCGGGCCCGACCGCAAGCCACGGCGCCCGGTCACCCGCGAGCACCTTGCCCTGGCGGAAGTTGCCGTGGAGGAGCAGGAGTTCGGCGTCGGACGCGGTCAGTTCGTCGCGCGCCGCGAGGGCCGCTTCGACCAGCGGGGCGAGCGACGGGTCGGCGCTCCGCAGGGGCTCGGCCTGGCGGGCGGTGCGCTCGGCGACGGTCTCGAAGGCGTGGCCGGGGGGCGGCTCGATCCACAGGCGCCGTACGATCCCGGCCGCCTCCAGCAGGGCCTTCGCCTCCGGCAGGGAGCGCAGCGACACCTCGGAGTGCAGGCGCTCCAGGAGAAGCTCACCGCTGTGGACATCGGTGTCGTCGAGGAGCTGGACCGCGCCCCAGCCGTTCCAGTGCGCCAGCGCCGCCCGCTCCAGATCGGGCCGGGCCGTCGGAGGGGCGATCTTGAGCGCGGCGGGGGTGCCGTCCTGCTGCCGTACGAGGACGACCAGACTGCTCCTGCCACCGGGAGCCTGCACGCGCTCTACGGTCAACTTCCGCCGGGACACTGCCTGTTCGGCGATATCGGGCAGTCGGCCGAGCCAGTCGGCGGCCTCTTCCCCGTGCGCCTCGCCGAGCGCTCGTACGAGACGCTGCGGCGGTTCGAAACCCATGCGTGTGGTGTCCCCTTCAAGGCCAGTCGTAAGCCGGGAGCCAAGTCCGGAGCTCACTGTGTGCGGCTCACCGCCGAAGTGGTCAGCTCGGCGAGCCCAGGAAAGGTTACGCTGCGTCCCCGCCAGCGCACGGCCCGCACCGCCGCCTCCCGCAGCGCCCCCGCCGCCTCGCGCCGCAGCGGGCCCCCGGCGGCCCGTACGACGTCGGAGTACACGCCGGCCACCCGGTCCTCCAGCTCGGCGGCCAGCCGCAGGGCCGCGGCCGCGTCCGGCACCGGGAACGGCAGGGCGTACGCGGCGGCCGCCGCCACCGGCGTTGCGCCCAGGTCGCGCACGGTCCGCTCCAGGGCGTCACGCCGCGACCGGTGCGCGTCGTACGCCTCCCGCGCCTCGTCCCTGCGGTCGTCGGCGACCCGGCCGCCGACGACTCCGTACCCGTACACAGCGGCGTGCTCGGCAGCGAGCGCGGCCTGCACGGCCTGCATGGCGGATGCCTGCATGGCGGACGACGTACCGCTGCTGCTCACGTGCGGTCCCCTTCGATCAGCAGATACGCGTGGGCGGCGCCGGCCGCCGCGACGGAGGCCAGCAGCCGCGCCAGCTCCGGCGGGGCCTCGACGAGCGCCGCACTGTGTTCGTCGGCGATACGGCGCTCCGCTGCGGCCAGCGCCTTGAGGGCGTCCTTGCGGCCGGAGTCGACCGGCGGCGCGGACGGCAGGCGCCCGCCCGGCTTCCCCTGCGCCCCGGCCCCTTCCGTCCGCAGCACGTCCGCCTGCCTGGCCACCGCCTCGCGCATCGGCTTCAGCCGCTCCGCGACGTCGGGGTGGGCGGCGGCGACGGCGTCGTAGTGCGAGAGGAGCGACCTGCGGGCCTGCGCGGCACGCGTGCGCAGCGCGGTCTCGATCCGGGCCGGGTCGGCCTTCGGGGCGTTCCGGCCGCCTGCGTCGGCGCCTTCCCCGCCGTGCGGAGCGGCATCCTCCGCACATGCGCCGGTCAGCAGAGCGACGGCCGCGGCCCCGGTCGCCCCAAGGGCACGCCTGCGTGTGGTTCCCGTGCGCCGCACGTGTGTCTCCCTCGGGCTTCTGCGGTGATCACCGCAGGCGAGCGTACCTGCGGGTCTGCGGGAGGCGGACGGCAACACCCCTCGGGACCGGATACCCTTTGATCTGACACGCGACGATCCATACAACAGCACACGCGGCCGAGGAGTCACCCGGATGAGCACCACCCAGAGCGACAGGCTGCGCGCACTCCTGGAACCACTGGTCAGCGCAGAGGGCCTCGATCTGGAAGACATCGAGGTGTCCCGGGCAGGCAGGCGCCGCATGCTGCGGATCGTTGTCGACTCCGACGAAGGCGTGGAACTCGACACCTGTGCCGAGCTGAGCCGCGCCGTCTCCGAGAAGCTCGACGAGACGGACGTGATGGGTGAGGACGAGTACGTCCTCGAAGTCAGCTCCCCGGGCGCCGACCGCCCGCTGTCGGAGCACCGCCACTACGTAAGGGCCATCGGGCGCCTGGCCAAGCTCCAGTTGCATGACGGCAGTGAGCTGATCGCGCGCATTCTGACCGTGGACGACGAGGGACTCGACCTCGAAGTGCCGGGCGTGAAGGGCCGCAAGCCCACCGCCCGCCGGGTCGCTTTCGCAGACATCGCCAAGGCGCGTGTGGAGATCGAATTCAGCCGCAAGGACAAGAAGGAAGAGGAGGCGTAGCCATGGACATCGACGTAAAGCTTCTGAAGGGCTTGGCGAAGGAAAAGGAGATTTCCTTCGACCTGCTGGTCGGGGCGATTGAGTCCGCCCTCCTCATCGCGTATCACCGCACCGAGGGCAGCAGCCGCCACGCGCGCGTGCAGCTCGACCGGGAAACCGGTCATGTGACGGTCTGGGCGAAGGAAGACCCGGCCGATCTCGAAGAGGGCCAGGAGCCCAAGGAGTTCGACGACACCCCGTCCGACTTCGGCCGGATCGCGGCCAGCACCGCCAAGCAGGTCATCCTCCAGCGTCTGCGCGACGCCGAGGACGACCGCACGTTCGGCGAGTACGCGGGCCACGAGGGCGATGTCGTCACCGGCGTCGTGCAGCAGGGCAGGGACCCCAAGAACGTCCTCGTCGACATCGGCAAGCTGGAAGCCATCCTGCCCGTGCAGGAGCAGGTGCCCGGCGAGGAGTACACGCACGGCCTGCGCCTGCGTACGTACGTCGTGCGGGTCGCCAAGGGTGTGCGCGGCCCGTCCGTGACGCTGTCCCGTACCCACCCGAACCTGGTGAAGAAGCTCTTCGCCCTGGAGGTCCCGGAGATCGCCGACGGCTCGGTCGTCATCGAGGCCATCGCCCGCGAGGCCGGTCACCGCTCCAAGATCGCCGTACGGTCGACGCGTTCCGGTCTGAACCCCAAGGGCGCCTGCATCGGCCCGATGGGCGGCCGCGTGCGGAACGTCATGGCCGAGCTGCACGGCGAGAAGATCGACATCGTCGACTGGTCGGACGACCCGGCCGAGATGGTGGCCAACGCCCTGTCGCCCGCGCGCGTCAGCAAGGTCGAGATCGTGGACATGGCGACCCGCTCCGCCCGCGTGACCGTGCCCGACTACCAGCTGTCGCTGGCCATCGGCAAGGAGGGGCAGAACGCCCGCCTCGCCGCCCGGCTGACCGGCTGGCGCATCGACATCCGTCCCGACACCGAGCAGCCGTCGGACCAGGCGCCGGACCGGGACTGAGCAACTTTTACGACAACAACCGTTCGATTTTTGCCCCAATGGGGTGAGGTCGCTACGGGGAGGTAGACTTAATAGTGTCTGGCCGGACGCATGCCCGCGTGTGCCCTGAGCGAACCTGTGTGGGATGCCGGGAGCGAGCGGCCAAGAGCGATCTGCTGCGGATCGTGGTGATCGAGGGTGAATGTGTCCCCGATCCACGCGGTACGCTGCCCGGCCGGGGTGCGTACGTTCACCCCGCCTCTGCCTGCCTCGACCTGGCGGTCCGCCGCCGGGCGTTTCCCCGGGCCTTCCGGGGCAAGGGGCCGCTCGACACATCGGCGCTGAGCCAGTTTGTCGAGCAGGCGACACCGTAAGAAGAGAACGGCACGGATAACCGTGCGGTCAGGTACCTCGCGAGTTGGAAGTAGGTCGAGATTGCGATGAGCACTCGATGAGTACGCGATGAGTACGCCCATGAAGTAGCGACGGTCCGGCGGTAACCCGGACCTAAAAGGAGCGAAGTGGCTAAGGTCCGGGTATACGAACTCGCCAAGGAGTTCGGCGTAGAGAGCAAGGTCGTCATGGCCAAGCTCCAAGAACTCGGTGAATTCGTCCGTTCGGCGTCCTCGACAATCGAGGCGCCGGTTGTACGCAAATTGACTGACGCACTGCAGGGGCCCGGCGGCAACGCCGGCAAGTCCGCTGCCAAGCCGGGCGCGCCCCGCAAGGCCGCGCCCGCCAAGCCCGCAGCGCCCTCCCCGGCCGCTGCGGCACGTCCCTCTGCCCCGAAGCCCGGCGCCCCGGCCCCCAAGCCGGCCGCAGCCGAGGCCCCGAAGAGCAGCGCCCCCGCAGAGACCGCGCCGGCCGCAGGGCCGCGTCCCGGTCCCAAGCCCGCACCGGCCAAGCCCGCTCCGGCGGCTCCGGTCCCCGCGGCAGAATTCTCGGCTCCGGCTCCGGCACAGCCGGCTTCCCCGCAGCCCCAGCAGGCCCCGCGTCCCGCAGGTGCCACGCCCGGGCCTCGTCCCGCCCGTCCGGCCCCGGCCGGTCAGCGTGACGGTGGCCAGCGCGACGGCGGCCGTGGTGGCGAGCGCGGTGGCGAGCGTCCCGGTCGTCCCGGTGGCCAGCAGGCCCCGCGTCCCGGTGGTGCCCGTCCCGCAGGCCCGCGTCCCGGCAACAACCCGTTCACCTCTGGCGGCTCCACCGGCATGGCGCGCCCCCAGGCGCCCCGTCCCGGCGGCGCACCGCGACCCGGCGGTGCCGGTGCCCCCGGTGGCGCCCCGCGTCCGCAGGGTGGTCCCGCAGGCGCTCCGCGTCCGCAGGGCGGCCAGGGTGGCGCACGTCCGACCCCCGGTGGCATGCCCCGTCCGCAGGGCGGCGCCCCGCGACCGGGTGGCGCTCCGGGCGGTAACCGTCCGAACCCCGGCATGATGCCGCAGCGTCCCGCAGCCAGCCCCCGTCCCGGTGGCGGTCCTGGCGGCGGCGGCCGTGGTCCCGGTGGCCCCGGTGGCCGTCCGAGTGGCGGCGGCGGTCGTCCCGGTGGCGGCGGCTTCGCCGGTCGTCCGGCCGGTCCCGGCGGTGGCGGTGGCGGCTTCGCCGGCCGTCCCGGTGGTCCCGGCGGCGGTGGCGGCGCAGGCCGTCCCGGTGGTGGCGGCGGCTTCGGCGGTCGTCCCGGCTTCGGTGGACGTCCCGGCGGTCCCGGTGCCCGTGGTGGCACGCAGGGTGCGTTCGGCCGTCCCGGTGGTCCCGCGCGTCGCGGTCGCAAGTCGAAGCGTCAGAGGCGCCAGGAGTACGAGGCCATGCAGGCCCCGTCGGTGGGCGGCGTCATGCTGCCTCGCGGCAACGGACAGACCGTCCGCCTGTCGCGCGGTGCCTCCCTCACCGACTTCGCGGAGAAGATCAACGCCAACCCGGCGTCGCTCGTCGCCGTGATGATGAACCTCGGCGAGATGGTGACTGCCACGCAGTCCGTCTCCGACGAGACGCTGCAGCTCCTCGCGGACGAGATGAACTACGTCCTGGAGATCGTCAGCCCGGAGGAAGAGGACCGCGAGCTTCTCGAGTCCTTCTCCATCGAGTTCGGTGAGGACGAGGGCGGCGAGGAAATGCTCGTCTCCCGTCCGCCGGTCGTGACCGTCATGGGTCACGTCGACCACGGTAAGACCCGACTGCTGGACGCGATCCGCAAGACGAACGTCGTTGCGGGCGAGGCCGGCGGTATTACGCAGCACATCGGTGCGTACCAGGTCGCCACCGAGGTCAACGGTGAAGAGCGCGCCATCACCTTCATCGACACCCCCGGTCACGAGGCGTTCACCGCCATGCGTGCCCGTGGTGCGAAGTCCACCGACATCGCGATCCTCGTGGTCGCGGCGAACGACGGTGTGATGCCGCAGACGATCGAGGCGCTGAACCACGCCAAGGCGGCCGACGTGCCGATCGTGGTCGCGGTCAACAAGATCGACGTCGAGGGTGCCGACCCGACCAAGGTGCGCGGTCAGCTCACCGAGTTCGGTCTGGTGGCGGAGGAGTACGGCGGCGACACGATGTTCGTCGACATCTCCGCGCGACAGGGCCTCAACATCGAGCAGCTGCTCGAAGCCGTGGTCCTCACCGCGGACGCGTCGCTCGACCTCCGTGCGAACGCCGAGATGGACGCGCAGGGTATTGCGATCGAGGCGCACCTCGACCGCGGTCGCGGCGCCGTCGCCACGGTGCTCGTCCAGCGCGGAACGCTCCGCGTCGGTGACACGATGGTCGCCGGTGACGCGTACGGCCGAGTCCGCGCCATGCTCGACGACAACGGCAACAACGTCGAGGAAGCGGGTCCGTCGACCCCCGTCCTGGTCCTGGGTCTCACCAACGTCCCCGGTGCCGGCGACAACTTCCTGGTCGTCGACGAGGACCGTACGGCCCGCCAGATCGCAGAGAAGCGTGCTGCGCGTGAGCGCAACGCCGCCTTCGCCAAGCGCACCCGCCGGGTGTCCCTCGAGGACCTCGACAAGGTGCTCAAGGCCGGTCTGGTCCAGGAGCTCAACCTCATCATCAAGGGCGACGCGTCCGGTTCGGTGGAGGCTCTCGAGTCCTCGCTGCTCCAGCTCGACGTCGGTGAAGAGGTCGACATCCGGGTCCTGCACCGCGGTGTGGGTGCGGTCACCGAGTCCGACATCGACCTGGCGATGGGCTCCGACGCCATCGTGATCGGCTTCAACGTGCGCGCCGCAGGGCGTGCCGCGCAGATGGCCGAGCGCGAGGGTGTGGACGTCCGGTACTACTCGGTCATCTACCAGGCGATCGAAGAGATCGAAGCGGCCCTCAAGGGCATGCTCAAGCCGGAGTACGAAGAGGTCGAGCTCGGTACGGCGGAGATCCGCGAGGTCTTCCGCTCGTCCAAGCTGGGCAACATCGCGGGTGTTCTCATCCGCTCCGGCGAGGTCAAGCGCAACACCAAGGCGCGACTCGTCCGCGACGGCAAGGTCGTGGCCGAGGACCTCAACATCCAGGGTCTGCGCCGCTTCAAGGACGACGTCACCGAGATCCGCGAAGGGTTCGAGGGTGGTATCAACCTCGGCAACTTCAACGACATCAAGATCGACGACGTCATCGCGACGTACGAGATGCGCGAGAAGCCGCGCGGCTAGTCCGCAGAGCTGATCCGTACGGCTGGTCCGTACAGCATCGGTCGGAGCCGCTCGGCGGAGATATTTCCGTCGAGCGGCTCCGGCCGTTGCGTGTACGGTTCTTGTGTCCCTGCCAAGTGGCTGGCGGGGCACGACCCCGAACCGGCGGGACATCCGGACATACATGTATGTGGGGACACTGTCCTTCGACCTGCTCCTCGGCGACGTACGGTCGCTGAAGGAGAAACGCTCCGTCGTACGACCGATAGTCGCCGAGCTCCAGCGCAAATTCGCGGTGAGTGTGGCGGAAGTCGGCGACCAGGATGTCTACCGCAGAGTCAAGATCGGCGTCGCGGTGGTGTCAGGGGAAACGGGGCACCTCACAGACGTACTGGACCGGTGCGAGCGCATGGTCGCCGCCCGGCCCGAAGTGGAGTTGCTGTCCGTTCGACGGCGGCTGCACACAGACGAAGACTGACGTATCGCAGCAGCGGAAAGACAGAAAGAGAGTAGGACCGGTGACCGACAAAGCGCGGGCCCGCAAGCTGGCCGATCGCATCCAGGTCGTGGTCGCGGAGACCCTGGACCGGCGTATCAAGGATCCGCGGCTGGGCTTCGTGACCATCACGGATGCCCGGGTCACCGGTGACCTGCGGGAGGCCACGGTCTTCTACACGGTCTACGGCGACGACGAAGAGCGCGCCGCCTCGGCTGCCGCACTGGAGAGCGCCAAGGGCATCCTCCGCTCCGAGGTCGGCCGGCAGACCGGCGTGCGCCACACGCCTTCGCTGGCCTTCGTGGCGGACGCCCTGCCGGACAACGCGCGCACCATCGAGGACCTCCTCGACAAGGCGCGCGCCAAGGACGCGGAGGTGCGCGAGGTGTCGACCGGCAAGACGTACGCCGGCGAGGCCGACCCGTACCGCAAGCCCGAGGACGACGAAGCCGGAGCGGACGCCGAGGGCGAGGGCGAAACCGCGGAATGAAGCGCACCACCACCACGACGCCGGACGGCCTTGTCATCGTCGACAAGCCGTCCGGCTTCACTTCGCACGACGTAGTGGCCAAGATGCGCGGGATCGCCAAGACCCGTCGCGTCGGCCACGCCGGCACGCTCGACCCCATGGCGACGGGCGTTCTCGTCCTCGGCGTCGAAAAGGCCACCAAGCTGCTGGGTCATCTCGCTCTGACCGAGAAGGAGTACCTCGGTACGATCCGGCTCGGCCAGACCACGGTCACCGACGACGCGGAGGGCGAGATCACGACGTCCACCGACGCTTCCGGCGTGACCAGGGAAGGCATCGACGCGGGCGTCGCCGAACTGACCGGCGCCATAATGCAGGTGCCTTCGAAGGTCAGCGCGATCAAGATAAACGGCAAGCGGTCGTACTCGCGGGTGCGCGAGGGCGAGGAGTTCGAGATCCCGGCCAGGCCGGTCACCGTCTCGTCCTTCCAGGTGTACGACGTGCGCGAGGCAGTGGCCGAGGACGGGACGCCCGTCGTCGACCTGGTCGTCTCCGTCGTCTGCTCCTCCGGTACGTACATCCGCGCTCTCGCCCGTGACCTCGGGGCGGGGCTCGGTGTCGGCGGGCATCTGACCGCACTGCGCCGGACCCGGGTCGGCCCGTACGGGCTCGACGCGGCGAAGACGCTGGAGCAGCTCCAGGAGGAGCTCACCGTCATGCCCATCGCCGACGCGGCCGCGGCCGCGTTCGCGCGCTGGGACGTGGACGAGCGGCGGGCGGCCCTGGTGACGAACGGCGTACGGATCGACATGCCGGCGTACGAGAGCACCCCGGTCGCGGTCTTCGGCCCGGAGGGGCGCTTCCTCGCGCTCGTCGAGGAGAACCGCGGCAAGGCGAAGAGCCTCGCCGTCTTCGGCTGACGGCTCGCGCGACCGCTGAGCATCGGCTCACCTCTGCGCCCACCTCTGCGCCCACCTCTGCGGCCCACCGTGGAGCGGACAGCCCGTCGGCTGTCCGCTCCACGATCCCCCTCGCAGGTGGTCTGTCCACCCAGCCACTCCGATTCACCCCTTCGGGCAGGCGCTTGGAGTGAATGAAGGGTGTATTGGGGGGCGCTTTCGCCCGGCGTCCTTCTCCTGCCGATCAATGCGGGGCGGTGCTCGTCCGTACCACCGAGCGTCGCCGCCTGCTCCGGCGCTGGGGGACTCCCATGCCCGATGCGAGGCACAGGCCGCGGGCATGGCAGTCTTAGACCTGCGTAATCAGCAATCTCACGTACACAGGTTCGGGTTCGAGTTCGGGCGAGGAGAGCGGTCACAGTGCAGCGCTGGCGTGGCTTGGAGGACATCCCCCAGGACTGGGGACGCAGCGTCGTCACCATCGGCTCCTACGACGGGGTGCACCGCGGACACCAGCTGATCATCGGACGCGCGGTGGACCGCGCCCGCGAGCTCGGCGTGCCTTCGGTGGTCGTCACCTTCGACCCCCACCCGAGCGAGGTCGTGCGGCCCGGCAGCCACCCGCCGCTGCTCGCCCCGCACCACCGGCGTGCCGAGCTGATGGCCGAGCTGGGTGTGGACGCGCTGCTGATCCTGCCCTTCACCGCCGAGTTCTCGAAGCTGTCGCCGGCCGACTTCATCGTGAAGGTGCTGGTCGACAAGCTGCACGCGAAGGCGGTCATCGAGGGCCCGAACTTCCGCTTCGGACACCGGGCGGCGGGCGATGTCGCATTCCTCTCCGAGCTCGGTCCGACGTACGACTACGAGGTCGAGGTCGTAGACCTGTACGTGCGCGGCGAGGCGGGCGGCGGCGAGCCGTTCTCCTCCACGCTGACCCGGCGCCTGGTCGCCGAGGGCGACGTCGAAGGCGCCGCGGAGATCCTGGGCCGGCCGCACCGCGTCGAGGGCGTGGTGGTGCGCGGCGCCCAGCGCGGCCGCGAGCTCGGCTACCCGACGGCGAACGTCGAGACGCTGCCGCACACCGCGATTCCCGCCGACGGCGTGTACGCGGGCTGGCTGACGGTGGAGGGCGAGGCGATGCCCGCCGCGATCTCGGTCGGCACGAACCCGCAGTTCGACGGCACGGAGCGGACGGTCGAGGCGTACGCCATCGACCGGGTGGGCCTCGACCTGTACGGGCTGCACGTCGCCGTCGACTTCCTGGCGTACGTACGCGGCCAGGCCAAGTTCGACTCGATCGAGGCGCTGCTGGTGGCGATCGCGGACGACGTGAAGCGCTCGCGCGAGCTGATCGAGGCGTACGAGGCGAAGTAGCGGCCGCGCTCAGGCGTCGCCCACGGCACTCGTCTCTGCCCCTGCCTCTGCCCCCGCGCGTGCCCCGGCGGCGCGGGCTGCCGCCCAGTGGCAGGCGACCTGCGCCTCGTCGCCGCCGGCCAGGACCGGCAGGAGCGCCGTACGGCAGTCGGCGTCGACGCCCGTACGCCCGGCCTCGCCGGAGGCCAGCACGTGGCAGCGGGCGTGGAAACGGCAGCCACCGGGAATGCGGGACGGGTCCGGCGGTTCGCCCGTCAGGACGACGGGTTCCGCACCGGACTCGGGGAGTACGGACAAGAGGGCCTGCGTGTACGGGTGCTGAGGCTCCGTCAGCACCTTCTCGGCGGGGCCGGTCTCGACGATCCGGCCCAGGTACATCACCGCTACCCGGTCGGCGATGTTCCAGGCGAGGCCGAGGTCGTGGGTCACCACCAGGGCGGAGAGCCCGAGTTCGTCGCGCAGCGACAGCAGTAGCGCCAGAATCTCGCCGCGTACGGACGCGTCCAGTGATGCCACCGGCTCGTCGGCGACGATGAGTTCGGGGTTCAGGACGAGCGCGCCCGCGATGACGACGCGCTGTCGCTGGCCGCCCGAGAGCTCGTGCGGGTAGCGCAGGAAGAACCGCTCAGGGGGACGCAGACCGGCGCGCGAGAGCGCCTCGGCGACGGCCCCGCGCTCGTCGCCCGCGTAACCGTGGATGCGCAGACCCTCCGCCACGGCGTCGTACACCGTGTGGCGCGGATTGAGCGAACCGCTCGGGTCCTGGAGCACGAGCTGTACGCGCTTGCGGTACGCCTTGAGGGCGCGTGAGCCGTAGTCGAGGGGCTTGCCGGCGAAGGTTACGCGGCCGGAGGTGGGCGGGACCAGGCCGAGGAGCGAGCGGGCGAGGGTGGTCTTGCCGCAGCCTGATTCGCCCACGAGCGCGACGATCTCGCCGGGGCGGATGTCGAGGTCGACGCCGTCGACGGCACGGGCGGCGGGGGCGCCGCGGCGGCCGGGGAAGGTGACGTGCAGGGCGGTGGCGGTGAGGAGGGGAGTGGGGTTCATGTCTTACTCCGGTGGGTGGGATGGGGGCGGTGCTCAGCAGTGCGGGGCCGCGGGTGCCTGCGGCGCTTTCCCCACCCCGCCCCTTCCCGAAACTGGGGGCAAGCCCCAGGCCCCGGGACGCCCTTCGGGCGTGGTCCTCAAACGCCGGACGGGCTGAATTCAGCCGCTCCGGCGTTTGAGGAGCGGGGTCTGGGGCGGAGCCCCAGTTCGGGAAGGGGCGGGGTGGGGAAATGGCACGCCGCAGGCGCCCCTGCCGGCTCCGGTCACGGCAACGGCTGCGCCACCCCCACCCGCACGCACGCCGCCCTCCGCCCCGCCCCCGCCTCTCGCAGTGGCTGGTCCTCCGTGGCGCACGTGTCCAGCGCCACCGCGCAGCGCGGGTGGAACGTACAGCCGGACGGCAGCGCCGTAGGATCCGGCGGATCGCCGCGCAGGCCGCGCGGGGCGAGACGCGAACCCGGGTCGCCGATGCGCGGGAACGCGGCCGACAGCGCCACGCCGTACGGATGCTGCGCCTCGTCGAACACCTGCCTCGCCGGGCCCTCCTCCACCACGCGCCCCGCGTACATCACCGCGAGCCGGTCACACGTGTCGGCCAGCACCGACAGGTCATGGCTGATCATCAGCAGGCTGATGTCCTGCTCCGCGACCAGCCCCTCGATCAGCCGCAGAATCTGCGCCTGGATCATCACATCCAGCGCGGTCGTCGGCTCGTCCGCCACGATCAGCCGCGGATCGCACGCCAGCGCCATCGCGATCATCACGCGCTGACGCTGCCCGCCGGACAGCTCGTGCGGATACGCGTCGGCGCGCGCGCCCGGCAGCCCGACCTGCTCCAGCAGCTCGGCGACCCGCCTGCGCGCGGCCCCCGGAGTGGACCGGCGGTGCAGCAGCACCGGCTCGGCGATCTGGTCCCCGATCCGGTGCACGGCGTTCAGCGAATGCATCGCGCCCTGGAAGACGATCGAAGCGCCTGCCCACCGTACGGCCCGCAGCCTGCCCCACTTCATGGTGAGGACGTCCTCGCCGTCGAGCAGAATCTCCCCTCTGAGCCTGGCCGACGCGGGCAGCAGGCGCAGCAGCGCCAGCGCCAGCGTCGACTTGCCGCAGCCGGACTCGCCCGCGATGCCGAGCTTCTGACCGGCGGAAACGGTGAGGTCCACGCCACGTACAGCGCGCGTCCCCGCTCCGTACGTGACATGCAGGTCCTTCACTTCGAGCAGCGTGCTCCGTGGACTCATCGGGCCGACACCCCCAGCTTCGGATTGAGCACGGACTCCACCGCACGCCCGCACAGCGTGAACGCCAGGGCGACGACCGCGATGGCGATGCCCGGCGGCGCCAGGTACCACCAGTGCCCGGACGACACCGCGCCCGCCTCCCGCGCATCCTGGAGCATGCCGCCCCACGAGACGACGTCCGGGTCGCCGAGCCCCAGGAAGGCGAGCGTCGCCTCGGTGAGGATGGCGTTGGAGATGCCGAGGGTGGTCTGGGCGAGGACGAGCGGCATGACGTTGGGCAGGACGTGGCGGGTCATGATGTGGCCGTGGCCGCCGCCGAGCGCCGTCGCCCGCTCGATGTACGGGCGCGACTCGACGGCGAGGGTCTGCGCCCGCACGAGCCGGGCCGTCGTCGGCCAGCTCGTGACGCCGATCGCCAGGATCACCGTCCACACGCTGCGCGACATCACCGTGGCCAGCACAATCGCGAGCACCAGCGTCGGCATCACGAGGAACCAGTCCGTGATGCGCATGACCACGGTCGAGAGCCACCCGCCGAAGTGCCCGGCGACGATGCCCACGAGCGTACCGATGGCCACCGACAGCGCGGCGGCCATCAGTCCCACGGTCAGTGAGATCCGCGCGCCCCAGATCAGCAGCCCGAGCAGCGACCGCCCGAACTGGTCGGTTCCTAGCGGGAATTCACCGCTCGGCGGCTCCAGCGCCGAGCCGGGAGCGTCCGTAACGCTCTGTACGTCGCTGCCGACGAGCAGCGGCGCGGCGAGTGCCACCAGCGCGATCAGGGCGAGGGCGCCGAGACCGAAGAGCCCGGCCCGGTGCGTACGGTACGAACGCCAGAACCGGGCCACGGAGTGCCGGCGCCGCGCCCACGCGAGCGACGAGGCGGTCTGAGCGGAGTTCGTCGCAGTCATCGGCCCACCCGGGGATCGAGCAGCGGATAGAGCAGGTCGGCGAGGAGATTCATCAGGATCATCGCTCCGGCGAAGACGACGAAAAGCCCCTGCACGAGCGGCAGATCGGGCACGCTCAGCGCCTGGTAGAAGAGCCCGCCGAGCCCCGGCCAGGAGAAGACCGTCTCGACGAGGATCGAACCGGCTGCCACATGACCCAGGTTGATGAACACCATGGTGACGGTCGGCAGCAGGGCATTGGGCACGGCGTGGTTGCGCCGCACGAGGTCGTCGCGCAGTCCCTTCGCGCGCGCCGTCGTCAGGTAGTCGCTGCCCATCTCGTCCAGCAACGACGACCGCATGACCAGCAGCGTCTGGGCGTACCCGACCGCGACCAGTGTGACGACCGGCAGCACCATGTGGTGCGCGACATCGGTGACGTACGCGAAACCGGAGGCGTCGCCCGACTCCATGCCGCCCGTCGGGAACATGCCGGGGATCGGGCCGATGCCCACCGAGAAGGTGATGATCAGCAGCAGGCCGAGCCAGAACGACGGCACGGACCACAGTGTCAGCGCCACTCCGGTGTTGACCTTGTCGCCGAGCCCGCCGTGGCGCCAGGCGGAGCGGGTGCCGAGCCACAGGCCGAGCACCGAGTAGATGACGACGGCGACGCCGGTCAGCAGCAGGGTCGCGGGCAGCTTCTCGCTGATCAGCTCGCCCACCGGGGCGTGGAACTGGTACGAAGTGCCGAGGTCGCCGCTCAGCGCCTTGCCGCAGTAGTCCGTGAACTGCTGCCACAGGGGGAGATCGAGGCCGAACTGGCGGCGCAGCGAAGCGAGTTGCTCGGCCGACACCTGGCGGCCGTGCGTCATCGTGCGCACCGGGTCGCCGGGGATGATCCGGAAGAGGAAGAAGCTGGTGACGAGGACGGCGAAGAGCGAGACGGCCGCGCCGCCCAGCTTCCCGGCGACGTACAGCAGATAGGCGCGTGCGGAGCGGGCGCGGGGGCCGGACGGCCCGGTCTTCACCGGGACCGGGCCGTCGGCCGTACCCTCCGCGAGGGGGGTGGTGCTTGCAGTGCTCATGGACTACTCACGGTCTTCCGCGGTGGAGCGGCGGCGCAGGGCGACGAAGACACCGAGCCCGGCGGCGAGCACGACGGCCGCGCCGATGCCCACGACGAGACCGGTGGAGGAACCGCTGTCCTCACTGGATCCGTCCGCGTCCGCGGGCACGGCCGACCACCAGCTCCAGTAGCCGTCCTGGCCCCAGAGGTTGCCGCCGGACGCGGGCATCGTCGTGATCGACTTGATCTGGTCGGTACGGTACGCCTCGACCGCGTTCGGGTACGCCATGACATTCATGTACCCGGTGTCGTACAGCCGCGACTGCATCTGCTTGACGAGATCGGCGCGCTTGGTCTCGTCGTACTCCGCGGTCTGCTGCGCGTAGAGCTCGTCGAACTTCTTGTCGCAGATGAAGTTGTCGGTCGCGCCCGTGTCCTTGGGCGTGGCCGGCAGCGCGGCGCACGTGTGAATGGAGAGGACGAAGTCCGGATCGGGGTTGACGGACCAGCCGTCGAAGGCCAGGTCGTACTCGCCCGCCAGCCAGGGGTCGGAGACATTGTCGAGGCAGTCGACCTTCAGCCCGATGCCGAGCTCGCCCCACCACTCCTGCATGTACTTGCCGATGGCCTTGTCGTTCGGGTCGGTGGCGTGGCAGAGGATGCGGAAGTCGAGCGGCTTGCCGTTCTTGCCGACGCGCTTGCCCGCGCTGTTCTTCTTGTAGCCCGCCTCGTCGAGGAGCGCGGCCGCCTTCGCCGGGTCGTACGCGATCTTCTGGCCGTCGGCCGGCTTCCAGTGGTACGCGGCGAAGCGCGGCGGGATGTAGCCCTCGCCCTCGACGGCGTGGCCCTGGAAGACCTTGTCGATGATGGTCTTGCGGTCGGTGGCGGCGAAGAGGGCTTGGCGCACCTTCGGGTCGAGCAGCGCAGGGTGGCCGTTGCCGAACTTCTTGCCGTCCTTGGACTTGGCGCCGGGGTTGGTGGCCAGCGCGTAGAAGCGGCGGCCCGGGGCGTCGTTGACCTTGATGTTCTTGGCTTTGGAGAGGGATGCGGCCTGCGCGGGGGTCAGGTTGGCCGCGAAGGACACCTCGCCCTTCTGGAGCGCGGCGACAGCCGCGTCACCGTCCTTGTAGTACTTCAGGACAAGCTCGTCGAACTTCGGGGCGCCGCGCCAGAACTGCTTGTTCGGCTTGAGCTTGACGTACTGGTCGACCTTGTAGTCGGTCAGGACGAAAGGCCCGTTGCCGACGATCGGGAACTTCTTGTCGTTGTTGAACTTCGAGAAGTCCCCGACCTTCTCCCATGCGTGCTTGGGGACGATCGGCACATCGAGCGCGGCCATGGTGGCCTGCGGCTTCTTCAGCTCGATGACCAGCTTGGTGGGGCTGGGGGCGGTGACCTTCTTGAAGTTGGCGACGAAGCTGCCGTTGGCGGTGGCGGCGCCCTCGTCGCTCATCATCGTGTTGAACGTCCAGGCGGCGTCCTCGGCGGTGGCCTGCTTGCCGTCGGACCACTTGGAGTTCTCGCGGATGGTGTACGTCCACGTCAGCTTGTCCGGCGACGGCTCCCACTTGGTGGCCAGGCCGGGGATCGCGTGGTTGTCCTTGACGTCGTAATTCGTCAGATTCTCGTAGACCAACCGGTGGACGCTGGTGGAGACCAGACGCTGAGCCAGGAACGGGCTGAGGGAATCGACGCTCTGGGAGACGGCGACGGTCAGCGTCCGCTTGCCGTCGCTGCCCGCGGCCTTCGCCTGCTGTGGTGCGGGGTTCAGCGGGGTCGCGGCTGCGGCGGCGATGGCCAGGGCGGTGGCGCCGACTGCGAGCAGCGTTCGGATATGAGGGTGTGGCCGGGCGTTGCGTGGAACAGTGGTGGTGTCCATGGGATGTTTGACCTCGCGTCATCACTCGCACGGAGAAGGCGTGTTGATCACTGCTGTCCAGCTTGGTGAAGCGAAGGTCTATCAGCGCTGTCCGGCCGCGTCAACGATGCTCTATACCCGGTGTGGGCTGCGGGAATGCCCCAGGAGAACGCCCGGGAGCGCGCAGGCGCAGTCGGTGCGAGCCCTCATTGGTCTAAACCCTTGTTGCCCTACTGTTGAGGGGCTGACGGAGCCCGTGCGAGCCCGTTTGGTAATTTGGGCGGTTCCATCTTCTGCTTCTCGGGGGACCCGTTTTGAGCCAGCCCTGGCAGCCCCAGCCCCAGTACAACCCGGGCAACCAGCCGCCGATGCCCCAGCAGCCGCCGGGGCCGCCACCGGGGTTCGGCGCACCGCCGCCGGCCCAGGGGCAGTTCCCGCCGCAGCCCGGCTACCCGTACCAGGCATATCCGGCGCCGTACGGGCAGCAGCAGCCCCAATCCGGCAAGCCGGTCGCCGCGTTCTTCCTCGGGCTGCTCGTATCTGTGGCCGTCGCGACCGTCTACAGCCTCGTCATGTACGCCACGTACGAAGACCAGTCGAAGAACACGGCGCAGGCCATGTACGTGATCCACGCCCTGCTCAACGGAGCGGCCGTCGGTGCCATCGTCGGCCTCGTGGGCCGCAGTAGCGGCGGTGCCAGGATCTGCGGGGCCATCCTGGCCGTGCTCGGAGGCTTCTTCGGTTACACCAACGGCGTGGTGCTCATTGCCTTCGATTCTGGCTGGATCGGGAGCATGGTGCGGTTCGACCCCTTCTTTCCGGCCAAGAACTGGTTCGGCAGCGACGGCGTGACGCAGCTGATCGCCGTGCTGGCTCTCGTGGGAGCCGCAGCAGCCGCCTGGGGACTCGCCTACGCCATTGGCAGAAACCGCCGCTGACACGGCGCCGACCACGCGCGGTGCCCAACCGACCTCGCCCCGCCGGATCTCGTCCGGCGGGGCGAAGTGCCGTCTGAGCGCCTGGCTCAGGTCAGATCGAACTCACCGTCGCGCGCACCGAGTACGAACGCCCGCCACTCGGCTTCGGTGTACCGCAGGACGGTTTCCGGATCTACGGACGACCTCATCGCGACGGCCCCTTCGGGCAGGTACGCGATCTCGACGCGCTCCTCGTTCTCGCTCGTGCCAGGAGCGCTGTGCCACTCGACGCCAGAGATGTCGAGGGCGTACAGCTCTTCCTTCTCCTGTGCGCTCCCCATCAGTCAAACTCCCTTTCGGCAACGGCCGGACGTCGTCCCGGGCATCTTAGGCCAGAGGCCTGAGTCATGCGGGCAGTCATTCACTCGCACGAGGGAAGACAGAAACCTCGCCCGCTACTGCTGTGTCCAGCCCTCGGGCGGTTGCTGCTGCCAGCCCTGGCCCTGCGGAGGCTGCTGCTGTTGCGGTGCCTGCTGTTGCCAGCCGCCACCCTGCGGAGGCTGCTGCTGCCCCTGTTGCTGCCAGCCCTGTCCCGGCTGGGGCGCGGCGCCGGGGTGCTGCTGAGGCGCGTACCCCTGCGGCGGCTGCTGTTGCGGAGCCTGCTGCTGGGCGGCGAAGCCCTGGCCCTGCTGGGTGCGGGCGATGTCCTCGGCGACGAGGGCCGCGATGTGGAAGTACGCCTCGCGGGTCTTGGGACGCATCATGTTGAGGTCGACCTCGGCGCCCGCCGCGAGGTGTTCGTCGAAGGGCACCACGACGACGCCGCGGCAGCGGGTCTCGAAGTGCGCGACGATGTCGTCCACCTTGATCATCTTGCCCGTCTCGCGGACCCCCGAGATCACGGTGAGCGATCGCTGGACGAGGTCGGCGAAGCCGTTCGCGGAGAGCCAGTCGAGCGTCGTCGACGCACTGCTCGCACCGTCCACGGACGGGGTCGAGATGATGATCAGCTGGTCGGCGAGGTCGAGGACCCCACGCATCGCGCTGTAGAGCAGTCCGG
Source organism: Streptomyces spiramyceticus (assembly GCF_028807635.1). Classification (NCBI taxonomy): domain Bacteria; kingdom Bacillati; phylum Actinomycetota; class Actinomycetes; order Kitasatosporales; family Streptomycetaceae; genus Streptomyces; species Streptomyces spiramyceticus. The sequence goes on from NZ_JARBAX010000001.1 coordinate 5,089,955, forward strand.
TGCCCGAGTCGGTGAGGATGATCGGGTACTGCCTGCCCAGGACTTCGAGCGCGCTGCGGTAGTCCTGGTCGTTGAATGTCGTGGAGACCGCCGGGTCCACGTCGTTGGCGATGATCTCAAGACCGGACGGCGCCTGCGAGGTGAAGCGGCGGATGTCCATGTAGCTGTTCAGCTGCGGGATCGCCTGCACCAGGTCGCGGATGGTGGCACCGGTCTCGCGCCGCACCCGTCGGCCGAGGGTGCCGGCGTCCGGGTTGGCGTCGATCGCCAGGATCTTGTCCTGGCGCTCGGAGGCGAGCGTGGCGCCGAGCGACATGGTCGTCGTGGTCTTGCCGACGCCGCCCTTGAGGCTGATCACCGCGATCCGGTAGCAGGACATCACCGGCGTACGGATCAGAGCCAGCTTCCGCTGCCGCTCTTCTTCTTCCTTCTTGGCGCCGAGCTTGAAGCGGGACGGACCCGCGTTGTTCTTACGGGCCTTGGGCTGGTTGCGCAGCAGCCGGTCGGAGGAGAGCTCTACGGCGGCGTTGTAACCGAGCGGGGTCCCTGGCGCGGCCTGCTGCTGAGGGGCGCCGGCCTGCGGTCCTGTCGGGGCGGTCCAGCCGCCCTGGGAGCCGTAGGCGGGCGGGGCCGCGGGGTTCGGCTGCTGGGGCTGCTGCTGGTACTGGGGCTGTTGGGCCTGCGGTTGCTGCTGGCCCTGTTGCGGCTGTTGCGGCTGCTGCTGTACGGGCTGCTGCGGGGGCGCGGGCTGCGCGGCCTGCGGGTAGCCGTAACCGGCCTGCTGCGGCGGGTAGTTGTAGCCGGGCTGGGGCTGTTGTGGCTGCTGCTGCTGTACGGGCGGCTGCTGCTGCGGTGGCTGGCCGGGCTGTTGCTGGGGCTGAGGCTGCGGCTGCGCAGCCTGCTGCTGGTGTGGCTGCGGGAAGCCAGGTGCGGGCTGTCCCTGCGCGGGGTACCCCGGGTGCTGCTGCGGGGCGGGCTGCTGCTGCGCCTGGGGCAGCGGCTGAGCCGCGCCGAACGTGCCCTGCGGGGGCGTCTGGTACTGCGGCTGCGGCATCGGCTGCTGGGCAGCGGGCTGCGGGTAGCCGTAACCGGCGGCTTGGGCGGCCGCTGCGGCTGCGGCCTGCTGGTTCGGCTGCGCCGCCTGCTGCGGTGCACCCTGAACGGGCTGCTGTGCGGGCTGGTAGCCCTGCGGCAGCGGGGGGAGCTCCTGGGGCGCAGGCACGGACGGGTCTGCGTGAGGCGCGGCGGCCTGCGGCGCGGGAGCCTGCGGCGGAACCTGCGCTGCGGGCTGGTGCCCGGACTCCGGTGCGGGCTCGACTGCGGTGGGCGCCGCTGCTGCCGCTGCCGCTGCCGAATCGGTCTCGGGCTCGGCTTCGCCATCGGCCCCAGCATCCGTCGCGGAGCCGGAGTTGGCGTCACCTTCGGCGCCGGACGCGGCCTCGGAGTCACCCGGCTCCGCCACGTCGCCGTGCTCCTCCTCCTCCTCCTGCTGCTGCTGCTGCTCAGGCTCATCGGCATCGTCGTCGTCGCCGAACAGCGCTGCCGCTTCGGCATCGGCGGCGGCGTAATTCGGCTCGGAGATCTGCTGCTCGGGGATCTGCGCGGCGGGGGCCTGCTGTTCGGGCACGTTCGCCGCCGGGGCCTCGGCCTGGGGCGTGTTGCTCTGCGCGTCGTCGTCGATCGGGCGCAGCACGGGGAAGCCGGGGGCCGGCGCCGGGGGCGTGACCGCTTGCGGCTGGGCCGGGGCGGGCTGCTGCGGGTACCCGTAACCGCCCGAGGTGTCCTGACCCGGCTCCTGTGCACCAGGCGCGGCCTGCTGCGGCGCCACGTACTGCGGCTGGGCCGGGGCCGGCTGCTGCGGATACCCGTAGCCGCCCGAGGTGTCCTGAGCCGGTTGCGGCGTACCCGGCGTGGGCTGCTGCGGCGCGACGTACTGCGGTGCGGCCGGGGCGGGCTGCTGCTGGGGATACCCGTATCCACCCGGCGCCGCCTGCTGCGGATACCCGTATCCATCGGTCTGCTGAGGCGTCACCTGCTGAGGGAACCCATAGCCACCCGTTCCGTACTGATTCGCCTCAGGTGCGCCAGGACCCGGCTGCTGCGGAGCACCCTGCGCGTACGGCTGCGCCTGGGAAGGGACCTGAGGGGCAGCCGGCGTCTGATGAACGGGTCCACCCGTCGGCCCCAGCGGTGGTCCGGTCGGCGGCGGCGGAGACGCCTGCCCGGCGTCCTGCTGCCCGCCCTGCGCGGAGCCACCCCGCGTGCTCTGGTCGTACCAGGCAGGAGGCTCGTAGACGATTTCGAACTCGCCGGTGAGATCCAGCTCGCGGTCGTCCCCGTCCGAGGACTGGCCGTCGCCGTGGTACTCGGACCGATCCCTGTTCACTGCTTTGCCTCCTGGTCAGCCACTGCTGCTGAATGCGTCGTCGCGGTCGGGCGGATGGGGTGGCGCGTCCTACGCGGCTGCGACGTTCACCGCATCACCAGAAGCCTAAGCTTTAGCAGCGCGGTACGGAAAAGCGCCCTTGCGTGCGGACCGGCTCCACCGGCCCCTCCCCTGCCCCCTCCGGCGACTGCGCTCGGCCGACGCCGAGGCGATGCCCCGGCCGACGCCCAGTCGACGACGCTCAGTCCAGGCGGCGGGCCATGCCCAGCAGGCCGGTCTCCGCGTCCGTGGGCTCGGTCATGACGTACTTGCGGTGCTTACGAGTGCACCACAGGGCGACGTTGTCGGAAAGCGTCGGCAGCATCTGGAGATGCTCGGCCGGGATGCCGAGGATCTCCCGTACGACTTCGGTCTCCTGAGGCGAAATCTGCTGGATTCCGATCAACTGCGCCTGCGCAAGCCAGCGCGGCGCGTGTTCGCTGACGAACGGAAGCACGGTCACCACGGACTGCCAGGGCAGGGACGTCACACGCCCACGAGGCGGACGTACGCCACAGTCGCGGATCAGCACAACGGGGCTGGAAACCGACGGTCCCTGCGCGGGCACCCGCCCCACCGGGTAGACCGTCATGCACGGCTGGCCGCCGCCCGCCGCCTGTGCTAGCTGCTGCCAGGCCTGCGGACGGCCCGTTTCGACGCCCACGCGCGCGCCCGTCGCGGCGGCGCGCAGCGCCAGGACCTGGGCCATCCACAGGCCGCCCACGAGTACGACGTCGAAGGGCGTAGGACGGGCCAGGCCGAGCACCGCCGGCTGGGACTCCGTGTCGATGCCGATGATCACGCCGTCGTCACCGATGGGCATGCTGATCGCCGCGATTTCCTCAGCGGTGACGACATGACGGTTGCGGCGCGGTCCGCGCAGCCCGAACCCCGGGCTGAAGATGCGCCGTTGCTGCTGGCGCGCATCGGGCTGCTGGATGATCGGGATCAGGCCCGTGTCGGTGGGCGATGCCACGTGCGCGGGCGTGCGGGCGGGTTCCTGGCCCCGCTGCCCCGGGTTCATGGTCGGCGTGGGGTAAGACATCAGTACGTACCTCCGAGAGGCAGGGTGGCGAGAGCTCCGGGGACCTGTTCGCGGTCGAGGCGCACGAGGCCGACCTTGGACGCACTGGCGGCACGCTCCAACTCCCGGCGGACCTGTCCGAGTTCGTTCTCGCCGCGGCCGGTGATGCGCAGATGCCCGGCGACCGAGATGCCCCGGTTGCCTGCCTTGCTCAGGGTCATGCTGAACGTCGTCGCGAGCACCGGCAGCGAGGTGAACTGCGTGACCATCTGCGGCAGTGCGACACCGCCGTCGCCCAACTGCGGCCAGCGGGAGATCCAGTACGTGGAGTGCCACCGGTCGTCGACGCGCCAGCTCCGTACCGACTCGACCGTACGCCGCTGAGTCGGGCGCCCCTCCTGACCGCGCTGCTGCGCATTGGCCCGGGGGTTGAGGCAGCTGGACGTCGCGAGCGCCTGTACGAGCTCGTTCTCGTCCAGGATGGTCGCCTCGAAGCCCGCCCCGGCCAGCCGGCTCGCCAGCTGGTCCGCCACCCGCAGCAGCGCGCGCTGGGCGCCGGGGACGCCGTCGCCGCGCGCCTCCACCGCCTCCGGGCACAGCTCGGGGTCGAGCTTGAGGGCGACCCAGGTGAGCCGCAGCGCGGGAGATCCGGCCTGGGCCTGGAGAGGCCCGTACGACCGTGCGGCGACGGACTGCTGGGGCAGATGCGGCGCGGGCGCCGGCTGGGTGTGCTGCACCACCTGCGCGGAGGCGAGCCGTATGCCGTCGACCTCAAGGGCGTCCCGGACCAGCTGGAGCGGGAGTTGGCGCCCGGCGAAGTCGGGGCGCAGCGGCTCGTCGCCCGGCTGCACGAAGAGCACCGCGGTCAGGAACGAGCCGTCGCCGATCATGCCGATCGAGCGATCGTCACGGGACACGAAGCTGTACGTCCGCAAAGCGGGGTCGCACTCCACGGTGGGTGCCAGCATCGGATCCGTACCCGGCGGAACGGGCAACTTGGCTTCGCGGCGGCGGCGCTTGAGGGCGCGCGTCGTTTCGTACCACTCGGGCAGCGGCCGGTGGTGGCGGCGCAGGATCGCCAGGAGCAGCAGCAGCGCGGCCACGGCGCCCGCGGGGGCGAGCAGCCAGCGACGGTCGGTGACCCACGCGGCCAGCATGATGGCGGCCGCGAGCTCCACCAGGATGAGCTGCTGCAGCCGCAGCGGGCCCATGCCGCCGGGGCTGGGCAGCGTACGCGGCGCCGCGGAGGCGGTCGCCGCGGGAGCCGCCGGGGCCTGCGCGGGTCTGCGGCGACGGCCCGGTTGCTGCTGTGCCGCTGCGCGGCGTCCGCGCCGAGTGCTCGTAGCGCTGGTCATCCCCCGGGACATCCCTTTCGCGAAGTGGCGCCGTCGTCGGTGGAGATCGTCGATGCAGATCTCAGCGACGGGGCCAGGGGCTCCGATTGCCCACAACAGTTGTGCGAGTGGTCACGGTACCCGCTGATGAACGTGGGGCGACACAGATGCAGGGCTACGAACATGGCAGGGCCTGTGAAGATGCGGCGGGGACCCGTACCTGGTTGATCGAGGTCGGGTGGCGCAGTGCATAGTGGGTGCCCTGTTCGGGCTGAAGCAGCCTTTGAGTACGACTGAGTACGACAAAACGGGAGAGCCAGGACCATGGCAAAGCGTCGGGATGAGCTCGCCGCCTATACGTTCGCTCGCAAGCGCACCGTCGCAGCGTTTTTGGCACCATCGCCCGGGGGCTCCGACGAAGGTGCGCCGCGCCCGGTTCGTACGGTAATGCCCAGCTTGGCGGTGGGTGTTGTGCTGGTGGTGGGCTTCATCGCCTGGGGTGTGATCAAGCCCTCGGCGCCCAAGGGCTGGGACACACCGGGCGAATACATCATCGTCGACAGCGATTCCACGACGCGCTACGTCGTGATCAAGGACAAGGGCGCGAACGACAAAGAAGTCCCGACGCTGCATCCCGTCCTCAACTACGCCTCCGCCAAGCTCCTTCTCGACAAGGGCAAGGGCAGCGTCATCGAGGTCCCCGGCAAGGACATCGACAAGAGCGGCATCCCGCACGGCGCGACGCTCGGCATCCCGTACGCTCCCGACCGGCTGCCCACCAAGGACGACGCCGAGAAGGCGAAGACGTGGGCGGTCTGCGAACAGCCGGCTCCCGGTTCGGGTACCTCCATCGACCGCGCCGTCTTCGTACTCGACGGCGAGGACGCGAAGTCGGTCGAGAACAAGGGGAAGGTCGACGAGCGCGAGGCGCTGTACGTCGTCGACACCAAGACCAAGCTGGAATACCTGGTCGACGGCAAGGGCAACGCGTTCCTGCTCGGCGACACAACGGGCCTCGACGGCACCACGATGGAGCAACTGCGCGCCGCCGTCATCGGCGTGCAGGCCGATCCGCAGCCGGTGAGCACGGAGTGGCTGCAGACCCTCAACCTGGGCGAGGCCATCACCTTCCCGACGGTGCCGTCCATCGGGGCGCCGACGACGGTGGAAGGGCTGCCCGACGAGGCGGGGACGGTGGGCCGCGTACTCAGGGCGCAGGACGCCCAGGGGGATCAGTACTACGTCGTACTGCAGGACAAGGTCGCGGCGATCACGCCGTTCGTCGCCGACCTGCTCAAGCGCTCGCCGTCGGCCAAGCGGGCGTACGGAACCGACGAGATCGCCGACATCAAGGCCGACACGTCGGACATCATCGCCGCCAACGGCGGCGGGGCGGACAACTTCTACGACGACAAGGGCTGGCCGCAGACCGTCCCGCAGCAGGCCAACTCCGCCTCCACGGCGAACGGCTCGGCCAACACCACCTCGTGCAGCGTCTACAGCGGCACGATCGGCGCGGACAAGAAGCCGAAACTCGCCGCCTGGGCCGGGACGACGTACCCCAAGAAGGTCATCGCCGACTCGCTGAGCGCGTACGTCTCTTCCGGCTCGGGTCTGCTCTTCCAGGAGGTCACGGGCGCGGCGGGGGGTGGCGGTGCGACGTACCTGCTGACGGACACGGGCCTGCGCTACTCGCTGCCGGCGGGCAACGACAGCGCGGCGGACAAGACCGGCAAGGGCTCGTCGCAGAGCTCATCGCAGGGCGGCGAGCCGAGCGAGACCGACAAGGCGCGCACGCGCCTGGGATACGAGAAGGTCGCCAACCCCGCGATCGTGCCGCAGACATGGGCGAAGTTCATCCCGAAGGGGCCGATGCTGGACACCGGCAGCGCAGCGCAGCCGCAGAGCCAGTGAGTCCAACGCTCCTGGTGGCAGCGCGACTTGGTGTATTCGATCACAGGGTCGTCGCGTGTGTGTGTGAAGTCTGTAACTGATGTCCGGCGCAAGCGATTGTGTGACGGACGGACGATAGAGTGTTTGTAGCGATCATTGATGTGACGCATATCCGGGGAGTGGCACAGGCTTTCCGGACCATCGACGACATGGGGGAAGGTTCACCATGGCCGGCCAGTTTCGGGTAACAGAAGATGACCTGAGCAAGCTCTCGGGCGACATCACCACGGCGAATGGTCAGATCCAGGGGGAGATCCGCCGCCTCACCGGAGTTATCGAGCAGGTCGCGGGCGGCTGGCAGGGCCAGGCGGCCAAGTCCTACCACCAGCTCCAGGAGCGGTGGAACCAGGACGCGAAGAGGATGAGCGACATCCTCGCCGACATCAAGGAAGCCGTGGACTCCACGCGGAGCAACTACACCGCGTCGGAAGAGCAGCAGAACGCTGAAGTCAGCAAGATCATGTCTGACTTCGGCTGAGTAAGCCGCTCTGAGCCCGACGTTCAGCCGGGCTCTCCCCCTTCCCGAGACCTCTTCCTGACCTGAAAGGGAGCGACGATGTCGATTCTCGTCAATTACGCCACCATCACCAACGCGTCCACGGACGTGCGCAGCACCGCCGGCCGTATCAAGCAGCAGCTCGACGACCTCGAGACCGCTGTCAAGCGCGTAGCCACCACCTGGGAAGGTGAGGCGCAGGAGGGTTACCAGCGCAAGCAGCGCGACTGGGACAAGACTGCGGCTGACCTGCACCAGACGCTGATGAAGATTGCCACGGCGCTGCAGAACTCGGCCGACAACTACCGGGAAACTGAGAAGAGCAACGCCAACACCTGGGGCTGATCCGCCCAGGTGGGACGAAGAGGGCGGCCCGGCCGACGCCAAGGCGTCCGCTGGGCCGACCCACTTCTGCAGACCGCACACTTTTGCTTGACACACAGCTTCGATTCCGATGGAAGCAAGAAGAGCCCTGGGGAGCCTGAACATGGGGGTCCTGACACCCCGTCCGCGTACGCGCACGAGTGGAACCCGCGCACTGCAGCGGGTCTTTGGCGTACTCGCGGTCACAGGCGTCTGTCTCGCCTGCGCCCCTACGGCACTGGCCGCTCCGGCACCACCCAATCGCCCCGAACCTGAATTCGGGCTGTCGTCCAGCTCCGAATGCGTCTTCGGCGGCAACATCATCAAGTCCACGCCGTGGTCACTCCAGCGCGTACTCCTGGACCAGCTGCGCGAGCAGGCGACGGGCAAGGGCGTGACGGTCGCTGTCATCGACACCGGCGTCGACGACTCGAACGACCAGCTGCGCGGCGCGATGGCCCCCGGCGGCAAGGACTACGTCGGCAAGTCGAAGGACGGCACCGAGGACGTCGAGGGCCACGGCACCAGGGTCGCGGGCATCATCGCAGCGCGCGCGATCAAGGACACAGGCTTCGCGGGCATAGCCCCGGAGGCCAAGATCCTCTCGCTCCGCTACACCGGCGCGGAGGACAAGCAGGGCGACTCGGGCACCATGTCCGCGGCGATCAGCGACGCGGTCGCCAAGGGCGCCAAGATCATCAACATCTCCTCGGACACCGCGAAGAAGCAGGACAACACGAAGCTGCGGAATACGGTGGCGGAGGCCGTGAGCGAGGGCGTCCTGATCATCGCGGCATCCGGCAACGACGGCGCCGACGGCAAGTCCGAGAACACGTACCCGGCTTCGTATCCCGGAGTCCTGGCGGTAGCGGCATCCGACCGCAACGACGAACGCGCCTTCTTCTCGCAGGCGGGCAACTTCGTGGACATCGCGGCGCCCGGCGTCGGCATGGTCTCGACGGTCCCGCAGGGCGGCCAGTGCACGGCAGACGGCACGAGCTTCGCGGCCCCGTACGTAGCGGGCGTAGCGGCGCTGCTCAAGGAAAAGCACCCGAACTGGACGGCGTCCCAAATCACCACCCGCCTCCAGGAAACCGCCATCCGCCCGGGCCGAGGCCCGAACCGCTACCTGGGCTGGGGAGTGGTGGACCCGGTAGCGGCCCTGTCGGACGAGTCGACCCCGGGCACCCGGCCGAAGGAGGACCCGCCGGTGAAGGCGGGCGCGGGTGAGGTGATCCCCATGGCGGTAACTGTGGGGGAGACGGAGGCGGAGCAGGAGCGCCGGGTTGCCATGTACGTGATGGGGACGGGGCTGCTGCTGGTGTTCGTTGTCGGCGGGAGCGGGGTGGCTGTGCGGGACTGGCGGCGTAAGCAAGCTGGCGAGCCATCGTCGGGCTGAACAGGCATCCACGTTGATCAGGCGCGAGTTGGCGCTGAAGACTTAGCAAATAGGGGAGAGGAACGGGGACATGACCAATACGAGCGCCGACCTGCGGGTTGATCTGAGCGCACTGGATGAGGTCCTTTCGAAGCTGCGGGGCCTGTTGAAGGACATGGAGGGCGCTCGTAGTACATCGACTTACGAGACGGAAATCCCGCTGAGCGCATTCGGGCACGCCGACTTCAAGCAGGCGAAGACGCTTCATGGGGCCCATCAGAAGATGAAGGCCAGGATCGAAGAGATCATCAAGCAGCTCGAGGATTTGATCGACGACTTCGGTAAGAAGACGTCGAAGGTCAGGGACAAGTACAGCAATCGCGAAGCCGACACCAAGCGCGGCCTGGGTAACGGTTCGGGTGGCAAAGACTCGCTCGCCAATTAGTGCCAGATTCGGATTGCTGACAGAGGGGATGTTCAATCATGGCCGGCGACAACACGGGCAACAAGCACATGAATGGGCAGGCGGAGGCGGAGAACCGAGAAGAGAGGAAGACGGAGCGAGACAGTACGCACGACCGCCTGGTCGAGCGGGAGAAAGCTAACAACGGCGGCAAGACGGCAATTGATCGAAAGGAAGAAGACACCTGGTACTTCCAGGAGTACTCGATCAACGGCCTGCGACGGATGATCCTGGACGCGAAGCCCGGCACGCTCATGGAGGTCGGTGGGCACTGGAAAAAGGTCCACGAGCTTCTCTCCGGCGGCGATGGCAATGGAGCCGCAGGCGAGGTGGACAGGACATCCAAGAAGGACAGCGTCGCCGGCTTGATGGAGACGGCGGTCGAAAACGTCCTGGAGCACTGGCACGGGGCGGCGGCCGAGGCGTTCCGCAAGAGGTCGAAAGAAATCGTCGTCGACATTCGCAACGGTGCCGCCCACGCGAATCTGACAGCTGCGAATCTTGACGCGGTGGGCAAGCTCCTCAACGCCTCCATCCAGGAGATGGAGAAGATTGAGGAGCCCAGCGCGGCGGAGCGCGCCAAGGACAGGCTCAACGACGACGGCCGCAACGACGACCAGCTGAAGAAGGACCTCGACGCGGGGGTCAGCGCCGGTACTGCAGCCCAGGCCAGTGAGAAGACGCTCTCGTTGACCAGGGAGCGGCAGCTGAAGGCTATTGCCGTGATGGAGAATCTGTCGCGCGGTTATACCACCGTCAGCAACAACATTAAGCCGGCGCCGGGGATCAGCGACAAGCGCGTTGAGCCTCCACGCGACGATGTGCAGATGCCTCCAGCCCCCGTGATTCCGGGCCCATCGACTGGCCCGGGACGGGCGGGTGCAGCTCCCAAGCCGTGGAGTGCCGGCAACGCCAACAACATCGGTAATACGCCCCAGGTCCCCCGTGCCAAGGGCATCACCGGAGGCTCGCAACTCCCGTCCACCGGGACCAATGTGGACAGCATCAAGCCCGGACTGACGGGACCCGGTCTTGGCTCGAGCAACGGAATTGGTCCCGGCGGTGGCGGCGGTACCGGTGGCACCTCAGGCCCGGGCCTGGCGGGCACCGGCGGCGTCCCGGGCTTGGGAGTCGGCGGCAGTCGCAATGGCCTTAATACCCCCGGTGGCCGTGGTGGCGGCCGGGCCGGCGGCCCGGGTGGAGCCGGAGCCGGCCGCGGAAGCGGCCGAGCGGGTATGCCCGGCATGGGCGGTGGCGCTGGAGCTGGCGGGGCAGGCCGTGGTGGCGCTGGTGCCGGAGGCCGCGGAGCCCTGGCTAAGGCTCGCGGCGGCGTAGTGGGTGCGGCCAAGGGCGTCGCTGGCAAGGGCGCGGGCACTGGCTCGGGCCTGCATGGTAGCCGTGGTGGCTCGCAGCGTGGCGGCATGATGGGTGCTGGCGCCGGTGGCATGGGCGGCCGTGGTGGTCGTCGGTCCGAGGAAGAGAAGGGCCAGGGCGACCGTCCCGACTACCTTGTCGAGGACGAAGAGACCTGGATCTCGGAAGAGGACCGTAACCGGAACGTGCCGCGCAACATCGAGTAGGCACGGACGAACCGGGATCGTCGTCGACGGTTCGTCTTGAAGGCTGGCGTAGACAGCTGCAGTTGAGTGAGGAGCAAGGAATGGGTGTCAAGCGGGTCTGGTCCGCGGCAGGAGCCGTGACGCTGGCGGGAGCCTTGCTCCTCACATCAGCTCCAACAGCCTCAGCGGATTCCGTACGGGATCGGCAGTGGGCGATGGAGGCGTTCAACGGCGAGAAGACCTGGGCTGAGTCGCAGGGGGAGGGGGTTACGGTTGCCGTCATTGATACTGGCGTGGAGAGAACCCATCCTGATCTGGTTGGACAGGTTTTGCCGGGGAAGGACTTCACCGACGACGGCGGGGACGCTAATGATGACGCCGACGGTCATGGCACCGGGATGGCGAGCATCATCGCTGGCCACGGGCATGGACCGGGCAATTCCGAAGGCGTGATGGGCCTGGCGCCGAAGGCTAAGATCCTCCCGGTGCAGTACTGGGATGAGTACAAACTCTCTGACAAGAGGATGGCGTCTGCCATCCGCTATGCGGTGGACGAAGGGGCATCGGTAATTAACCTCTCAGTCAAAGATGAGGATGTTACCGAGGAATCAAAGACTGCGGAGGCCGTCGCCTACGCCCAAGAGCACGATGTTGTCGTGGTTGCGGGGACCGGTAATGAGGGCTTGCCAGTCGGATACCCGGCAAAGCTTCCAGGTGTGGTCGCCGTGGGTGCCGTTGATAAGTCTCTGGCGATTTGGAGAAGGTCCAACCACGGTGTCGGCGTCACGCTCACCGCTCCGGGCGTAGACATCGTCCAGGCGGCGGCTGAGGTCGAAAGCCCCAACGGCTATGGGGATGGCACAGGTACATCTAACGCCACGGCCTACGTATCAGCCACCGCAGCCCTAGTCCGCGCCAAGTTCCCCGACCTCACCGCAGGCCAGGTCATCAACCGCCTGATCAAGTCGGCAACCTTCGCCCAGCACGACATCAAGAAGGCTCCCGACGACGAGTACGGCTACGGGATCATCCGCCCCCTCAAGGCGCTCACGATGGACATCCCCAAGGGCCCCAAGGAGGGCCCCTTGGAGCAGGCGCCATCGGACAGCTCCTCCAAGGCCGGCAGCGCTTCCGCGGGCAACGATGACGGCTCAACTCAGGCCGAGAAGAAGTCTTCTTCGAGCAGCCTGCCCCTCGTCATCGGCGGCATCGCAGCCGCCGTAGTCATCGGCGGCATCATCTTCGCTGTGCTTCGAAGCCGCGGAAACCGTGGCAACGGTGGCCCTGGTCCCGGTGGCCCCAACGGCGGGAGTTACCCCCAGGGCATGGGCTACCCGAACCAACCGCCGTACCCGACGGCCCAGCAGCCGTACCCCACCGCCGCTCCAGGCCAGTCCCCGCACAACCCCATCCCCTACGGCCAACAGCCGCCACACCAGGGGCAGTAGAGCAGGAGCGCTCTACCGGACAAGGTGCTGTCCGCAATCTATTCACCATCAAGGTCTCCACTCGCGGTCAGCACGGAGCACCGTATATGCGGGTCTCAACGCGTCAACAGTCCGTCGCTGGCCCAAGGGCGCCGAGGACGGCGGCGCGTGGGTCGCCGGCGATCTGGCCTTCGGTGGAGTCATGATTGTGCCCGGAACGAACGACATGCTGTTCATGCAGCCCCCTGACTGGCAGAAGTTCACGCAGGAGCGCGAACAGGCTGACGCTGCACGCATCGCGCGAGCGGAGCAGGCTGGGATCACCAAGCTCATCGAGAAGGAACCGAGGATGATGTACGGCTCGTAGCCGCCACGTCATGACAACGGTGCCGGGCTCCCAGAGCCCGGCACCGTCGCGTTCCCGCCCTACCCGCTCCCCTTCAGCTCCAGCTCCGCCCAGACCGTCTTCCCAACCGTGAGCGCCTCCACGTCCCATCGCGCCGCGAGTGCATGGACGATGACGAGCCCACGCCCGAACTGGTCCTCGCACTCGGCAGAGCGGAGAGCCGGTCTGCGCTCCCCCTTGGGGTCGGTGACGGCGATCCGTAAGACCGACTGGGCGAGGACTGCCTCCACGCGGAAGAGCCGATCCCTGAGGCAGCCGTGGAGCAGGGCGTTCGTTACCAGCTCGCTGGTAACGAGGGCCGCGTCCGCCGTGACTTCAGGATGTCCCCATTCGCCGACCAGCCAGGCGATCCGCCTGCGGGCGGTGGGGACGGACCCCAGCCTGGGCGGGTAAGTGACTACGTCGTAGCCGACGTTGGGTGATGCCTCCATGCACACGCACCTCCTTGTTCGAGCGGGCCACGAGACGGTGGCATGCCGCGCCCGCGCAGGGCGGAGCGGTGCACTTCCGCCAACTGGCTCCGCTGTGCGAGCGGTGGAGTACTGACGGTAGCCACGTCGATGCTGAGAGCGCAAGAACTCTCGGAGATATCTGTCTCCGAGAATCGCTTGTCTTGGCTCGGAGATCGACTGCACACTGGGTTCAACTCGAGAAAGGTGGTGCGAAGTGGCAAGCGGTCAGGCCAGTTTGGGCAACCGGGTGTCGACGGTCCTGGCCCGGAAGCTAGGCGGCGAGCTACTGCGACTACGCGACGCAGCAGGGCTGACCCAACCGCAGGCTGCGGCGGCACTGAGTGCTACGGCGGCGAAGGTCGCCAAGATGGAACGCGGCTGGGTGCCGTTCCGGGACCCCGACATCTTGGCTCTCTGCCAGCTGTACGGGGTGGACGACTCGAAGACCGTCGACAGCCTCTTGCATATCGCGAAGCTCGACCGTGAAAGGCGGAAGGCCAAGGGCTGGTGGAAGCACTCTCCCAACGCGGGGGCGCTGGCCGAGTACATCGCTATGGAGGACGTGGCCACACGCGTCCGCACCTGGCAGCTGTCGTTGGTTCCCGGACTGTTCCAAACTGCGGAGTACGCGCGCGCACTCGCTGTGAGCGACGGCGTATGGGAGGACCCGGACGACATCGAGCGCATCGTCGCGGTCAGGATGAAGCGGCAGGCCCGCCTGGCTGGCGAGACGCCCCTGCAGGTACATGCCGTGATCTGGGAGGCGGCGCTGCGGCAACTGGTCGGCGGCCCGGAGGTCATGCGGGCTCAGCTCGCTCACGTGCTGGATATGGCCAAACTCCCCAACATCCATGTTCAGGTGTTGCCCTTCCGGGCCGGTGGATACCCCTGTATCGGCGGTGCCTTCAACATCGTCTCCTTCGCCGAAGCTGGTGCAGTGGACGTGGTTCATGTGGACACCATTGCCTCTACCGTGTGGGTGGAGGACGCGAACGAAGGCGCCGCGTACGGCACATTCTTCGACCGTACGGCCAGGCTCAGCCTGTCACCGCATGACTCCGAGCTACTCATCGAGTAGCATTGGCAAGGGGACGCAGGCGTGACCCGGTTCGAGTTTGTGAAGTCCAGCTACAGCACGTCCGCCGGCGAGTGCGTCGAGGTTGCCACGAACATCCCCGGCACCGTCGCCGTACGGGACTCCAAGGACCCGGACAGTAAGATACTTCGCTTCAGCACAGCCGCATGGCAGGCATTTCAGTCACGAGGGACGCTCAGGTGTTGAACCCAGCCCGACGTCCCTGACGTCGAGCAGTGCTGAAGCGCAACTAAAGCCCTGCTGTACAAGGTCCTTGCTGTACGCACCGGCATCATCGGGCCTTTGTGAACAGGCGATGCTGCCCCGCGCTGACCCGGTGCCCCTGGCGAGTGAGTTCGAGGGCGAGTCTCCTGGTCGACTTGGTCGTCCAGCGCAGCGGTGACATCGGATCCCCCGCATATGTCCGGCTCGACCAGAGCCAGCAGGGCCGGCCGCAGCCCCGGGTTCACCTCGGCGGCCTTCTTGCGCCCGCCGCCGGGACGGCGCACCCGTCCCAGCGGCCCCTCGCCCGCCTCCAGCTCGTCCACGCCTTTGCGGACCGCGGTCTCGCTGACCTGAGCCGCCTGCGCGACCAGCCGGACACCGCCGTGTCCCAGGACCCGGGCCTCGGCTCCCATCAGCAGCCGACGCTGCCGCTCGTCCAGATGCGAGAACAACACCCCGAACTTCACGGCCAGTTGATCACGAGTCTCGTTCGGGATGCCCGTACCACGTGAACGAGCCCGAATACGGGAAGCAGCACGTTGATTCTCTGCGAGCCCTTAGTTTGGCGTTTATGCTGCGTGCCTGTTCGTAGTGCCCCTCGCAGCGTTTGGTTTGCCGTGTTTTCCGACGGGGTGCTCGTGTGCGCGGTGCTTGGTTCTTCGTGCCGGTTGGTCGGCCGGGGCCTGCGGTGCTGGATTTCGGTGCGCCGGCCAGCTGAGGGGTCTTCCCGCAGAGGCGGCGAAATCCTCGGCGGACGCGGGCGGGTGTGAGGCGCCTTGGGCGCGCGGGCGGTTCCCAGGGCCGGGTGGTTCCTCTGCGAGGGTGGCCGAGGCGGAGTTGGGCGTGGGCGGCGATGACCAGCCAAGTCCAGCGATCGGCGGCGGCTGGCTCACGGAGTTTGGGAGTGGTCCAGCCCATCGTCTGCCTGATCATTCTGAAGGTAGTTCAAGATCGAATATGCGTAGGAACGCCCCCTGTAAACGACGCCGCGCGAAGTCACCTCTTTTACATCGCGTACGCGAATCAGCACCGTAACTGGTCGCACTGACAGCGTCTCAGGGTCCTCATGTTTCTTTGGCGGCACATGGCTTGAATGCACTGCTCTGCGAGCTGCTCACCGACCACAAGAGCGTCCAATGGGGCAGGAGCGGGCGTCTCCCCTTGATCTGGTGCCTCAGTGCGTCGGAGGTTCGGCGTGGGCGGCGGCCTCCGGTGAGTGGCAACACCGCCCACATCTGGGTCCCGCCCCCGGCTCGCGAGCGTCCCCGAATGCCGCCCGTCCGGCCAGTGTGCCGAAACCCAGCGCGGCACGTCCCGGCGTTGTCAGGGCTGCTCTGACTTGCTGCGACAGGCCATCGGCGGTTGCCTCTCACCTCCGCTCGGACTAGAGCGCCTCACGGCGCGAACCGTCTACTGGAGGCTGAGGCACCGGCGTCGTCATGTTCGCCGTATGGGCGTCGCGTCGCCTACCCGCCTACTACCCGAAATCAGCCCTGACTTGGTCGGAGATGCTGGCTCTCCTCTCGCCGCCGTTTTCCGGGCCGGACGGAGGCGGTTCTGCGTCGCTGGCGACCGTGAGGTCGTGGGCCGACTTCGACAACAGCGAGACGTAGAAGGGGAGATCCGGCAGCGACGGAGTGGTCAGGCTCATGACGAGCAGCCGACGCATGCGAGGGAGGGGGAGGTAGACATCGGCCCGCGCGAGGGGCAGGGACGGTGCCGTGTCATCCCCCGGGTCGGACTGCCATTCCAGGCCGCACAGAACGAGCACGCCCGGCCCTGCTGGAACGCGGATGTCCTCGACTGTGTTGTTCTCGTTCGCGGAGAGCGCCTCGAAAAGGCCGCGCGCGGACAACTCGGCATCGGCCTCGTCCAGAGGGTCGAGGCGGGCCAGCAGCGAGGCGGTGGTGAGCCGGCCGTCCGGCGCCTCGTCCAGGCAGAAGCCCGCGTAGAAGGAATTCTCGGCCAGCGCGTGGTCGGCCATTTCGCGGTAGGTATGGAAGGTGACTTCGCGTTGGAAGTCGCTTCCGGTCGGCCAGATTTCCTCTGCGATGGACCAGAGTTGCTCGAGACGCCTCTCCTCGTCCAAGTCCAGGCCCAGGGAGTGAAATCCCCCAGGTATGTCCAAGTGCAGCTCATCGCTCAGTGCGGCCATCACATGTTCTCCCACTGGGCCGGCCTCAGACTCACGCTGGGGCGGATGTGATTGGGCCTCGGTACATCCAGAATCACGCGGTGCCTGTGCGCGATGCCCCTCATCACGCTGAGCGGAACCCCCCGATACTCGCGGCAGTCCACCATGACACCTACCAGGGGGCTTTCTCTGTCTCTGGCGCCAGTTGCATACCTGGCTCCGACGTAGTGGTAGAACCTGGTTCTCCAGCTGTACTTCCCCTTATGCATCTCCGCGGAAATTCGACCGAACTCCCGATCCAGATATTCTTCGTGTCTCACCGGATTACGTGACATGCGGAGCATGAGCTTAACCGGGGAGAGGAAACGCCTAGGAGCCTCAAAGATCCGATCAAAATCTTCACCGCCCAAGAAAAGAATCAGCAGCCAGAGGGGGCCCGTGACGCATTGCACCGGGATCATTACCCACTGTGCGAAAAACCATACGATAAGGCCGATCCTCGAGGCATGGGGAAGAACGGGATCGGCGGATCCTTCGGGGAGCGCGCTAGCCATCCCTACTCTCCAGTCACACTGTCGTAGATGCCGGTCGCCGCTCCAGGCACCGCCGCTGCGAGCAGAGGCCCCTTCGACCACCACGAGAGGGGATCGAGCGTGTCGTCGGCGCGGATGGCTTGCTGAAGACCTGGGAGGCTTCGCAAGCCAGGCGTGTTCGTGATGAGCCCGCTCAGCCCCTTCTCACCGATACTTGCTCCGAGGTTCACTGCCACCGAATTCTCCCAGGCGAGAGACACCCGGTTCCCGATGCCGCCTACGGCTTCGAAGGTGTGGACTTCAGCTGCACTTCGGAATCGGTTGGCAGCTCGCGGGACTTCGCTCACTGCTGCGGCTCCCTCGGAGACGAGGCGGTTCAGCCGAGTGACCCTGGCCACGTCGTCGATGTGTGTGACCACCCCGTCCCCTACCTTCGCCACTACCTTCACGGTTCCAGTGATCGCGGTCTTCGCGAACGCTGCGCCCGGAATAAGGCCTACCGCATCACCTGCGAGGGTTCCCCACCCGACATCCGCCCCTCCGATCTTCGCCGCACCATGCGCAACCAGCGCACCTGCCGAGAGCCCGGCGCTTGCCAGAGCAAGCCCCGCCGACAAGGGCGGACACCACAGGGTCAGCAGCGCCAGGATGCCGAGTACGGCGGAGATGTTCCCCAGCCAGTCGCCGATCTTGTTGAGCAGGTCCTTGTTGCGGGCGCACCACTCCTGGATCGAGTGCCCGATCTCTTTGAACTTGTCGCCGAGCCGGTCCCAGAAGCCGGGGTCGGGGGCGGCGTCGGTGGCCTTGCGCATGTGGCCCGCGACGCCGCGGGCCTCAGCCTGGTGCTCCTCCAGCAGCCGCTCGGCCCGCTTGATGATCTCTTCGAGTTCACGCTGCGCCTGGTCCAACTGGTTGGAGGCGGAGTCGAGTTCACTGTCGGCCTGCTTGAGCCGGCTGCTCGCCGCGTCGACCTTCGCCTGGGCGTCCTGGAGGGCGGGTCCGGTGAACATCTGGCCGCTCAGCCGGAAGGCGGGGTCGTTCGCGGCCTGGTTGTAGCGGCTGGCCGCGGCGTCGTTGGCCTTCTCCGCCGAGGCCACCTTGCCCTTGGCCTGCTTGGCCTGCACTTCGTACGTTCCGGCGGTGCTCTGGTAGTGGGTGAGTGCTTCGCGCCATTTCGACAGCTCCGAGGACGCGGTCTGCATCGCCTCGTGGCTGTCCTTGAGATAACGGGGCAGCTCGCCGACCTTCTGGGAGAAGGCGGAGGCGGCATCACCGGCCCAGCTCACGTTTCCTGTCAGGCGCTTGATGCTGTTCTGCGCGGTGTCGAGCGCTGTCGCGGCCCTCTTGGTACGGGCGGCGAGCGAACCCACGTTGCCAGAGTCACCCGGCGCGGGGTCGAAGCCGAGCGAGGGGTACTTGTCGCTCACTTCGTGCCCCCCTTACCGGCGAAGCCGTCCCGGATGGCCGCCTCAGCGTCCCGGTAGGTGTCGCGGGTCTGCTTGAGCTTGTCCTCGATGACCTGCGTGCCATCGGCGATTTTCTTGATCGCGTCGTCCCAGCTGTCGTGGAACTCGTCACAGGCGTTGTCGAGTTCCTTGCTGCCTGTGGTCTTCGGGCCGGTGTCACGCAGCGCGTTCAGCGCCGCGCGCATCTCTTCCTGGCTCCGGTGGAGTTCTCTGACGAGCCCGTCGAGCTCGGTAATCTCGACTTTGAAGCCTGCCCCCATCGCGCCGTGCTCCCCGTTGTCTCGTAATTTGCAGTCATCAACCCTTGACACACGTTAACGAGCAGGTGCCACGGAGCCGACAAGGGGTCCTGCCCGTTCGCTAAACCTTCACAGCGCGTCATCCGGCAATCCAGGTCCGAACTTCTCCGAACTTCGTGGTCGCGTCCCGGTCACACTCACCTCGCCAGTTGGCGACCCTGGTGGTGATGGGGACGCTGGGGGATCAGCCCAGAACGCAACCGATGTGGGTGCGCATCGCTGGCTTCGTGTGTGTGATCGCGGCACCGTTCAGCTTCGCGCTTGCGCTGTACTCGTTGGGGCCGGTTCTCCGGCTGCGCAGGATCCGGAAGGTGCTCCGCGAATATCCCTGGGAGTACCGCTCTTCCGTACGTCCTTGTCATGATGTCAAGGACGCGATGGCGCTGGTTGTGCAGCTCAAAGCTGACGCGGACAGCGACTGGTCCAAGACCATGCGCGGTCAACCCGCTGCGGAGGAAGCGCTGGACGGGGGAGATGGAGCAGGGTGCCTGGTTCGCCGGTGACCCTGATTCGGTGGAGTGATCGCGGTGCCAGGGGGCAGGGACCTCATGACTCTGGAGCGTGGCAGCCGGACGCTCGTTGAGAACTACCTGGAGATCGCCTGCGGCAAGGACCGCATGGCGCGGGCCACGAGGGCCGGTGTCGGAACTCTGAGTGCGGGCCTTCCCGCATAATCACGTTTGCTGAACCCAATGACGAGGAGTTGTCCGCGTGAAGTCCGGTCTCTCTGTCCCCCTCCCCTTGGCCAAGTGTGCCTTCGACGATCCCGCCACCCGGCAGGCGTATGAGAAAGCCCGGCGCAAGGCTCTCGTCAGTTTGTTGATCAGGGTCGCCGTGTTCCTTGCCCTGCTCATCGTGGCGAAGGCGTTCAAGGAAGAGGAGACGCAGCTCGTCTCGGGTACCGCATCCTTCCTGCTGATACCCGCTGCCTTCTTGCTGGCGGGGCCGGCCAAGGCATTGCGGTGGCTGCGCGCCGTCGAGAGTGTTCTGAAGTCCGGCCCCTGGCAGTACTGCTCCGCAGTCCGCAGGCCGGACGCCAAAGCCGGTGCGGGCACTGCCGTGCAGCTCAGGCTCGCTGACGGGGGCGGCGATGAGGACTGGACGCCGGTGCTGGCCGCTCGTACATGGCGTCGGCGCACGCGTTGGTCGGGAGAGTTCGAGCACGGGGCCTGGTTCGCAGGCAACGCTGACCGGGGTGGCGTCATCGCCTTGCCGGGCGGGCACGGACTGATGACCCTGCATCGGCAGTGACCGCAAGGTCGTGAAACCCACGTACCGGAAGCGCCAGTGCTTGGAGATGATTTCGGTCTCGGTGCGCTGCCGTTCGTGCTCTTCCGGGGACCGCTCGTACTCCCGGCGAGCTTGGCGGACTTCAGGATCTTCCCGGTCACATGAAGAGACTCACCAAGTACGACAGTCCAGCCCCCACGATGCCCACGCCGATCATCCCGATCGTGGTCGGCCGCGTCGCATTCCGTCCCGCCGCGTCCCATGCCACGTCGTACGAGATCCGGCTGCGGCCGAAGGGTGCGTAGCCGGTGGCGACGCAGAAGACGCCGAGGCCGGTGAGGACCCAGCCTGCGAAGAAGGCCGCGAACCAGCGCATGGCTCGGTTCAGGCCTGCGACGACGTAGCCGGCGTCTGTGCCGGCGTCAGCCGTCGGAGCGTCCGTCTGCTGAACGGAGACCTCTGTGCCCTTGAGATAGCGGCGCTTGCTCGCCAGCGCGGCGTTGATGTCCTTGGCCTTGCCGTCGTCGGACGCGAAAGTGCCGTAGCAGCGGATGGTGCTGCGGTTCTTGCGGCTGCTCCGGGAGACATTGTGCGGGGAGGTCACCTCGCAGCTTTCGACTGTCAGGGTGCCGTGCGTACCGGCCCACCCTGCCGCGTACGCCCCTTGGTACGCGCCTACGCCGGTCAAGGCGAGGCCCGCGAGGAGAAACACGACACCGCCCGCGCGCCCGAGTCGGCCGAGGGTGCTTCCGACGAGGCCTCGGAGCCAGCGGTCGATCCCTGCGGGCTGCGAGCGGGGCATGGCGACTGCGTCTTTCTTTTCCGTGTGGAGGGGAGGCGCGCGCGCCATTCGGGCGTGGCTCAAGCGATATTCGAAAGACTTTCCTATCACTTCGGTGCACTACGCCGCGACGGAACGGGCTGCCCAACGAGCGGCCTTCGGGCCCCGGATGCGTCAACGACCGACCGGATCCGTAGCAACTTCGGGTGACGAGAGATACTTGAGGGGACGAGAGGTGAGGAGAAGCGACATGGCCCAGCAACCCCAGAAACCCCAGGGACCGTCCTCCGACCGCGGCGTGTGGGACGAAGCGCTCGAACCGGAGCAGGTCCGCTCAGTGAACTCCGCGCTGCGCAAGCTGGCCGACAACGGTAACGCGAGCAAGGAAATGCAGGACATGGCCAAGAAGATGCTGTCCGGCCAAATCACCCTGCGCGACGCCATGGACGACCCTTCGGCGTCACGCGCCCTGGGTGGCGGTTTGGCATCCCTGCGCAGCGAGTGGGAGTCGCTGTCCGACGAGGAGCAGGACCAGATCCGGCACGGTGAGGTACCGGCGAACAGCGAGCCGTCCTCGGACGGGTCCGCGCCCGGACGCTCCCAGGGAGAGCCCTCGCAGACCCCCAAGAAGAGCAAGGGCCGGCACAGCGGCGGCTTCTCTCTGTACTGAGCACGCTGTCCGTGTGCCATGCCCCTCGCCGGCCGGTACGGGGACCGGTGGAGAGGGGCTGGTGGGACGGGACCGGTGGGGCGCCCGGACGGGCTTCATCGGTCCGTCCGGCTTCCGGCCCCTCTTCGCACGCGGGAGGTCCTAGTCCTCCCAGGGCCCGTACTCGTCTTCCAACTGCTCCAAGACGTGCTCCCAGAAGGCCGACTCCCCGCCTGCTTCCAGATGTTCGACGAGCAAGCGCAGCTCTTGCGCCGCCTCCGCTGGCTCCGGGCCGGCCAGCCGGTCCTCGTAGGCCTTGAGCAGTCCCAGTGCACCCGCGAGCTTGGGCAGGGAGGAGACCGCCCAGCCTGCGTAACCAGCTGCGTGATCCCAGCCGTTGGGGTCGTAGACGTCGACATCTCCGGTGGGGCCGTCCAGCACCAGGTGGAATCCGCCGCCGTACGTCCCGAAGCTGTAGCAGTAGCTCGTCGGCGGAGTGTCGTCGTCGGGGTATCTACGGCCGAACAGCTCGTCGGGGTCTTCTTCCCACAGTCCGTCCTTGGGCAGGCCCACCGACGCGAAATCTATGAAGCCGATCCGCACGGCCGGGAAGCCCACCGTGGTCAGAAACTTCCTGGCTTCCTTGTCCTCAAGGCGAACCGGGATCTCTGTCTCCGTGGGACGCCAGAGCGATCCCACGCCGAAAATGGACTCGAGCCATTCGGCGGTCGGCTCCTCTGCTTTGGCGAGCAGCTCAGTCTTGTTCACTGGTTCCCCCCGGGGCTCACGCTGTGACGATGAAACCAGTCAACCGCACGGCACTGACAACGGGACGCAGCCCCTCGGCCGGGCACGCCGCCAAGCCGACCACCCGTTCCGTTGGGCAGGGCGCCCTTGAAGCCCCGAGTTCGGGATCTGGGGATCAGTGGTGGCGAGCCGGCCGTGCTGTGGACCCCGGCGTCGGATCTCTCGGAAGCGTGGCATTGTCCTTGGGGCCATGCGCTGGAAGGCGGACTCGGCGCGCGGATGAGCCGGTTTGCCGTCGCGGATCAAAGGCAGCAGTCGGTCGACGACCTTGCTCCTCCGAGTGCGACCAGGCGGTGTAGCCGCCGGGGAGCATGGGGAGCTGGATCCCCGGCCGCCGCGTCGCCGGATGCGCCGCCTCCGTGCTTCTGCTGGTATATCCGTACGACCTCCTCGGCCGGTACCGACAGCTCGCCGGTACGTCGGTCGACGACCCCGTATGCGTTGCCGATCTCGGCGGGCGGCCGCCACTCCCCGGTCTCCGGGTCGCGCTCCAGCGGCGCGGGCGCGGCCCACACGACCCACCCCACGTGGAACTCTGGCTGATCACGAGGGGTTTTCTTCGAGGCCCTGGGGGACGTAGGCCTACGAGGTTGTCTCTGCGGCACGCGGGCGGATCCGGAGGGCCTTGGCTCCGCGCTCGGTTGCGACCAGGAGGATGCCGTCGGGCGACAGGTCCGCTCCGGTGAAGGGGGAATCCGAGATGAGGGAGGCCACCACCGTCTGGCGGGACCGGTCCCAGACCCGGAGCTGATCCGTGCCTCGGCGGAGTGCGAGCGGGGCGGCTGCCCGGTCCTGCTCGGAGAGCCGCAGCAGTTGTTCCGGTCCTGGCTCGTTGAAGAGCGCCGGCTGTACGAGGCTGTGCATGAGCAGCGCGGAATCACTGTTCCCGGCCACAGGGAAGGCGCCGGGCGTGCCGGTGGGTACCGAGAGGGCGGCGATGGGCACGGGGTTCTCCGCAGGGCGGGGGAGCGTGCCGATGGTGACTTCGCTGATGTCGCGGAGGCGGACGCTCCACAGGGTCTGCCAGGGCAGATCCAGGCCGAGCCGGTGCACCGCGGCCGCGAAGTCCGGAAGCTGGTCCTCGACGAACGCGCTCTCCAGGAGGGCCGCGCGGGCCAAGGCGGGTGCCTGTGCGCGGGTCAGCAGAGGGGCGATGCGCAGATACGTAAGCGCCGGAGCGCCGAGCGCTTGCTCCGGGACGGCCTCGACAGCCGCGCGCAGCGGCGCCGGGTCGGCGTACACGAACAAGCCAGGGTCGGTGAGGAGTTGGGGCAGCAGACCCGCTTCCAAGGTGTGCCCGGCGATGTGATCGCGTACATAGGGGTCGGCCTTGCTCCAGTCCTGACCGGGCACGGTTTCCAAGAGCGCCATGGCGATTTGGGACTGCGCGGCGCGGACGTTGGGAAGGCCGGAGCGGATCTCGTCGGCGATGGCGGGGTGGAGCAGCTGAAGCAGCGTACGCTCGCCGCTTGCGCCCGCCCGGAGCGACTGCACGAAGGGGCCGGCCAGCGCTCCGCTGCTCGCGATCGCCGCGGTCATGTCCGTGCCCGCGAGGGTGCTGACGAGCCGCACCCACAGCTCGGCCGGCAGACCGTCGCCCTCGGCAAGGGCCAAGGGCGCGAGCAGTTGGCGCAGCGTCTGCGGGTCGGCTCCGAGGCGGCGTGCGTGCAGGTCGAGCACCTCGCCCAGGGACGTGGGCAGTTGGCTCTCGTCGGTGGGGACGACGCCGGACGGATTCGTCAGGATGCTCTGGACCGCGAGCTGCACGGTCAGCGGGCTGGTCCCGGCGCGACGGCCGATCGCCTCGGCGAGCGCACGCCGGGCGGACGGGTCGGTGGTGAAGGGCAGCTCCGGCGCACCGAATTCAGGGCTGAGCAGGGCTTCGGCCTGCAGCACCGGACCATGGGGGTCGGCCCACTGCGGATCGTCGAGATCGATGATCTGCGCGGTGCCGGGCGGCAGTCCTTCCACCAGGCTCGCGGCGAGCTCACGCGGTACGTCGGCGAGGAGCCTGACGGACTCCGTGGTCGCGAGTGGCCTAAGTGCTTCCTGTACGAGGCGGGCGGGCTCGCCCGTGGTGCGGACCGGACCCGCCCGGTCGACGTCCGGCACGACGACGGTCACGGGCTGGTCGAAGGCGCCCAGTTCGGCGTACACGTCCTCGAGGCGCGAGGCCTGCAGACCGTAATGACCGGCGAGCAGCCACCCGAATTGCGCCGCGGTCAGACCTGCTGCGCTCGGGACCGCGGGTGCGGGAAGCTCCGGCGGCACCGTCGACGGGTCGAGATCGGCCAGCGGAAGCCGCCAGCGGAAGTCCGGGTCGCACAGCATGAGGAAGCCGGTGAGCAGGTGTGAACGCCCGCTGCCGGGGTTTCCGGTGAGGACGACGACGCGCGGCGCACCCGACAACTCCATCCGCCAGGCGGCGAGGGCGCGCAGCACGGTGGCGCGGCCGCCTATGTGCGGGTGTGGTGCGTAGCCGTTGGGTGGGGCGGTCATGAGCAGGGGTCCTCGGGTGCCGGGGATGGCGGGCGATGGGAAGTTGCTCTGCGTGGGGTGTGAGTCAGGCCCCGAGTCCGCGCTTCTTGCGGTAGAGCGCGATGGCTTGCTCGACGGGGAAGTTGGGGACAGTGAAGGTTTCGCCGGTCTCCTTGGACACCACGATGTTTGCGCCGCCGGGTTCGGGAGGGGCGGTGAGGTCCGTGTGGGGTGGGGCAACCGTGTACACGAGGTAGCCGATGTCGAACTCCTGGACGCGAAGCTCGATGGGGGTGCCGTCGGGGAGTTTGGGCTCCGCGTAGCGGCTGTTGACGATGGCCAGCGCCTGGTCGGGTGTGGCGGGTGGGCCTTGTGGGGTCGGGGCGGGGGTGTCCGGGGCCATGAAGTTCGCCTCTTTACTAGCTCTTGTGCTCTGACAGGGAGTTGGCGGCCGTGCCTACGGCAGGGTTGCCGATAGCGCCTACGTGTCGAACTCCCCCAGCCATCCGCGGTCGACCAGGCCATGGGGAAGGTAGTCGGACTCGACTTCGATGGGGAAGCCGCCGTCAAACGCGAGGCACGTGATGGCCAGTGGGCCCAAGGCGACCAGACCAGAGACCCGGCTCGCCTGATCCTCGTCTTCGCTCCAGTGCCCCTTGTGCCACTCAAGCGCTTGGGCCAGATCTGCGTTGAACTGCGCGTGGTCTTGGAGCAGGAAGCGGTAGAAGAGATTGATCGGCGGATACATGACCTCAAGGACGTAGTCCTTGCTCGATTCGGCCAGGACATCTGGTTCGGTACCCGCGATGGCTGCTTCAAGTTTATCGACGAGGCCGGGTTCCCTACGCCAATAGGTCTGGAGGGCATCAACCCAGGCGTAGATGTACTCGTCGTAAACGGCCCCGGAATCGCGTAGCAGGCTGATGGGTACATTGCACAACTGATTCATTCGATCCTGGTCGCGGCCAATAATGGCCAGCCAGAATGCGTCGATCCATGTGCTGGCATCTGTGAAGCTATGTGCGCCAGTTGCGGGAATAGTGCGCATCTTGTGGGCGATGCGGCACTGTACGGAGTCCCCGGTCGCCGTGGCTGACGCGAACAACGCCGACCCCAGTTGCATGGCCGTGACGAAGGCTTCCCAGGTCTCCACCTTCGACGCGGTGGGATCGAGGGCGCAGCGGCAACTGGCCTCCGATACCGCGCTGCTCATGGCCGCGCTCAGTTCTTCGCCGAACCCGAGACGGGGGGACTCCTCCAGTTCGTCGATCCTCCGGTGGAGGATCGTATGGAGGACTTCTTCGTGGCGAGCAGATTTAGTTGTGTCGAATTCGTGACGAGTGACGATGACGGCCATCTGCATCGCTCCTTAAAGTTCAGGGAGTT
This sequence comes from Streptomyces spiramyceticus, assembly GCF_028807635.1. Taxonomy (NCBI): domain Bacteria; kingdom Bacillati; phylum Actinomycetota; class Actinomycetes; order Kitasatosporales; family Streptomycetaceae; genus Streptomyces; species Streptomyces spiramyceticus. The sequence continues at coordinate 5,116,298 of NZ_JARBAX010000001.1, forward strand.
GAGCCATTAGGCGGACGGTGTTGTTGGCGACTGCGGCGCCTGCGGGGGCTTCGGCGTGATGTCGAAGTGCGTCATTTCGTATCCACGATACTCTGCCCTGTTGTCCTTGTTCTCCTTGGACTGCACCAGTACGTAGTCCAGCCTGCTGGGCCTGGCATTGAGGGCCCGCCGAAGGTCGTCCGCGAGCAGGGCCTCTTCGGGGCTGCGATCTTCCATGATCCGGAGAATCGTCTCGAAGTATTCCCGGTGACCTTGCATGACCTGGCGTCCGGTGTAGCTTCTGCGGTCACCGAGCTCTGCGGTAGGAGCCTTGGCCTCGACCACGACCCATCTGCCGTCCTCGGTTTTCCAGATCTGGTCGAAGCGGTTGTTCCCGTCTTTTCCGTCATCCTGCCTCACCGGGTTCTTGTAGTTCTCCGGTATGGCATGGAGGGCCGCCGCCGCCTCACCGTGATGTTCGGCCGCTTTGGTCTGCTCGTGGGCTGCTTCCTTGTACTTGGCTGCAGCCTTCTCGTACTCGGGGGAGTCCTCGCCGTGATTCTCTTCCGCGGCTTTCCTGGCTGCCTTGGCCTTTTGGTTCGCGGTAATGGCGTCGGCGCGTCGTTTGGTGGCCTTGTCCAGGTCCTCACGCTGCTTCTTCGCCTGCTCGTCGTTCCTCGCTCCCGTTATTGGTTCGAGAGCCTTGTAGTCCGGAGTCAGAGGGGGAGGAGCGTCCTTGGCGGCAACCCACTTGCCGGTATCGGGGTGCTTCCTCAGCTGCGGCAGGGGGTTGCCCTGGTCGTCGTTTCCGTCCTTGTCCCGACGACTTCCGATCTTGTTGTAGAAATCCTTGAAGAAGCTGTCGTTCGGGTCGTTGGCCCGCTCGACCTGGCGTCGGACGATTGCGCGCGCACGCTCGTCGTCGGAGGACGAGTTGCTCGTGTTCGGAGTCGATCCACTCGGCTCTGCCGGCCTCGGTGGGCTCGCCGCGTGGTCGGGAGCAATAGGACCGTAAAGCGGCGACTTCCCCTGAGTGGAGTCCTTGACGTAGTTGGCCGCGTCGGCGTTCCTGCCATCGGGCAGGCTCTCGCGCGTGGGGACAGCCGAGTCCTTGTTCATATTGCTCGGACGGTCGCGGTGGTCGTCGGCCGGCGGCCGGTTCGGGTCGTCGGGCCGGGTCTGGCCCGGGGTCTCGGACGGGTCCTTGTCCGGAGTCTCCGACCGCGGATCATCCAGGTGATCGGGACGCGTCTGGTCCGGCCGTGGCGAGGTGTTCGGGTCCGAAGCGCGGGGATCGGACGTGCGCGGATCCGTCGTGCGGGGATCCGCAGCGCGAGGATCGGTGGCGCGCGGGTCCCCGGTCTGCTGATGCGGAATGGACGTACGCGGGTCCGAGGGAGTGGTGGTCTGCTGAGGCGTGTCCCGGTTGGGCGTGGGGTCGTTCGGGGTGTCCCTCGCGGGCCGAGGAGGTGCCGTGTCCTTGTTCGGTGTGCCGTTGTCGGTGTTGTCGGGCGTGGTGTGTGCGGGGGACTCCCGGTGTTCCGAAGGGGAGTCGGGCCGGGCCGGGCTCTCGGTCGTCGAAGTCGGCTGCTGAGACTCCCTGTCGGGGGTCCGGCCTTGCTCGTCGGGGCGCGTCGGGTCGTCCGGTTGTGACCGCTGGTCCGGGGTGTTCGTCTTCTCGGCCGGGGTCGGGTGGTTCTGTTCCGAGGGGCTCTCGGGGGAGGGCGACTGCTGCGGCCGCGTATCAGCGTTGCTGTTGTCCGGGGACGGCTCCCGGCCATCCGGCCGGGAGGGCTTGTCGCTCTCGCCCTGGGGTTGGCCGGTCTCGCTCTCGGGCTTCTCGTTCGTCGGGTTCGGGTCGGCCGTGGACGACTGCTCGGGGTCCCCGTTGTTCGATGCGTCCGGGGTTGCCGGATCCGTCGCCGTGAGGGAGTTGGTGTCCGTGGCGGGGGTGTCGCCCTGCTTCGGGGTGTCGCTCGAGGTGTCGTTCTGCGGGTTGCTCTCAGAGGTTTCCGGCTGCCCGCTGCTCTCGGAGCTCTCGGGCTGGGACGCGTCGTTGTTCTGGTTCTGCGACGCGTCGTTCTGGCCCTCGGAGTCATCCGCAGTGTTCTGCACGGGATGCAGCGGATTCCCGTCGGGGTCCATCGGGATGTGCCATACGTGTTCGGCGTTGGCGAAGTTCACAGGGTCATGGCTGACCTCGCCGGTCTGGGAATCCACCCAGACGACGGTGCCGTTGTGGTTGACGGCGGCAAAGGCGTGACCGCCGCCACCTGGCCAGCTGACCTGCACAATGGTTGTGGAGCCGTGCCCCCCCTGCAGCAGGTCCTGCTCGATACGGGCCGCGGTGTCGGGGTCGTTCGCGGGACCGGCATAGGTGTGCGGGGCGCCTGCCCAACTGATCTGGTTGGCGTTCGCGTCGTCCTCGGGGCGCCTGGTGTCCAGCATGCCGTGCTCGTCGGTGTCGAGCGTGCGCGGAGCGGAGACCTGTGGGTTGCCGCGGTAACTCTCGATGAATGAACGTGAGCAGTCCGCACAGTTGTTGCTTCGGCCCGGGACCCCGATCCCGCCGTCATTCTGCAGACCGACCCACGCCCCGAAGGGGTCGGGGAACCGCTGCGGGGTGCCGTCCGGGTTCCGGGGGAAGACATCCTCCAGCCGGTCCTGGTCGTCGGGGTGGACCGGGCCGAGGCCGCCCGGCTCGTGATCCATGTCGTCCCGGATGTCCTGGACGCTGTCCGTCTTGGGGGTGTCGTTCTTCGCTTCGTTCCCCGGGTTGCTCTGGGGTGAGCCAGGGGCCTCGGGGCCGTTGGGCGTGTTCCCGTTCGGCGTCTGCTGCGTGGGGCTCGGCGTCGGCGTGGCCGTGTGCCCTGGCGCCGGAACGGGTGTCGGCTGTTGCTGCTGCGGATTGTTCGCCGGCGGTTTCTGGCCTTGCTGTGGACCGGGCTGGTTGGAGTTGGCCGGCTGGTTGGGCGTGTTCGGAGTGTTACCCGCAGGCTGCGGGGGCCTGTTGCCCGGGGTGGGGCTGGGGGTGCTGGCGGGCGCGTTGGGGCCGGGCGTGCCCGGCCGGTCGGGCGTACGACCCGGCGTGCTGGAGTCCGGCGCGCTGCTCGGACCCGATGTCGGCGTCGGAGTGCTCGCCCGCGGCGTGTTCCTCGGCGAGGCCGACTGGTTCGGCTGGTTCGACGACGGGTTCGACGAGTTCGGCTGAGTCGGCGTTGAGTTGCTCGCGGCCGGGTTGCTCGGACTCGGGTTCTGGTTCGTGGGGGTACGGCCGTCCGGCGTACCAGGAGTGTTGGCGCTCGGGCTGGGGGTCCGTCCGCCGGGCGAGCCCGCGCTGTTCTGGTTGGGCCCCGGACTGCGTCCGGGCGGCGTAGCCCCGGGAGCATGCTGGTTCGAGGGCCGCCCGTCCGTTGTTCCAGGAGTGCGGCCGTCCGTCGAAGTGGGCGGCGTGTTCCGAGGCGGTGTGGAGGAGGTGGGGTTCGGTGTGGAAGCGGGGCCGGTGCCGGTGGGGTTCGGGGTTCCCGGGGTGGTGGTGGAGGGGGTCCTGGGCGGGCCCGATGTGGGGTTTGGGCTTGTCGGGCTGGTGCCGGAGGGGGAGCTGCCGGAGGTGTTCGTGCCCGTACGGGCGCCTGCCGCACCGTCCGCCGTTGTGGGGGAGGTGGGTGAGGTCGGCATGGGGGAGTTGCCGTCCGACCGGGGGGCGGTGGACGAAGTGTCGGCCGTGGTGGGCGGGCGTGCTGAATTCGAGACTGTGGGGGTGCTTGCGGCGAGGCTGTCGATCGAGGTGCCGATGGAGCCGCCGCTGTTCGTGGAGGGCGATGCGCCGCTTGATGTGGCGGCGGGTGCGGACTGCGGGGTCGGCGAGGTGAGGCCGCCGGGTGAGGACGAGTTGGTGCGGTTGTCGCCACTGCTGTTGGACGGGGTGCTGGTGTCCGGGGCGGGCGACGTGCTGCTGGGTGTGGGGTCGTCGAAGTCCGACAGTGACGGCCTGGAGGGGGAGTTCGAGGAGGAAGGATTCTGCTGCCCGTTGTCCGGGGTGCTGTTGTTTGCCGGGTTGGGGGTGTTGCTCCCTGTGTCGCTGCTGGGCGGGCTGCCGACGTCGGGGGTGCTGGTGGGGGCGTTGCCGGTGTCGGCGGATATGCCACCGCCGATGTTCGTGTTCCCCGTGTTGGCGTTCGAACGTGACGTCGTCGACGAGTCCGAGCTGGAAGAGTCCGAGGAGTTGGACGAGTTCGTCGCGTTGGACGAGGAGGAGTTCGAGCTGGACGTGTTCGAGTCCGAGCCGTTCGAGCTGTTCGAGTCGGATGAGGAGTTGGTGTTGCCTGTGTTGTTGCTGCTGCTGTCGCCGTCGCCGCTGTTGTTGTCTCCTGTGGTGTTGGAGCGGTTGTTGTAGGCGTCCATGCTGTTGTTGTAGCCGCTGTCGATGCCGTCGCGGACGCTGCTGCCGGCCTTCCTGCCCAGGCCGTCGCGCAGGCCCTCGGCGAACGTCTGCGGGGTTTGCTGGATGGCTTCCCAGCCGCCTTTGGCGCCTTCCTTGACGGTCTTGCTGAGGTCGAAGCCTTCCTGGGTGCCGAAGCCGACGTTCACGGACTGCTTGACGAGGTCGGTGACCATGGCCTGGACTGCTGAGACCGCCGGTTCCTTCATCGCTTCGATGATGGCCTGTATCAGGGCGTCTTTGAGTGCGTCGAGGATGCGTCGTACGGCGATGCGGGTGAGCTGGGTGGCGGCCATGCCGGCGGCTGCGGAGAGGCCGAAGGTGACGATGGAGGCGGCTGCGGCGGCGGCGATCTGGATTGCCAGGGCGATCAGTTGGACGATGACCGCGTATTTGGCGAACTCGACGATGTATGCGGCGGCTTCGAAGGTGTTCGCGATGATGTAGGCGGCTTCGGAGGCGTTGGCGAGGTAGCCGTCCGATCCGTCGGAGAACTTCTTGTAGTGGGTGGTGAACTTGTCGATGGACTCGCCGGCGTTGTGTGCGGTCACAGTGCGGGCACTGGTGTCGGCCCGTATGCGGAGCTTCTGGGCGTCGTCGCCGAACTTCCGCCATAGGCCGGCGGAGTCTCTGAGCAAGTCCTCATTGGCTGTCGGCCAGTTGTAGCCGAGCATCTTCAGGACCCACTCGAGCTCGTCAGGCAACATCATCGCCACAGCGCGCCACACCCCCGTTAGGCAACCGCCGCACCACGTCCCCAACTGACAGGAGAACCACGCGAAGTACAGCCGTGCCCAAAGCTTACTAACCCTCCCGGGCGCGACTTGAACGTGCTCCCGTCACAACTTTGCTGCGAGCGCGTGCGCGAGCCGTCTCGCGAGCCCGCTACGGGCTGCAGCCGCGGTCAGAACGTGACCCGCGCACCGCTGGCTCCGAGGCCGCGCGTCTGACTGGTGCTGTCGGCGGTAGAGGGAGATGGCTGTCTCGGTCGGGTAGTTGGGGGACAGGTGACGGATTTGCCGGTGTCCTCGGCTACTACGATCTTGCTTTCACCGGGCGGGGCGGGCTGCGGACGGCCCGCTGCGTCAGTGGTCGACTGAAACGCGGCGCAGACCAGGTAGCCCGCCGTCAAATTCGCGAATGCGCCTGCGGGCTGGCGTCCCGTCAGGCAGCTTCACGGGCGCGGGCTGTAACGGCTGCGGACGGTGTCGGGAGCCCGCACGGTGGGTGCCCTGCCGCGGGTCTCGGATGCCGAAGTGGGCCGGGCAACTCATCGCAACAGGGCCCCACTCCCGTTCGGCGACCGCAACACGCCAGCCCCCCCCAACGACCTCTTCAGTACGCCCTGTACGCCCGCCCGCCAGACCCCGCGTCAGACCGACTTGAAGTTGTTCGCCCTGGCGCCCGCACCGGCGTCGTGCTGGGACGTGAGCGCCGCGTACTTCGCGTCCTCTTCGAGCTCGTGCTTCTCGTGTCGCATGCCCATCGCGGTGAACTTCACGCCCATGCCCGCGATCCGCTTCGCGAGGCTGGGCATCGAGTCCCTCATGCCGTCGCGCAGGCCCTCGTAGACAACGCCGAAGTTCTCGCCCATCTCTTCATCGCCCCAGGGTGGCGTTTTGCCTGATTTCTTCTCGATGGCGTCCAGTCCCTCGAACAGCGCCTTCGCAGCTGTGGCGAAGTCCTGCCCCACCTCGAACATGTGGAAGCCCTCGTCCTTGAGGACCGACGCATCCGTCCTCATCGTGTCGTCCGCCGCCACAACTGCCCCCTGTGTTCCGCCCGTCTGTTGCAGCGTCAGCCTAACGTCCGAGTCGCACACCATCCAAGGGAACGTGTGAGGGGCGGCGCCCCCAGCAGGCGCCGCCCCTCACATCACGCTCGTACGGCCGCAGAAAACAACCGATCGAATCAGATCGAATCGGATCAGGTCAGTACCGAGGCGGCAGCCACCCCGTCTGAATCATCTGCCCACTCCGCCGCCGCGTATGGAAGTGCCCACGACCGGGCGGCAGTTGCGACGGAGAGATGTTGCCGAGCAGCGCACCCTCCGTACGGTCGCCGGACAGCACCAGACCCTGCGCCCCGAGCTCGCGCAGGCGCTGCATTACCGGCTCGTACAGCGACCGGCTCGCACCGCCCGACGCCCGCGCGATGATGACGCGCAGGCCGACGTCGCGGGCGAAGGGCAGGTACTCCAGGAGTGGGGACAGCGGGTTCATGCCGGTGGCCACCAGGTCGTAGTCGTCGACGATGACGAATGCGTCGGGGCTGTTGTACCAACTGCGGTTGCGCAGCTGCTCAGGCGTGACGTCCGGCCCCGGCATACGACGGCTGAGCGAGCCCGCCAGACCCTCCAGGGTCTCCGTCAGCGCCGGCGCCGATGCGCAGTAGCGCGACAGGTGCGACTCCGGTACGCCCTCCAGGTGCGCGCGCCGGTAGTCGCCCATGACGATCTTCGCCTGGTCGGGCGTGTAGCGCTCCGTGATCTGCTTGATGAGCAGCCGCAGTACGGCCGACTTACCCGACTCGCTCTCGCCGAACACGATGAAGTGCGGGTCCGCCTCGAAGTCGACGAAGACCGGTGCGAGCGCCGACTCGTCGATACCGAACGCGACACCGCGCTCCGGGTGCTCGAACCCCTTGGGCAGCCGGTCCGCCTCCAGGACGGTAGGCAGCAGCCGCACCGTAGGAGCAGGGCTGCCCTGCCAGTTCTCGTTGATGCCCCGGATGAGCACGCCCGTCGCGTCCGCCAGGTCCTCCGTCTCCGAAGAGCCGTCGACGCGCGGCAGCGCCGTCATGAAGTGCAGCTTGTCCGGGCTGAGGCCACGGCCGGGCACGGAGGCGGGGACGTTCTGCGCCACCTTGCGGTCGATCTCGGACTCCGTCGGGTCACCGAGTCGCAGCTCGATGCGGTTCTGCAGCATGTCCTTGAGTGCGGGCCGCACCTCGGTGTAGCGGCTCGCGGTCAGGATCACGTGCACACCGAAGCCGAGACCGCGCATCGCCATGTCGGTGATGCTGGCTTCGAGCATCTCGTAGTCCGTCTTGAACGTCGCCCAGCCGTCGACGATGAGGAAGACGTCGCCCCAGTGCTGGTCGGGCAGCAGCCCGGCCGCCCTGCGCTGCCGGAAGGTCTGGATCGAGTCGACGTTGTTCGCGCGGAAGTACTCCTCGCGCGCGTTGAGGATGCCCTCGACCTCGCTGACCGTACGGCGTACCTTCTCGGCGTCCAGACGGTTGGCGACGCCACCGACGTGCGCCAGGTCCTCCATCGCGATGAGACCGCCACCGCCGAAGTCCAGGCAGTAGAACTGGACTTCGCTCGGCGTATGCGTGAAGGCGAACGACGAGATGAGCGTACGCAGCAGAGTCGACTTGCCGGACTGCGGACCACCGATGAACAGACCGTGACCGGCCCCGCCCGCAAAGTCCCGGTACAGCACGTCGCGCCGCTGCTCGAACGGCTTGTCCACCAGGCCGACCGGCACATTGAGCCGGCCGAGCGCCGTGTACTCGGGCGCGGTCAGGCCGCGCTCCGGAGTGACCGCCAGCGCCGGCAGCAGCTGCTCCAGCGAGGGCGCCTCCTCCAGCGGCGGCAGCCACACCTGGTGGGCGGGCGGACCCTGGTTCTCCATCTTGCTGACGATGACGTCCAGGACGGTGTCCGCGAGAGCGTCGTCGACCCGGTTGTTGACCTCGGGCTCCTCGATCACCGGCTGCGGAGGCAGCGCCACATGCTGCGCCGTGAACAGCGCGGGCCGCAGCTGAGTCGAGCGGTGCACCCGGGACGGGCCCTCGCCGTGGTAGGCGCCCGACACGTACGCCGCCTTGAAGCGGACCATGGTGTCGGTGTCGTACCGCAGATAGCCGGAACCGGGGATGGACGGCAGGTGGTAGGCGTCCGGCACACCGATCGCCGTACGCGACTCGGCGGCGGAGAACGTACGCAGACCGATCCGGTACGACAGATACGTGTCCAGACCGCGCAGCTTGCCCTCTTCGAGGCGCTGCGAGGCGAGCAGCAGATGCACACCGAGCGAGCGGCCGATACGGCCGATCTGGATGAACATGTCGATGAAGTCCGGCTTCGCCGTGAGGAGTTCGGAGAACTCGTCGAGCACGATCACCAGAGAAGCCAGCGGTTCGAGTGCCGCGCCGGCCGCGCGCGCCTTCTCGTAGTCGTGGATGTTGGCGTAATTGCCCGCCGTACGCAGCAGCTCCTGGCGCCGCTGCATCTCACCCATGATCGAGTCACGCATACGGTCGACGAGCGTGAGGTCGTCCGCCAGGTTGGTGATGACGGCCGCGGTGTGCGGCATGTCCACCATGCCGGCGAAGGTCGCACCGCCCTTGAAGTCCGCGAGGATGAAGTTCAGCGTCTCCGAGGAGTGCGTCACCGCGAGACCGAGCACCAGCGTACGCAGCACCTCGGACTTGCCGGAGCCGGTCGCGCCGACACACAGGCCGTGCGGGCCCATGCCCTCCTGCGAGGCCTCCTTGAGGTCCAGCATGACCGGCTCGCCGTTCTCACCGACACCGATCGGCACGCGCAGCCGCTCGTGCAGCGTGCGCGGACGCCAGGTGCGCGAGACGTCGACGGAGCCGGCGTCGCCGATGCCCATGAGGTCCGTGAAGTCCAGGTTGGACAGGAGGGGTTCGCCCTCCTCGGCCGTACCGACACGGAAGGCGGCGAGCTGCCTCGCCAGCGACTCGGCCTGCTCCGGGCTCAGCTCGTCGGGCTTGCCGGTGTACGCCGACTCGTGGCCCACGTACAGCTTCATGCGGTTCGGCTTCAGATACGCCGTCAGACCGCCGCGCAGCTCGTCCTCCAGCTCCCCGGGGGCGATCTCCAGGAAGGTGACGCCCTGAAGCCCTTCCGCGCCGGCGAGTCCGGAGTCCGGCGGTACGGTCCCGCCGTCGAGCACCACGATCAGGTGCGGCTGGTCGTAGACCGGGTTCGCGTCCCGGTTCCAGCGCGGCCGGTCGGCCAGCTGGTCCTCCAGCGCCTCCTCCAGCTCACCGAGGTCGTCGAACAGGAGCCGGGCCGAGCCGGCTCCGTCCTTGGCCTTCGGGTGCTGGGTGTGCGGCAGCCACTTGATCCAGTCCCAGTCCGTGGCGGCGGCGGGATGCGCGACCACGGCAATCATCAGGTCTTCGGGGGAGTGCAGCGTCGCGAGCTGGGCGATGGCCGCGCGGGCGTTGCCGTACACCGTGTCGGTGTCTCCGGACAGTGCCACGTGGTAGAAGGCGCGCAGCGAGACGGCGACCGGCAGGTCGGCCAGACTGCCGTGCGCGTCGAGGAAGGCCTTCATGGCCGCCGCGGTCAGCGGTTCCAGCTCCTCCTTGGGCGCGGTCTCCGGCGCGGCGAGCGGAGTGGCCAGCTGCTGGTTGCCGAGCCCCATGCGTACGGAGGCGAAGTCGGCGTCGGTCGGGCGCCGTTCCCACAGCCGCTTGCCGTCGGCGGCCACCGCCCACAGCTGGTCCGGGTCGGGGTGCTGGAACAGCTGGGTGCGCCGCTGCAGATCCGCGGTCTTGTGCACGTCCTTGCGGACCTGCTCCAGATAGCGGAAGTAGTCGCGCCGGTCCTGCGCCATCCCCGCGCCGCCGCCCTGCCGGGACTTGGCGAACTGGGCGATGGCCATGGCGAGGGTCGACGCGAGCATCAGACCGCCCACCACCCGCATGTAGGAGGGCAGGTTCGGCATGAAGAAGAAGCCGACAGAACCCAGCATGCCGAACATCGGCAGCAGGTTCATCAGAACGCTGTCATCGCCCTCCCGCGGAATCTCGGGCGGCGTCTCCAACTTGACCTCGCCGTCCGGGACAGCAGGCAGCTGTATCCGCGGCTGCCGTTTGATGATGACGACGCTCACCGATGCACTCATCCTTCGCGATTGCTGTGTCTTCCCGGGTGCAACCCCCGGACCCCCGGCCCGAAGAGCAGGCACGCGTAGGCGTTGATCCTACTGTTACGCCCATGCGCGAAGGGAGTCAGGAGGAAGGCCGGAGCGTGGAGATGCGGGGGAGGGCGAGGAGGAATGAGGGAGGCGGGGCCTTTGCCCCCTTGAGCAACCGATATGGTGGCGCTCCGCGTCGTACGAGCGGCGTAAGGAAGCTTGTCTAGCAGGGGGAACTACCAGGTGAGCACGGGCACATCGACGGGTTTCTGCCGAGTCACCGTCGCAGCACCGGACAGCCGAATCGATGTGGCGCTGCCGGAGGACCTGCCGATCCAGGACATCTACCCGGAGATCATCAGGCTCTCGGGGATGGCCCAGTCCGACAACAGCCTTGCCGGCTACCACCTCGTACGCCGCGACGGCCATGTGCTCGACGCCAGCCGTTCGTTGCTGGAGCACCGGGTCCGGGACGGCGAGGTGCTGTTGCTGCGGACGTTCGCCGATTCGCTGCCGCCGGCCGTACATGACGACGTGGTCGACGCGGTCGCCACCGCCGTCAAGCAGGACCTCCGCAGCTGGAACGACAACCTGATGCGGGTGGCCGGCCTTGTCGCCGGCGTGCTGCTGCTGACGATGCTCGGCTTCGTGTTCTGGTTCGCCGATCCGCTCCGGCACGACATGCACGGCCTCCAGGGCATAGTCGCCGGTGTGGTCGCACTGGCCCTGACGGCACTCGCAGGCGTACGTGCCCGGGTGTACGAGGACCGGGGATCGGCCGTCGCACTGGGCATCGCCGCACTGCCGCACGCACTTATCGCCGGCTCCGGCGTCATTCCGCAGGACGCGGGCGAAGGCCCCGGCAGGCTCCAGTTCCTCGTCGGCTGCGTTGCCGTACTGCTCTTCTCCGTCGTACTGATCATGCTGCTGCCGCAGGGAGACGCCCCGTTCGTCGCCGCGGCGCTGGCCGCCACGATCGGCACGCTCGCCGCGTTCTGCGGAGTACTCACCGAGGCGCAGCCCCGCGAGATCGCGGCCGGCACCTCGGTCGTCGCCCTGGCTGTCGTCGGCTTCCTGCCGGGCTGGTCGGCCCGCTTCGCCAAGCTGCCGATCGGTTTCCGTAATCCGGAGGACCTCGCCAGGGCCCGTCGCGAGGGCCAGGAGGGCAGCCTCGAAGCCGTCGACGTCCAGCGCATCGTCGCCCAGACCAGCCGTGGCCACGAGCTGCTCCTCGGCCTGGTCGGCGGCTGCGCCGTCGTCATCGTCGGCGCCGGCGGCGCCGTACTCGGCTTCAGCGACAGCGGCTGGGCCCAGCTCATGGCCCTGGTCACCGCACTCGCCGCGCTCCTTCGGGCACGCCTGTTCCGCTACACCGCCCAGGTCGCCTGCCTGCTGGTGGCCGGCGTCCTCACGACCGGCCTGCTGGTGCTCGGCCTCGCGATCTCGCCCCCGCTGGAGATCATCAAGGACCTGGCCCTGGGCAACTCCGCGGGCATCGACGTACGGACCCTGTGGCTCGGCGCCTCGGTCGCCGTCGGCGCCCTGCTCCTGATCGCGATCGCCCTGATCGTTCCGCAGAAGGGCCTCTCGCCCTTCTGGGGCCGCATGCTGGACCTCGCGGATTCGCTGGTGCTGCTCTCCTTGATCCCGATCTGCCTGGCCGTCCTCGACGTGTACGCCAAGGTCCGCGGCGGCGTCTGACCCCCACGGGCGGCCGTCAGGGGCACTCGCATCTGCTGGTAAGCTGCATGACGGCCGCTTGTGTATGCGCCCCCGGAACATCCGGAGGCTGCGCCCAGCGGATCCCCGCCTCCCGAGTAACGGAAGCTCCCCAGAGAATTCGACCTGGGGCACTCGATGGCAATACGAAGACCAAGAGGAGTACGCGTGCCGCTCGACGCCGCTACGAAGAAGCAGATCATGACCGAGTTCGCTCAGAAGGAAGGCGACACCGGCTCCCCCGAGGTCCAGGTCGCCATGCTTTCGCGCCGGATCTCGGACCTCACCGAGCACCTCAAGACGCACAAGCACGACCACCACTCCCGCCGTGGTCTGCTGATCCTGGTCGGCCAGCGTCGCCGCCTGCTTCAGTACCTGGCCAAGAAGGACATCCAGCGCTTCCGTGCCCTGGTCGACCGCCTCGGCATCCGCCGTGGCGCGGCCGGCGGCGCCAAGTAAGACGGACGTCGTGAAGGGAGCGGTTCCCCACTTCTAGGGGACCGCTCCCTTTGCTGTACGTGCGAGTCGTACCGGACGCTAAGTAGTCTGGTCGTACACGAACACAGAATGAGCGAGAAGCGGCTTCCCCGCCGCCGGTCCTCGGTAGTGGCCCCCGGAGCACATACTCCCCCGGGAGCTTCGATCGAAGACCGGCCCGCAGCTGAAGCGCTTCTCCGCCACCGTCCCCCGCCACACGGGCTCGGGGACGAAAGACGAAACGTAACGGAGATAACGCTAGTGGAGAACGAGACCCACTACGCCGAGGCCGTCATTGACAACGGCACCTTCGGCACCCGCACCATCCGCTTCGAGACGGGCCGCCTGGCCAAGCAGGCCGCCGGCTCCGCCGTGGCGTACCTGGACGACGACACCATGGTGATGTCGGCCACCACCGCTTCCAAGAAGCCCAAGGACCAGCTCGACTTCTTCCCCCTGACGGTGGACGTCGAGGAGCGGATGTACTCGGCCGGAAAGATTCCCGGCTCCTTCTTCCGTCGCGAGGGCCGGCCCTCCGAGGACGCCGTCCTCACCTGCCGCCTGATCGACCGCCCGCTGCGCCCCTCCTTCAAGAAGGGCCTGCGCAACGAGATCCAGATCGTCGAGACGATCATGGCGCTCAACCCCGACCACCTGTACGACGTGGTCGCGATCAACGCCGCCTCCTGCTCCACGATCCTGGCCGGTCTGCCCTTCTCCGGCCCGATCGGCGCCACCCGTGTCGCCCTGATCAAGGGCCAGTGGGTCGCGTTCCCGACGCACACCGAGCTCGAGGACGCCGTCTTCGACATGGTGGTCGCGGGCCGCGTCCTGGAGGACGGCGACGTCGCGATCATGATGGTCGAGGCCGAGGCCACCGAGAAGACGGTCCAGCTCGTCAAGGACGGCGCCGAGGCCCCGACCGAGGAGATCGTCGCCGCCGGTCTCGAGGCCGCGAAGCCGTTCATCAAGGTCCTCTGCAAGGCCCAGTCGGACCTCGCAGGCAAGGCTGCCAAGCCCACCGGTGAGTTCCCGGTCTTCCTCGAGTACGAGGACGACGTGCTGGAGGCGCTGACCGCCGCCGTCAAGTCCGAGCTCGCGCAGGCGCTCACCATCGCCGGCAAGCAGGACCGTGAGAACGAGCTCGACCGCATCAAGGAGATCGCAGCCGAGAAGCTGCTCCCGGCCTTCGAGGGCCGCGAGAAGGAGATCTCCGGTGCCTACCGCGCGCTGACCAAGTCCCTGGTCCGCGAGCGCGTCATCAAGGACAAGGTCCGCATCGACGGCCGTGGCGTCACGGACATCCGTACGCTCGCCGCCGAGGTCGAGGCCATCCCGCGCGTGCACGGCTCGGCGCTGTTCGAGCGTGGCGAGACCCAGATCCTGGGCGTCACCACCCTCAACATGCTCCGCATGGAGCAGCAGCTGGACACCCTCTCCCCGGTGACCCGCAAGCGCTACATGCACAACTACAACTTCCCGCCGTACTCCGTCGGTGAGACCGGCCGCGTGGGCTCGCCCAAGCGCCGCGAGATCGGCCACGGTGCGCTCGCCGAGCGCGCCATCGTGCCGGTGCTGCCGACGCGCGAGGAGTTCCCGTACGCGATCCGTCAGGTCTCCGAGGCGCTGGGCTCCAACGGCTCGACGTCCATGGGCTCCGTCTGCGCCTCCACCATGTCGCTGCTGAACGCCGGTGTGCCGCTCAAGGCCCCCGTCGCCGGCATCGCCATGGGCCTGATCTCGCAGGAGATCGACGGCAAGACGCACTACGTCGCCCTCACCGACATCCTCGGTGCGGAGGACGCGTTCGGTGACATGGACTTCAAGGTCGCCGGTACGAAGGAATTCGTCACCGCCCTCCAGCTCGACACCAAGCTGGACGGCATCCCGGCCTCCGTCCTGGCCGCGGCCCTCAAGCAGGCCCGCGACGCCCGCCTCCACATCCTCGACGTGATGATGGAAGCGATCGACACGCCGGACGAGATGTCCCCGAACGCCCCGCGGATCATCACCGTCAAGATCCCCGTGGACAAGATCGGTGAGGTCATCGGCCCCAAGGGCAAGATGATCAACCAGATCCAGGAGGACACCGGCGCCGACATCACGATCGAGGACGACGGCACCATCTACATCGGTGCCCAGGTCGGCTCGCAGGCCGAGGCGGCCCGCGCGACGATCAACGCGATCGCGAACCCGACCATGCCGGAGGTCGGCGAGCGTTACCTGGGTACGGTCGTCAAGACCACCACCTTCGGTGCCTTCGTCTCCCTGATGCCCGGCAAGGACGGTCTGCTGCACATCTCGCAGATCCGTAAGCTCGCCGGCGGCAAGCGCGTGGAGAACGTCGAGGACGTGCTCGGTGTGGGCCAGAAGGTCCAGGTCGAGATCGCCGAGATCGACTCCCGCGGCAAGCTCTCCCTCGTCCCCGTGATCGAGGGCGAAGAGGGCTCCGAGGCCGACCAGAAGGCCGACGCCGACCAGTGACATCCCGTAGTTCCGTGACGACGGCCCGCACCTCCTCGGAGGCGCGGGCCGTCGCCCGTACCCAAACACTGCTCAAGGGCAAGGACGGAATCGGTACGGTACGCAGGACCACCCTCCCCGGAGGCCTGCGCGTCGTCACCGAGACCCTGCCCGCCGTCCGCTCCGCGACGTTCGGCATCTGGGCGCACGTCGGCTCCCGTGACGAGACGCCGACCCTGAACGGCGCCACGCACTACCTGGAGCACCTCCTCTTCAAGGGCACCAAGAAGCGCAGTGCCCTCGACATCTCGTCCGCGATCGACGCGGTCGGCGGCGAGATGAACGCCTTCACGGCTAAGGAGTACACCTGCTACTACGCACGTGTGCTGGACACCGATCTCCCCCTCGCCATCGACATCGTCTGCGACATGCTGACGGGGTCGCTCATCGAGGCCGCGGACGTCGACGCCGAGCGCGGCGTCATCCTCGAAGAGATCGCGATGACCGAGGACGACCCGGGCGACGTCGTCCACGACCTCTTCGCCAAGACGATGTTCGGCGACACCCCGCTGGGCCGCCCGGTCCTCGGCACCGTCGACACCGTCGAGGCGCTGTCCGCGGACCGCATCCGCCGCTTCTACAAGAAGCACTACGACCCGACGCACCTCGTCGTCGCGGCCGCCGGCAACGTCGATCACGCCACCGTCGTACGCCAGGTCCGCAAGGCCTTCGAGCGGGCCGGCGCCCTGTCCCGTACGGACGTGGAACCGCTCGCCCCGCGCGACGGCTCCCGCACCATCCGCACCGCGGGCCGCGTAGAGCTCCTGAACCGCAAGACCGAACAGGCCCACGTGGTCCTCGGTATGCCGGGCATCGCCCGCACCGACGACCGCCGCTGGGCACTCGGCGTACTCAACACCGCCCTCGGCGGCGGCATGAGCTCGCGCCTCTTCCAGGAGGTACGGGAGAAGCGCGGCCTGGCCTACAGCGTGTACTCGTACACCTCCAGCTTCGCCGACTGCGGACTCTTCGGCGTCTACGCCGGCTGCCGGCCCAGCCAGGTCCACGACGTGCTCAAGATCTGCCGGGACCAGCTCGAAAAGGTCGCCTCGGACGGTCTGCCGGACGAGGAGATCTCCCGCGCCGTGGGCCAGCTGTCGGGCTCCACCGTCCTCGGCCTGGAGGACACCGGCGCGCTGATGAACCGTATCGGCAAGAGCGAACTGGCCTGGGGCGAGCACATCTCTGTCGACGACATGCTCGCCAGCATGGCGGCGGTCACCCCCGACGAGGTACGAGCCGTGGCCGCCGACGTCCTGGGCCACCGGCCCTCGCTCTCGGTCATCGGCCCGCTGAAGGACAAGCAGGCCGACCGCCTGCACGAATCAGTCGCCTAGAGACGTCAGAAAGAAGCAAAGCAATGAGCAAGCTGCGCGTGGCCGTTCTCGGTGCCAAGGGCCGTATCGGTGCCGAGGCCGTACGAGCCGTCGAGGCCGCGGACGACATGGAACTGGTGGCGGCGCTGAGCCGGGGCGACAAGCTGGAAGCCCTGGTGGAAGCCGACGCCCAGGTCGCGGTCGAGCTGACCACCCCCGCTTCGGTGATGGGCAACCTCGACTTCTGCGTACGCCATGGCATCCACGCCGTCGTCGGCACCACCGGCTGGACCGACGAACGCCTCGCGCAGCTGCGCAGCTGGCTCGACGCCTTCCCGGAGACGGGTGTGCTCATCGCGCCCAACTTCTCCATCGGCGCCGTCCTGACCATGAAGTTCGCCCAGCAGGCGGCCCCGTACTTCGAGTCCGTCGAGGTCGTCGAGCTGCACCACCCGAACAAGGCCGACGCCCCGTCCGGCACCGCGACCCGCACCGCCCAGCTCATCGCGGCCGCGCGCGCCGAGGCCGGCAGCGCCCCCCAGCCCGACGCCACCACAACGGCGCTGGACGGCGCCCGCGGCGCGGACGTGGACGGCGTACCCGTACACGCCATCCGCCTCCGCGGCCTCCTCGCCCACCAGGAAGTCCTCCTCGGCGGCGAGGGCGAGACCCTCACCATCCGGCACGACTCCCTTCACCACAGCAGCTTCATGCCGGGCATCCTGCTCGGCGCGCGCCGCGTGGTGACCACTCCCGGCCTCACGCTCGGCCTGGAAAACTTCCTCGACCTGAACTGACGGCACGAACAGCCATGCGCGCAAAGATCACGTACTTCATCCTGGCCGCCGTCCTGGTCGTCTACCTCGTCCTGGCCGGCAGCCGCGGGTACTTCCTCATCCGGGAAGGCACCGCCCTCACCGTCACCTTCGGCATTGCGGTGCTGGTCCTGCCGGCCATCGGCATCTGGTTCCTCTGGCACACCACGCAGTTCGCCCGCAAGGCGGACCTGTTGTCGGCGAAGCTGGAAGCCGAAGGCGGCCTGCCCGTCGACGAGTTGGTACGTACGCCCGGTGGACGCATCGACCGCGACTCCGCCGACGCGGTCTTCGCCAGGCGCCGCGCGGAGACCGAGGACACCCCGGACGACTGGCGTTCCTGGTTCCGGCTCGCCATCGCCTACTACGACGCACGGGACACCCCGCGCGCCCGCAAGGCGATGCAGCACGCGATCGCGCTTCACGACGGCAAGTGAGGACATGTGAGAGGGGGGCGTCCGGCCGGACGCCCCCCTCTCACATGTCCTCACGCACGGATCACGCGCGCTGGATCATGCGCGTCGGTACTCGTCCCCCCAGGCCTCGACCGTGTCGGCAGCCCGGTCGAAGGCTTCCACCCGGGACAGGAAATCCGCGTTGTGATCGGTGAGCAGCGTCAGCTGCTCACCGCCCTGCCGCGCCAGTACGAGCGCCTGCCCCTGTACGGTGCGCGGCAGCCCGAGCCACCGCACCGGCTGCTGGACCGTCCGCACCGTCGTGGCACGGTCCCACGCCACCGTGGTCGTCGCGAAGAACCCCACGCGCCGCAGCCCGTGCTTGCTGACCCAGGCGCCCACGCGCAGCATCCGCAGGGCGGCGGTGATCAACAGGACGGCGATGCCGAGACAGAGGCCGGCCCCCGGCAGCGCACCGGCGAAGGCGATGACCATCGTCGCCAGCAGGATGAACGACGCCAGCAGCAGAAGCAGGGCCGAGGCCCCGACGCGCCACGGACCGGGACGGTAGGGCCGCCGCCATTGATCGTGGTCGTCGAAGGGCAGCGCGACATCGTCGGAGGTCTCACCGGACGCTTCAAAAGCACGGTCGGCCGTCAGGAAGGGCAGGGGCACGACTGATCCTCACTCACCAGCACGCTCGATTGGGCTGTGCCCGGTGAGGCTACCGAGGAGGCCTCCGGCGGGCCACCTCAGGGGTCCATGGGGGTGCCCCCACGCCCGTTCAGGGCAGTGGGGGAGAGTCATGCTCCAAGGGCGGGAAGCCCGAAGAGCAAGGATCCGGCCAGTCCGGCGACAATGGTGAGGCCCATCAGCGTACGGCCGACGAGCTCGGACGCACTGGGGCGTTCGCGAGGCGGCGGGGTGACATTACTGCGGAATCGGTCGGCCTCGGCAACGAATGCGAAGGGGACGGACTCTCGCCGGCGCAGCATAGGGCAGCACTCCTTGTGATTTTTGTGGGGCTCAGGGCTTCTACAGAGACAGACGTTCAAAACCGTCCGTCGGTGCCCGATTTCCCGGAATTGACCAAAGCATGTCTGCCGCACTCCGTCCGGCCCTCGCTGTCAGTCCTCCGTCGTAGAGTGTGGGGCGCCCGAGCGATGTACATGGAAGGACCCCGCCGGTGACTGTTACCCCTGATGGCACGCCCATCGAGACCGCCAAGCCCAGCTTCCGCAGCGAAGTGACCGTCGAGCTGGTGAAGCACACCGCCAGCGACTCCGACGTGCTGTGGGCCGCCCGTGTCTCCACCGCCGGCGAGCAGTCCCTGGAGGAGCTCAGCAAGGACCCCGAGCGCTCCAAGGGCCTCATCAATTACCTGATGCGGGACCGCCACGGCAGCCCCTTCGAGCACAACTCGATGACCTTCTTCATCAGCGCGCCGATTTTCGTCTTCCGTGAGTTCATGCGGCACCGCGTCGGGTGGTCGTACAACGAAGAGTCGGGCCGCTACAGGG
Source organism: Streptomyces spiramyceticus (assembly GCF_028807635.1). NCBI lineage: Bacteria > Bacillati > Actinomycetota > Actinomycetes > Kitasatosporales > Streptomycetaceae > Streptomyces > Streptomyces spiramyceticus. The sequence continues at coordinate 5,135,383 of NZ_JARBAX010000001.1, forward strand.
AGCTGGAGCCGGTCTTCTACGTTCCGGGTGAGTCCCGCAAGCTCGTCCAGCAGGGCCGTCCCGGCAAGTACGAATTCGTCGAGGGCACCCCGGAGCAGCAGCAGCTCACCAGCCGCGCCATGCAGGACTCGTACCGTCAGGCGTACGAGGCGTACCAGGAGATGCTCGCCGCGGGTGTCGCCCGCGAGGTGGCTCGCGCGGTGCTCCCCGTCGGCCTCTACTCCTCGATGTATGCGACATGCAACGCCCGCTCGCTGATGCACTTCCTCGGCCTGCGCACCCAGCACGAGCTTGCGAAAGTGCCGTCCTTCCCGCAGCGCGAGATCGAGATGGTGGGGGAGCAGATGGAGGCGCACTGGGCGAAGCTCATGCCTCTCACGTACGCGGCCTTCAACGCGAATGGCCGAATCGCCCCGTAACGCCTGAGCACAGATGTACGGATCAGCCGTCCGAAGTGTCCGGATTGCCGCAGTTCGAGAATTTCATCTAGGCTGATCAAACGGACCCGGCACTGCTTGAACCCCCGAGCAGGCAGTGCCGGGTTCCACTTCTTCCACCGCCTCTCCCCTCCCCCGAGGGGACACCCCGCGTTGAGCAGCGAGTAGCGTGTTACCCATGGCTCCGATCTCCACTCCGCAGACCCCCTTCGGGCGGGTCCTCACCGCCATGATCACGCCCTTCACGGCGGACGGCGCACTCGACCTCGACGGCGCCCAGCGTCTTGCCGCCCACCTGGTGGACGCAGGCAACGACGGGCTGATCGTCAACGGCACCACTGGCGAGTCGCCGACCACCAGCGACGCGGAGAAAAACGACCTGGTGCGGGCCGTACTGGAAGCGGTCGGAGACCGGGCCCACGTCGTGGCCGGAATCGGCACCAACGACACCCGCCACAGCATCGAGCTGGCCCGCACCGCCGAGCAGACCGGCGCCCACGGCCTCCTCGCCGTGACGCCGTACTACAACAAGCCCCCGCAAGAGGGGCTGTTCCAGCACTTCACGGCCATTGCAGACAGCACCGGCCTCCCGGTCATGCTCTACGACATCCCTGGCCGCAGCGGCGTCCCGATCAACACCGAGACGATCGTCCGGCTCGCCGAGCACCCGCGGATCGTGGCCAACAAGGACGCCAAGGGCGACCTCGGCCGCTCCAGCTGGGCCATCGCCCAGAGCGGCCTGGCCTGGTACTCCGGCGACGACATGCTCAACCTGCCGCTCCTTTCCGTCGGCGCGGTCGGCTTCGTCTCCGTCGTGGGCCACGTCGTCACGCCCGAGCTGCGCGCCCTCCTGGAGGCCCACCTCTCCGGCGACGTACGCAAGGCGACGGAGATCCACCAGCGGCTGCTCCCGGTCTACACGGGCATGTTCCGCACCCAGGGCGTCATCACCACCAAGGCCGCCCTCACCCTGCAGGGCCTGCCCGCCGGCCCGCTGCGCCTGCCCCTCGTGGAGCTCACGCCGGAGGAATCCGCGCAGCTCAAGAGGGACCTCACGGCCGGTGGCGTACAGATCTAGCCAAAGACTTCACAACTGAATAAGCACGAATCCCATAGACAACAGCAAGTGCACGAATGACACACGCGCCACGTGCCTCAGCGGTACGTGGCGCGCGTGGTGAGGAGAGTCTTTTGAGTCATCCGCATCCTGAACTCGGTACGCCGCCGAAGCTCCCGAAGGGCGGCCTGCGTGTAACCCCGCTCGGCGGTCTCGGCGAGATCGGCCGGAACATGACGGTCTTCGAGTACGGCGGCCGCCTGCTCATCGTCGACTGCGGTGTGCTCTTCCCCGAGGAGGAGCAGCCCGGAATCGACCTGATCCTGCCGGACTTCACGTCCATCAAGGACCGTCTCGACGACATCGAAGGCATCGTGCTCACGCACGGCCACGAGGACCACATCGGTGGCGTCCCCTACCTGCTCCGTCTGAAGCAGGACATCCCGCTGATCGGCTCCAAGCTGACCCTCGCCCTGATCGAGGCCAAGCTCCAGGAGCACCGCATCCGCCCGTACACCCTTGAGGTCAGTGAGGGCCACCGCGAGCGCGTCGGTCCCTTCGACTGCGAATTCGTGGCGGTCAACCACTCCATCCCGGACGCGCTGGCCGTCGCCATCCGCACCCCGGCAGGCATGGTCGTCCACACCGGCGACTTCAAGATGGACCAGCTCCCGCTGGACCGCCGCCTGACCGACCTCCCGACCTTCGCCAAGCTCGGTGAGGAAGGCATCGACCTCCTCCTCTCCGACTCGACGAACGCCGAGGTCCCGGGCTTCGTCCCGCCCGAGCGCGACATCTCGAACGTCCTGCGTACGGTCTTCGCGAACGCCCAGAAGCGCATCATCGTGGCCAGCTTCGCCAGCCACGTGCACCGCATCCAGCAGATCCTCGACGCCGCCCACGAGTACGGGCGCCGCGTCGCCTTCGTGGGCCGCTCGATGGTCAGGAACATGGGCATCGCCCGTGACCTGGGCTATCTCAAGGTCCCGGCCGGTCTCGTCGTCGACGTAAAGACCCTCGACGACCTCCCCGACCACGAGGTAGTCCTCGTCTGCACCGGCTCTCAGGGCGAACCGATGGCTGCGCTCTCCCGCATGGCCAACCGCGACCACCAGATCCGCATCGTCCAGGGCGACACCGTCATCCTGGCCTCGTCGCTCATCCCGGGCAACGAGAACGCGGTCTACCGGGTCATCAACGGCCTGACCCGCTGGGGCGCCAACGTCATCCACAAGGGCAACGCCAAGGTCCACGTCTCCGGCCACGCCTCCGCCGGCGAGCTGCTGTACTTCTACAACATCTGCAAGCCGAAGAACCTGATGCCGGTCCACGGCGAATGGCGCCACCTCCGCGCCAACGCCGAGCTGGGTGCCCTCACGGGTGTCCCCAAGGACCACATCGTCATCGCCGAGGACGGCGTGGTGGTCGACCTGATCGACGGCCGCGCGAAGATCGTCGGCAAGGTCCAGGCGGGCTATGTGTACGTCGACGGCCTTTCGGTCGGAGATGTCACCGAGACCCACCTCAAGGATCGCCGCATCCTCGGCGAGGAGGGCTTCGTCTCGGTCTTCGTCGTGGTGGACACCACCACAGGCAAGATCGTGGGCGGCCCGAACTTCCACGCCCGCGGCTCCGGCATCGAGGACTCGGCCTTCTCGGCCGTCGGCCCCCGGATCGAAGAGGCCATTGCCAAGTCGGCCTCCGACGGCGTCATCGAGCCGCACCAGATCCAGCAGCTCATCCGTCGCACGGTCGGCAAGTGGGTCTCCGACACCTACCGTCGGCGCCCGATGATCCTGCCTGTCGTAGTCGAGGTCTGACACAGCCTCAGGAGCGGAGCGCCTCGATTTGCATCGAGGCGCTCCGCTCCAGTACGTTTACGGCTCCGCCTGAACGGGAAGCCCCGGGCGCACTTGTGTGCCTGGATGACCCGAACGGGGCGGGAATTCCGACTCAGGACTTCTGATAAAGTCGGAGCCGCCGGAAAGTGAAACGCGAAAGCGTAAACCTGAAAGGCACCGAGGAAGTCGGACACGAAAGAGTCTGATAGAGTCGGAAACACGAAATGCCGAACGAAAGCCCGGAGGAAAGCCCGAGAGGGTGAGTACAAAGGAAGCGTCCGTTCCTTGAGAACTCAACAGCGTGCCAAAAGTCAACGCCAGATATGTTGATACCCCGGCCCATTTCGGTGGGTTGGTGGTTCCTTTGAAGTCCTACTGGCCCATGTGGCGGGTAGGCAAAACACAGCGAGGACGCTGAGGACAGCGGGCCATATTCCGGTCCGATCTGTTCCGCTCAACGTGGTGTTCACTCCCGATTACGGGAAAACATTCATGGAGAGTTTGATCCTGGCTCAGGACGAACGCTGGCGGCGTGCTTAACACATGCAAGTCGAACGATGAAGCCCTTCGGGGTGGATTAGTGGCGAACGGGTGAGTAACACGTGGGCAATCTGCCCTTCACTCTGGGACAAGCCCTGGAAACGGGGTCTAATACCGGATAACACTCCTGCCTGCATGGGTGGGGGTTAAAAGCTCCGGCGGTGAAGGATGAGCCCGCGGCCTATCAGCTTGTTGGTGGGGTAATGGCCTACCAAGGCGACGACGGGTAGCCGGCCTGAGAGGGCGACCGGCCACACTGGGACTGAGACACGGCCCAGACTCCTACGGGAGGCAGCAGTGGGGAATATTGCACAATGGGCGAAAGCCTGATGCAGCGACGCCGCGTGAGGGATGACGGCCTTCGGGTTGTAAACCTCTTTCAGCAGGGAAGAAGCGAAAGTGACGGTACCTGCAGAAGAAGCGCCGGCTAACTACGTGCCAGCAGCCGCGGTAATACGTAGGGCGCAAGCGTTGTCCGGAATTATTGGGCGTAAAGAGCTCGTAGGCGGCTTGTCGCGTCGGATGTGAAAGCCCGGGGCTTAACCCCGGGTCTGCATTCGATACGGGCAGGCTAGAGTGTGGTAGGGGAGATCGGAATTCCTGGTGTAGCGGTGAAATGCGCAGATATCAGGAGGAACACCGGTGGCGAAGGCGGATCTCTGGGCCATTACTGACGCTGAGGAGCGAAAGCGTGGGGAGCGAACAGGATTAGATACCCTGGTAGTCCACGCCGTAAACGTTGGGAACTAGGTGTTGGCGACATTCCACGTCGTCGGTGCCGCAGCTAACGCATTAAGTTCCCCGCCTGGGGAGTACGGCCGCAAGGCTAAAACTCAAAGGAATTGACGGGGGCCCGCACAAGCAGCGGAGCATGTGGCTTAATTCGACGCAACGCGAAGAACCTTACCAAGGCTTGACATATACCGGAAACACCTAGAGATAGGTGCCCCCTTGTGGTCGGTATACAGGTGGTGCATGGCTGTCGTCAGCTCGTGTCGTGAGATGTTGGGTTAAGTCCCGCAACGAGCGCAACCCTTGTCCTGTGTTGCCAGCATGCCCTTCGGGGTGATGGGGACTCACAGGAGACCGCCGGGGTCAACTCGGAGGAAGGTGGGGACGACGTCAAGTCATCATGCCCCTTATGTCTTGGGCTGCACACGTGCTACAATGGCCGGTACAATGAGCTGCGATGCCGCGAGGCGGAGCGAATCTCAAAAAGCCGGTCTCAGTTCGGATTGGGGTCTGCAACTCGACCCCATGAAGTCGGAGTTGCTAGTAATCGCAGATCAGCATTGCTGCGGTGAATACGTTCCCGGGCCTTGTACACACCGCCCGTCACGTCACGAAAGTCGGTAACACCCGAAGCCGGTGGCCCAACCCCTTGTGGGAGGGAGCTGTCGAAGGTGGGACTGGCGATTGGGACGAAGTCGTAACAAGGTAGCCGTACCGGAAGGTGCGGCTGGATCACCTCCTTTCTAAGGAGCATCTAGATCTCGCAAGAGATCCAGAGCCACTACGTCGGCAAATGTTCGACGGTGGTCAGCTCATGGGTGGAACGTTGACTACTCGGCACGATCGGCAAGGTTCACTAGTACTGCTTCGGCGTGGAACGTGATATCGGGTTGGTCGGGTCGGGCACGCTGTTGGGTATCTGAGGGTACGGACCGTTGGTTTGTATCTTCGCGATGCCGGCCCCAGTGCACTCGCTCCTTCGGGGCGGGGTGATGGGTGGCTGGTCGTTGCTTGAGAACTGCACAGTGGACGCGAGCATCTGTGGCCAAGTTTTTAAGGGCGCACGGTGGATGCCTTGGCACCAGGAACCGATGAAGGACGTGGGAGGCCACGATAGTCCCCGGGGAGCCGTCAACCAGGCTTTGATCCGGGGGTTTCCGAATGGGGAAACCCGGCAGTCGTCATGGGCTGTCACCCATACCTGAACACATAGGGTATGTGGAGGGAACGCGGGGAAGTGAAACATCTCAGTACCCGCAGGAAGAGAAAACAACCGTGATTCCGGGAGTAGTGGCGAGCGAAACCGGATGAGGCCAAACCGTATGCGTGTGATACCCGGCAGGGGTTGCGCATGCGGGGTTGTGGGATTGCACTTCAACAGTCTGCCGGCTGTTGGGCAAGTCAGAAACCGTTGGTGTAGGCGAAGGACATGCGAAAGGTCCGGCGTAGAGGGTAAGACCCCCGTAGCTGAAACATCAACGGCTTGCTTGTGCAACACCCAAGTAGCACGGGGCCCGAGAAATCCCGTGTGAATCTGGCGGGACCACCCGCTAAGCCTAAATATTCCCTGGTGACCGATAGCGGATAGTACCGTGAGGGAATGGTGAAAAGTACCGCGGGAGCGGAGTGAAATAGTACCTGAAACCGTGTGCCTACAAGCCGTGGGAGCGTCGCGCATTGAGTTTACTCAGTGCGTCGTGACTGCGTGCCTTTTGAAGAATGAGCCTGCGAGTTAGCGGTGTGTAGCGAGGTTAACCCGTGTGGGGAAGCCGTAGCGAAAGCGAGTCCGAATAGGGCGCTGTGTCTAATTTAGATACGTAGTTGCACGCTCTAGACCCGAAGCGGAGTGATCTAGCCATGGGCAGGTTGAAGCGGAGGTAAGACTTCGTGGAGGACCGAACCCACCAGGGTTGAAAACCTGGGGGATGACCTGTGGTTAGGGGTGAAAGGCCAATCAAACTCCGTGATAGCTGGTTCTCCCCGAAATGCATTTAGGTGCAGCGTCGTGTGTTTCTTGCCGGAGGTAGAGCACTGGATAGGCGATGGGCCCTACCGGGTTACTGACCTTAGCCAAACTCCGAATGCCGGTAAGTGAGAGCGCGGCAGTGAGACTGTGGGGGATAAGCTCCATGGTCGAGAGGGAAACAGCCCAGAGCATCGACTAAGGCCCCTAAGCGTACGCTAAGTGGGAAAGGATGTGGAGTCGCAGAGACAACCAGGAGGTTGGCTTAGAAGCAGCCATCCTTGAAAGAGTGCGTAATAGCTCACTGGTCAAGTGATTCCGCGCCGACAATGTAGCGGGGCTCAAGCGTACCGCCGAAGTCGTGTCATTCCAGCAATAGGGCCAACGCCCGCTGGGATGGGTAGGGGAGCGTCGTGTGCCGGGTGAAGCAGCCGCGGAAGCGAGTTGTGGACGGTTCACGAGTGAGAATGCAGGCATGAGTAGCGATACACACGTGAGAAACGTGTGCGCCGATTGACTAAGGGTTCCTGGGTCAAGCTGATCTGCCCAGGGTAAGTCGGGACCTAAGGCGAGGCCGACAGGCGTAGTCGATGGACAACCGGTTGATATTCCGGTACCCGCTTTGAAACGCCCAGTATCGAATCCATTGATGCTAAGCCCGTGAAGCCGTTCCGGACCCTTCGGGGAAAGGAAAGTGGTGGAGCCGGCGGCCCAAGGTGGTAGTAGGTAAGCGATGGGGTGACGCAGGAAGGTAGTCCAGCCCGGGCGGTGGTTGTCCCGGGGTAAGGGTGTAGGCCGTGTGATAGGCAAATCCGTCACACATTAGGGCTGAGACCTGATGCCGAGCCGATTGTGGTGAAGTGGATGATCCTATGCTGTCGAGAAAAGCCTCTAGCGAGTTTCATGGCGGCCCGTACCCTAAACCGACTCAGGTGGTCAGGTAGAGAATACCGAGGCGTTCGGGTGAACTATGGTTAAGGAACTCGGCAAAATGCCCCCGTAACTTCGGGAGAAGGGGGGCCATCACTGGTGATCCGTTTTACACGGTGAGCTGGGGGTGGCCGCAGAGACCAGCGAGAAGCGACTGTTTACTAAAAACACAGGTCCGTGCGAAGCCGTAAGGCGATGTATACGGACTGACGCCTGCCCGGTGCTGGAACGTTAAGGGGACCGGTTAGTGCGCTTTCGGGTGTGCGAAGCTGAGAACTTAAGCGCCAGTAAACGGCGGTGGTAACTATAACCATCCTAAGGTAGCGAAATTCCTTGTCGGGTAAGTTCCGACCTGCACGAATGGCGTAACGACTTCTCGACTGTCTCAACCATAGGCCCGGTGAAATTGCACTACGAGTAAAGATGCTCGTTTCGCGCAGAAGGACGGAAAGACCCCGGGACCTTTACTACAGTTTGATATTGGTGTTCGGTTCGGCTTGTGTAGGATAGGTGGGAGACTGTGAAGCATGCACGCCAGTGTGTGTGGAGTCAATCTTGAAATACCACTCTGGTCGTGCTGGATGTCTAACCTCGGTCCGTGATCCGGATCAGGGACAGTGTCTGATGGGTAGTTTAACTGGGGCGGTTGCCTCCTAAAGAGTAACGGAGGCGCCCAAAGGTTCCCTCAGCCTGGTTGGCAATCAGGTGTTGAGTGTAAGTGCACAAGGGAGCTTGACTGTGAGACCGACGGGTCGAGCAGGGACGAAAGTCGGGACTAGTGATCCGGCAGTGGCTTGTGGAAGCGCTGTCGCTCAACGGATAAAAGGTACCCCGGGGATAACAGGCTGATCTTCCCCAAGAGTCCATATCGACGGGATGGTTTGGCACCTCGATGTCGGCTCGTCGCATCCTGGGGCTGGAGTCGGTCCCAAGGGTTGGGCTGTTCGCCCATTAAAGCGGTACGCGAGCTGGGTTTAGAACGTCGTGAGACAGTTCGGTCCCTATCCTCTGCGCGCGTAGGAATATTGAGAAGGGCTGTCCCTAGTACGAGAGGACCGGGACGGACGAACCTCTGGTGTGCCAGTTGTCCTGCCAAGGGCATGGCTGGTTGGCTACGTTCGGAAAGGATAACCGCTGAAAGCATCTAAGCGGGAAGCCTGCTTCGAGATGAGTGTTCCCACCCCCTTTGAGGGGTTAAGGCTCCCAGTAGACGACTGGGTTGATAGGCCAGATGTGGAAGCCCGGTAACGGGTGGAGCTGACTGGTACTAATAGGCCGAGGGCTTGTCCTCAGTTGCTCGCGTCCACTGTGTTAGTTCTGAAGTAACGAACTGTGACGGCACCGGTTTGTTCAACTTCATAGTGTTTCGGTGGTCATAGCGTTAGGGAAACGCCCGGTTACATTCCGAACCCGGAAGCTAAGCCTTTCAGCGCCGATGGTACTGCAGGGGGGACCCTGTGGGAGAGTAGGACGCCGCCGAACAATCATTCACGCTGGTCCCTGAACTTCGGTTCGGGGACCAGCGTTTTTTTATGCCTAGTCACTTGGTGTTCACGTCGTACGACCAGCATCCACAGTCATGGGGACGATCGGAATGCTGAAGTCCGCGGGTGTCGGTGCCGGCGACGAGGTCATCGTGTCGGCTTACGGGAACGTCGAGGTGGCCGAGGCGGTGCTGGCTGTGCGGGCGTTGCCGGTGTTCGCCGACATCGACGGGGATACGTACTGCCTGGATGCGGGCGCCGCGGAAGCCGCCGTGACATCGCGTACGGCGGCCATCGTGGGCGTAAAGCGATTCGGGTCTCCCGCAGGCATGGGACGGCTCGAGGAGCTCGGGCGTCGGCGAGGGCTTCTCGTGGTGGAGCATCGCGAGGAGGCCGACGCGGATCCGAGCGCGGTCGCTCGACGGCGCGTGCATGCGGCTTACCTGGACGGGCGGCTCACCGGGGTACGGACGCCGGCGGCGTGCGAGGGGCACGGCTATCAGCAGTACGTCGTCCGGGTGCCCGGCAATGGGCGGCCCGATCGTGACGCGTTCGCACACGCCGTGCGGCGCAGGGGCGTTGACTGTCGTGTGCCGGTGAAGACCCCCGTACACCGGCTGCCGGACTTCCGGCGGGAGATCTGTCTGCCCGAGACCGAGCGGGCCGCCGACGAGACGCTCGCTCTGCCCATCGGCGGCGAGCTGTCCCGTCGTGACCTTCAACGTGTCGTGGCGGCCTGCAATGCGCTCGGCGGGCTCCTGCAACCGGCCTTCTAGGACGATTGTTTGGGGTGGGAAGCGAAGAACTCCCACTTCACGTCGGTGGCGTTGACGTCGGCGGTGGTTCCGCCATGTCGCCCGCTTGGCGCCCGGACGATTTTCGGCCAATTCATGGGCTTGCCAGGACGTGTCCGCATTCGCGCAAGGTGGCAGCGGGGGCGGGGCCGGTCCGGACGAAGGGTGGGTTCAGAGCACGCTCGGATTCGGGTATGATCTATTCCGTTGCCGCAGCGCAGCAGGCCCCAATAGCTCAGTCGGTAGAGCGTCTCCATGGTAAGGAGAAGGTCTACGGTTCGATTCCGTATTGGGGCTCACAAACGAAAGGCCCCCGCCGTTGGCGGGGGCCTTTCGCGTATGCCCTACGAGTTGTGCCGCTCCGGGACGCGCATCGCGAGGATGGCCATGTCGTCGGAGGCGGGTTCTGCTGCGAAGCGCTCGACGGCGCGCAGGATGCGGGCGGCCACTGCGCCGGCCGTCAGGCCCGTACAGGTGGCCAGGACGTCGGCGAGGCCGTCGTCGCCGAGCATTCGGGTGCCCTCGCGGCGCTCGGTGACGCCGTCCGTGACGCACAGGAGTACGTCGCCGGGGTCGAGGGTGACGCTCTGCTCGTACAGCTCCAGGTCCTCCATGACGCCGAGCAGCGGCTGGGGTTCGGCGGCCGGTTCGACCGAGCCGTCCGGGCGCAGACGCAGGGGGAGCGGGTGGCCCGCGCAGACGATTTTGAGGATCGAGCTGCCGTCCTCCTGCGGCCACAACTCGCCGTACAGGAGCGTCAGGAAGCGGCTTCGGGCGCCCTCGTCGAGGATCGCCGCGTTCAGGCGTTCAAGGACGGCGGGGCCGCTGAAGCCTTCGCGGGCCAGGAGGCGCAGGGCGTGGCGGGCGAGGCCGGTGACCGCGGCCGCTTCCGGGCCCGTACCGCAGACGTCGCCGATGGCGAAGCCGTACGCGCCGTCGCGGATCGGGAAGAGGTCGTAGAAGTCGCCGCCGACCTCGTTGCCTTCGCCGGCCGCTCGGTAGATGACCTCCACCTCGACGTTCGGGACGTGAGGCAGCTCGGGCGGCAGGAGGCTGCGCTGGAGCGACTGGCTGATGGCCATGCGCTCGGAGTACAGGCGTGCGTTGTCGAGGGCCAGCGCGGCGCGGCGGGAGAGGTCTTCGGCGAGTTCGAGGATTTCCTGGCGGAAGTGGTCGTCGGTTGGCTTGCCGAGGGTGAGCATGCCGATGACGCGGTTGCGGGCGACCAGGGGGAGGACGACGGTCTCGCCGCCGACGGCCGCGGCTGTCGCGAGTGTGGTGCCGATGCCCGAGCCGAGGTGCGGGGTGGAGCCGAGGCCGAGGCTTCGCATCGACGTACGGAGGGCGGCCTGGTGGGCGGCGTCGCTCGGGGCCGTCCAGATGCGGGCGCCGGGGGCGGGGACCGGCTCCGGCGGGTCGATCTTGGAGAGCAGGGCCTTGAGGCCGTCGATGCGCTCCTCGTCCTCGTGGAGTACGTACGAGAGGTACGGCTCGGAGGACTGGTCGGCGATGGTGTAGACGGCGCACCAGGTGGCCAGGGTGGGGACCGTCATCTGTGCCATGAGGGCCAGGGTCTGGTCGCGGTCGAGCGTACCGGCGAGGAGGTCGGAAGCCTCGACGAGGAACGACAGGGAGCCTCGGCGGAGGCGCTCCAGCTCGCCGAGGCGGGCGGATTCGACGGCGAGCGCGATGCGGTCGGCGGCGAACTGGAGGCGCAGGGCCTCCTCGTTGGAGTACCGGCCGGGGGCTTCGGCGGCGACGCCGAGTGAGCCGGTGAGGCGGCCCTCGACCTTGAGGGGGACGGTGACGACGGAGCGCATGCCGGTGCCGCTGAGGAGGGGGACGGCGCCCGGGACGGCCGTGAGGTCCTCGTGGACGGCGGGCATGCGGGCCGAGCCGTAGCGGCCGGTGCCGGCTTCCACCGGGACGCGGGCGAAGCGCTGGCGGGCGGAGGGGAGGCCGGTGGTGGCTCGTACCTCCAGCTCGGTCTCGTCGTCGGTGGCGAGGAGCAGGAACGCGGAGTCGGCGTCCAGCATGTCCCGGGAGCGCTCGACCGTGCGCTGAAGGAGTCCGTCGAGGTCGTCGGGGGCGGGGGAGCCGATGAAGACCTCGAACGGGTCGGCCGTGCGGCCCTCGGGGAACGTGCCGCCCGCGGTGTCGGCGGGGGTGCGCTGCGGGGACTGGATCACGGCGCGCTCGAAGTCGCGTACGAGAAGGCAGACGGTGGACGGCTCGCCGGCTGCGTCCCGTACGCGCAGGTGGGACGCGTAGACGGCGACGACGCGGCCGTCGGCGCCGCGTACGCCGTAGCTGCCCTCCCAGCGGGACAGCTGGAGAGCGTCCGCGATGCCGGTGGCGATGCCGGGGGTGTGGGGCCAGGCGGCGAAGTCGGTGAGCTGCTTGCCGATGACCTGGTCGGCGGCGTAACCGAAGAGCTCTTCCGCGTCCTCGTTCCAGGCGCTGATCGCGCCGGTGCGGTCGATCTGGACGACGGCGACGCGGACGCGGCCGTCGGCGACCGGGAGGAGCTCGACCGGGAGCACGGGGCCGGCGGAGCGGATGCCGACCGGGCGAGCGGGGAGATCGAGTTGGAACCAGACCTGCTTGTGGGTCCGCGCGTACTCGACGCCCCAGCGGGAGGCGAGCGCGGCGCACAGGAGCAGTCCTCGGCCACCTTCGCGATCGGGGCTGCCGAAGGACTGGGCCGAGCCCTGGAGCGGAACCTCGCGCTCGGGATAGCGGTCGGCGACCTCGACCCGGATGCCGTCTTCCATCCGGAGACAGAGCACGTCGGCGGTGGTGCCCGCATGCACGACGGCGTTGGTGACGAGCTCGCTGGTGAGGACGACGGCGTCGTCCACGATGTCGGAATACCCCCACCCCTGGAGTGTGTCCCTGACAAAGGCGCGGGCGGTCGCGACGGACCGTCCCACGGGATCGAAGCTGGCAGCCGCCCGCGCGGTGATCACAGAACTCCTCGTACGCGTATCGACGCCCGGCTCTGCCATGATCGGCCCGCCCCTCCGGTGCCCGGTGGTAGTTCTCGCGCCACCGCCCCCGCCGGGCAGACCGGGGCGGCTGGACAGCCGGATGCCAGGTTACTTACCTTCGCTGTCCGTGCGGATGCCGGTCACCAGTGTTTCCGCCCTGAGAGTGCGGGGAGGGGTGTGCGAAGCTGCCGAACTGTTATGGCCTGGTTCGGCCAGGGTGAAACACTGGGAAGGCTCCGGGAGAAGCCCCAGTGAGTACGGTCAACCCCTGCGGGAGGGACACGGTGGAGTCTGGCGCAGCCGCGCGGAGCACGAACACGCGCGCAAAAGGCGGACGGTCCCGGAACAATGGGACAACCGAAGTGGACACGGCAGCCCTCGGAAGGCTGCTGGCGGCACTAGTGACGATGCGGGACGGCAATTTCCGTAAACGCCTGACGGTCTCGGGCGACGGTGTGATGGCCGAGATCGCCGCCGTTTTCAACGAGGTCGCCGACCGGAATCTGCATCTGACCGGCGAGCTGGCCCGCGTACGGCGCATGGTCGGGCGCGAGGGGAAGCTGGCCGAGCGGCTGGAGACGGGCGCCTGCGAGGGCTCCTGGGCTGCCGCGATTGACGCTTCGAACGCCCTGGTCGACGATCTCGCGCGGCCTGTGTCCGAGGTCGGGCGGGTGCTGTCCGCGGTCGCCGACGGTGATCTGGACCAGCGGATGGAGCTGCGGTCGCAGGGGGCGGAGGGTACGGGGCACCCGCTGCGCGGCGAATTCCTGAAGGTCGGGCGTACGGTCAACAACCTCGTCGACCAGCTTTCGGCGTTCACCGACGAGGTGACGCGGGTCGCTCTTGAGGTGGGCACCGAGGGCAAGCTGGGCGGCCAGGCTCAGGTGCGCGGTATGTCCGGTTCATGGAAAGATCTCACGGATTCCGTCAACACGATGGCGTACCGGCTCACGGCTCAGGTACGTGACATTGCTCTCGTCACGACGGCGGTCGCCAAGGGCGATCTGTCACGCAAGGTCACCGTCCATGTGGCCGGCGAGATGCTGCAGCTGAAGAACACCGTCAACACGATGGTCGACCAGCTGTCCTCCTTCTCCTCCGAGGTGACCCGTGTCGCCCGCGAGGTGGGTACCGAGGGCGAGCTGGGCGGTCAGGCGCAGGTGCCGGGTGTGGCCGGTGTGTGGAAGGACCTGACGGACTCCGTCAACCTGATGGCGGGGAACCTGACCGCGCAGGTGCGCGGGATCGCGGAGGTGACCACGGCGGTCGCCAATGGTGATCTGTCGCGGAAGGTCACGGTGAGCGCGCGGGGCGAGGTGGCCCAGCTCGCCGAGACCATCAACCAGATGACCGAGACGCTGCGTACGTTCGCGGACGAGGTCACGCGAGTGGCCAGCGAGGTCGGTGGCGAGGGTCTGCTGGGCGGCCAGGCGCAGGTGCCGGGCGCGGCGGGCACGTGGAAGGACCTGACGGACTCCGTCAACACGGTCTTCCGGAATCTCACGACTCAGGTGCGGGACATCGCGCAGGTTACGACGGCGGTGGCCAACGGTGACATGACGCAGAAGGTCACCGTCGACGTCGCGGGCGAGATGCTGGAGCTGAAGAACACCGTCAACACGATGGTGGACCAGCTTCAGTCGTTCGGTTCCGAAGTGACGCGGGTGGCGCGAGAGGTCGGCGTCGAGGGTCTGCTGGGCGGCCAGGCGCAGGTGCCGGGCGCGGCGGGCACGTGGAAGGACCTGACGGACTCCGTCAACACGGCCTTCCGTAACCTCACCGGCCAGGTGCGCAACATCGCGCAGGTGACGACCGCGGTCGCCAACGGCGATCTCTCGCAGAAGGTCACCGTCGACGTCTCCGGCGAGATGCTGGAGCTGAAGAACACCGTCAACACGATGGTGGACCAGCTGTCGTCGTTCGCCGACCAGGTGACGCGGATGGCGCGCGACGTGGGCACGGAGGGCCGCCTCGGCGGCCAGGCGCGGGTGGACGGCGTCAGCGGTACCTGGAAGGAACTCACCGACTCCGTCAACTTCATGGCGGGGAACCTGACTTCGCAGGTGCGGCAGATCGCTCAGGTGACGACGGCAGTGGCCCGCGGTGACCTGTCGCAGAAGATCGACGTGGATGCGCGCGGCGAGATCCTCGAACTGAAAAACACCATCAACACGATGGTGGACCAGCTGTCTTCCTTCGCGGACCAGGTGACGCGAGTCGCCCGTGAGGTGGGTACGGACGGACGCCTGGGCGGCCAGGCCCAGGTGCCGGGAGTCGCCGGCGTATGGCGCGATCTGACCGACTCCGTGAACGGCATGGCCGGCAACCTCACCGCTCAGGTCCGCAACATCGCGCAGGTCGCCACGGCGGTCGCGCGCGGTGACCTGTCGCAGAAGATCGACGTGGATGCGCGCGGCGAGATCCTGGAGCTGAAGAACACCCTCAACACGATGGTCGACCAGCTGTCGAACTTCGCGGAGCAGGTGACCAGGGTGGCCCGCGAGGTGGGCACCGAGGGCATTCTCGGCGGTCAGGCCGAGGTCCAGGGCGTCAGCGGTACGTGGAAGGACCTCACCCAGTCCGTCAACTTCATGGCGAACAACCTGACTTCACAGGTGCGCAACATCGCCGAGGTCACGACGGCGGTCGCCAAGGGCGATCTGTCGAAGAAGATCACCGTCGATGCCAAGGGCGAGATCCTGGAGCTCGTAACGACCGTCAACACGATGGTCGACCAGCTGTCGTCGTTCGCCGACGAGGTGACGAGGGTCGCTCGCGAGGTGGGCACCGAGGGAATCCTCGGCGGCCAGGCCCGGGTGCGCGGGGTCACCGGTATCTGGAAGGACCTCAGCGACAACGTCAACCTGATGGCCAACAACCTGACGTCGCAGGTACGGAACATCTCGCAGGTCTCGGCGGCGGTCGCCAACGGTGACCTGACCAAGAAGGTGACGGTCGAGGCGCGCGGCGAGGTCGCGCAGCTCGCCGACACCGTCAACACGATGGTGACGACGCTGTCCTCGTTCGCCGACGAGGTCACGCGTGTGGCCCGCGAGGTGGGCACGGAGGGCGAGCTCGGCGGCCAGGCCCGTGTCCCGGGCGTTTCCGGTACGTGGAAGGACCTCACCGAGTCGGTGAACTCGATGGCGTCCAACCTGACCGGACAGGTCCGCCAGATCGCGATGGTCACCACGGCCATCGCCAAGGGCGACCTGACCAAGAAGATCGACATCGATGCGCGCGGCGAGATCCTGGAGCTCAAGACCACCATCAACACGATGGTCGACCAGCTGTCGTCGTTCGCCGACCAGGTGACCCGGGTGGCCCGCGAAGTGGGTACGGACGGCCAGCTGGGCGGCCAGGCGCGCGTACGCGATGTGGACGGCACCTGGCGCGACCT